>CAYUMH010000005.1:0-107484 GCA_964445775.1 uncultured Terrimonas sp.
TTCGCCTACCGCTTTGCCTAATTGGTATACCAGGTTGGTATCGCTCATAGCGCCCAGTGTAAGCTGGTATGGAAATTTAATGGCACTATCCAGTCGCATGCCCAGGCCCCATTCACCATCAATAGTAACCATGATGGGCGTTTGTGCAATGGACTGGTAATAGTTGGTCAGGTTGGCCTGCCTTACGGGACCACCCTGGAAAAAACAAAGGGCACCTATATTGTATTGTTTAATATCATTTACCACTTTTGCCACATGATCGGCCCCCAGGTTGGAATGTGCCCGCACCACCATTAACTGCGCAATGCGTTGTTCCGGAGTAAGCGATTGAAAAACACTATCCACCCATGCCTGGGCAGGTAAATTACTTTTAAACTGTGCCACCGAAAAAAACGGCGTTACCAATAACCATACAATAAGCAACCTGTATAACCTCATGATATAACTTTCCTGTGTTTACGAAAAAAATAAAATTACTGTTTTTAACCCATTGACCTCCTGCAAATCAGCATTTACGGCCATAATTTTAACAGTTACACCTGTAATCAACGGGTTTATGCAAGCCACATAATCCAATCATTACAAAATAAAATTGCGGCAGGCAAAATACAGCATGCCTGTCGCATCAATTTAAAACTTATCATTCAATACCTGCCAGCTTACCGGGGGCTATCGGCTGTTGTACTGCTATCGGCTACAGTTCCCGCTGTACGCTGTACTTCGCCACAGCCCCTGCCTCAAACCTTCAGCGAGGTGCCGCTTCCATCGGGCAGCCCCTCAGTTATATAACAACTATCAACGGCCTGTACTACAAAAAGCTTACCATTACACCTGTAGCAGCCTGCAAATAAAAATGCCGGCCTTACGGGGCCGGCAAAACAGCGCAGTAAGCGTTAACTTATTGCACCATTAATTTATGGGAATAGATGGTGTGTTTATCGTTATTAATTACCTGCAACAAATAAATACCCGATGTAGTAATGGCAGGTAAACCAAGCTGCTGGTTATGCACTTTACCACTGCTGTTAACGGTGCGCTGCATTACCTGTTTACCACTACCGTCCAATACTTTCACGGTGTAAACACCGGCAGGTATATCTTTCAGCTGCAGGGTAAATGTTTTTTCGGTTACCGGGTTGGGAAATACCTCTACACCTGTATTGCCGGTTGTTTTATCGTTTACTACAGCCAGCATATCCGGCGTACCAAATTCTTTTTTACCGGAACGGAGTATATTACTGTTGGCCAGGTCCGATGTACGCCAGGGCTTTGCCGTAGTGGTTAATGCAGTGGCTGTCATGGTTTTTATATCCAGCTGAAAAATACCACTGTTATCGGTAGCACTGGTGATCACAATATTTTTGCCATCGGCACTAACCGCTGCGCCATTCATGGTAAAGGTTGCCGGCAGGCCGGTAACCAGGCCCAGGTGAGTAGCTACTTTTGTTTGTGTATTTACACTAAACACATGGTTACGGGCCGACAGGATGATCAGGTTACCATCATCATCCGCTACCATATCGCCACCATAACTGGTACAGTTATTATATATTGAAACTGATTGATTGGCCGGTGCATCAACCAACTGCCCCAAGTCAGTTACCGTAATACCTTTCTTTTTAGAAGCACTAACCTGGTAAAACTTTTTACCGTCATTACTGATCGCATATACATACCCATCGTTACCAATGGTCATACGGGTAATAATATCACTCTGGTCCGCCGCTTTTTGTGCAATGCCTGTTAAAGGCTTACCGGTTACATATACCTGCATAGTACTTAAATCAACATACCTTAACTGGTCTATTAACATGGGCGTAAACCAAAGACGGTTGTTCACTTTATCGTAGGCTAGTGCGGCCACACCGTTTACAAAAGCGGCATTGGCCAAATTGCCATATACTTTATCTACCTGTGGTGATAGTTGTTTTTTATCGTTTGCATTATACAATACTGCCTGCGTATTGTTTCCCTGCAACAATACATCACTATAGGTATTGGTAACAAGGTCCAGCTTACGTAAAGTGGTCCAGTTAAACCCTTCCTGCTGTACATCGGTAATAGCATAGGCAAACCGGTCGCTTTGAGCAAAAAGTGCAGGAGAAAGTGCAATAAAAGCAGTTGTAATAAATAATTTGGGTAGATATAGCTTCATAAGCGGTTATATGAGGTTATAATTGGTCTGTTAAGTTACACCCATTTTTTTGTAAGCCCCAAATATTTCTGGCGACTGGTACCGGGTTGTAAAAGCTTTCTGATTGTCAATATTTTGCGCTAAGTTGTTACACATAAAAAGGCCCCTTGAAATATATCAAGAGGCCTTATTATTACCCTAAGTAGTTTTTATTTCTTCGTTATTTTATGCGTGGTTTTACCATCTTCGGTAATTACTTCCAACACATAGTTGCCGGTTTTTAAACTTTGCAGATCCTGTACCACGATGATGTTTTCACCGGGCTGTACACCTATTTTACGTACCAGTTCCTGCTGGCCCAGCATGTTTACCACACGCACGGTTATTTCAGTTTCAGTACGGCTGTTCAATTGTAATTTAACATTGGATACAAAAGGATTAGGGAATACCGAAATAGCATTTAAGGTAGTAGTGCCCGACAGGCGTACCATTACTATTTTACTGAAAGTACTCTTACCATCAAAATCCACTATGCGTAAACGATAGTATACAATACCGCTGCTGGCCGGTAAATTGTCGTTGAAAGAATAGTATTGTTTTACATCCGTAGTGCCTTTTCCGTTCAGTGTACCCACTTTACTAAAGGTTAAACCATCGGTACTTCTTTCTACCTCGAAACGGTCGTTCTTCAGCTCACCGGCAGTTATCCAGTTCAGCTGCGCTGTATTAGCATCGCGGGTTACTTTAAACTCAGTAAGGGTAACAGGCAACATAATATTACCAGGGCCGAAAATATAAGTACCATCATCGGTAAAAGCCTGGTTATCGGAAGCGTTATTACCATAAATACGGCCGGTATTGGATACCGATATCCACGGTGTAGCGTAGGTTGGTGTTTTACATTTAAAACCTACTGAATAGGTTTGCCCGGGTGTTAATACACCACCTTGCGAAGCGGTAGCGCCTGTGCCTACAAAAAACTTAACCCAGCTTTTACCACCGGTAGCCGCATAATGTCCCAGGTCGTCGCCGGTAGCATCGGTTAACGGGGTTTGCGGACCACTGGCCCCGCCAATGAACATGGAGTTGGCCACATAGTTTAAGCCTACCGGAATGGTATCTACCACTATGTTATTAATGGCATTACCCAGGCCATTGTTTTTACCCGAAAGAATATAGGTAATGGTTTCTTCGGGATATAATAAGCCGGTTGCACTGCCCGGACCGGTAATAGTTCCTGTTTTATCCAGTATTACAGCAGGCGGGTTGGCCGCCATGGAAATACCAAATACACTGGGGAAATACTGGTCGGCCTCGGTACCAAATTCTACACTCATATTTGCCATACCCGGTGTAATATTATAGCCGCTGCCAATATTAATATCGTCAATATCAATACCCATCTGGTTAATATAGTTAGGGTTTTTAGTAGTAACATGTTGCCCGTTACGGGTTATGCTACCGTTCCAGAAATTTTGTGCCGGGTTCAAAGCATCGGTAACCACTACATTATTCAGCTTTACATAATCGCCGGCAGGGTTGGTAATCGTTGCGCCCAGGTTGGCATCACCCTCCCACGCAAAAAAGGACATATGTGCATCTGCCTGGCCTGCAAAAGCGGAAGAAGGATTAAGGCCTGATAACTGTATGGTTTGAGAAGTAGGCGCCAATGAATTACTTACTAATATAAAACCATCGTAGATGCGGATATTAGAGAATGTGGCGTTGGCATCTTCATAAGCCACCATAATGGTCCAGCCGCCAAAATTACCACCGGTACCGCCGGTAGCGCCGGTATTGAGCTTAATATTGGCAACCGTATAACTACCGGCTTTATTGGCGTTTACAAAGGCAGTAATATCAAAATAAGCCTGGTAGGCTGTTGCCGATGTGCCGGGTATCACTACTTTATCAACCTGCGATACGGGGGCAGTAACGGTTTGGTAAGCACCGCTCGCTTTCCTGATCTTAACAGTACGTACATTGGCATCATCGGTACCCAGTTCGGTAGTACTAATACGGCCGCCCCAATATAAACGGGCAAATTTGATGGTTGGGTTAGTAATGCCGGCAGGTAAAACCAGGTCGGCAGATGATGAGTTGAATGTATTGATGGCATTGCCCTGTAATTGCAGGTTAAAATACACATCGGCATTACAGGCACTGCCCTGGTGCACTTCTACAGCAATAACATTATTACCGTTTACAAATGCCGATGAAGGAATGGTAATGGTACCATCGCCATCTGTATAGTTGCGACAGGTTGATGCCAGTGTATTAAAGTTCACCGTGCCGGTGGGCATACTTACTCTTCCCACCTCGGTACCATTTACATATACCACTGCACCATCATCATATTGTAAGGTCATTACAAAATTCTGGAAGGAGGTGGGGTTAGTAATATTGACAGTAGTTCTGAAATAGCTGGTATTCCGGTCTGCGGCCAGGGTGGTGCCACCGCTGCCCGTACTGCGGCGTAAAGGACTTACAGCCGGTCCTGACCAGGAAGCATCGTTATAGCCTGTTTGTGTCCAGTTAAAGCCGCCGTTATCGGCCGGTACAGCTGTACCGTTAGAATACTTCCAACTGGCGCCATAGCTGATAAAAGTGGTTGCGGCTATGGTACCGTCTACATCAATATTCTGCATATCGGTAAAATCGTTACCGCTTTCGCTGGTACGATAGCCATTTAAACTTGTAGGGGCCTGCCATTCATTCATTACCGTGGCCGAACCACCAAGGATGGTATTGCCGAACATGGTATGACTGCCACGCATATTTTCAGAAAAAACGGGTGAGCCGTAGGAACGTATTACCTGGGCATTGAGCCGGGTAAAGGGTTGAAGCAAGATAAAAGCAAGCGCAAAAAGGCCGGCCTTTAATACAGGTAAAGTTAATTGCATACTCTTAGGGTTTGAATTACAGAATCAAAAAAAGATGGTAATTGAAGGAGAGAGGATGTTTTTCGGTGTATCAACAGGATGTTGAGATTGTAATTCCCTAACTGGTGGTGCTTAGGAAGAGTACCGGAATTGTGGTTAGCAATTTTTGAATACGATAACGAAATTAGAACGAAAAAATTAATATTGCAAGTTTTTACGATATTTCTTGCGTAAAATCACTTTTTTGTTTGCGTATTTTTCCACGGCTTATACACGATACCCGAATCGCTTTGGGGGGTATTTGTTGTATTTTTTATTGGTTCACAGGCAATTAGACTGTCTTTACACTGCTGCGGCAGTTGCTGGTAGATGGCAGTACCCTGTTTTTTCCACTGCATCATTTCGGCACTTACTTTTTTGATCATTTTGGCCGGGTTTCCCACAATCAGGCTGCGTTTTGCATATACTTCGCCCTGTTTAATGAAAGATAAAGCGCCAACAATACATTCATCGCCCAGTACTACCTCGTCCATAATAACGGCATTCATGCCTATTAAACAATGCCTGCCAATGGTTGCCCCATGTATAATGGCGCCATGGCCAATATGCGCCCCTTTATGTAAACGGACCGTTACCCCGGGAAACATGTGAATGGTACAGTTCTCCTGCACGTTACACCCATCTTCAATAATGATTTTACCCCAATCGCCACGGATAGCAGCACCCGGACCGATATAACATTTTTTACCGATCACTACCTGGCCGGTTACAGCCGCCTGCGGGTGAACAAAGGAAGTAGGATGTACTACCGGCACATGGCCCTGGAAAGCATAGATCATACGGGGTATTTTTACAAATATAAGATGCCGGGGTTGTAAGCGGGTTGACGAACAGGGATATACCCTTGACGGGCTGCCCGATGGAAGTAGCACCCCGGTATTAAGACCGGGGTATAACGGACAGCGGGAACTACAGCTGACCGTTGTTACAGCAGCTAACAGCCCCAAAAATTATTAAGGCACAGGATCGTAACCACTGCCACCCCAGGGATGACAACGGGCAATACGTTTTACGGCCAGCCAGAAACCTTTGAATACACCGTGTTTTTTAAATGCCCCGATAGCGTAATGTGAACAGGTGGGTGTATAGCGGCACTTGGGACCAAACCAGGGTGAGATGACCCATTGGTATAGTTTTATAATGAAGATAAAAGGGTAACTAAGCAGTTTTAGTATAAGTTTTACCGGCTTCATGTAGTAGTTTATTTAGTATAACAGCCATTTTTTCCTGTACCTGCTGCCATTCGGGTAATTCATTGGCCGTAAAAATAACGAACACTTCCATACGGCGGTTTTGTTGTACCAGCAGCTCTTGCAAAACTGTTTTTTGTAAACGCCAGGCTTCCCGCATTTGTCTTTTGATGCGGTTACGGTCAACCGCATGTTTAAAATATCTTTTGGAAACACCTACACCAAACTGCACACCGGGGTTGTTTTTACCGGTAAAGGGTTGTACAATAAAAAAGGCTTTACAGGGAGAAGCATTAACTTTTTGTCCCGCTTTAAAGATGGCATCAATGCTCTTACGGCTTTTGAGCCGTAAATGTTTGCCTAGCGTATATGTATGTTGCGGGGTCATGCGCCGTTAAAACTAATATTTATTGAGGTGCAAAAAAATAGCCCCGGATGAACCAGAGCTATCAGCACATGTATAGTAAGTTACTATGATTACTTTAATCTGCGTTCGTCGGAAACGGTCAGTTTTTTACGGCCTTTTGCACGACGGCTGGCTAATACTTTACGACCATTAGCGCTTTCCATACGTTTACGGAAGCCATGAACTGTTTTACGACGACGACGATGAGGTTGGAATGTACGTTTCATTTTATTTTTTACTTTTTCACGTTGTTGAATATGGCACGGGAGAACATGCCGGTTTCAATATTTCCAACAACAGGTCACCACACCCGTTGTTTGTGAAAGGATGGCAAAGGTAGGTAAATTAGTTTAATTTAAAAGTAAAAATGAAAAACTAAAAATGCAGGTAACGCGGTTTCGGAGCACTCCCTTTTTGCCCGGTTTTATGGTAAAACAACGTGTTGAGAATGAACGCTTTCACCATAAAAAATGACGGCATGGTTATCAAAGTCCGTGGTATCGTCCGTGGTATTAAAACTACGGCGGCCGTTTTTACTGCAAACAGCTTCTATTTCCGGGTGGCGATGCAGGTATTGTGCCAGGCTTTGGGCCACAATTTCGCCCTGGGCCAGCAGTTGTACCTGTGCCGGTAAGTATTGCTTTATTTTTTGTTTTAACAAAGGATAGTGTGTACAACCCAGTAACAATACATCAATATTTTTACCGGCAGCCAGCAGGGCATTTATATCCTGTTGAATAAAATAATCTGCGCCGGGCTTTTCATGTTCATTGTTCTCTACCAGCGGTACCCACATGGGGCAGGCCTGCTGGTAAACTTTTACCTGCGGAAAAAATTTATTGATCTCGATGGGATAAGAGCCGGAGTTTACCGTACCCTTTGTGGCCACAATACCTACTTCGCCGGTGTGGGTAAAGCTGCCGATGGCCTCGGTTGTTGGCCGTATTACACCCAGTACCCGGCGCCCGGGTGCTATTACCGGCAGGTCTTTTTGCTGAATGGTACGCAGGGCTTTTGCAGAGGCCGTGTTACAGGCCAGTATAACCAGTTGACAACCCTGTTTAAAGAACCAGTTCACTGCCTGCAGGGTGTATTCATAAATAGTATCGAAAGAGCGGTTGCCGTATGGTGTACGGGCATTATCGCCCAGGTAGATATAATCGTATTGAGGAAGCGCTTTTACTATTTCCTGCATAACGGTTAAACCGCCATAACCGGAATCGAAAATGCCAATAGGTGCCGCTTGTTGTTGCATGGAATAAAATTAAGGCAGCAGTATGGATTAAAGGGCAAAAAAATACCCCGATGTGTTATCGGGGTACAAATTTTTTATTTAATGGCCGGGGCTGTTGGCTTATACCCCGGTAAGTATTGCGGGGCTATTGTTACTTTTAATTTATCAGCAACGGCTTTGATGATATTGTCACCATCAGGTTTTACCAGAAACGCAGTTTCATCCATTATATGGGTGTAACCTTTTTCTTTAGCAACTGCACGTACTGCAGCCATTACTTCCTGGTAAATTGGCATTACCAGTTCCTGTTGTTTGTTTTGTACCGCTTCGTCAACCACCTGGCGCCATTGTGCTAAGGTCATGTACAGTTGCTGTACATCTCTTTCGTGTTGTTTACGCACGCTTTCAGGCATTACTCGTCCACCCGGTACTTTTTTCAGGCTATCGTCTAATTTTAAAATACTGTCTTTGTAGTTAAAGTCTTCTTCAATTCTTGTTCTTTCTGCACCAATGGTATCAATCTGATAACGCTCTAACAGAGAGTCGATCTTAGCAGCAGCAGGCATATGTCCAACTACTGTTTGTATATTCAGGTAACCGATTTTGGTAGTTTGAGCTTGTAAGCCGGAAGCTAAAGCAAAGAAACAAACAGCGGCTAAGGCCAGCGCTTTCATTTTTTTCATCATTTTTCTTTTTTACAAATGGCTGAAGCCATTTTGTTGTGATTTTTTTGTTTAGTTTATTTTGGTTTAAAGACAACCTGCATACCGGCAAAGTTGCTTATAAATTTATTTTAACAATTCGGGCCGCGGGTTAAACCTGCTATCCGCTTATTTTATACCCAACTCTTTCAGCACATCATCACTTTTGTCCAACTTAGGGTCGGCAAATATAACGGTAATTCCTTCACTTTTATCCAACACAAAATCGTAACCGCGCTGGGTGGCCATTTTTTGAACAGTATTGTACACTTTATCCTGCACAGGTTTTACCAGTTCCTGGCGTTTTTTAAACAGATCGCCCTCAAAACCAAAGCGTTGTCTTTGTAATTCTCTTAATTCCTTTTCTTTTAAAAAAAGCTGGTCCTGGCGTTTTTTCTTTAAATCGTCGCTTAACATTACCTGTTCGGCTTCGTAAGCTTTGTACATGCGGTCCAGGTCCGATTGTTTGGTATCAATATCTTTTTGCCACCCGGCAGCAACCGCATCCAGTTGTTTCTGGGCTGCTGCGTATTCAGGCATTTTGTCTAAAATATAACGGGTGTCAATAATCGCATATTTCTGAGCACTGGCAGTAAAAAGAACGGCCAATACAAACCCGAAAACAAACATTAATTTTTTCATATCCAATACGTTTAATTTTTATAAAATAAATTATCGTACCATGATTGGTTAAACAACTACTATTATTCCGGTTCAAAACCTAACATAAAGGTAAAGCGGGTAGCATTTTTAAGCCCCTGGCCGGGTTGCATCCTGTCCAGACCAATACCGTAGTCAAACCCTAACAGGCCAAACATTGGCAGGAAGAAGCGCATACCCACACCCACACTTCTGCGTAAGCGGAACGGGTTATAGCTTTTATAGTCGTACCAGCCGTTTGCCGCTTCAAAGAATGCCAGACCATAGATAGTACTACCCGGGTTGGTTACTAACGGGTACCTTAACTCTGTTTGGTATTTATTAAAGATAGTAAAGAACCTGGTAGCATTTTGCTGATCGGGGTTAACCGTTGGATCGGAGTTGTCGTAAACAGGGTATCCACGGTGTGCCACAATATCGTAACCTAACAGACCAAAGTTGTTAGTCAGACCGGCATCACCCACCTGGAATCTTTCAAACGGTGAGTAATCCAGTTTTTTGTTGTAGCGGCCCATGAAACCATATTTGGCTGCAATTTTTAACACGAATTGTTTGTCCTTATCGGCACCCATGGCACGGCCGATAGGCATATACCATTCTGCATTGAATCGCCATTTATGGTACTCCGGTGTTTTATACGGGTTACTGGAGTTTACCAGGTTCGGGTTAAATGCCGAGTATGGTGGCGTAAACTGTACACTGGCCATTAAGTTAGAACCACTACGTGGGAAAATGGGGTCGAATACAGAAGAACGCTGTAAAGCAATTTTAAAGCTTAAGTTATTTGAGGTACCATCTTTAATACCTTCAAATATCGGGTAGTTCCGCATTTTGTATTGCTGGAAGCTGGCCGTAAATACCAGGTTAAAGAAGTCATCGGGCCATTTCAGCTGTTTACCGAAAGAAGCCGAAATACCATTTACAATTAAGTAGGTAGTATCCGAACGTTTACGGTCAATACGGCCGGTGTACGGGTCAAAGCTATTGGTGTACTTACTGTTGTTGTAAGCAAGTGTAAGCGAGTTACGTTTTTTACCCCCTAACCATGGTTCGGTGAACGAGAAGTTATAGGAACGGAAGGCCGCACCGTTTGACTGCACACGTAAGCTCAGCTTCTGGCCATCACCCGTTGGCAACGGATCCCATGATTCTTTTTTCCAGATATTACGGATAGAGAAGTTATTAAAGGTAACACCCAGCGTACCGGTTAAACCGATACCACCACCCCAACCGGCAGACAGTTCCAATTGGTCGGATGATTTTTCCTCCAGTTTCCAGTTAATATCCACAGTACCATCATCCGCATTCGGCACAGGTACCGGGTTAATAGATTCCTGGTTAAAGTAATTCAGGTTGGCCAGCTCACGGATAGAACGGATCATATCCGAACGGCTGAACAGCTCACCCGGCATTGTTCTTAACTCACGGCGGATAACGTGGTCCTTGGTACGGTCGTTACCGGCAATGGTAACATTTTTAATACGGGCCTGCGGACCTTCACGTAAACGTATTTCGTGGTCAATGGTATCATTGTATACCGCAGTTTCAATGGCATCGGCCTGGTAAAACAGGTAACCGTCGTCCATATATAAACCCTGGATATCCATACCACCATCAGCAGATTGTTCTTTACCCAGTCTTTTATTTAAGATGTCCAGGTTATAAATATCGCCTTTGCGGATATCCAGTATCCTGTTCAGGATGGAGTCGCCATATTTGGCATTACCTTTCCAGGCAATATTACCAAAGTAGTATTTACGGCCTTCAGATACTTTCAGGTCAACATATAAACTGTTGCCGGTGGCAGTAACGGTATCGGCTATGATCTGGGCATCACGGAAACCCAGGGAGTTGTAATATTTTAATACTTTATCCTTGTCTTCCTCGTATTTAACCGGGTTGTATTTGCCATTACCAAAACGGATACGCAGGTAGGGATCCAGCATGCGACGGGTTTTGGTGAAAGACAGGAAACCGTAATCTTTCAGGTACTCTTTAAAGGTCACATCTTCATGTGCGCCGTAAGGGTTTTTATGTTCGGTGGGATATAAAGAGATCCTCAGTCTTTCTTTGGTTCCCTTCATTTGCTTTTTCAGCTTCATCTCGTCTACCGACTCATTGCCTACAAAGCTTACCCCGTCAATTTTTACTTTTTTGCCTTTGGTTACATATATATTTAAGGTATTGGTATTAACAAAATTGGGTTCAGGTTTTTCTTCTACCCTGATTTTTACGTTCTGGAAACCTTTTTCCTGGTAAAACTTAGTGGTTACCTCGTTGATGTTCCGGCGCATATGCTCGGTGATAAGGGTTTGTTTTACCAGTGCGATCTTACCCTGCAGTTCATCGGCATCTGATTTTTTAATGCCGTGCCATTTAATGGTGCCCAGGCGTGGACGTTCCATTACATTTAACTCCAGGCTTACTTTATCGTCAACAATTTTAGTAATATAAATATCTACGTCGGAGAAAAGCTTTTGCTTCCAAAGATTGGTGATCGCTTTTGAAAAGATATCGGAGCCGGGGTGACGGAATTTGTCGCCTACCTGTAAACCTGAGATGGACAGTACAATGGCGGTATCCAGGTGCTTGATACCCTGTACCCGTATTTCGGCCACAGTGTACTCCCTGGGTAAGCGGGCATTCTGCCACTCCAATAATTTGGGATCAAGGGAGGTGGGAGGTAGTGTATCGGTTTGCACTTGTGCTGCAGTGGTTTGCATTAATAAAAATGCAAAGAAAGTTGCAATGGCACCGGCCTTAAATAAAAAACGTAGTCTCATTTTTATAGATCAAGTAGGTCTGATTATTCACGTTAAATGCAAACCTTTAAACAATTAGTTTGTTAAACCTAAGCAAGTAAACATGTCTAAACCTTCTTCTTGCGTCGGCAAATTAACAGTAAATATCGTAAGTGTTTGTTAAAACCTATCATCAGCCCTTTGCAGCTGCCGACAGGCTGTAATTCTTATATTAATTTAGTTTATACCTGTTCGCTGGTTTTACCAAAACGTCTTTCCCTTAACTGGTAATCCTCAATAGCTTCGTACAAATTTTGTTTTCTGAAGTCGGGCCAGCGCACATTGGTAAAATATAGCTCGGCATAGGCTAACTGGTATAACAAAAAGTTGCTGATGCGGTATTCCCCGCTTGTTCTGATCATCAGCTCCGGGTCGGGAAATTCGCCGGTAGCCAGGTGCCGGTGCAGCACATCCTGGGTAATATCCTCAACGGCCAGGGAGCCTTCCTTCACCTTTTGCGCAATTTTTTGGGCGGCATGGGCCAGTTCCCAACGGCCGCTATAACTTAAAGCCATTACCAGGTTCAGGCCGGTATTGTCTTTTGTCATGTCCAGCGCCTCATTCAATTCCTGCTGTGCCGATCCCGGTAACATATCAAAGTCGCCGATCATGCGCAAACGGATATTGTTCTTATGCAAAGACTCCACTTCCTTTCTGATCGTATTGACCAGCAGTTCCATCAGGCCATTTACTTCGTACTCGGGCCGGTCCCAGTTTTCGGTAGAAAAGGCATATAAAGTAAGGTATTCAACACCCAGTTCAGCACAGCCTTCTACAATATTCCTTACACTTTCCACGCCCTGGTAATGTCCGAAAAGCCGGTCCTGTCCCTGCTCCTTTGCCCAACGGCCGTTACCATCCATAATGATGGCAATATGGCGTGGGAGCCTGGTTTTATCTATGCGTTGCAGTACGTCAGACATATTTTTACCGGTTTGTAAAAGTGCACAAAGGTATAAAACCCTTGCATAGCACGGATAATATTTATATGTTAATGAAAATTAAGGCTAACCGATCAATTAAAATACAGTAAATCAACATGTTATATGTTCTGAATAATTACTTATTTCCTTTTCCGGGCAGTTTTGGTACTGCAAACGGGTAAGCCGTAAGCAAAACCGGATGCCTGATGGTGGTTTGTGGAGTGGCACCGTAAACCCGAAAAGGAAACCCGGCTTGAGGCCGGGTTTGTAATATGTTAACTTACTAAGGTTCCTACTTTTTCGCCGGTAACTACCCTGCGTAAGTTGCCCTCCTTGTTCATATCAAAAACAATGATAGGCAGGTTATTTTCCATACACAGTGTAAATGCGGTCATATCCATTACACGTAAGTTTTTGCTTAAACATTCCTGGAAAGTAATGGTGCCGTATTTGGTAGCGGTGGGGTCTTTTTCCGGATCGGCAGTATAAATGCCATCAACACGGGTACCTTTTAGTATTACATCGGCATTTATTTCAATGGCACGTAAGGAACCGGCCGTATCGGTAGTAAAATAAGGATTACCGGTACCGGCGCCAAAGATCACTACACGTCCTTTTTCAACGTGGCGGATAGCACGGCGGCGGATATAAGGTTCCGCGATCTGCTCCATTTTAATAGCACTTTGCAAACGGGTGTACACCCCCACTTTTTCCAGACCCGCCTGTAAAGCCATACCATTAATAACGGTAGCCAGCATACCCATATAATCGCCATGGGCACGTTCAATACCTGTTTCGGCCTCGTTCATACCGCGGTAAATATTACCACCGCCAATTACAATGGCTACCTGCACGCCCAACTCGGTTATCGATTTTACATCACGGGCATATTGGGCAATAACGTCGGAGTCCATACCAAAACTTTTGTCGCCCATTAACGATTCGCCGGATAATTTTAATAGTACACGTTTATACTTTGGAAGCATAGCCTGTAGTTGTGTTGTTAGTAATAAATTAGGTAAGTAATAATCGGTGGCGAAGATAGGTGAAAATAGTTTTTATAAAAACCGCAATACCCCGATCTTAGATCTTAGATGTGTGATCTAAGATTTGAGATCGGATTATAGTTCAAATTTTAGCCGAATAAAGTAATGATAAAGTCCGTTCCGGTTTATTTTTTAGTTTTTCCTTTTCCATGGCTTTTGTATCTTTAGTACCTGCTACAAAATAGCAGAACCTTATGCCTGTGCGTACCATTAAGAAGATATGTCTTTTACTGGGGCTTAGTTTTTTTTCCTTCCTCCAAGCCTTTACCCAAAGCCTGAACGGGCAAAAGATCATGGTAGGCGCCGATGCTCCCGCATTTGTGGTGTTTAATGATGATATTGTAAATGCCGAGTTCAATACCCCCGAGGGTAGTAAGTTTTATGCGCTTAAAGGCCGCAGCGACAAATCCATGTCCATTACCTATAAATCGGATGGCAAGGAAATACCAGATAATATTGGCCTGACCATACAGGAAGGCAAGCGTAGTCATTACCTGATCATCAGTTTTAATAAAAATTATGACATTAATAAGGACCCTTCCCTATGGTATGATTTTGCCAATTTGAAGGAATTGAAGAAAATAGCTGACCGGCAAAAAGCCAGCAATAAAGAAGAACTGGCCAAACTGGAGCAGGAACAGGAGCAGGAAAGGCAACAACAGGTCAAAGAAAGGGACCAGGAAGCCGTCGCATTACGCAAACAACAGGAGGCTGACGCCGTTAAACGCAAAAAAGAAATAGAGGAAGCCGGTAAAAAGGATATTGCCTTACAGGCAGAGAATGAAAAAAAATTAGCCAAAGCACGGGAGGAAGAAAAGAAAAAAGATGACGAACGTAAAAAAGCCGAAGCGGCCGTTAAAGCACAGGATGAGGAACGTAAGAAAATTGAAGCCCTGCTGAAACAGGAGGAAGAGTCCAATAAGCTGGCATTGGATAAAAATAAAAAACAGGCTGAAGAGGAACGTAAGAAAGCCGAAGCCGCAGCCAAAGCCCGCGATGAAGAAGATAAACGTATTGCCGCAGCAGCAGCAAAGAAAAAAGAAGAGGAAGAGAAGGCAAAACAGGCTGCCCTGTTAAAACAACAGGCCGAAGATAAGAAACTGGCCGAAGCTGCCGCTAAACGCAAACAGGAGGAAGACCGGAAGCTGGAAGAACAGTTGGCCAAACTGAAGGAAGAAGACCGCAAAAAAGCGGAAGCTGCCGCTAAAAAGAAAAGAGAGGAAGAAGAGAAGAAAGAAGCCGCCCTGGCACAGGCGCGTATAGATGCTCTTAAAAAACAGGAGGAAGAAGACCGTAAGAAAAAAGCACAGGAAGAATCGGTTGCCAAAGCTGCCACCAAAAAACGTGAAGAAGAACGCTTAAAAGCTGAAGAGGCAGAGAATAAACGTATTGCAGCCGAAAAGAAAAAGGCGGATGACCTGGCAAAAGCCGAGGCCAAACGTAAAGAGGATGAACGGAAACTGGCAGAAGCGGTTGCTAAAGCCAAGGCAGAAGAAGAGCGTAAGAAGAAAGAACACGAAGAGGCCCTGGCCTTATTGAAAAAAATAGAGGAAGAGAAGGAAAAAGCGAAACGGGAGAAAGCCTATTCCCGTGCCGGACTATGGGAACGTTATGGCAGCAAGGGCATTAATGTATTTGATCCGCCTAAGATGCAGATGGACTACCTGAACGCGGATTGTTACTTAATAGCCGATACCATTAAGAACTATAAATATGCCATGGAGCTGATTGCCAAACCGGCCAACCTGAATGTAACATCAGAAAAGACGGTAAATGGTGGCGTATCGCTTACGCTGGAGAATATCTCTTTTAACGAGGCCAATGTGTATTTTAAAATAAAAGTAAGTAATAAGAGCAAGGAGGATTTTTTAATGGGCGCTACCATGGTATACTGGTATAATGAAGATGGATCGCCTAAAAAAATATTAAAACTGAGCTACCTCACCTATTTACAAATGATGCCGATTGTACCTCCCGGACAAGAGCAGCATATTGTATTGGTTATCCGTAATGCCAGTATACAGGATAATGAGCTGGTAAATATTAATATCAGTGAACGCCGCCCCGAAAAAGAAAAACTGGATATTGTACTGGACGGGAAAGTATATAATAAGGAGCAGTTTAAAAACGCTAAACCCATAGTAGTAGAAACTATTGAAAGTGTAAAAGACCACAACACCGACGCTACCGAAAAAACGAAAAAGAAAAAGGGGAGAAAGAAAAAAGATTAACCCATGCCAGTATTGACTAAAAAAGGTAGGCTTATATCCTTACCCGTTTTACTATTGTTCTTATTACTAACGGGCAGCCGGGCAACAGCCCAGCATAGCGTGTTTTTTTGCGGCGAACGTATACCACTTGAAAAAAGTTTTGTGGCCGATAAGCTGATGAATATTATCCGCAAGCAGGTGCCGCTGGTGAATATGAAATCCTTACGTGCCCGTACCGAAACCTATTTCCCCATTGTGGTAAAATACCTGAAGCTTTTTAATATACCCGAGGACCTGAAGTACCTGCCCATTGTGGAAAGCGCTTTTATGGCTTCGGTACGTTCGCATGCCGGGGCGCATGGCTTTTGGCAGATCATGCCTGCTACCGCCGCACAGTATGGAATGATCATGAATGATGCGGTAGATGAACGGGAGGATATTTTTAAAGCCAGCGAAGTGGGTTGTAAGCTGTTGCGGTTTCATTATGATTTTTATAAAAAACGTTACCAGGTTGGTTCCTGGGTACTGGCAGCGGCGGCTTATAATAATGGTATCGGTAATATTGATAAAGCAATCAAACGCCAAGGCACCGATTATTTTTCCATGAACCTGAACCCTGAAACGGCTGCTTATGTTTACAAGATCATTGCTGTTAAGGAGTTGTTTGAATATCCGGAGATCTATATGAAAAACTTTGGCTATAATGTTTTTGCAACGGATAAACCGGTAAAGGTAAAAGCCGGTGGCGATGAGAATGATGCGGCCTTCACTAAAATACAACTGGATGTAAGCGAAACCGAAGCCAAATCGCTGGAAGTGGTAAAGCCGGCCAAATATATACCTGCAAAAATTATTGGTTCCTATAAAAAGTTTAAGGATGGCAACCTGGTTAAGATAGAGCTGGAACAGGATATGACCACCCCCTTAGGTTTTTCCAAAAAAGGTTACACTTTCAGTGTTCCGGGCTGGATCATTGACGACCGTGTTTTTGTAGACCTTGGTTACGGGCACGATCTTACTCTTTGCGATATGGGATTGCAAAAAGGAATTGCCTTAAGTGAATTAAAAGGTAAAAAACCAGGTGTAATGTTAAGGAATACCGGCTACAGCGATTAAAACCAGCCGGCTTTTATTACCTGTCGGTAAAACGACCCGTCTTCTTTAAATACCTCACCATTACATATAAGAGTACTAATCCGCCAAGGCTGATGGCCAGGGCTTCCATACGGTCATCGCGATCATCTAACTGCGGATAGTTGAGCAACAATAATAAGGCGATACCACATAACCAGATGAACTGGGTGGTATGCTCTCTTAAAATCCAGCGTTTCCAGTTAAAATGCATACCCGAGAAAGTTTTTTTCAAGCCTGATATTTTGGGTATCCAGCGGTTTACATTTTTACAGTACTCATCGTAACCGGGACCAAATTTTGAACGTAAAAAATTTTCTTCCGCCAGTACAATGGCCTGGTAAATGAAAAGGAAAACAGGCATCATTACAGCCACATAAATGAGCGAGTTGGCCAGGATGCCTACACCCAGTAACATTAATATATTGCCTACATATAAAGGGTTACGGCAGTGACTGAAAATACCTTCCGTTACAAGACCATCAGCATAGGGTTTACCCTCTTTACCACCCCGTACGATATAAGCCAGTCCGATAGTAGCGCCGCGTATAGCCTGACCAAGACAGGTGATCACTAATCCCAAAACAATAGGCCATATATAAAAATCGGAGCCTAATAATTTGCCTGAAAAAAGCGGGGGTGACGGCACAAACAGAACGGCATAAAACAGGATGAAGATGATATTACGATACTTGAAAAAAAAGTTCCCGATGCTGACCATAAAAGATATTGATTTATTTAACTGCTATAATACCGGTAAAATTGTACCATTTAAAAAAGACCTCTGTGTGTGAGAAACCGACATCTTTTAAAAGGGCAATATTTTCGGAAAGTTTGTAAGGGATTAAAACATTTTCCAGTGCCTCGCGTTTTTGCGATATTTCCAGGTCGCTGTAGTTATTGCGACGTTTATAATTGTAATAGTATTCTATAAAATCGCGGTTGAAGCGGCTTTCCTCGGCAAGTATTTTTTCAACCAGTATCAATACACCGCCAGGATTTAAACCTGCTACTATTTTTTTTAACAGTTGTTCGCGGTGGATAGGGCGTACAAATTGCAGGGTTAAACAAAGTACTACTACAGAGGCGTTGTTGATGCTGAAATCCTTTCCCAGGTCGGCACATTGTAATTCATACTCCCGTTCAAAGTCCAGTTCTTTCAGTTTGGCGTCGCATTTATTCAACATTTCCTGCGAATCGTCAATGCCCACAAACTTAACATCTTTTGCCACCAGGGGGTCCATACTGATCAGTGTGCTGCCGGTAGAGCATCCCAGGTCATAAACCGATGTACCTTTTACGGCATGTGAGCCGGCGAGTTCGGCGATCATCCGCTGCATTTCGAGGTAGTAAGGAACCGAACGGCTTACCATGTCATCAAACACCTGCGCTACCTGAGCGCCAAATTTAAAGTCGCTGGACTTTTCTATTTTCTCACTAAAAACTACATCTTTGTTTTCTGACATAGATACTTATTAAGTTTTTTTGGTATTTAAAATCTAAAATTAAAGGTTTATAACATATAGTATGAAAAAAATATACCACCTGGCACACTGCACCACCTGCCAGGCCATTATTAAAGACACAGGCATTACCAACAAAAATTTTGCCATGCAGGATATCCGTACTGAAAAGATCACCCCGGCCCAGCTGGAGGAGATGAAAAACCTGGCCGGCAGCTATGAAGCCCTGTTCAGCAGGCGGGCATTAAAGTACAAGGAAATGGGGCTAAAGGACAAACAGCTTACGGAGGAGGATTACAAAAAATTAATATTGGAAGAGGACACTTTTTTGAAAAGACCGGTGGTAATTATTAACGAACAAATATTCGTTGGTAGTGAGAAGAAGAATGTTGCTGCTTTAAAGGAAGCGGTACGATAGTCCAAAATTTACATACATGATGCTAAGGTTATGATGTATTGTTAAACACATACTTATTAATAACAAAGGGCAGGATCAGATTGATCCTGCCCTTTGTATATTTCAAAAAAAACTAAAACACTTATTTGGCAAATACTTTTTTCAGCAGGTCCGATGCCTGGCCCATAGGGTTAGCCCGGATGTTAGCTTCCTCTTTCGCAACCTGGTCAAATAAAGCACTCACCGCTTTACCTACTACAAAGGAGGTAAGATCGGGATTTACTTTTTTAAGCGTGGTGGGCAGCTTGTTATAGGTATTTACAATATCCGTATAGTATTTGGTAGCATTGGTATTATCGAGTGATGTTTTTACCGATGGAGCAAATGCAGCAATAAGCTTTGCGTTTGTTTTTCCTTTAAAAAATTCGGTAATGGTATTGCCTTTACCTGTTACCAGCTTCAGGGCATCTGTCACCGTAATTTCTTTGACGGCATCGATAAAGATGGGTTTGGCAAAACCTACCGCTTCTTCCGCACCACGGTTGATCGCTAATATGGCTTTATCCACTTCACCGCCAAGGCCTATGGAACGTAATGTTTTTTCAATTTTCTGCGCATCCTCCGGCAAGAACATTTTGTATACATTACTGCCAAAGAAACCATCTGTTTTATTCAGGTTTAATACCGCATTTACCACGCCCTGGGTCAGCGCTTCTTTTACACCCTGACCTGCTTCGGCTTCGGTTACACCGCTACCCGACGCAGATGATTTGTTATTTAATATTTTAGGGATTTTGATCTGCGCCTGTAAAGTAGTGGCGCTTACAAAGAGGAAAATAAAGACTGCTGCTAAGTAATTTTTTTTCATCGCTTTTTTGTTGGGTTGGATAACACTTCACATTACATCATCAGTATAATATTATGTAATGATCCGTTTTGTTTTTGTTTTTAACAGGTTTACCGATTGTATTACAAGATACTCATTATCATTTGTACCTGCAAGCCCGTATGGCTATTGCCATAACAACCTGACCGGCACAATAGTTATTTGACGCTTTTAGGGCCGTGAATGTTTGCTGCCCATGCTTAAATACATGGATAATAATATTTCTTTAACATTTGAAGAACAATGTTAGCCCTAACAGGTACAATTGTACTGATAAGTAAAGTGATACAGCTGAAGGGCTGCCGGATGGAAGCGGTAGCTGGCCTGCGCAGGGCCTGCAGCCGGGCCGCCACTACAAGCGTACAGCCGGGTATATGGCCGATAGCAGCACTGTTGCTGACAGCCCCTGTTCTATTTATTTAGGCATAACCGGCATCCGCGATTTAAGCGGCTGCGAAGTAATAGCGTTTAGAAAAGCCACAATATCGTTACGCTCCTGGGTAGTAAGGTTCAGCTTTTTTAACAGCGGGTCCGTTTTAGGGTACATGGGGTCGGCCTCCTCACCTTCCCTGGGTTTGGGTTGTGGCATACCCGCATTGTACATGTTGAGTATACCATCAATATTATCAAACAGGCCATTGTGCATCCAGGGGCGGGTGCGGATCACATCACGCAGGGAAGGCGTGCGGAATTTACCTACATCTTCCGGTTTTTTGGTAAAGTTATAACGCCCGAGATCCTCGTATTTACGTTTGTAGTAAGTAAGACCAATATTGTGAAACTGGTCATCCGTTAATAAGGGTCCGTTATGACAGTTCATACAACGGGCCTTGGTCCTAAACAGGTGCAGGCCACGCAGCGCATCATTGCTTAATGCATTTTTGTTCCCTTTTAAAAAATCGTCAAAGTCGGCTTTACGGCTTACAATGGTACGCTGAAAAACGGCCAGGGCTTCGGTTAAACGGTCAGGCGTGATTTCGGGACTGCCAAAAGCCGAATCGAACATGGGCTTGTATTCCGCAATGCGCCTGAGTTTGGTCATGACATCGTGCATATCGCTATGCATTTCAATTTCACTGTTGATGGGTGAAAATGCCTGGTCTTCCAGGCTATGACTGCGGCCATCCCAGAAGAGGGAGGAATAGTACCACACGTTTAATAAGGTAGGTGAGTTTCTTTTGTTTTCCTGCTGATCATGCCCTACGGAACGTTCACGGCCATCGGTCCAGGAAAGGTCGGGCACATGGCAGCTGGCACAGGATATCTGGTTGCTGCCGCTTAAGCGGGCATCGAAGAATAAAGTATTACCCAGTGCAATGAGGTGTTTTAAAGAATCGAAATAAGGTTTTAACGGGCTTTCGGGTACAATGCCCAGCTCCTTCCATACAATACCCGAATCGATCTGCGGTGCAGGCCATTGCTCTTTAGGCAGGGAATATAAAAAACGCAGGGTATCCTCGTATGTACCCGCAGGTATCTGTATAGCAGCAGGTTGTGCCTGCTTGTTTTTGGCAGCAATGCTACAGGCGGCAATAGTGATAACAACAATAAAAAGGATACCCCATTTTTTCATGGCCGCAAAATTACACCTAAAAACCAATGTAATGACCAGGAATACGTGTTAATTGCCGTTTTAACTATTTGGAGGCATGAAGGATAATATAGTCACGCTCCACCGTATTGGGCGCACCGGGCGAAATGAGTTCCTCATGCTGAAACTGCGGGGTAATATCTACAAACCCCGCTTCTGTTAATAGACCGGTGGCTTTTTGCAGGGTATATAAAGTAAACCCGTATTGTACAAAGGGTAGCTTTTCCATAAAAGCAGCATCGGCAAAAGAGAGGCAAAACTTACCGCCCGGCTGCAGCACCCGGTAAATTTCTTTGGCATAGGCCAATGGTTGTTCCCAGAAGTAAAGGGTGTTTACCGTAAATATTTTTAGAAAGCTGTTATCCGTATAGGGCAGGCTAAGTCCATCGGTTATTGTAAAGCTTACGGCACCGGCATCTATATATGCTTTGTTGATGTCGCTGGCCAGTGTAACCATTGTGGGAGAAATATCTGCACCGGTATATTGCACCTCATCAACAGTCATGATTTGTTTTACATGTGCCCCATTACCAAAGCCCAGCTCCAGTATTGTATCTTTTGGTTGTAAGGCCAGGGCTTTGATGGTTTCGCTGATCATACCACCGTTGTTTTGTTCCATACGTGCCGCCGTGGCTAGTCCGTCCTCATTTTCCGGTTTACGCAATTGGGCTGCTACCTGTTTCCAATCTATATCCTGCATAAAAAAAGTTTATCATCAATAATAGTTGTAAAGGTAACAGCTAACTAAGCTTATAACTGTTACAGTTGTGTAAAGTTATAACAGCGGAAATAGTTGTGCAACACAATTGTTTATCTTTACCGCCGTAACGATAAATTTTTGCCAATGATAAACAAGGTTGTACATTCTGTAGATGAAGCCATTAAAGATATACAAAGCGGCATGACACTGGCCGTAGGCGGTTTTGGCCTTTGCGGCATTCCCGAAAATTTAATTGCAGCATTAGTAAATTCGGACATTAACAATATTACCTGCATCAGTAATAATGCCGGTGTAGATGATTTTGGCCTGGGCCTCTTATTACAGCAACGCAAGATCAAAAAAATGATCGCCTCCTATGTGGGAGAGAATGCTGAGTTTGAACGCCAGATGTTAAGCGGTGAACTGGAAGTGGAACTGATACCACAGGGTACCCTTGCTACCCGTTGCATGGCAGCCGGTTATGGTATGCCCGCTATTTTTACACCTGCCGGTGTAGGTACCGAAGTAGCCGAAGGTAAAGAGAGCCGCAAGTTTACTTTTCATGGTGTGGAGAAAGAGTATTTAATGGAAAAGGCTTTTGAAGTGGACTTTGCCCTGGTGAAAGCCTGGAAAGGTGATACCATGGGTAATTTAGTGTATCGCGCCACTGCCTTAAACTTTAACCATGTGATGGCCATGGCCGGTAAAATAACCATTGCCGAAGTAGAGGAGCTGGTAGAACCGGGTGAGCTGGACCCGAACTTTATTCATACACCCGGTATTTATGTAAGCCGCATCATACAAGGCAATCATTACGAAAAACGTATTGAACAAAGAACGGTAAGGCCCGTCACTTCAGCGTAACAGCTTACTTATAACCTATTACTTAAAACCTATAACTTACACAGTTATGTTAGATAAAAACGGTATTGCCAAACGTATTGCACAGGAAGTGAAAGATGGCTATTATGTGAATTTAGGTATTGGTATTCCCACCCTGGTAGCCAATTATATACCCGATAATATTAACGTGGTATTACAAAGCGAGAACGGCTTATTAGGTATGGGACCATTCCCTATAGCCGGAGAAGAAGATGCGGATTATATTAATGCCGGTAAACAGACCATTACCACCTTACCCGGCTCGGCCTTTTTTGATTCGGCCCTGAGCTTTGGTATGATAAGGGCACGAAAAGTAAACCTGACCATTTTAGGAGCCATGGAAGTATCGGAGAACGGCGATATTGCCAATTGGAAAATACCCGGTAAGATGGTAAAAGGCATGGGCGGCGCCATGGACCTGGTGGCCAGTGCCGAGAATATTATTGTGGCCATGCAGCATGTAAATAAAGCCGGCGAATCAAAGTTATTACCGGCCTGTACCCTGCCGCTAACCGGTATACGTTGTGTAAAGAAAGTAGTAACCGAGTTAGGTGTGTTTGATATTTTAGCTGAAGGTGGTTTTAAGCTGGTGGAATGTGCACCGGGGGTAACGGTGGAGCATATTCAGCAATCGACGAAAGGAAAACTTGTGGTATAAAGAATTTATGATTTGCGATTTTTGATTTAAGATTTTTGTAGCCGGCTGTATTATTACTATCATCAACTGTTGTGCCGTGCTCCAGCAGTATTGTTGTGGGTCACACACTTGTACTGCAACAATGCTATTGGGCATTGTGCAAGCGTTTTTTGTCATCAACAAGTGTACTACTACTCTCAGTAGCGGTTCGTGAGACACGAACCGTGGCTGAGGAACCGGACCTCTTTCGTACCGGAAACCCAATTACCAAATTTCCAAATAAGCAAATTTTCAAATTACCTCATTATCTAATTGCCTAATTCTCTCTCAGCTTCAGTTGTACTACATTTTCAATATGCAATGTATGCGGGAACATGTCCACGGGCTGTATACGCGTTACAGTGTATAAAGCATCGAGTTTCGCCAGGTCGCGGGCCTGGGTGGCCGGGTTACAGCTTACATACACTACAGTAGGCGCACGCATTTCTAAAATTTTATCGATCAGTTTTTCATGCATACCGGCACGGGGTGGGTCGGTAATAATAACATCGGGGCGGCCATGCTTTTCAAAAAACTCATCGTTACATACATCAATCACATCACCTGCATAAAAAGCAGTATCTGTTAAACCGTTAATGGTAGCATTCTCTTTGGCATCTTCAATAGCTGCAGCTATCATTTCTACCCCGACGATCTTTTTGGCTTTTTCACTTAAAAAAATACCAATGCTGCCGGTGCCGCAATACAGGTCATATACGGTTTCGTTGCCGGTTAACTCGGCAAAGTCGCGGGTGATCTGGTATAAACGTTCCCCCTGTGCCGTATTGGTCTGGAAGAAGGATTTAGGGCCTACCTTGAATTTAAAATGTTCCAGGGTCTCTATCACATAACCAGGACCATGAAATACCACGGGCTCCAGGTCGTGCAGGCTGTCATTCATCTTGGTATTGATGGTATATAACAGGGTAGTGATCTGTGGGAACTGGTCTTTGATATGTTGCAGTAAAGGCAGTATTTTTTTCGGCGCATTTTCGCCAAATACAATGTTGATCATTAACTGGCCGCTGCGGCATAAACGCACCTGCATGGTACGTAAAAAACCATGGTGTTGTTTAATATCGTAAAAGCTATAACCCTTTTCCTGCGCATAAGCTTTTACTGCTTTGCGTATCAGGTTAGTCGGCTCTTCCTGTAAGTAACAGGTATCAATATCCACTACTTTATCAAACAGGCCACGGGCATGAAAGCCGGCAAATTCGCCTTCGGTGGTGGCGGTTTCATCATTTAATTCAGCAGCCGTTAAGTAACGTTTGTTGCCGAATGTATATTCAATTTTATTACGGTAGTATTTTGTTTCACCGGCGCCGGCAATGGGTGCAATAGGCGGCAGGGCTACTTTCCCTATGCGGGTCAGGTGATCGGTTACCTGTTGCTGTTTAAATACCAGCTGCTTTTCATAAGGCAGCATCTGCCACTGGCAGCCGCCACAAACACCAAAGTGAGAGCAGAATGGCGTAACCCTGTCAGGTGAATAGCTGTGATAGTGAATGGGACGGCCTTCCGCCCAGTCCTTTTTGTTCTTTCCCAAACGTATGTCCACCACATCACCAGGCACGGCCTGTTCAATAAAAATAACCTTGCCATCCACCCGGGCCAGTGACTTTCCCTCCGCC
The DNA here is from genome assembly GCA_964445775.1 of uncultured Terrimonas sp. GTDB lineage: Bacteria > Bacteroidota > Bacteroidia > Chitinophagales > Chitinophagaceae > Terrimonas. The sequence goes on from CAYUMH010000005.1 coordinate 25,608, forward strand.
GCATAGTTTTCTACCAATACCTGCTGCAACACTACGTTTTTCTTTTTCCTTGCCATTTTGCAAAAGTAAAGTATTGCAAGGTTCAAAAAGTTCCAGAAGTTCAATAGTTTAAGGTTTAAAGTTTTTGAAGAATGATGAATTATGAATGTTGAATTATGAATTGGAGACTGTAAGCGTTCCTGCTTTAGGCCTTAAGCCTTCAGCCTTTTGTATCGACGAGTTATGAATGATGAATTATGAATGAGGGCCTTGCCTGCATTTTGCATTCAGCATTGGGCTTTCAGCCTTAAGCTTTTAAATCAGGGGTATCAAATCCTAAATCCATAAATCGTAAATCAAAAATCAGCCATCCTGGATTATCTTCACCGCGTATGACAACCATAGGATTGATATCGGACACGCACGGGTACATGGATGATAATATTTTAACACAGTTAAGCAGCTGCGATGAAATATGGCATGGTGGTGATTTTGGCAACCTGGATGTTATTCAACAATTGCAGCAGGTGAAGCCTTTACGGGGCGTATACGGTAATATTGACGGGCAGGAGATCAGGGCCCTTTTCCCGGAACAGCTGGTATTTAATTGTGAAGCCGTGAAAGTGATGATAAGGCATATCGGCGGCTACCCGCCAAAATATAACCCGGCCACTAAACCGGAGATCAAATTACAAAAGCCCCAATTGTTTATCAGCGGGCACTCACATATACTGAAAGTGATGTACGATGACACCCTGCAGTGTTTACATATGAACCCGGGTGCAGCAGGTAAACAGGGCTGGCATAAAGTGCGTACCCTGTTGAAGTTTGTGATTGATGGCGCGCAGATAAAAGACTGCGTTGTAATTGAACTCGGAACCCGTTAACTATAACTCCTTAATCATCCAGATAGTACAGGCTGTATGGCCGGATTCACCCATGGCTGACGGCAGATCCCTGAACCCCAGTTTATAATACATACTGACAGCGGTAGCGAACTGCGGCATACTTTCCAGGTACAAATGTGTATAGCCCAGATCTTTGGCAGATTGAAAGCATTGACTGATGAGTGCTTTACCAATACCACGTCCCCTGCTTTGTGCGGACAGGTATATTTTTACCAGCTCGGCATGACCCGCAGATAAGCCTGCCGTGGGGTATACACCGGCACAGCCAACGATCGTACCGTTCAGCTCAGCTACCCAAAGGATAGCATCGGGCTGATCAAATAATTCGTATAAGTTATCCGTAGTAGGGTCGCTGTATACCGTATTCTGACGGGGTGCACCATGCTCCTCAAACACTTTTCGGATCAATGCGGCCAGGGCCTGGTTATCAGCCGGCTGCACTTCCCTTATTGCTAAAATATCTGTATCCATTGTTGTTGTTTAAATATAACCCCTGCAGTTTTTTGCACCGCATTTACAGGGCAGGGTGCCTTCGTGGTGGGTTTCGCCATAATCGCAGCTCAGCTCTTCATTTTTCCGGATATTACGCAAGGCATAAAACTCCACCCGGTTGCTTAATACCCGCATATAGGTATTAGGATCGCAGGAGTGATTGATAAAACGCATATCATTGGGATTAGCGGATGCATTCAAGGCATATTTATCATTCAGCTCCACCATATTGATCACCTTGATATCCTTTACCAGCTGCATGGCTTCTTTCATGGTGATGATCACCCCACCCAGGTCGCCAATTTTTTTACGGGCAGGTATTGCCTGTAAAGCATAAGCACCCTGGCCGGAAATATTGCTTTTAGCCACTCTTACAGGATAAATAATTTTATAAGGCGGTGTTATAATAGCTTTTTGTTTTGCTTTACTTGTCATGCGCTTGGTTTAATCAATTTCGTTTTCTTCTGTTTCTATCGTATGTAAGGCTACTGCCAGGTTATTGGTCTTTACAAAATTACACCAGTGACAATCCTCTTTACCACAGCCGGTATAAAAATCACGTTGCTGTATTTTATGCCAGGTCTCGGTTATTTGTTTGGTTACTTCAGTAATATCACCAGGACTGATCACCACTTTTTCTCTGCGGTAGTTTTTCTTTTTATCAGGTTCAATAAAATCAAACTCGGTGCTTACTACCTTCCAGTCTTTTGCCTCGTAATTATCCACCAGTATTTTATAAAACACCGCCTGGCGCCAGTAATCGCCACCATTGGGTAGCTTATCGGAAGGGCCTTTTAGTTTAGGAAGGGCCTTATCGGGATCGCCGGTTTTATAATCCACCACGTTTACCGACTTACCATCAAACTCCAGTTTATCCAGCTTGCCCTTTAAAGGCACATTGTTCACCACCACTTTACTGATACTTCTCTCGGTGGTCACAATTTTATTGAAGTCGTTGATATATTTATCGTAATAGTTGCTTAATACTTCGTGGCCATATTCCCTGCGCCGGTCATACTGTTCTTTTGTAAAGCTTTCGCGGTGCCGTTTCATATGCCATTCAAAATCGCTGATAAAGGTTGCCTTATCGGGGAACCGCTGGTTACTGTCATCCTGCATTTTACGGAACAGTTGTTCCAACGCATGGTGTATGGCCGATCCGAACTCGGTGGCTTCATTCCGTGGCGATGGAATACGGATGAGGTTTTTAAAATAAAATTCCAGGGGACAATTGAGGTAATTGTTCAGGGCCGTTACATTCATCACAAATTTATCCAGCAAGCGGTCTATTACATCGGCTTCCATTTTATCAATCTCGGGCGCTTTGTTTTCTTCAAACTGCAGGATGGCAAATTCGTCCTGGACCGTTTTATCCAGGACTATTTTTTCAACAGGCAGTGTATGTTGTTCCAGTATTTCGGCAATAAAGATGGACGGTTCCATTTCCTTACCATCGCTACGGAATTTGCTGTAGGAGATATGCAGGTGTTGTTCGGCCCGGGTAAGGGCCACATAAAACAAACGGCGTAGCTCTTCCATATCGTTGGCCGTAACGGTTGATTCGAACATGGTGTCCGGCATTTTATAACCTCCGCCGGGTTTGCGCTTCTTCTCCCAGAAGCCGGAGTTGGTGCCGGTTACAAATACATGCTCAAACTCCAGGCCTTTGGAGCCGTGGGCCGTCATCAGGTTCACCCCTTTATCACTGCCGCTTACCTGCACCAGGGGCAGGGTGATGCCCTCTTTCTCCATTAAAGATATCAGCTGGATAAAGCCCCTTAATGTAAGTTTAGGATTACGTCTTGTTTCCTCCTTTATAAAATTAAACAGGCCGGTTAGTATCTGTAACAGCCAGTGTTTATCCGGACTTTGCATGATCAGGCTCAGCACACCAGCTTCCCGGATCACTTTTTCAAACAGGTGCTGGAGCGTTACATTAGGCACAGCGGCAATCAACGCTTCAATAGCTCCACCCGCTTTGGCCAGGCCCTGTGGTAAGCTTGGCGTGAATAAGTCTTTACCAGGTGTGGCCGCTTTCTCTATTAATGCCCGGCGAATGCTGTATTTTTCATTGCCATACCTGGTGGTGGCTACTTCAATACTCAGTTTTGCAATTTCAATGGCCGGGATATTGAACCAGTTAAAATGTAATATTTCAAATAACATTTCATCACCGCCATAGGAGGTATCGTGCTCCGCTTCCAGGTATTTTAAAAAAAGGATCAGCTGTTGTGCCAGGGGTACATCAAACAGGTTGAGATGTCTTTTACTGTACACCGGTACCTGCAATTGTTGTAAGTATTTAGCGATCTCCTCGCCATACTTATTCTCCTTGTAAATAATGCCTATGCGGCCCGGGCTCACTTTTTCATTATTGATCAATGCTTCTACCTGTTTGGCAATGCCCATCATCTCCTGCTGCTGGCTCAGGTATTCGGTTATCACCGGTGGATGCAGGAGTCCGTTGATATTGGTATTGGACGCAATGAGTTCTTTGCTGAGATTACCCATTGATTTTACGAGGCGTTCCTCGTTTTTATCGATCAGTGTTTTGGAAACATCCAGTATAGGCTGGGTAGAGCGGTAGTTATTGGTCAATATCACCCTTTCCAGGCTATCGCTGTAACTGTTGGCAAAGTGTAACATGTTCTCCACGTTGGCCCCCTGGAAACGGTAGATGCTCTGGTCATCATCGCCTACCACAAATACATTGGGTTGGTCCCAGTAGTTGATCAATAGTTCCACCAGCCTGTTTTGCGTACCGCTGGTATCCTGGTATTCATCTACCAGGATATATTGAAACCGTTCCTGGTAATTCATTAACAGGTTGGTGTTCTCTTCAAAAGCTTTGATCACCCAGTTGATCATATCATCAAAGTCGTAGCGGTTACGGTTGCGCATGAGTAACTGAAAACGGTCGAACTCGTTTACTGCTGCCCGCAGCTTATTCATTTTCTCCTGCTCTTCATCAATCTTGTTTTGCTTCAGGTCGCCAACGTTAAATTCTTTGAACTTTCTTTTGTATACAAACTCATCGCGGTTTGGCAGGTCGGCTAAATAAGCGTCTATCTTTTCATTAATAAAGGCCGGTGTCCAGCCTTCTCTTTTCATATTGCTGAACAGGGATTGCAGGTTTTGTACCTCGTAGTACACATCACCCCGGTAACGTTTTAGAGGGTTGGTTTTATCAAAGCTGTCGATCAGTTCTTTGAACAGTTCCACTTTTTCCAGGTCGGAAATGGGGTCCATGCTTGTTTTTTCGAACAGGGAAAGGTTTTCCTGGATGACATCATTACAAAAAGCATGGAAGGTGTAAATATTTACTTTGTATGCATCGGGACCAATAAACTGCTGTAATCTTTTGCGCATGGCTACTACACCGGCGTCGGTATAGGTAAGGCAAAGAATATTATCGGGCATAGCATCGGTATCCAATAATATTTTACCAATGCGGCTGGCTAATATCTGGGTTTTACCGGTGCCTGGCCCGGCTATTACCATCACGGGTCCTTCAATGGTATTCACCGCATGTTGCTGCTGCGGGTTCAGTTTTTCGTAAGCTGCTGTAAACTGCTGCAACAAAAGCTCTTTATTCATGTGGCTAAGGTAGTAAGGATTGACTGAAACCCGAAAAGAGTCCGGCCCCTTGTTAGGTCCGGAAAAAGTAATGAAGTATATCAATGGACTGATAAGCTCCATTACCAAATTTCCAAATTAACTCATTAGCAAATTATTTCACGCCTGCCCGCTTTTTCAGCTCTTCCACCGGCATAATGATCATACGTCCAACAGGTTTGCCATTGCGGTAACTGATCACCCGGAAACTCTGCGCATCTTTCGGTACCAGCAGGGGTTCTTTATAAGCCGGGTAATAGTTGTCGGGTAAAGAATTATCAAAACTGTAATGGAAGCTCAATCCTTCAATTTCGGGAATTAAGGTTACCACAACACCGGCTGAATCTTTTTTAGCCACTTTAAACTCGGGATCGTAGATAGCAGGGCTGTATTTGGTTTCAGCGGCATCCAGGCGTTCAAAATGTTTTTCTACTCTTGCCGCAAAGCCGTTAAAATCTTTTTTGCCTTTGGGCGACCAGAGTATTTCTGCCACGGCAAAAGCCCTGGGCCAGATCATGTATTGTACCTGGCGCAGGTTATAGATCTGTTCGGTCCATAAATTACCCTGGCCGCCTAAAATTAAATTGGCATCTACTCCGTCCGGAACGGGATCAAACTGGTAGGTCTTTTTTAAGCGCAGGGAAGCATAGACCGGTGCTTCTATAATGGGATCGCCCTGCATATAATCGAGGTATACAAAATCGGTAGGCGTCATCACCACTTTACGGCCCTGTTTAGCCGCTTCAATGCCGCCTTTCATACCCTGCCAGCTCATTACTGCTGCATTGGGTGGCAGGCCGCCCTGTAATATCTCGTCCCAGCCGATCATTTTTTTGCCTTTGGATTCAATGATCCGTTCCACACGTTTTACAAAATAACTTTGGACCTCGTCTAAATTCTTCAGTCCCTTTTCCTGCATCAGTTGTTTGATCTGTTCGCTCTTTTCCCAGAAATTATGGGCCGTTTCATCGCCGCCCATGTGGATGTATTCGGAAGGAAAGAGTGCTGCCACTTCACCAAAAACCTTATCTAAGAAAGTGTATACTTTTTCATTGGCCGGGCAAAGGGTATTATCCAGTATACCATAAAAATGCTGACCGCCACCGGGCCAGATCATGAACTTTTCGCCGGAGTTTACTTTGTAATTGCCGGGAGTACAGCTTAATTCGGGATAAGCCGCCAGTGCTGCCAGGCTATGTCCGGGCACATCAATTTCGGGAACAATGGTTACAAAACGCTGTGCGGCATATTGAACGATCTCCTTAATATCCTCCTGGGTATAAAAGCCGCCGTAATTGCGGGGCTCATCGGCTGCGGGATCGGAGAAAGTACCAAATCGACCCACTTTTTTCACGTTCCAGGCTCCTACGGAAGTGAGTTTGGGGTAACTTTTAATTTCAATGCGCCAGCCCTGGTCATCGGTTAAATGCCAGTGCAGGGTGTTGAATTTGTACTTCACCATATCATCAATAAATCGTTTTACTTCTTCTTTGGTAAAGAAGTGACGGGACACATCCAGCATCAGGCCACGCCATTGAAAACGGGGATGGTCTTTAATTTGTACACAGTTAAACCAGGCATCAACACCTTTTCCCCATCTGGTAATATTAGAATACTCTACATGTTTTTCAGCAAGTTGTAACAGCGTTTTTGATCCGTAAAAAATACCGGAAGGTTCATTTGCATATAATGTAATCCCCTTTGGGTCAATATCTAAAATATAACCATCCTTTTTGATGGTACTATCATTAACAATGGCGAAGTATACCGAAAGTTTCTCACGTGTTTTGCTGAGCCGGGAAATGGTATCGATTCCATTTTTAAACAACTTCGACTGTACTTCTTTTGCTATTGGTTCAATACGTTTATCATTATAGTAAATCCTGGTTCTTTCTCTTAAAACTAATTCACCTTTTTTTTCGATAACCGAAACCGGTTGCGGTATTAAGTTTTGTGCATACTGCTGAGCAAAAACGGTTACTGCAAGAAACGATAAACTAAGTAAGGAGATTATTTTTTTCATACAAGCATTATTTTCAAATGGTTGACAAGATAGCAAAGTATATAGTATGAAGTATGCAGTTAAGAGATTGAATTGCCGGGATAATAAAAAAGCCCCTCTTTTGGAAGGGCCTTCTTGTTGATTTGGTGAAATTCTTAACCCGGGATACGGGAAATATATTTTTCAATTTGTTTGATCTGGTCAACAATCTGCGGGGTGGTAGGTTTTAAGGCCTTACACTTGCGGAAAAAGTCTTTGGCAGCGCGGAATTCTCTTTTGTTCATCATGATGCTGCACATTTGTAAATAAGCGGCTGCTTCATTTTCTTTATCCGGCAGGCCTTTACGCAAAGCCGAACGGATATAGGCTTCAGCCTGTTTAATATCATTTTTCTGCATGGACAACATACCCATCTGCAATAAGCTGGCGCCCTCGGCTTCTTTCATGGGCATACCCAGGTCCAGGCCTTTTTTCATCATTTTTTCGGCCCCGTCAAAATCCTGTTTCATCATGGCAATATTACCTTTCAGGGTAAAATATACCGAACGGATGGGCTTGTACAGCAGGTTGGGGAAATGAATGGAAGCCAGGATCTTTTCAGCGCCTTCCATATCACCGCTTTCCATATAATCCTGTATCAAACGCAGGGGGCCAAAGAAAAAATGGCCCAATATCAGTATCACACCGACCAGGTAAAGCGGGAAAGCTGGCCAGAAGCTGGCGGCAAAGTTCACATAAATGCCCAGGGCAACCAACACGATACCTATCCACAGGCGATATTTTATCAGGAGATTATAATACTTCATTTTTTTCTGTTTCGGGCTGCAAAGATAAGGGTTGCACCTAAAAATCTGCCCCAGGATGTTTTTGAAAAGCCAGAATACCTATTTTTGCACTCCACCAGCGAAAAAAGCAGGATTTTTCCTTCTTTAGCTGTGCCGGCCTCGTAGTTCAATGGATAGAATAGAAGTTTCCTAAACTTTAGATACAGGTTCGATTCCTGTCGAGGCTACCCGAGAGGACAAAGTCAAATTATTATGGCTTTGTCCTTTTTCATTTTCGCTATAATCTCCACCTGTATTGAGGATTAGAGCAAGTGCATCACGATAGGCCGGTGTTCGATATTTATTTTCGTCAAAAATGAGATTTTCGTTGTACATCGAACACGCCAGTTGTTTTTAAAATAGGGAGGGCCAGTAGTATACATCTGTTCGGCTTGCTGAAGGATATTAAAACCAAAATCCAGGTATTTTTTATAATCTGATGGCCTTTGAGTAGTTGATTGTAATTCGGATTCTAATGTTCTGATTCTATCCTCATATCTTGTTTTGATAGCCTTGTATTCTGATAACTCCATTTGCTTATCCAGCAGCATGGTTTCCCCATTGTTTATTCTTTCTTTATTCTTGATTAATCTCCATCTACTATTTTACGGTTATTTACTGCTACTTCTTTATGGCTTTTTAGAGTTCTTTTTCAAGTATCTGATGGTAAAGCTGTAAGACTTCTTTGTTAACTGATATCTTTTGTAATTCCTTTGCTATTTCTTTATACTTTTATGCGCTTATTGATTTTGGGAAGAATATAGATGCTTGTCAATACATGATTCATTATATCAAGAGCATAGGAAAGTATTTCTATTCGCAGGCCTTTTATCTGATGTGCAGCCACATTGCCAATTACTCTTAATTTATCTAAAATCGGGTATTCATTTGCAGAAATAAATCCTTTGTTCTGTAATCCTGTAATTTTAAAAGCAAGATTCTTACCCGGAATCTTTTGATCAATACAAACAGCTTCCAAGATTACCCTAAGGCCAATACCGCTAAGAATTTCCAAATCTTTGGAAAAAGAGGATCTGACTTCAAAATATACCTTCCGAATAGAGGCAGGTAGCATAGCCAGGTCTTCTTCAGAGAGGAAATTAAAGGGCTGTTCCTCTCCGGGAAAATTCTCATCTAATGGAGTTATCTCGCCCTTTTCATCCATATCATGAAAAATTGTTCGCCTTAAAAAAGAAGTAGTATGACACCCCGCACAACGAATGATCATATATAGTTCTTCCCACTCAAGTATGTCAAGTTCCTGCTCCTTATTTACCGATTCCCCTAAACCTTTCGCAGTGTGCAAAATGGCCTGGCGGGTATCCTGCTTACAGGAAAGGCAATAGGTAGAGAGTATTTTTGTTTTCATGCTGGAACTATTCTTGATTAATACAAATTTATGCCGAAGATGTAATCTTTTTTATTAAATTGTCAATAGTTAATCGGAACACTTTTTTTAGAAATCTGATACCGGAAGCTACCGGTAACCACAAATTAATCCATCCTGCTTATGACTGTTACTATCAATTTTAATGTTAGAAATCCTGAATGGTATTGGCCTGCCGAACGAATGGAAAAAGATGGGGACTATTATGAAGAATTCAAAATGCTAAATGAAGGAAAAATCCCCAAACATATCCCTACATGGGCGTTTAAGATTGGTTTTGATGTAATAGACGTAAAAGATAATAGAAATGCCACTTATGGGTTGGAAGTTTCATCGTCTGAGGCCTCCACAGTTTCCCATTCTGTTCAATTGGATAATGTAACTCATGTAACTTTTATGGGTAAAGACGAAAAGCTGGACGTGGTTATTTCTAACGATATTATGCATTCCTTTCTTGGTGCTCAACAAAATGAAGGCAAGTATTATTGGTATTTTTTTATTAATGGGAAGGCAGAATATGAAAAAGTGACGGATCTGATCTGGCTTTCAAAAAAGCAGCTTGCCTTGCTTAATTATAAATTTTAGTCACAGTAATATTGGCACAAAAAACAATAATCAAAATATTAAGTAATAATGTTTGCATTGACTATCCAACCCCATAATCCTAAACCGGTTTCCTAATAATGATTTTCAATAACTAATCTGACAGAGGAGTAACATATAATCCCTATTAACCATTCATAAAAGAAGAACAAAATGTCCGCAATTTCTGCCCTAAAAGGTTACAGAACGCAGTTTCTATATTCATTGCATTATATCCTGTCCACTTTGTCAAACGATTTTATATACAGACTGGAAGGCGAAGAAGACCTTGACGTATTGGACAACAATGGTAAAATCTTATACGCTATACAGTTAAAAAACTTAGGCAGCCCTATTACTTTATCTGATCTTCTCTCAGAACATAAGACTTCATTTATTAAAAGATTCCTCGATAACTATAAAGATGCGACGCCAATACTTGTTTCGTATGGAGAGATAAGCAAAGAACTTAAAAATTGGCATGAGCATAAGGATAGTATTAGTGAAAAAGAAAAGGACACTTTAAAAAAGTACAAGTTAGCTGCTGAAGATTGGAAATTGGTCAAAAATAAAACACAGTTTACTGAAATAAATGAGGAAATAATAACGGGGGAAGTCGAAAAACTGATGAAAGAAAACTTTGTTGAGACTGATCCGATACCTGCAATAGACTACCTGTTGAGCTGGTTGCAATTTATTGCGGAGAAGCAACAACCTGTTACAAGGAAAGAGTTTTACAGTAAGGTACAGAGTTTCGCAATTTACTTAACTGAGCAAATTGCTATACAGCATCAATATGGTTTAGTGTTAAAGCCACTACATAAAATTTCAACAGATAATGTAAATAAGCAAGTTTTAGAAAAGGAATTCTATAAAGCAACGCTCACCAGGTATGAACATATTTTGCTGGGACTTGATGTAAACAGGGAAAAGAACCTGGACAAAATAAAGGAAGAGATAAAAGAGAACAACACTATAATAATAAAAGGGGCTTCGGGACAGGGCAAGACCGCATTATTGTACAGTTATATACATCAGTTTACAAATAACTGGCTCTCCTTTGAACTAAACATTCAGCAAGACCCTATTACCACCCAACAGTCTATTCTGGCCATTGCCTCTATAAGCAAAAAGTTAGACATCCCAACTGTTTTTGTAATAAACGTAACTCCCAATACTACTGGTTGGATTAAAATAGTAAAAGAATCTGCCCATCTTAATCATATAAAGTTTCTGGTTGCCATAAGGAACGAAGATTGGTACAGGGCTTCTGCTGTTGGGATAGAGTTTGAAAACAAGGAAATTGATCTGTCGCTCACCGAGGAGGAAGCAGAAACGATCTACCTAAAGCTAAATGAAAGAAATAAGATCAGCCATTTTACTGATTTTGAGCATGCCTGGATCCAGCTTGGCAGCAACACCCCGCTTTTAGAATATGTTTATTCCATTACACAGGGAGATTCTTTGCTCAATAAATTAAAGCAGCAAATACGAGGAATAGCCCTGAACGGAAATCAAAATAGCAATCAGCAAATCGAGTTTTTGAGAATTGTAAGCCTTGCAGATTCTTTTGGATCCAAAATAGATGTCTCAAAACTTAGTAAAAATATAGATTACCAGTTTATAATCGAAGAATTAGAAAATGAATACTTAATCAAAAAGTCTTTCGATAAAAAGTATATCCAGGGATTACACATAGTGCGTTCTCAAAAATTGGTTGAAATCCTCTTTGATGAATTTACGCATACCAAAGAGGAATATATCTATAAGTGTATTCCGCTACTTGCTGAAGAAGATTTGTATATATTTCTCCTACAGCTCTTCCATTTGGAAATCCTACGCCCGGAACAGTTTATTTCTGAATTAGGTAAACGTATTCCTGTTAACAACTGGGCAATATACACTACGCTTATAAAATCTTGTATATGGCTTGGTGCGAAAGAATTTGTTGAAAGTAATAGACTAATATTAGATGAAGTTAAGGCCGTCTTTGGAGACGCCTGGTCTTTCGCTGTGGATTTTATGTTTGGGGCTGATTATGACCGGCGTGGAATGCTTGACCTGCTGGAAGTCGAAGAAGTAATTAAAGAAAAGATAGATAAATTGAATAAAACGTTGTCATCCAAACAAACTGTTTTCAATTTACCCACCAGGACAATCAATAATCTTAACTTCCCCGTTAAAACACCCACTACAATATTTGAATGGAAATCTTTTGGGGAGGCTTTATTTTGGTTAAAAAATATTCCAAATGAAAAAGAAGTTGTAGGTATATATGATGAAGCTAAGTTTGAAAGCGCTTTTCAAATGATGGATAGCAGGAGTTTATCCAAGCTCATGTTAGGGTTGTACACTTATTCACCGGATTCAGATGCTGTAAGAAAAAAGTTTATTAAATATTTTATCAGACAGGTTAAAGAAGAATTTGATATTATACATTTTGATTTCGAGGGTGACGAAATTACTATTCACTTCATCATTAATATTCTGAAGAATGAAAAATTAAGATCAAGCAATGACTTTGCCGTTAATGTATTAAATATTATAAGAACTGCCTTACCGGATAAGAAACTATTTAAGTCACAGGGATATGGCCATCGCTTACAAATGCTATCAGTCGATATAGATGATACCCATAAAGCGATGCCTGTTAAAAACATGCCTTTAGAAGAATGGACAAATATTAATGCCTGTATTGTTAAACTTTATGAGTACAAAAACAGACCGGATGATTGGAATGAATACCTGGTACAATTAAATCAGTGGGAAATTTCTATAAAAGAAAAAATTGAGGAGTTCAATCGTTCGTTTGCAAAATTATTTGCCGGCAGTAAAAATTACGCTCCGGTAGCGCCTGTGATGCAAAATGCACTGATAAAAGCTGCTGCCAAAATTAAAGAACCTAAATCGATCACTGACCCTTTAGGAATATATGGAGGGGATAAGGTTATCTCAATAACAGATAATGAAAGAGAGGAATTAAATAGAAAGTTACAATCAAAGTATGGGCTATTCTTTAAGAGTCTTTCTGATTTTAAAATCGACATTGAAAACTTCATACGCCAGTCAGCCCAATCCCTATATTCAAAAGCAAAATTGACAACCGATAATAGTCATATACATAATGAAAGCACTGAACGATTCTCCCAAATCAATCTATATAACTCGATAGAAAAACTGGCCGAATATAATTTTCAGTATAAAAACGTTTTAGGTAATATCGATGCGGATCATTATTCAAGGATTGAAATTAATTCATTGCTTACTTCTGCTGCTACCTGGAAAGATTTCCTGAATAACTATCGTAATGGCGACCGATCTTTTAACAGGATATTTAAGCTAAAAGCAGATTTTGAAAACAGGATAGTTAAAGAATTAAAGCAGGCTTCAAAATCTAACCCGTTTTCGATAAAGTATTTTAACAATAAACAAACCAAAGAAAAACCTATTATCATCATTGATGCCGAAGGCCCGTTATGGGGATTATTAGGATATAAGGAAGCATATAACATCATCCAAAAAGCTATTGACAGCCCTGAATATACAAGTTTGAAATACTTAATGTTACAGGTATGGTTTTCAAATTTTTGTTTTATTCAAACAATTAAAAGAAAAACACTTGATAACCATTGGAACACTATAAAACTATACACACTTAAGGATAGATCATTTGATGAATTATCCCTAATTAGTTCAATACAACAGCCGATAGAGCCGGGGATAATTGAAAACCTCAACATCGAAAGCTGGGCGAAGCTGTATCCTGAATTTACTGCAATCAATAAGGCAACAAAGGCATATGGGAAGGTTATTTTCCTGGCAGATCATTTTTATGATTTACGATTATTCGAAAACATTGAACTGGCATCACCTGATAAAGAAAAACTGCAGCAACATTTAAATAAAACGGGATTAGAATTACAGGAATCGTTTCAGGTAGTTTTAGATTTATTGTTAGAGTGGATAAATATGTTTCCGTTTGATGAAGAAGTTTATGTGAACAGTGAAGAAGAGCAGGAATACTTTAATGCAATGTTCAAGGTCAGAGATCATATATTTCCTCAACCAAAGGGAGATGAGGAGGATTATCAGCTTACCATGAATATGGAAATAATTTCAAAATGGCTTGAACGCCTGAAAGTTTGTACAGACAATTGGGGCTTATTTATTATTCTTTTATCTGGTAAGTATATTAAAAAATATAGCAATACCAACCGGTGCGGATTTTAGTAAAATACCGGGATGTTCATCATTATGTGGCACATTGATATTGAGATATCTAAAGAACGAATCTATGGTAAAGGTTTTAAGCAACTATTGTAATTTTTGATAGCAAATGTAGAAAACAGGAAAAAAATAACTAAATAACGGCAATTATGAAACATTTTACAGATTTTTCGAATGCAAGGACTATCAGCCCTAATTTATTTCAAATATTTTTCTAAGGAGGCTTTTCACTCTGTAAAAGTATTTGGGAAAATCTCTCTTTCCTGTGTAGCCTTAGCGCAACATTCCACCGGCTTTGTAACAATTACCGGCAATATTCCCTGTTGCAGGTAGCAAAATAAAACCAAACAAAGCAAGCCGAATCGCCTTGATGACCGGTCATCCCCCAAAAATGGCCATTTAACAGTTTAATAAACCAAATATAGTACTATGCATTGCAAGGTATAATACTTAAACTATATCTTTGTTATGCACGCAAGTGGTAAGAAGGCCTATAAGGAATAAAAAACCATATTATCAAAAACTAAAATGATTGCTGTTGCGGCTCCACAAAAGAGAAAGCCCCTTGTTCGTGAATCGCGAACAGGATTTCTTAGATATAATGGCTTGAGGATATGGGTGAGGATAATATTGAATACGGGCAGCAATCATACATAACAACTGGTGAGGTTTGTTTTGGACAGCCATGATCATCAAGGGCAAAAATTGTTATTACAAAACCTTGTTGTAAACACCCTTAGCGTATTTAAGTAACAAAGGCGGACCGATGTATATGCCTTTGTGCTTATGCCCGATCATATACACCTGATTTGAAAAAAATGGGACAAGTACCGGGACGACCGGGCTGCATAGAATTCTATTGCCTAAAAGCTTTGCTATGAATAAATTACTGATCAAAAATCTAAACAAGACCTACTCCAATGGAGTAAAAGCCATCAACGATATTTCATTGGAAATAAGCAATGGTTTGTTTGGATTGCTGGGACCCAACGGTGCGGGGAAATCATCGCTTATGCGCACCATCGTTGGACTGCAACATGCCGATAGTGGTGAGATCATTTTCAACAACGTAAATGTTGTAAATGATCCTTTCTTCCTTAAAAAACAGTTGGGCTTTTTACCGCAGGATTTTGGTGTGTACCCTAAAATAGCTGCATATGACCTGCTGAACCACCTGGCAATTCTCAAGGGAGTTACCGACGCCCGTGAAAGAAAAGAACAAATATTATCGCTCCTCCAAAAAGTGAATTTATATGCTTACCGGAAAAAAGAAGTCCATACTTTTTCAGGCGGCATGAAGCAAAGATTTGGCGTTGCCCAGGCATTATTGGGCAATCCGAAGATTATTATTGTAGATGAGCCCACGGCAGGACTTGACCCCGAAGAGCGCAACAGGTTTAACAGTCTGCTAAGTGAACTGGGAGAAGACATCATCATCATTCTTTCTACACATCTCGTGGAAGATGTTCGCAATTTGTGTTCGCAAATGGCTATCGTTAATAACGGGGCTGTTTTGAAACAAGGTAATCCTAATGATTTGATTGCCGGCCTTCAAGGACGCATCGGACGAAAGCAAATAAAAAAGCAGGAGTTTGACGATTATAAAAGAGATCACAGGGTTATATCCTCACAATTCATAACAGGCCATCTAAATATTCATATTATGGCCGATAGCATGCCTGCCGGTTTCCAGCCCGTAGACCCCACCCTGGAAGATGTGTATTTCTCTATCGTTAACCAGCATTCAAATTAATTATGACTGCCTTATTTTTATTCGATATAAAACGTTTCTTCAAAAGATGGAGTACCTATGTATTACTGGCATTGATAGTGGCCTTGGGCGTAGTGACAGGGAAAGATGCACATTTTACAATAGGCGAAAGCGTTTATCAAAATTCACCTTACCTAATTTCTTTTATCACCGCACTCTTCAGTTTATCCGCTATATTATTCTCAACCATTTTTACAGCCCAGCATGCAAACAAAGAGCTGGACAATAATTTTCAGCAGATATTTTTTAGCACGCCAATCAGGAAAAATCAATTTATTGCAGCAAGATTTGCATCATTGTTAACAATCAGTTTTTTACCCACCGTTTTATTTACAGGAAGCTTTTTGTTTGGCCATCAATTAGCTGCATCCAACCTAAAGCATGAGGCTGTTTCATTGCTCTATTATATAGAACCCATTCTCTTGTTTACTTTCATCAACACGCTTTTTATAACGGCAGTGTTAAGCTTTGCCGGATGGATCTCAAAAAACAAACTGATCATTTACGTGAGCGGGCTATTGTTGTACATGGTATATATGGTCACCCTCATTTATTCGGGCTCACCTTTAATGGCAGGTTCATTGCCCCAATCGGAACAGGCAAGGCTTATCAGTGCTTTTGCAGATCCGTTTGGGATGTCCGCTTACTTTTATCAAACATCATCCTGGACAGTTGAACAAAGAAACACAGAACTGATTCCGCTAAAGGGATTATTCGCCTTGAATAGAATGATTGTTGTACTCGTCTCTTTATTGTTGATTTATATAAGTGTCAGAAAATTTAGTTTTTCAAAAAAACAATCAAAGATCTCATCCAAATTAAAAGAAAACACACAGAAGCATCATTTGAGCTTCAACTACAAACGCAGGCCTACACAACATAATACCCGGGCACAATTAAAATCCTTGCTTTCTTTCTCTAAAATACATTTAACCTATATTGTAAAAAGCATCCCCTTTATACTGGCTTTATTGTTTGTTCTTTTTACGGTAGGAATGGAAATGTATGCAGCAATTGAAAAGGGCCTCAGAATTCCACAACAATATGTGAGCTCAGGATTAATGGCCACTACCATTACGCAGCATTTTTATGAATTAGGTTTGATCATCGTATTGTATTATGCATTTGATATTTTTTGGCGAAGCAACACTGTAGGTTTTAACCTGATTGAAAACAGTACCGCCAATACCGCAACCGCTTATTTTGCAAAATGGATCTCATTAACAGTAGTAGCATTCATTTTTACTATTGCATTAATTATTGAAGGAATTGTTTTCCAGTTATTATACAACTATCCGGCCATTGAATGGAAAGTGTATAGCAACCTTTTTCTCTTTATCACATTGCCATTGATTTTAATGAGCGGGTTTTTATTGTTGATTAAAAAAATAATCAACCGGAAATATGTAGGACTGGGTGTTGCAATCCTATTCGTTTTAATAATGGCAACAGCCATCGGTAAAAATTTTATCACCCATCCCCTGGCGAAAACACTCCGCGTCATTCAGGTGAAGTACAGTGATATGAATGGATTTGGTCTATATGGTGCTGCGTATTTAAAAGGAATATTCTTTGGGTTTTGTTGCCTGGCAGCATTACTCAGCATCTACAACCTGGTAAAGAGAGCTAATAAAAGCTGGCAGGTATGGATGCCGTTAATTGTATCTGTTTCTATAGCTGCTTATACCGGCATAAAATTATTGAATGGATATAAACCAAAAAGCGAAACCGCCGCTTTAACAGCACAGGCAAATTATGAAAGGCAGTATCGTAAATACAGCAACCGTCCTCAGCCAACTGTTACCAGCATCATTACAACTGTAGATTTGTTTCCGGAAGAAAACGCTTACCATATAAAAGGCACTTACACACTTGAAAACAAAACCAATGAAAACATCGACAGCATACTGGTGAATTTTCCGAATGATTTTAAAATAAAAAGTGCATCACTTCAAATTGCTGATGAAATAATTACAGTCAAAGATCAGTACCAGGTGCTTGTTCTTCAAAAAGCGTTAATGCCAAATCAAAAAGCAACCTTTCATTTCAATATTTCCTACCAGTGGAAGGCGGTGAACGGTCATCAATCATTTAATGCCATTGTTGAAAATGGTTCCTTTATGCGCATTAGCCGGTACTATCCTCATTTTGGATATGTACTGGAAAATGAAATGGATGATGAAGCAGCCAGAAAAAAATATAAGTTGGGAGCCAAATCAGCACTTACTGCCTTTGACGCACCAAAGACTGCCAATAATGATTTCATTATGCTCGATATGACGATCTCTACATCAGGCAATCAAACGGCCCTTGGCGTTGGAGAGTTAGCCAAAAACTGGAAACAAGAAAACAGGAATTATTTTCAGTACAAAACCAATGACCCCATTCCGTTCCGGTTTGGTATATCTTCTGCTCAATACGCCATAAAAAAAGAAAACTATAAAGGAAAAAGTTTTGAAATCTATTATCACCCAACACATGCAGAGAATGTAGATCATCTTATGAATAACGCACGGCTAACCATGGATTATTGCGAAACAAATTTTGGAAACTATCCATTTAAAACCATCCGGTTTGCAGAAGTATCGGGCTTTACCAGTGGCTTTGCCGCTACGGCTTATCCTGCTACCATCTACATGACAGAAAACATGGTTTTTCACTCCAATATTAAAGCCGATAAACAACAGGACGTGATCAATGAATTAGCCGGGCATGAATTAGCTCATATGTGGTGGGGCAATAGTCAAATAAATCCTGACGACAGAGATGGATCGGCCATGCTTACCGAAACATTGGCCATGTATACCGAAATGATGTTGCTCAAAAAAATGCATGGTAAAGAAAAAATGTTGGATCGCATAAAAATGCACCTCGATATTTATTCCTTCAGCAAAGGCTTTTCAATAGAACAACCGTTGTATAAGGTTCAGGCAGGAGACACTCATGTATCCTATTCAAAAGGAGCCGTGGTGATGTATCTTTTAAGTGAATTAATAGGTGAGCAAAAATTAAATGAGGTGCTGAGAAGTTTTATGGAGAAACATAGATTCCCGAATCCAAAACCCGTTTCAACAGATTTCTTAACAGAGCTATACCGTTTAACGGACCCCTCCGTTCATGCTAAAATAGATACATTGTTTAAAAAAACCGAGCCGCTAAGTGTGGAATGAACATTAATACCGGAAAACGCTTCCAGGTACTAGTGTGTTTTCAAACTGGGTCGGGGCTTCAACACTTGGGGCTACTATATTAATTAGTGTTAAGCGCAACAGTTTCCCCAATCTTTGTTTTTATGACTAACCGGTGAATAGGTTTCCTTATTTACCTGTTGTTCGTAAAATCTTCCAGTTCCTCAAGGTATTCTTTTGCATAGACAACCGAATTCCATTCTTTTCCAAGTAAAGCCCTGAACCATTTTTTTTCTGCATTTTTCAGACGTATGTTTTTGTATAGCCAGGCCGCTGCAAATACCGATACTAATGTAATAGGAAATGCCGTTATCCAAAAAGAATAGCCCTGTTTCATCCAGGCATTGCTCCAAAAAAAGGTGGTATAAAATGGAAGCTGTAACCACAATATCCGCAAAACAGATAAAGTAGAGATTTGCAGGCGGGTAAGTTTTTGCTGGGCCTCAACAATTTTCTCCGTATAATTGATCTTATTGATCAGCATGATGTGTTTGATATATACAGCCATAGCCACCGTCGTAAACAACATGATCATGCCCAGTGAAATTGTAAAGAACAGGTTTTCTAATTGATTTCCCCATACCAATACACCTAGCAAAACAACCCAGATAAACCCGAGTACAATGGCCGTTTTTTTAAACTTTGCCAGCCCGGTGAGTTTGGATTGTGCCCTGTGCTTTTGCAGGTACTCAAAGGTTTTTATGTTTACGGCCCAGGATTGGAGGTTCAGCATATCCGCCTGATTCATTTTCTCATGGCAGGAGTTCCACATTAATTTTAATTCCTTGTCTTCCATTGTTCTTAATTTACAGGATTAATATTCTTTTTTAGCTTCTCTTTTATACGGCTTAGTTTAGTGGCTACATTGGTTTCCGTGATGCCGATAATATCCGCGATTTCTTTGTAAGTCCTGCCTTCCAGGTAGAGCAGTATCAGCGCCCTATCGAGTTCTTTTAATTTAAGGATCTCCTGGTGCAGCAGCCTGGATTGCTCGTCCATCTGCAGATCCCATTTGTCCTCGATGTCAATAGTCTTTTCACTGTAGATTATAGGGCCATTGATCTTTTTTTGTGCTACACGGTAAAAACTGATAGCTACATTAAGACCGACACGGTACATCCAGGTAGAAAATTTAAAAGCAGGGTTAAACCCTCTCCTTCCTTTCCAGAGTGTATATATAATTTCCTGGTACAGGTCTTCCCGTTCGCTTTTATAAGAGCAATATATATTGCATATCCTGATGATGATACCTTTATGTTGTTCGATCAACTGTAAAAAACGCTCTTCTTCCGTTTGCATAGCCATTCGGCTTTAGGTTTATATATATGATACGCAGGAAAAGCTTAAAAATCACATTTTCGGCTAAGTTTTTTTTAAATGCCCGTTAAATCCGGTTAAGTACAGGATATTCAGAATTTCCATAGCCCGGGAATTTGGGGTTCGGGATGCATCGTTTTTTGTTAAGCAGGACATTTGTTTGATAGTACCGTTGGCGGACATAAAATAAGCAGAGACCATTTTATTCCTGCATCCGCTAATCCTGTGCGGGTTTGCATAAGCCACCAAAAACCTGTTGGTTTACTATATGTGCTTACCTTAAAAAAGTAAGGCCCCGAATGGGGCCGTTTACTTCATTGGTCAAAAGATGTTGAACACTAAAATCTGTGTGTTTTCAAAGCGTTAACCTCGACCTGATTTTTATATAGGATAATGAATTAACCGATGCTGTCAATACAATACCGCTAGCGGAATTATAATAACCTCCCCGGTCCGGTGTTCACACAGGTTATCAAAAATGGATATGGGACGCTGCAATGCAGGCATAGTATAAAACATATTGCTTAACGGAGTACTTAACACAAGATTAAATGGTATTTGCGTTAATGTCCGCCGCATTTATTTTCACAAGCTTGATTGCATCATCATTTCCTGGGGAAATTTCTTCCAGGAATTATTATTTACATTTTTTCTCCGGTATTCTTTAGGCGCAATACCTGTATATCTTTTGAAAAATCGCCCGAACAGAGATTGATTGGCAAACCCTAACTGATCTGAAACCACCGCAACAGTTGCATCTATCTCTGTCAGCAAAATTTTTGCCTCGTGTATGGTACGTTCAGCAATTAGTGTATGCGGAATTTTACCGGTAGAATCCTTGACAACTTTTGAAAGATGACGGGCGCTTATACCCAGTACGGAAGCATAATACTTTACCGTTTTTTCATCTTTATATTTATTAGATACCAATGTAAGGAACATCTCTGTTAACTCTTTACTTCGTTTACGGCCGGCCAATTCATTTTTTTCTAAAAAAATAAATGGAAAAAGATCATATATAAACGAAAGAAAACCATGTGCAAGACTTTCTTCATACAAGGGCGTTTGCTGTGACCGCCTGGCTTTCATTTGTAAAGAAACCATCATGTCATGAAAATACCTTGCTTTATCCGGTGTAAACGCTACAGCCGCTCCTTTCCCGCCGGATAACCTGTTCTTGTGCAAAAGCAATCCCACAAGCCCGGCTTTTTCGGCATAATCCAGGGTAAAGGTCATAGCCGAAAAGGTAAAAGAATCGCTTATGGTTATTACTTCATAAAGCATGTCGTGAAATCCAAAAAAAAGATTTCCTTCCTCCATATTATAATCGCACATATTGTACCGCATATGTATACTTCCGCTTCTTACAAGTATAACAACAAGAAGATCCGGACGAAAGACTTTTTGTTCACTGGAAAAGTCATACCCTCCATCAAAAAAATGAATACTATCCCGGGATAGATTCTCTTTTTTAACCATCAGCACATCATGAATGGTTGAAAAATGATTCTCTTCTTGCCAATTCATACAGGTTGTTTTACAAAAGGTTATAATTTTATATCAAACATTTTTAATATGTTCCCGGGATAAATTGCCTCGTCATAATGATTAATTATGGTGACCCGGGTATTTAAAAGCGTTAATACATATGCTGAAAATGTAATTTGTTTTTACAATATGAATGGCAGTAATACTCAGCCATACTGTTGATCAACATAAGTATTACATGTCTCAATTATTCAGCAAAATAAGATCATTCTTAGTTATCAAAAAATGACTGAAATCTGTCATTTTTTGATATTTCCATGCCTGATTTTAAGCAGGTACTTCGCTAAAAAACTGATAACTAATACCGAATATGCGTTATAGTAACTTTCTTTTATACAAATTTCTGTTTGCGTATTCCAGGGGTCTTGTATTGCCCGGTAATGAGTACTGATTCTTCATAATAACTAGCCTTATATCAAATTGTTATAAATGTTTTACCTGACATTCAACAGATTGAAAAAGTTGCCATTGGCTTTTTTCTGATATATGCCCAATTACCGCAAAATGACCATAGAAATGGCCAGCGAAAACACAAGTACAATGACCATCTGCACCCGTAATTGTATGCACAAAGTGCTGAGGCCTTAAATGACCAGTTGCGCCCATTGACCGGCAGTATAACCTGTTATTAATAAACCCTCAATGAATGATATATTATCCCCTGTTATTTTTCGCATGCAGCTACTTATAGCTTTTGCCGGCAATACCATAGTGAATCGTTAGCATCCCCTATTCTACACGCCTATTACTTAAAGCCACATACTTATCCATCAGGTTAATGGTAAAATTATAGCGTGAAATAAATTTTATGCCCAGTGAACCATCCACCCCTTGTCGTCCCGCAGAGGTACGGTCAACACTTCCCATCAATGCAACCGGGAAATGCGATATGTTGATGGCCGGTAGTATTTGTAACAAGTCCGCCTTACCAAAAAATACCGGCGAGTTAACTCCCAAACTTACTGTTGAGCCTGTAGAATCAACCTGGAAGTTATCAACCAGCAGCTTGTGCTTTAATACAAATGGCCTGAAAACAATTAACTCATAATCCGCTCCGGTATCTAAGATAAACCAGGCTTTTAACGGCTTATCTTTATGCATATTAAGGATGGCGCTCATGCGTATATTACCGGTAGTTACATCAACCGGTATAACCTGCTCATTGGATTTTAGGGTAAATTGTCCGAAAGAATAAAGTATTATTTCTTTTCTGCTGTAATTTACCTGCGTTATATAGCGCCGGGTAATAGTATTGCCAATAATTCCATCAGTACCATCCGCCGGTTTATTAAATACAGCAATACTTTGCCGGTCAACAGTAAACCCGTTCAGGTGAACATTGTTATTACCTGATACTTCAATATTAATATTCCCTCCTACGACCGCTGCTTGTTTGCTATGCGAAATTCTCAGGCCTATACTATCAGCCTGCGATTTATCCAACATCATGCCATCTGCGCCCGTATCGAAAAGCAACCGCAGCGGGCGCTTGCTCTCATTGACAGTAACCGTTATAATGATGGAGCCATTTCTTTCTTCAAAAGGAATTACAGCGACTTCCCTGGCTGCAGCTCCCCGGTTCATACCATATAACCGGTCTGCCAAATCGAATCGTAATAGTTGTAAATGCTCGTTTAAATATATATTACCGGTTTCTTTTTCAGCCCCGTGTATTATAACGTTGACAACCCATTCGGTACCCTGACGTTGCGCATGCTGATAGCTCAGCGAATCTAAACGATAACTTTTTAGCACAGTGTTTAAGCACTCCGTAGCCGCTGTACCCATATAAGCAGCAACGGAAAAGTCTTCGGCAAGATATGGCTTTAGTACACTATCGGTACGGGCAGCAAATGCTCCGTTGAACGCTGTTATGCGTTGTTTAATTGCTTCAGGCTGTGCAATTGCCGGCGCCTGGAAAAAAAATAGCATCAGCCCTATGAATAACCTGGAAAAAAAATGTTGCATTATTATGTTCTGTTTACCCTAAAGAAATCGACACGTCGTCCGGACAGTACTATTTGTTGTATATGAATACCCTGCTTTATTAGTCCACAAAAACCTAATGCAATAGCTGTTCCTGTGTAATCCTATAAGCTATTTATAAGTCGTTGTACCCTTCCTTCGCCTACAAATATTTCTCCAACAAAGGTTTCAGGTCCGGCGAAGATGGGCGTGGTGCATCTACCGTAACGATTTTTCCTTCTTTATCAAAAACCAAAA
Source organism: uncultured Terrimonas sp. (assembly GCA_964445775.1). Taxonomy (GTDB): domain Bacteria; phylum Bacteroidota; class Bacteroidia; order Chitinophagales; family Chitinophagaceae; genus Terrimonas. The sequence continues at coordinate 49,671 of CAYUMH010000005.1, forward strand.
ACCGGGGTATGCCAGTGATCTTATAGTATTTGGTAATATCGCTCCAACCTTTGGCAAATAACTGTATGCCTCCCAAACTTTGATCGGCAATCATTTGTTTCCATTTGTCCTTGTCTTTTTCTTCATCTACCGAAATGCTGACAATAGCCACATCTTTACCCTTCATTTCTTCTTCCAGTTTTTTCAAATGCGGGATTTCTACTTTACAAGGACTGCACCAGGTAGCCCAGGTATCTATCAATACAACCCTCCCTTTCAAATCAGAAAAAGCGACCATTTTTCCTTCCTTATCTTCAAACTTAAAATCGTAACCCTTATCTCCCGGTTTTAAGGTGGCTAATGCAGCATTGATCTGAAATTCCCTTTGTTGCTGAACATCGGTAAGAATGAATTCCTCTACACCGTTTTTATATTCAATATACTTTCCATAATCTTTTATGATACTTGCCTGGCTTAAGGCAAAATCACCTTTTAATGTATCGTTACTGATCAATGCAAATACCTGCTTTACCCCTTCCAGTCCTGTTTTAGGTTTTTCACCGTCTTTCATTTGGTCACGCATCAGTATCGTTGAAAATGCACGCATACCCCAGGGGTAGGAATATGCATTTTTAGTTGCCGGGAACAGGCTGTTAACAGAAATAGTTGAATAATATGCCGGAAGTTCTTCTTTGTCGGGATGTGCGCTGCGGGGCGTATGTAAAAAATTAACAGCCAAAAACGCCAGATCTAATTTTACAATGTCCCTGATAGCAGCGTCAAATTTTTTGTTGCCGGTAGCTTTGAGTGCTGCCAGCCAGGTCTTTGTTTTTGCCTGCAGCTTAACAAGTTCAGGAAAAAAATCTACATAAGTGCTATTGTTTCTATTAAAATAAATTGATTTCCACTCTGCCAGCCACGCCATTTTATACCACTGCGTCAGCACCTGGTTTTCTTTAGAATTAAAAGCGCCCGTTAGTGTATAAGTACTATCATTAATTGAAACTGAAAGGCGGTCCCCCGGTTTCAACCAAAACTTATAATTCCCTTGCGGTGATAAATCCGTACCGGTTCCAACAACATAAAGACCTTCATACTCCGGGAAAAACCGGAAACCAAATTTACCCTTTTGGTTTGGCTGGGCCGTAGCAATGGGTTTAACCACTCCATCTGTTACTTTAAAAAGCCCTACCTCTGTACGCTTTTTGTTTGTTAAATTACCCTCAATTGTAACTGGTTGCTGCGCCATGGTTATTGTAAACCCCAGGTTAAGCAAGAGGACACTGAATATGTTTTTCATTTTTTATTGTTACAGAACAGTATTTTCAGATTATCAATGTTGTTTATAAAAACTAGCGTTCCCGGTAAGTAAAGTTTTTTACCTTACCAAAGCCGCTGAAGGATTGAAACAATGTGAGGTTACCGTTTACCGGGGGTACAGTGTATAAATGCAGTTCACCGTTTTCGCCGGCAGGCTTTGCCGGATCTTCCACCGTTATCATCAGCTTATCATACCATTGTTGATAATTGGCTCTCGATCCCCTGTAAATAAACTCCTGGAACTTCATGCAGGTGATCTTTTTATTACCCAGGTCAATCATCAGTTTGGTGGTTTTTAATGACAGGTCATATTCGTACACTTTGTTACCAATATTGTAAAACAAATAGGGCAGATCTGGATGAAAGGTATAAAAATCGGCCTGTTCTACACCAGGAACCAACACAGGTGCATAATAGCTTTGTACATTATTTATTAAAGCAAAGCGGGCTACATATATTTTATTGACAGAATCGGGGTAATACAGCACCGCATATACGTTGTTGGATCCATTTATGTTCTCCATAAAACGCAGGTCGCCTTTTACATTATTATAATCGAATAGTGTACCATTATTCATTCTGGTAGCCACCGCCGCACCCCAGGCAAGTTTCATAAAACGTTTGTTATCTTTATCAAACATAATGGCTCCGTCTGCATTCGTATTTATGGGCGTGGCAAGAAATGGTGCCACTTTGAAGGTGTTAACCTGTCCTGTTTCTATATTCACCGGCAAACCCATCCTTATCTGAAACACGCGTAAATAATAATATAGGTTATCATCTTCGCCCACCATCCAGGCTGTATTAGTGGCTCCTTTTAAAAACTTTGCCTTAAATGTCGGGGGCACTGCCCCTCCTGACATTTCATAGGTAATATCATAAGTGAATTGCCAGCCGAAGTTATCCGGCTGAATTTTACTCGTTTGTGTTTCGGTAAGCAGGTAAATACCCCACATCGTCGGGTCATAATTATAACTTACCACCTGTATGGGCTTTCCCTGGGGTGGCAATGCAGAACCCACTGTTTTCAATACATCTTTCATCAGCACAAAACTCCCGTTGCGGTAGGAAAGCATATCCAGCCGGGTACTGTCATTTACTTCTGTCAATAACAGGTATCCTTCGTAAACACTTGTCGAAACCGTTAAATCGAAAGATGCTTTCCAGGTTATGCCGGTTTCTTTATCCGTTACAAACAGGAAAACAGTCCATTTTAAGGGCTGAAGGGTAACCCCGGGCAGGTCGAGCGTATAGTTAGTGCCCAAATCTTTTACCCTGTCGCCAACCAGTAGGCTGCTTGGTCCAATAGCCTTCCACTTATAGGTATATTTTGTTGTATCGCCATTTTTGTCTATTGTGCCGATGATACCGGGAGTAAGTTTGAAGGGTGCTCCAAGCAACACCGTTGTATCTTTCAATCCTTCAATCGTTACTTCGTTAATCTCGTTATAATCATAATTGCCCAGGTCTTTATAGCAGGAACAGAACAATACGGAAGCAAGAAAAGTAAGTATAAACAATTTTAAATGTCTCATAATTAACCGTTTTAAATGATCATTTTTATTGAACAAGAGGTCCCATCACCATCCTGGATCCATTGATTTCAATAACAGGATTTCCGTTTGCTGCCATCTGGTTAAGGTAACGCTGCATAAACCTTCCGTAAAAATTCATATCTGCCACCGACGCATCTTTATCCAGGTAGGTAGGCGTTATATTCAACAATTCACACATTAACAACAATTTTTTTCTTGTAAAAACACCAACATACCCTTCAACCCACCGTGCAGGTTTCTGGAGAACATCATTTACATTCACCGTGTAAACAGTATAATTCAATCGCCGGCTTGCCGATATCATTTTAAACTCCATAGCAGTATTAAACTGTTCATTGGGTTTGAGCCGGAAAATGATCGTAAAGTTGGAATCCAGCATGTCGGCTGTTCTTAACAGCTTGAGATAAACGGTATCACGAACCGTTCCTGCTTTGATGGATTGGGTAACTGCCGGCTCCACAAAGTGTACACCCGCTTTAGCAGTACTTGAGTCCTTATCCACAACCAGGCTATAGGGCCTGTCCTGTGCTGTTGTTGTACCGGTAACCGCCACGTAGAGCCGTATTACAGAGTCTAAAGTGTTTCCACCGGCAAAAGCAAAAGAGATGGTAGCGGAGTTGACCGGTGTGCTCAGAATGGTCTGCGCAAAATATATGCTGTTATCGCTGTTATAGGTGATTAATCCCTGTTTTTTACAGGCTGTAAGGAACACTATGGGGAATACACAGTAAAAGAATATTTTTTTCATACATCAAATAAATTAACGGGTGATGGTTTCTGACAAGGGAAGCGGCACTACATAACGGGCAGCATTCATAGTAATATTACCTGAAGCGGCGCTGCCATTGGGAATTGTGGCCATATTCCTTCTTTTGTAGTAAAAGAACAGTTGCCCTTCGCCGTAAAACTCTTTTTGATACTCTTTTTGTAACTCAGTATTTACCGTAACAGTGGCAGGTACATTTATCAGCCCCCGGTTAAGCCTTACCTGGTTTAATACCCGCAACTGCTCTGTTTTATCGGTCTCACATTCCGCAATGATATAATACATTTCTGTTTTGCGTACCAGTGGCTGGAACATACGTCTGAGCAATGCTTTATCCACTATATCGGTATACTTGAAAAAGGTCCGGTAATTTTTTCCCGACGGGGGGAACAGCCAGGTAGTCGTGTACCGGTAATCTGTTTCCAGGTTTTCAAAAACGGCTGTTAATCTTGTTGGATGCGGCGCCAGGATATCCTCATCCTTTAGCGATCCGTCAAATACCTGGACATTCAGGTTATACATGGCAGCGTTTTGTAAACCGAAGAGCACTTCATTAGAAAATATCCGGTCGGGGTTTATCTTATCCGTGTAAATGCTGGCATAAGTGGTCCATGGAAACAGGGCTTCATTGGCCAGCGCCGCCCTGGCCGATTCCAGTGCAGCGGTAGTATTGCCCCTGTATAAATAAACCCTTGCCTGCAGCGCCTTCACGGCATAATAATTCATGCGACGATTGCGAAAGGTCTCGTAAAAATCATTTCCATCATTCAATACTACTCCATTTATGCCTTTGGTTTTAATGGGGTCATTGACAAGGTACTGCTCTGCCATTTGGAGGTCGGTTATTATTTTATCCATTACCTCGTTGGCAGGGAGTATGGGTTCAGTCTTTGCCTCCGGTCGGGTATAGTAGGGTATAGATGGTAATAATGAATCGAGGGCAATATACCGGGGGCCATATAGTCGCAGCAGGTCAAAATGAACAAAGGCCCTCAATCCATAAGCTTCTCCCAGCAGCAGGTTTTTTTGTGCTGCTGTAATAACACCGGTTGTGTTTGACAGGGATTGGATAAAGTTGTTAGTGCCCAGTATTGCTACATAGGCTTTTTCCCAGATGGCAGAAAATACAGACATCGACTTTCCATCGGTGTAATTATGTGTTGCATATACGACCCATGGCGAAGCCGAAGGTATATTGTAGCGCTGCCCCAGCAATTCAGTTATACTCCAGGTCAGGTTTTGGCCGTACAACTGCGTAGCGGCCAGCTGCATATAAATACCATTCAACACCTGGTTAATACCCGACCGGGTACTAAACACCTGCTCCTGTATAAACTTATCCTCCGGTTTTACATCCAGGAATTTTTTACACCCTGTACCCAACAGTGTTGCCAAAATCAGCAGGCAATATATTTTATTGTTTACTTTCATTTCAATAAGTTTTTATGGGATTGGCTGTTAATTAAAATGATGCGTTTATTCTGATAGAAACATTCCTGGTAAAGGGATAATCAATACCTCTTTCGTTCAGGGTGGTTGCCCATCTGAAAATATCATTGGCAAATGCCGTAAGTCCCAGGTTTTTAACATGTAGTTTTTTGAGCCAGGGATTATAGGTTTCGCTCATCTGCCAGCCAAGGCTGATGGATTCACCTATCAGCATATTATTGTCCTGTATAAACCGGGAAGAGGCAGGTGTGCTGCTTGTAGAGGAAATTGATTTGAACTGTGTTACATCGCCAGGATTTTGCCAGCGTTCGTACAAAGCACGTTTGTCCTGGTTGGATTTTAAGCCTTCAATGGAAATATTTTCAACTTTTTCATACAGTACAGTATTAAATATGTCGCCTCCGTAGCGGTAACGGATAAAAAGACCCAGGTTGAATCCTTTATAAGTTACGGTATTGTTAATTACACCTTCCAGCTTTGGCCTGGCATTACCAATGCGCACAATATCATTTGTACTGTAATCAAAAGTCTGTTGCCCGTCTGTTTTTAAAAATATTTCCCTGCCGGTGGCGGGGTCAATGCCCAGCGACTGTACGGCCCAGATATCGTCGGGGCTATAACCATCCCTGTAGCGGGTTAATGATTTACTTTCGACCAGTTTTTTATCGATACCGGCCAGGCTGCTGCCGAATTTGCCGTATTGTGATAGTATTGAAGCCCCATTGACGCCAATGGTCCATATTATTCTATCCTTTAACCGGTAGATGGGTGCATAACGTATGTTGAATTCAATGCCCCTGGTATTCAGCCTTCCTGCGTTGGTAGCATAGCCGTACACACCGGTTGAAGCCGGCAGATCCAGTACTATAACCAAAGGGTCGGTATTTTTCTCATAAATGTTTACATAACCACTTATGCGGTTGTCAAGCAGTCCGTAATCGATAGAAATGTTCGTGGTCAGGGTTTTTTGCCAGCGAAGGCCGGCATTGCCCAGGGTAGTGAGTGTCATACCCTGGCCAAAATAGTTAATTCCTTGTTCAAAAGTATAGGTGGAGGTGGAAGAAGTGGAGCCGATATTCTGGTTACCCGTATAGCCGATACTACCCTTTAACCTTAACAGGTTGAATGTCTTTATCCCGGATAAAATATTTTTATGCAGGTTCCATCCCACACCCATTGACCAGAACGGTGTGTATTTACGGGCAGACCCAAAAGCTGTAGATCCATCCATCCTGCCGTTTATATCGGCAAAATAGGTATCATTAAATGCATAGTTTATTGCCAAAAGCAAATTATTACGCCTGGAAACAGCATTTGCATAAGCAGGTTTGCCCGATGTGGGGTAACCAAAAGAAAACACGGGGTTACCATTGCTGCCGGCGGGAAAACCCACTGTACTATAAACTTCCCGGTTATTGCCAATATGTTGCAACTCGCCCTGTAAGTTGACGTTGATCCTGTTTTTGTTGATGACTTTTGCGTAAGCTGCCTGTACATTCAGTTGGAAACTATTCGATCCTGTAGTATTTCTTGTGTATACTCCTTTACGAAAAATGTCTACAGCATCAAAACGGGTGAGCTCAGGCGGTGCAAAGTTTTTACCGGAACTGGTGTTTTTTGTAACATTCCCGGCTGCCGAAAACCGCCATTCATTACTGGGTGAATAAATCAGGCTTAACTGGTTCTGTATCTGGTAGTTTACCGTATTGTTTATACTATTAAACTGTGCATCAAACAGGGGGTTGAATACATCGTAGCCGGCAACACGTAAAGTATTGCGGTCAATTATATTACCCATTGATTGTTCCAGGTATTTGGGTATGGAACCATCTTCGTTATACTTACGGTAATAGGGATTGGCACGTGAATAGAGGGAAAACGAACCGTAGGGCGATTCATTGGCATTGGCACCATTTAAATTAAAGCGGTTGATAAAACTAAACTTGCCTTTCCGGTAAGTTAAATCGATGTTTCCTCCATAGGTGTTTCGTCCGGAGCCCTTCATTACGCCTGGATAACGTTTGTAATTGCCCCCTATAGTAAACATAAACTCCTGGCTGCCGCCGCTTACCTGTATCGAATGACCATTGGTAACAGCGGTTCTTAACGGCTCGTTCATCCAATAAGTGTTTACGCCTCTTTTTACTTCCTGCAGCTTATTATTATACAACTGGTCCAGTGCAATTTGATCCAAAGGTGAGTCATCCCTGAAAGTATACCGGCCCGCCAGCCGTTCAAATTCCAGCTTTTCAGCGGCGTTCATCAGGTTATAATCGCTGAGATCAGGCACCTGTACCGTAAAGTCGGCAGTATAATTTAAGCGTAACTTACCGGATTGGGGTTTAATTGTTTCTACCACTACCACCCCATTGGCAGCACGTGCTCCATAAATAGCAGTAGATGCCGCATCTTTTAATAAGGTAACCGATTCTATCCGGTTGATATCCAGGTCAACAATTCTTTGCAGCGTGGCAGGAAAACCATCCAGGATAAATAACGGTTGATTGGGATCTTCAGAAAACTGATCCCGAAGGGTTGCTGCGGATAAACTGGTTTTACCACGCAATTCAATGGTTGGTGTAACATTGGGGTTTGCCCCCTGTGCATTGTTTTCAATAACAAGAAAAGAGGGGTCCAGGCTTTTTAAACTTTGTATCACATTCAAATTGCCAATATTGCGTAAATCTGAACCGTTGAATGTGGCGGTGGCACCGGTAAAGTTTTCGCGCCTGCGGGAAAATAACCCTGTGTTTACTACTATATTATCGCCGGTAGTAACCGAGGGCACCAACTTTATTTCCATTGGCTTTGACAAAAGCGCACCGGTGACCGGTATTTTTTGTGTTTGATAGCCCACCGCAGATATTTCGATGGTTTGTCCTGCTTCAACATCAATCACAAATACTCCATTGGTATTGGTGGTAGTTCCTTTTTTAGTACCGGTTATTACAACAGAAGCGCCATTTATGGGTTCATTCTGTTCGTCTCTTACAATGCCTCTTAAGGGAAGCAGGAACTCTTTACTGTTCGTAGTACCCTGTATTCCTGGTAGTTCAGGATTAATTGTATGCAGCCGGTTTTTTGATTTGCTGATAATAACCAGTTTATCCTCTACCACAAATTCCAGTTCGCAGGGAAGTAAAACCTTCTTCAATACTTCTGTCATCGGCGCTTTGGTAACTGATATGGTTACCGTACCCGCCTGGCTTAATAACTGGTCATTGTAAAAAAAATTGTAGCCGGTCTGTTTCTCTACCTTTTTTAAAAAATGAGCCAGCTTTTCATTTTTGCAGGTAATGGTCACCAACTGGCTGTAACCTCTTCCAGCCATGGCAGGGGTGTACAAAAAAATCAGCAGGACAGTTATCATTTTCATCATATGCAAATATTTGTATGTTAGTTTTTGGTGTTGAGGGCTGTATTTATCTTTTCGAAAAAATTCTTATCGTATTTCCCTCTATCGAATACCGTATGATACCAGTACGTTCAAAAGTTTTCAGCAGTTTATCTATATTGTCTGTACGTGGAATTTTTCCAGTGAAAGTCTGGCCCTTTAACCGGGGGTCCACTACAATTTCCGTCCGGTACCAGCGTGATAGTTGTCGCATAATAACGGTAGCTTCTGCTTCATCAAACTGGAAATAACCGTTCTTCCAGGCCACGGCCTGTTCAAGGTCCACTCCTTCCCGGGTGGTGATGGCCGCACCAGGTTGCCATATGGATTGCTGCCCGGGGCTCAGCAGGGTTTGTTTCGCAATACCCGGGGCCTTAACTTTTACACTACCCTGCAACAGGGTTGTTTTAATAACAGCCTCATCTTCATAAGCGCTGATATTAAAATGTGTGCCCAGCACCGTGACCTCCTGTTTGCCGGCCACTTCAACTATAAATGGTTGTTGTTTATTATGAGCTATTTCAAAATAAGCTTCGCCTTTGATACTAACACGACGCTCTTTATCTGTAAATTTTGTAGGATAACGGATTGACGATACAGCGTTTAACCATACCATACTTTTATCTGGCAGCTGCAGTTTAAAATAACCGCCTGCCGGTATATGTAATTCATTATAACTTACCGGGCCTTTTTGTATTATATCCGTGTTTTGGTAAGTCACTGTACCATCCGCCAGTCTTACGATCTGCGTCCCGCCATCAGTGGCCAGGTTGCCGGGGCCTGCACTGTCAAGTAAAATCAATGTTCCGTCAGCCAGTTGTAAAGTTGCTTTTTCCGAACCCGGTGTAATGGAAACACTTAAATATTTTTTAACCGGTGATACTGATTGTTTATAAACAAACAATCCTCCCAACAGTATCACCAAAACTGCCGCTACCTTTAATAAGGGACTTAGTAAAAAAATGCCGTGCCGTGCCTTCGGGTTTATCCGGTTCCGTATTTTACTATACACTCTTTCACCTATGATCTTCATTTCTGCATCAGGGGTATCTGTCGCATCCGGCAGGCTTTCATACCACTTTTCCACATAGGCCATTTCCACCGGTGATGCGGTTCCTTCCTGGTACCTGGTCAATGCCTGTTTAAATGCTTCCGAGGTCATGTAAAATGCGGTTGTACCTATACAGATACCATAACCCGGCATATAGTACTATCAGGTTAAAAAAATATTTTACTTTTTGTGGGATATTATCGTTGTGCTTTACAATTTTTACAATAAAAAAATAACAAACTGCAGCTTCGATAATTTATTCCGCAGTCTTTTTACTGACTCCGTTAGTATATTTTTTACCGTTTGTTCCGAAAGCTGCAACTGTAAGGCAATTTCGCGGACGCTTAACTGCTCCTGCCTGCTGAGGCGGTAAATTTCTTTCATCCGGGCCGGCAAATGGTTTACCTCGTGGTCAATTATTTTTTCCAGCTCCTTGTATTGCAAAAGCTCTTCGTTACTAATGGTTAATCCCTCAATACTGTCGGGATTAAGCGGATAGGTTTTTTTACGGGCATGATCCCGTTTTACCTTTTTAATAATAGCATATTTGAGTGCGGTAAACAGGTAGGGTTTCAGGCTGTCAATAACTTCAATCTGCAGCCGGTTTTTCCAAAGAGTAACAAAAATGTCCTGTAATATATCTTCGGCATCATCCGTATTACCCAACCTGGCTTTTGCTTTTTTAAAAAGCCCTTCCCAATAGCGGTCGTATAGTACACGAAAGCTTTTTTCGTTGCCGGAAAACAAAATTTCTTTATCACTTAACATGTAGCTCATGGCTGCATAACATATGCCCGTACATAAAAAAATACGGGGTTTAACTACTAATCAGTTTTACTTTATTCAGGGTTTTGTTTTCATATGGCAGGGAAGAGCCTGTAACGATGCCGGAGTAGTAATGCAAACTACCGGGGTAAAACGGCTTTATGTTTTTGTATCGTTTCACTTGCTGTGTGAACAGCCGGTTTTACCGCCAGGTTGAGTGTTTTGCCCGATAAAAGGGCCGTTATATTATCTGCTGTTAATGTTTCACCATCCGTAACAGCAATAATTTTTTTATTACGGTCAAGCCATATATAATGAGGCTCTGTTACCTGGTCAAAAAAAAGCGCGGTGGCAGTGGTATCAATATAAACGGCGGTAATGGGCATCTTTTTTTCTGTATACCCTTCAATGCGCCGTATCACCTCTGCTGCTTCCTGTCTTATATAAGGCAGGCTGCCATTACGGGTGACCAGTAAAATCCGAACCGTTTTTTCAAAGCGCCGGCGTATCGAATCTACCTTGGGCAGTTCCTGCAGACTGGGTGTACCGGTAGCCGACCAAAACGCCAGAATGGTAATACGTCGTTTAATATCCTTTAGCCGGGTAATATTTTCAGGCGAAATAATATTGTACAGTGCCATATCAGGCACGGTATCGCCCACAGTTAAAAAGCGGGACAATGTGGCGGGCGCAGATGTTCCTTTTTTTTGTGCTGCAGCCATTATGCCTGTGATTAGTAACAGGCAGCAAAATATGATCCTCATCAGTTGTTTTTATATGCGTGTTGTGAGTTGTAAAATGAGCCTTTATTAACAGCATACGAACCTACACTACAGGTGGTTACTGTATTAAAACAAAAGTGGGGTTATACTTCCCGGTACTTTTCATGCTGGTTAATTCTCAACCAAGGTAAGTAATGAATAAATGATTAAATAGTTAATGCTACTTTATGCCTAAAAATTGATCCATTTGGAGTAAAAAAAAACAAAATATCCAATACGCATTGAATAACACGCTGCATCGTATTATTTTAATTTACTTTATGTTTATGTGCTATTATTGTCAGCTATTTAGTCTGCTTAATTACTAAACCGCAACTACAGTATCTTTGCAGAAAGAATTTTTACATATGGAATTAAGTCGGAAAATAGTGGCCGCCCGCAAAAAGAAAGGGTTTACCCAGGAGCAACTGGCCGACCTTACCAATATTACCGTACGCACCATACAGCGGATCGAAAGCGGGGAAAGCATACCCCGCTCATATACATTAAAAGCAATTGCCAGTACGCTGGATATTCCTTTTGATACATTGATAACAACAGAACCGGAACCTGCAAAAGAAACGGACACAGCAAAAGTCCCTGCGGGACCTTCAGCCGAAGAAAACGGCAGGCATTTTTTGCAGATGCTCTGCCTTTCCTGTTTTACCTACCTGGTAATTCCCTTTGTGCATTTCCTGGTTCCCGGTTACCTGCTTAAAAAATCGAATGAACAAAACCCGAAAATAGTGGCCTTTGCCCGCAGGGTAGTAAGGATACAGTTATACTGGAAGTCAGCTCTCTGGTTGATCATGTTACTCACCCTTGGATACAATATTATTGTGGCCATATATTTTGAAAGGGCATGGCTGTTGAACTATCTTTTACCGTTTTTTATCATGTACCTGCTTAACGCCCTTATTATTACCAATAGTTTACTACGCGTTAAAAAGACAGACTTCTCCTTCCCGGCCACAGTGTAAAACATTGATTAGCAATAAATGTCCTTCAAATGTCGGGTAAATGTCGGCCGGGCCGGTTGATGGCATGTATAGCTTTGCAGCCAAACATGATACGATGATACAAACCCGGTCCGCTTTTTTAAAACGTTTTACACTCAGCTTCCTGTTCGGTATTTTATGCTATTGCAATATAACCAGGGCACAATCCATACCCCCGTTAGCAGACAGTCAACTGGTATTACCCGACGGCACTTTCACTATTCCTTTTCACTGGCAGGGCGACACCATCAATGGAAAATGGGAACCGCATACAGCGCTCTTATTACCCGTAAAACTTAAAAACTGTCCCAGGTTATTTTATATGCAGTTTGACCTGGGACATCCCTATTCCGTATTGTATACAGAAAAGCTGGCAGCCATCCGCTTAAAATACCCTAAAGCCTTACCGGCAAATGAGGCCGGAAATAAACTGGTAAATTTTTCTTTTTACACCGGCAAGATGCGGGTACTGGCAAGGGAAATAGCTGTACAAAAGTTTGACAGCGCTGCTGCCATTAACTGGAATGAAAAGAAAAGCGTTATCATCATCGGGACCATTGGAGCCGACCTGGTTGATGGTAAAGCGGTTGTGCTTGATTATCCTAAACAGCAGTTGACCGTTGCCCCTTCCATACCTAACAAATTACTACCACAACTTAGTTTAACAGACATGGTTTACGAAAGAAGAAACCTGCTACTTCCTGCCACTATAAAGGACAAATCCGTTCTGCTTTACTTTGATACCGGCTCCAGTATGTACGAGTTGCTGGTTGACAAAAAGACATGCGAGGAATTTGCGGCGCCCGGTAGCGCATTTGTGCAAAGCAAAAGCCGGTCCTGGGATAAGTATTTAACGGCAAATACCATTGCTTCCAATGCAGGCATCAGCATCAATGGTATTTCAATCCCCATACATTATGTTACCTATATTGAAGGGGTGAGTACGGCAAAAGCCGAACAAATGCGTAAGATGGGTATCGGGGGCATGACAGGGAATAAATTATTTTTAAATTATAAACTGGTATTGGATACCAAACATAAAAAATTCGGACTTATACCTTCACGATAAGTTTATTGCCATGTATAACTGGTAAGTTGTACAACCGTAAGGTTTAATTTAAATATTACGATTTTTTTCGTAATTAAATTAAATATCTTATTTTAGATATACGAAATAATTCGTATAAATACATGAAGTCACACATATACCTCTTGCTCTGCCTTACCATCACCTTATTGTACTGCCAGGCTGCTTATACGCAGCAAGCGTTTTCTGCCAAAGAAAATATCACAGCCGATGAGGTGCGTAGTTATATTGATAGTCTTGTGAAACAAGCCACACCCGGTACAAAAGAAAAGCTGCAACAGGAAGCAGAAACCTTGCGTAAAGGCGATACGGAGGCCTTTATGGCACTGGCGGCTGATATTTATACCAAACACCTGGATAGAACAGACAGTGCTCAAAAGATCAAAAGAGAAATAGCCAACAAATATCCAAACGGTAAAACGGCCCGCGACCGGGGTGTTTCGGGTTTATTGAGTTTATCGAAAAAAAAATCTGTCAGTGCCGCCGAACTGGAACAGCAGTATGATCAGTGGCTGACGCAGTTTCCAAAGACAAATTTTGAAGCAAAAGACCTGGATATGTATGCCACGGCGGCTTACACGGTAGCCGATAAGTACCTGGGCGAAAATAATTTTGATAAATCTGCAGCGCTCATTCCCGCCTTACGAGGTTCTTATTTATACGCTTTACAGGTCTGTAATTTTATGTATAGCTGGTTAAAAGCGCAGGAGGATGCGCAAAAATATATTGCCCTGCTGGAAGATGCTTATACCTTAACGGTTGCGGAAGCACAATCCAATCAAACAAGTATAACACCAAACGTCAGGTTTTTGTACAACCTTGCCTCCTTATATGCGCAGGTATTAACCAGGCTGGGCCGGGTGGAAGAAGCCATTGCCATTGGCAATAAAATAATTACAGATACCCACTATAAAGATTTTCATTACTATAACGGGGATAAGATCATTGACGATACAAAGCTTTTAGCAGGTAATTATTTACGTTCCGGTAATAAAGAAAAAGCATTTTCTGTGTACGAAAACTATCTCGTAGTGCATCCTGATGATAGCAGCATCATTGCTGAGATGACGCCTGTTTACAAAGAATTATACGGCAACGAAACAGATATACACCAATATCTTTCAGGGGTAAATAACAAAGGTAAACAGGAAGCATACGATAAATTAAAAGCTACAATGATCCGTAAAAAAGCCGTGGCTTTTACCCTGACAGACCGTGCAGGAAAAAAAGTTGCTTTATCGGATTATAAAGGGAAGATCGTTATCATTGATTTCTGGGCCACCTGGTGCGTACCCTGCCTGCAGGCATTCCCGGGTATGCAGGCCGCCATAGATAAGTATGTCAATAATACGGATATTGTATTTCTTTTTATCAATACCTGGGAAAGAGAGGATAATTATAAAGAAACGGTGGACGCACTCATCAGTAAATATAACTACGGGTTTCATGTGGTTTTTGATGATGCAAGAGGCAGTACTGCTGCTGCCTATGCCATTAACGGGGTACCCACACAAATAGTAATAGACAAAAAAGGTTATATCCGTTTCCAGGATAATAGCGGAGGTAATAATATAGCCGAGCTGATCAGGGACCTGGATACAAAAATCCGGCTGGTTAAACAGGAATGATAAACTCCCCGTTCCTGCTATTCCAAATTTATAATTAAGCAGCATTTCCAATTATGATTGGGTCACAGTAATCAATCAGGGAGATGGAGGAAAATGCTGAAGGATCTACTTTTCTGCTGCTTTTGTATCTTCTTTCATCTTTTTACCTTCAGTGATTGCCCTTTTCATTGTTTCCAGGGATTTTTGTTTTTTTCCGGCTTTAAACAGCAGGCGTGCATATACAGACAGGTTTTCATAATCTGCATTTTCCCCACTATTATACTCATCCACCTGCCTGCTTTTTCAAGCACCCCTTTATCATTACACTTATCTGCTATTGCCTCACAAAAACGGGTAATATCATCATCTGACACTTGCTTTTTCTTTTCCAGCAGCTTCAGGTAATTGTATGCCTCATTCCAACGCCCTTCGGCCTGCAACATACG
Source organism: uncultured Terrimonas sp. (assembly GCA_964445775.1). GTDB lineage: Bacteria > Bacteroidota > Bacteroidia > Chitinophagales > Chitinophagaceae > Terrimonas. Next base: position 64,850 of record CAYUMH010000005.1, read on the forward strand.
CATCTCCATGTAGTCAATATAATTTTGCCCCTGTTCCTTTTCCTGGTACATTCTTATCATATTCATAGCCGAATCAAAAGCCAGCCGGTTAACCGACTCAAGTGCGCCAAAAGATTTTTCACTGATGATCATAGAGGTTGCAAACTTCACGTCCATATCGCCATATAAAGCTTCAAACCCGGTCCTGTTTTCGAGGAAATACCGGTTCCATTTTTCATTACCGCCACCGAAATAACAAAATATCTTAAAAGGTATCTCAGCTTGCAGGTCAGTGACTGTATCCCAATATTGATCTAACCGGTTCTTACTATTATGTCCTGTAAAAAGGGAAATTACCTGATAAAATTACCCTGCTGCCAGGGGCCGGTATTTTTCAAAAATGACAGAAGAATGTGGGATAACAAGCTGTAAAAGCCATAATTTTAGGGGTTCTAACGTCACATTTATTTTAATTTATGAACCCTTTTTACAAAAACCTTAAACACCTGTTGCTGCCTGTTACACTTATTTTTTTAGGTAATTATATATGGGCCCAGGATTTTACGAAGATTCACCCGGCATTATCAGAAATGCTGGCTAACCGTGCCGCCGGGAAAAGCATGCCTGTTACGCAGCCCGGGAACAGTACATTTAATTTACAACCGGTAAACGGCGAAGCGGTAGCCACAGCCCGGGCCGTACCCATGTACCCCTGTATTGTTTATACCACCAGGGGCAAGGCCTTAAGGGATAACGGGTATAATATTAAAGGCATTTCAGATAAACTGGCAGTGGCTTTTGTAACCCTGGATGAAATGACCCGTCTTTCTTACGAACCCGATGTTACCTATATAGATGCGGATATGTTTGCCAAACCGGATAATGCCATTGCCCGTGCGCAAAGTGGTATTGATCTTTTACAGCAAGGTGTTTTAAATAATACCAGGTACACCGGTAAAGGTGTGATCATTGGTATTATTGACTCAGGCATTGATATTAAACACCTTGATTTCAGGATGCCGGGCGCTGACTCGACCAAAAGCCGGATCCTGTATTTATGGGACCAGTTATTATCTGTAAATACCGGTGAAGTAACTGAGCCTTCTGCCAAAACCGGCGTACTGTATAGTACCAGTGATATTAACCAGGACCTGACGGCAACACCCGCAGGTAAGGTACGCTCCTTTGACACCAATGGTCACGGTACCCACGTAGCGGGCACTGCTGCCGGTAACGGGGAAGGACATCCTTCTAAAATACATAAGGGTATGGCCCCTGAAGCCGACATTGTAGTTGTAAAAGCCGGTAACGGTAGCTTTTCCATTACTAATATTATCAATGCACTGAAATTTATTGATAGCATTGGCCGGGTATTAAACAAACCCGTTGTAATTAATATGAGCCTGGGCGGATTAAGTTATGCGCAGGATGGTTTTGCACCACACGAGCAGGTGGTTGACCAGATCACTAATGCCAGTACAGGCAGGGTAGTAACTATTTCGGCCGGTAATAACGGCGGTCAGCAATTACACCAGCGTTTTACCATACCTGCAAACAGTTTTGTGGATGTGCCGGTGAATGTTGTGTCTTACAACAATAATTACTCTTCCGGCCAATCCTTCTTCATGAATTTTTATGCTTCGCAGCAAACGAATATTGCCGGTGAAATAGTGGCACCGGACGGATCGAGTGTGATTAATACCACGCCGGGGCCGCAGCAATCACTGAATATTCAGAACGGTGCTTACTCAATCATCGTATATAATAACACCTACCAGTCTAATACGGTATTAAGCCGTTTGCAAATGGTTGTTAATAAAAACAACTCCAGCGCCATCAGCGCCCAGAACGGCAACTGGATATTTCGTGTGTACAATAATTCAGCTACTCCCCAAACCATTCATGGCTGGGTAGTGGGACAGGATAATACTTTCAGCACTGCTACACTGGTTAATGGTGACAACAATTATGTGGTAGGCTCACCCGGCACTTCCTCCAATGCCATTACAGTGGCTAATTATGTAGGACGTAACCGCTGGTTAAACGAAGTTTCCGATCCGTTGGGAACCTGGAGTTCGAGCGCCTATAGCGAAGGGCGTATATCGCTTTCTTCATCTGCCGGCCCCCGCCGCGATGAAATACTGAAGCCTGAAATATCGGCCGTAGGAACCAATGTTATCTCGGCACGTTCCCGGTCATTAGCTTATGGTACAGGCTCTAACAGCGAGACCATTGATTATTATTACCGCGCCATTGCCGGAACCAGTATGGCTTCACCGGTTGTGGCCGGTGCGGCAGCTTTGTTATTGCAGGCCAAACCCACTGCCAGCTTTAGTGAAATAAAAAATGCCATTACCTCGCAGGCTGATAAGGATGAATATACTACCGGAGCTATCAACAATACCTGGGGTTATGGCAAGCTGAATGCACTAAAAGCAATGGCTTCCCTTACCGGTTGTAATACCAATAGTATTGATGTAATTAAATACGAAAGCCTGCCTTTACCTGCCAATTACGTTCACGTTAATATTGGTAACAATATACTGGCCGTTAAATATACTGCTCCCCGGAAAGGTATAGTAGGTGGTGTTTACTTTTTTGCCGGTAATATTACTGCTACTGATAACTTTCAGTTACAGTTGCAAAAAGCCAATAGTGGCGGTACACCCGACGGAACCATATTGGCCAGCCTGGATGTAACCGGTAATATGTACCAGCGTTACTCTTATAATTATTTTGATTTTAGCCAATTTAAAATACCGGTAAATACCGGCGATGACTTTTTCGTGGTGGTGAAACGTTTAACCACCAATGCCAATGTATTTTCTATTTATGCCGAAAATACCCTGGTTGACGCACGCAGTTACCTGAGCTCTAATAATGGTGGTTCCTATAGTATTATTAACGAGTATGACTTTAAAATACGCGCTGCTGTTTACTCCCTGCAGCAGGATGAGGCCATACTGGCCACTGCTACCTCGGCCAAAGCGCAGTTGGTGAATGGATTGCCACAGTTTTATAATGCCAGTTGCGAGCTGATCACCCAGGTTATGGCAACCGGTAATAAACCTGTAAACGGTAATGTGAATGCCCGTGTTATTTTAAATACAACAGCTAATGCCCAGTTTGTAAAACGTATTTACGAAGTAGTAAACCAGGATAACGATGCACAGGCAACCGGTAAAATTACATTGTACTATACACAAGCTGAGTTTAATGCACTGAACGCTGTTCTGGCGACCCCGCTTTTACCAACCGGGCCAACGGATGTACAGAAGTTTGTAAACCTGCAATTAAGCAAGTATAACGGTGTTAGCAGTGATGGTACAGGTAATCCTGCTACTTATACGGGCAACCCAACCCTTATCGGCCTGCAGCCCTCCAATGCCGTTTGGAACGCAGCTAAGAGCCGTTGGGAAATAACGGTGGATGTAACCGGCTTCGGCTCCTTTATTATTGAAGCAGCTAAAAATGCGCCGATCGTGTTGGATTATTTCAACGGCAATATTGTTGACAAAAACAATGTATTGAACTGGAAGCTTACCTGTGGCTCTTTACAGCCCGTTAAGTTTTATATTTACCATAGCCGTAATGGTGCAGATTATGTAAAAAAAGACAGTATCTCAGTAGTAGCCAATAATTGTGCTGCCGTACAAAGCTATACACATACAGCACCAATGGGTGGAATTAATTATTATAAGATCAGTTTTGTTAATCACCGTAATGAAGTGGTAACCAGCGCCGTGGTAACCCTAACCAACGAAAGCACGGAAATGATGGTAATGCCAACATTGATAAGCCTGAACAGTTCGCAGAACATACAGGTATATAATACCGAAGAAACAGCAAAAACATATTTCCTGTTATACGATAACAGCGGAAGAAAGGTATTTGAACAGGTATTAACGCCGGGACAACAGGCGGTTAATTATAAACCAACGGCAACAGGTATTTATTTCTATTCCATCAGTACCGATAAAAAAGTATTGAAATCGGGCCGGATCCTGGTTCAATAAAATCAGTATATAAAAAAACGATTCAAAGGGCCGCCATCTGCGGCCCTTTTGTATGCTCATTGCTGCAACCACATGCAGGTAGTATTATACCAGTATTGTTATGTTTACTAATAGCTGCCAAATATGCTATAGCCGAAGGGCTGCCCGACTGGCAGTAGTAGCTGCAACGTTAACCCGGGTTGCTCATCTGCAAGGGTAACGGCTACACGCCGTTGCACTACTACAGAAGGCGGGAACAACAGCTGATAAAAGAACGGAACGCTGAAAGCCCCTGGTTAATCAGCTAATAAGGGAATGAGATAATTTGGAGATGATGGTTGTTTACTGCAGCACCGGCCATTCATAAAAGCACCCTGAGATAACAGAAGCCGGCCATGTACATTTTTACATTAAGCCGTATTGGTTCTGAATTTAAGCTTACGGGTAAATAATAATTCGGTGGTAATAATGAGCAACATACTGATGGCAGTAGTTGACAATACCTTTTGTATGAAAAGGAAAAAGGAACCAAAGGATAACCACTCTAAGAAAGTAAGGTAGGTGTTGTGAAAGAAGGTAAGTACAAAGGCATAGATAAGGTAAGGTGTCCAACCCATGGCTTTTGGCGAGGGTTCACGATAAGTAAATTCATTTGCATCTTTAGGCGCCAGGATATTGATAATAAAAGGACGCAGGTAACCGATCAATAAACAGGCAGCCGCATGCAGGCCGGGTGTTAAGGTAAAGTAGTCGAGCGTAAGGCCGGTGAAAAAGCTAATGATAAGTAACCAGCCGCGGGAAACGGAGAAAGGCAACCACAGTATGAATAAGAAATACAGGTAGGGAATAACCAACTGGTGCAGGTGTGGCACAGCATTGAGCACATATACCTGTATCAGTATAAAAAGAAAAAAACGGATTATATTTCTTAGCAGATCACTCACCTGTTTGTTGCGGTTTTAATATCGTTTACTTTTTTCTGTGTTTCCTGGTTCAGTTTCTGCATTTCATCGTAATGCAGGTTTTCTACCACCGATACCTGTTGCAGGGTAGCAAAGTTGGCGGTGGCTTTTATTTTCAACACATAAAAGTTGGTTGTTTTATCCTTTACTATGTCTATTACCCGGCCCACCATCATACCTGCCGGATAACTGTTGGAGAATTTACCGGTAATAATAGTATCGCCCACCAATACCGAATCACTTTTGGGAATACTGTTAAGGGTAAGTATACCCGGCTGTTCGGCATTCCAGGAAAGACGGCCCGCATTACCGGTTTTTTTAAGCAATACGTTCACATTGTTCTGTACATGCAATAAGGTCATTACCTGGCTGAAGTTGGTACCCACGTTCACCACTTTTCCTACCAGCCCGCCATTGGAGCTAAACACACCCATATCGTCTTTAATGCCCTGTGCCGAACCCTTATTGATCTGTAAATAGTTTTTTTCGGAGTTGACGGTGTTGTATACCACTTGTGCGGGAGTCCAGGTAAACAGTCTTTTGCTGCCGGTACTGTCAAAAGGTATGGAATCGCGGAAGTATCCGCCGGTTGTATCCTGTTTAGTAAAATTATAGGCCTGTAAGTTGCGCAGGGAATCATTCAGGTAATGAAGTCTTTTGTTTTCCTCTTTCATGCGAAAGAAGTCTTCCACCGTATTATACCGAGTATTAAACCAGCCTGTTACCTGGTTGGCCACTCCCAGTCCCCTGGCCCGGTGCGTACGGTTATAGGTAAATAGAAACCATAAACTTATTGCCTGCAAAGCAATAAACAGCAGGAATACAATATAACGGCGTATGAAAACAAAAATATTCCGCATATAGGTTGTGATGCAAAATAACCGGCTGCATTATTTTTTGCAACCTTTTATGAACTGTTATTTTACCTGGGTATAAAAAATAACGGTGCCTTATGATACAGCCGGACTGAAACCGGGTGTATGTTTATCTCATTACAAAAGGATACCTGTCGTAATGTTTTAAGGCAATACCTGTGCCACGTACCACACTTTTCAGCGGATCATCGGCCACGTGTACCGGTAATTTAATTTTCTGGCTTAAACGTTTATCCAAACCACGTAACAAAGCACCGCCCCCAGTTAAGTATAAACCACGACGGTAAATATCACCGGCCAGTTCGGGAGGAGTTTGCTCCAGTGCTTTTAAAATAGCTTCTTCAATTTTAAAGATGCTTTTATCCAGCGCTTCGGCAATTTCCTGGTAGCTTACCATAATTTGTTTGGGAATGCCGGTTACCAGGTCACGACCGTTTACGGGTATATCATCAGGCGGATTGTCCAGGTCTTTCATGGCTGCGCCTACCTGTATTTTAATTTGCTCGGCTGTACGCTCACCGATCAGTAAGCTATGGTAACGGCGCAAAGCTTCCATAATATCGGCGGTAAACTCGTCACCCGCTACACGGATGCTCTGATCACATACAATACCGGCCAGGGCAATAACCGTAATACCGGTTGTACCACCGCCAATATCAATGATCATATTACCTACCGGCTCTTCCACATCAATACCAATACCCAGGGCAGCGGCCATTGGTTCGTGGATCAGGTAAACCTCTTTGGCGCCTGCCTGTTCGGCACTGTCACGTACCGCACGTTTCTCCACCTCGGTAATAGACGATGGTATACAGATCATCATTCTCCAGCTTGGTGGGAAAAGTGGTTTTTTGGGATAAACCAGTTTGATCAGTTCACGGATCATCAGTTCGGCAGCGTTAAAGTCGGCAATTACACCATCTTTTAACGGTCTTACGGTACGGATGCTCTCGTGTGTTTTTTCGTGCATCATTAACGCCTTTTTACCAACAGCCAACACCTCTTTGGGGTTGTTACGGTTAAGGGCAACAATGCTCGGTTCATTTACTGCTACTTCGTCGTTATGTATGATAAGGGTATTTGCGGTACCCAGGTCCATTGCTATTTCTTGTGTAAACCAGTTAAAAAGTCCCATGCTAAAAACGCTTGAATTAAGTGTGCAAAGTTGGAGGAAATAATTCGAATAAACAAAGCGAAAACCCTTGTAAATATTGATTTCTTTTAAACATTTGTTTTATCTGCCATCATCAATTTTCAGAAACCAAATTTACCATCGCGGCCTCATCGCAAGGTAAGATACTCAATTAAATCCATGCTTTGTGAATAACTCTAGAACGAAGTTTTACCGAAATTATTTTTTTGGCACAATAATAGTATTTGTAACGGCAAATAACCTATTGAATAGACCAGAATCCGTTACACTTCTATATATATGGTTTCCTTAATCTATCAGCAAAAAGTAAGGGGATGACTATGTCATCCCCTCTTTGTATTGTCAGTGCTTTTTTATGCATGTACAAAACCCAGTTTTGCCTCAACCGATAAGGGCAAAGCCGGCAAACGCCGGCGCTCTATTAAAAAGCTGTTCAGCTGTGCTACTTCCCGGAAAATATAGTGTTTATCAGCAGCTCCCTTCAAGTAGTCTTTGCCTGTGCTGCCACCGGTGCCAATCCGTGTACCAATAATACGGTGCACCATGTTCATGTGCCGGTACCGCCAGGAACTCAGCTGTACATCCATTTCCAGTAAGCCGGTAAGTAACTGGAAGGGTTGTTGTAATAAGGGATAACCCCGGTATAACATAATGAACAGGGCCGCCCTGGAAGCCTTTGCCGACAGGTGTTTTACCACTGTGCCCTGCTGAGTTGCAGCCGGGGCGCCGCCACCATAACCCATGGGACAGCCGCCTGCAGCACCCGTATTTACATCGGCAGGGGCCGTGATTGTTTCCGTTTTGTCATCGTTAAAGAAAATACTGTCAAATAATTGCAGGTTGTTTTTCTCGGCTTCCGCCAGGCTGTTATCGTAGGCTTTACGGTATTGCTGCCAGAACGATTCATCGCCAAAAGCAGTTTCATCATCAAAAAACGGCATCCTTTCCAGCCAGCTGTTCACCAGCTCAAAAAGCGATTGACTGTTTTCGGCATTTTTAATGATATTGATGTGATCGGGCCTTAACTGTGCCGTATAGTATTCCTTACCATGTCTTTCATCAAACTTCAGTCCCAGCTTGGCTTCCAGCTCCTTGAACTGCCAGCTTTGAAAGCCGGAGGCCGGGCGCAGCATGTCCCGGAAATCGAGAAAATCCATGGGGGTCATGGTTTCCATAATATCAAACTGGTGTACCAGCACCCGCATAATGGTGGCCATCCGGTTCAGACGGTGTACCGCAGTTTGTAATTCCGGCGAATTATCATTCAGCGCCGGCTGGTTCATGGTGGCAATAATGGAATCTAATTCGTAATGTATCTGCTTAAACCACAGCTCATAAGCCTGGTGGATAATAATGAACAGCATTTCATCGTGTGCCGGCATCTGCAGCTTATCGCTTTCGGTTTGCTGGGCCGATAGAATTTTTTCCAGTTGCAAATAATCATGATAGTTAACTGCCATATAGTGAAGTATTTTTTAAGCTCAATTAGCGCCACAAGGTAAATTTATTTCCGGGAACGGGTTTGACAATTGAGAATGGACAGGTGACAATGGACAATTAGCGGGCGATAAGTAACAGGCAGTTTACAATTGACAATGGGAAAGGGGTAAAAAGAAGTATTAACTATTCACTTTTCGCTAGTGGTAACCAGGCTTTTAGCTTTCTGCTTTATAATTGGATTTTTACTGTTAATTTTGCCGGTTTAAGCGTAGTTATGTTTCAAAATTTATCAGAAAAACTGGAGTCGGCCTTTAAGGGCCTGAAAGGTCAAAGCCGTATTACGGAGTTAAATATTGCGTCTACTGTAAAAGAGATACGCCGTGCATTAATTGATGCCGACGTGAACTACAAAATAGCCAAAGAGTTTACCGATAAGATCAAAGACAAAGCCGTAGGCGAGAAAGTGATCAATGCCATCAGCCCCGGCCAGTTAATGACCAAAATTGTTAAGGACGAACTGACCGACCTGATGGGCGGACAGGAAGCCGTTTTTAACGCCAAAGGCAATCCTGCCGTTATTTTAATTGCCGGCTTACAGGGTAGCGGTAAAACCACGTTCAGTGGTAAACTGGCTAATTTTTTAAAAAGCAAAAAAGGATTGTCGCCCTTACTGGTAGCCGCCGATATTTACCGCCCTGCGGCCATGGAACAGTTGCGTGTGCTGGGCGAGCAGATAGGCGTGGATGTACATATTGAACTGGAAAATAAAGATGCCGTAAGTATTGCCCAGAATGCGGTGAAAGAAGCCCGCAGCAAAAACAAGAACGTCGTTATTATAGATACTGCCGGCCGCTTGGCCATTGATGAGCAGATGATGGCCGAAGTTGCCAATGTACGTGCCGCTGTAAACCCGCAGGAGATTTTATTTGTAGTGGATAGTATGACCGGCCAGGACGCCGTAAATACTGCCAAGGCATTTAATGACCGTCTTGATTTTACGGGAGTGGTATTGACGAAACTGGATGGTGATACCCGTGGTGGTGCGGCCTTATCTATTAAATACACGGTTAACAAACCCATTAAGTTTGTGAGCAGTGGCGAAAAGATGGATACCCTGGATGTGTTTTATCCCGAAAGGATGGCACAACGTATCCTGGGTATGGGTGATATTACCACCCTGGTAGAAAGAGCCCAGGCCCAGTTTGACGAAGTGGAAGCAAAAAAGCTGGAAGGTAAAATACGTAAGAACAAATTTGACTTTGCCGACTTTAAAGCCCAGCTGGAGCAGCTAAAGAAAATGGGTAATATGAAGGACCTGCTGGGTATGATCCCCGGCCTGGGCAACAAGTTAAAAGATATAGAGATTAACGACGATGCCTTTAAAGGCATTGAAGCCATGATCAACTCCATGACGCCTGCCGAACGTGCCGATCCGGACCTGATTGATACCAGCCGTAAAAAGCGTATTGCCAAAGGGGCGGGTAAGGATATCAGCGAGGTAAACAACTTCATGAAACAGTTTGACCAGATGCGTGATATGATGAAAAACATGAACAAAATGGGCATGTTCGGAAAAATGATGGGCATGAAGCGTTAAAATATTAACTAAACAGCATTTATAAAGGGGTTTTAATCAAAAGATTAGCCCCTTTTTTGTGGATAAGCATAAAGAAATTGTAAATCAGCCTCAGTTCATTTTGTAAGTTTACCTGCAATGCTTAATTTTGTCGTCCGGTATCAACCGGAACTAACAATTATTGTTTAACGCTGTTAAATTTCTATTTAATGTCAGCAAAAATCAGACTGCAACGCCACGGGTCTAAAAAAAGACCTTTCTACTTCATCGTAGTAGCCGATGCACGTGCACCACGTGACGGAAAATTCATTCAGAAATTAGGTACTTACAACCCTTTAACTGTACCGGCAACTATCCAGTTGGACCGTCAGAAAGCTTTAGAGTGGTTACATAACGGTGCTCAACCCACCGATACTGTACGCCGTATCTTAAGCTTCAAAGGAGTATTATACCTGAAACACCTGCTTCGCGGTGTGGGCTTAGGCCTTTTTGATGATGCAACTGCCATGGAAAAGTTCACAAAATGGACTGCAGAGCACGAAGCTCAAATTAAAAAACGCCAGGAAGATGCTGCCCGTAACAGAAGAAACCGCAGGCCAGCACCAGGTCGCAGACCTGTTGAAAGAAGAGCGGAAACTGAAGGCGGAAGCGAGGCTTAATTTATATTCCTCAAATCCTGAAAGTTTGTTGAAGGCGGTATCTTAGGATGCCGCCTTTTTTGTATGTCCGGGTCAGGCAAAAAAATAACTGCAGCGGCACAGGCCACTGCAGTTAAACGGGTGTTCTTCCATATATACTTAACTAACCCAATAATCCTTTTTCAGCAAGGTATTCGGCTATCTGTACCGCATTGGTAGCAGCGCCTTTGCGCAGGTTGTCCGATACAATCCACATGTTCAGTGTGTTGGGCTGGGTTTCATCGCGGCGTAAACGTCCTACAAAAACCTCGTCACGCTCATGCGCATCTTTGGGCATAGGGTATAATGCATTGGCCGTATCATCTACCAGTACCACACCGGGTGCATTGGCCAGCAGATCTCTAACTTCCTGCAGGTCAAAATCAGATGAGAACTCTATGTTCACGCTTTCGCTGTGACCACCCACTACCGGTATACGCACCGTGGTTGCCGTAACACGTATACTGTCGTCACGCATGATCTTTTTAGTTTCGTTCACCATTTTCATCTCTTCCTTGGTGTACCCGTTATCTAAAAAAACATCTATCTGCGGAATAACATTCAGGTCAATAGGATATTTATAGGCCATCGGGTAATCGGTTGTTTCTCCTTTTACCGCCTTGGCCCTTTCACCGTTTAACTGGTCAACCGCTTTTACACCGGTTCCGGTAACACTTTGGTAAGTTGATACCACCACTCTTTTAACACCGTATTTCTGGTGCAAAGGATTTAACGCCACCACCATTTGAATGGTGGAGCAATTGGGGTTGGCAATAATTTTATCGTTGCGTGTAAGCAGGTCGGCATTAATTTCGGGTACAATTAAAGGCTTATCCTTATCCATACGCCAGGCCGATGAATTGTCTACTACTGTAATACCGGCTTCGGCAAATTTAGGCGCCCATTCCAGTGATGTATTTCCCCCCGCAGAAAAAATGGCTATTTGCGGCTTTGCAGCAATAGCATCATCCATGCTCACCACCTTAAATTTATTGCCCTTAAAAACAATTTCCTTACCAACTGATCTTTCAGAGGCAACCGGTAATAATTCCGTTACCGGGAAATTTCTTTCGGCTAAAACTTGTAACATTTTGGTACCCACCAGGCCGGTAGCACCTACTACAGCAACTTTCATTTTCTTTGTTTCCCCCCAAGGTCTCTTTAAAAGAGTTTTTTATGATTAAATAAATTTTTCATGATACAAAAAAACAGGCCCTCCGATGGGAGGGCCTGCCAGTTTATTTATGTTGTTACCACATAACGGTGCAAACCCTCCATCAGGAACGTTTCTTAATTCGTTTTGTAGTATGCATCATTGTAATCATGTGGCGCAAATATATAACCGCAACAGTAGCACGCAAAATTTATTTAAACATTTATTTCAGGGGCTAACAACTGTATGTGTGATTATTTTTCTTTTAACGTAATCTCAATTACCCCGTTTTTAGCTGCTGAGCCATATTTACCGGTACCGCTTGCATCTTTCATTATTGTAACGGTTTTAATGGTATCGGGATCTAATTGCAAGCGCTCTTCCTCTGTTACAACCTTACCGTCTATTACCCACAATGCTTTGGTTTCATTATCTACCCCTTGTATGTTTACCGTTTTACCCTTACCTCTTAATACAATCCCGGCGGTTTTACCAGCAGTTTCGGTGACTTCGGTACGCTCGGCTGTTCCCCTGAGTTCAAGTTTTACTTTTTCTTTATTCTCCACAATATAATCACCGGCCTTTCCTGCCTTTGTAGTAACGATGATAACCCCATGTTCCGCTTTCTCTCCATATAAACTTGTAGCAGAAGCATCTTTTAATACATTGATCGTTTCAATTGTATTGGGGTTAAGGGTCTGGAATTCATCCTGGCTGACAATACTACCATTTAGCACAAGCAAAGGCGGGTTGCCCGGTACATCTTTCACACCATAAATAGTTACAGTCTTCGGTTTTTCCCTAATATCACCGGCATCTTTTGTTTGTTTACTGGCCTCTCCTTTACCGGTAATATGAATAGTCGCTTTTTCCGGAACGGTATCCTTAGCCACAGGTATAGTACTCATAATTACAACAGGTGCAGTATGTTCTTTCACCGTTTCGTTATGTATGGTCCTGAACGATAAAAGCAATACGGCAATGATCGGCAGCATCAGGATAAACTTCAGTAAATGTCTTTTTCCGGTTTCATTTGTATTCATCATGGCAATACGTTTTTTAAGTGCTGAAATATTAAAGTTGTTGGCAATAGCAAAATTCCTGTTCCCCATTACTTTTAATAACAGGAACTGATAACCTTCCCTGTCCACACCTTGTTGTATCACTTTATCATCTGCAATAAACTCCAGGTTCTGTTTAATGGCGCTCCGCAACATCCAGGCAAAGGGGTTATACCAGTTCAGTATACAGAGTATTTCACACCAGATCACATCCAGCGTATGTTTCTGTTTAATATGCACAAACTCATGTTTAATGATCTGTTCCAGGTCTTCGCCCTGGTGCTGGTTAATATTGAGATACATATTTTTCCCGAAGGAGAAGGGAGCAATATTTTCCTGTACCTGGAAGATGGTGGCCGTTTCATCGGCCGATATCACCGTGGCATTCTTCTTTAAAAACCGTAGCGATAACCAGGTAAATAATAATTTGATCAGCAATACCACTGCACCCAATACGATAATGCCCAGCATATAGGCAATTACTAGTTCATTACTGTTCAGCTTTTGTACCGCATTACTGTTGGTCAGGGCCGGTATCCATTGTATAAAAACAATCTGGTCAACCTCCTTATGCTGCCATAAAGCGGAAATGCTGGCAAAGGGTATTAAAAATGAAATAAAACTATACCCCAGTAAATACCACCGGTTAATATTATAAAAAGTAAGCCTGCTTAAAACCAGTTTATAAAAAACAAATACCACCGCTAAGGATACTGATAACTGTAACAGGTATTGGGCTATGCTCATGGTTGTAATATTTATATACTATACGGTATTGCACCAGTAAGGCAATACATGTATTTATTTTGTCTTTTTGTTCTTTATCATATGTACTATTTCCTGCAACTCATCGGCAGAAAGTTTTTTCTGGTTCACAAAAAAGTTCACCAGGTCCTTATAGGAGTTGTCAAAATAATCCTTGACCACATTTCCTAAAAAACGCTTTTTATATTCCTCTTCGGTAACCACCGGTTTATATACATATACATTACCAAAAAACTTACTGGATACATAACCCTTTTTTTCCAGGTTCTTAACGGTAGAAGCCACGGTAGTATAGGGAGCAGCCATTTGCAGGTGTTCCATAAATAGTTTCACATTGCCTTCGCCCACTTTCCAGATGGCAAGCATTACCTGCTCCTCCTGTGCTGATAGTTTTTCCATTTTAATTACGAATAATATTCAATATTACGAATTATTCGTAACAATTGCAAATATTTATTTCCCGGCTTTTTTTGTAAATTAGGGGTAATGAAAAAACACCTCCTGCCGCTTTGTTGCCTGCTGGCAACAACCACCTGTTTATGTGCCCAAAACCGCTACCAGGTGGTTATTACCGAAATAATGGCCGACCCCGCACCTGCAGTCGGGTTGCCCAATAACGAATGGATAGAATTAAAAAATACCGGCGCTACGCCGGTTAACCTGGCGGGCTGGCGCCTGGGCGATTTAACCGGCATCAGCGGTCCCATGCCCCAGTATATGCTGGCCCCGGGTAGCTATGTTATTGTTTGTACCGGCAATGCGGTTACCGCCTTATCTGCATTCGGGGCAACACTCGCCGTTACCAGCTTTCCTTCATTGGATAATGAAACGGACCAATTATTTATACGGTCAGCAAATGGTACTACCATACATGCAGTGAATTATCAAAGCAACTGGTATAACAATGAGTTGAAAAAAGAAGGAGGCTGGACACTGGAAATGATAGATCCTGCACAGCCTTGCACCGGCAAGGAGAACTGGAATGCAAGTATCAACACAAGCGGTGGCACCCCGGGCACTGTCAACAGCATCAATGGCAGCCTAAGCACCCTGCCCGAGCCGGCCATCAGCCATAGTTATACAACAGGCAGCAACACCGTAACCATTGTTTTTAATCAACCCATAGATAGCACCAGTGGTGCTACGCTTACCAATTATACCCTTGCCGGCAACAATATTACGGGGGCCAGAACAATGCCGCCATTATTTAACCAGGTACAGCTTACACTAGCACAACCCTTAACCGAAACAACTATTTATAGCATTACAGTTAACGGGGTTAGTAACTGTACAGGCAAAGTAATGGCCGGTCAACAGGTGCAAACAGGCCTGGCTTCAGCTGCCATTGCACAGGATATCGTAGTTAATGAAATACTCTTCCGCCCCCGTCCCAATGGTTATGATTATGTAGAATTGTATAACAGGAGTAAAAAAATTATTGATCTCTCAAAAATATTACTGGCCAACAGGAATACAAGCGGTAATATCGACAATATAAAATCGGTAAGCCAGCAACCCATATACCTTTTTCCAGGCGATTACATAGTAATAACGGAGCATGCGGATAACCTGACTTTAAACTACCTGGTTAAAGCGCCTTCAAAAGTAATGGTCATTCCTGCATTACCTTCCTACCCAAATACCGGCGGCACCATCGTGCTGTTAAATGAACAGGGCGTTGTGGTGGATGAAGTGGCCTATTCCAATAAATGGCATTTCCCCTTAATTGATAATGATGAAGGCATTGCCCTGGAACGTATTGACCCCGACCAGGCTTCACAATCGGCCCAAAACTGGCATTCAGCCGCATCCACCGCCGGTTATGGTACGCCTACTTATCGCAACTCACAATACAAATTAGTAGAAACGGGTAAGGGAAATATCAATATCTCCCCAACTGTTTTTTCACCGGACGGAGATGGTTTCAACGATATCACTTCCATTAGTTACAACCTGCCGCAAAGTGGTTTTGTTGCCAATATCACCATTTTTGATGCTGCAGGCAGGCCCGTAAAAAACCTGGTACGTAACGCAACCACCAGTACATCAGGTTATTGGAACTGGAACGGCCTGAATGATAAAAACAACCCGTTGCCTATAGGAACCTATATTATACTCAGCGAGTTTTTTAACCTGCAGGGGAAAAAACAGGTGTATAAAAACACCGTGGTGCTGGCCCGGCCTTTAAATTAATTTTTTACCCTGCCCGATAAACTATTATCTTACTATTGTATATTTACCGTCAGAATCCCACCCGGAAAAACGCTTAGTTGAGACGTACAGGCTCAATGCTTAACCACCCTACACCGGACATTATTTATTTACATTTTTTTGGTT
Organism: uncultured Terrimonas sp.; assembly: GCA_964445775.1. Classification (GTDB taxonomy): domain Bacteria; phylum Bacteroidota; class Bacteroidia; order Chitinophagales; family Chitinophagaceae; genus Terrimonas. Next base: position 80,823 of record CAYUMH010000005.1, read on the forward strand.
TATGGATCTGATTCAACTTACCATTTTACAACTACTCGTTTTACTGTTGGCCGCAGTGGCTATTGGTGCTGCCCTGTATTTTTTTATCAGCGGCCGTACACAAAAAAAGAGCATCAGTAAAAAACTGGATACCGAAAAAAAACGGGTGGAAGAATGGAAACGTCGCTACCGTAATGATATGGATCTGCGGGATAAGGAGATCAGCGACCTTAAAAAAGACCAGCATAACAACGAACATAACGAAGCGCTTCAAAAACTATTACAGGAAAACGCTAACCTGAAAGAAGAAATAACCATCCTGCAGGAATTGCTGGATGAAGGCCAGGCTACAGCAGAACCCGAAACAGAAGAAACGGAAACACTGTTCAGCGAAGCGCCTGTTCAACCCCAATACACTGCACCGGTAACGGCAACACCCGATTATTTAACCCAGTTACAGGCCGCTCAAAACGGGCTGGTAGAGCAAAATAGTAAAATTGCTTCCTTATTGGAGAATATTGAAACCATTAAACAACAGGAAACACAACAACAGCAAATATTAAAGGACAAAGAGCACCTGACACACCGGGTTGACGACCTGGAAGTATTATTATCCACCAAGCAAAAAGAACTGGATAATATGCAACGGCAACAGGAAATAACCAAAGAGCTGACTTTATTGTTGGACAATGCCCATAAAGAGTTTGCCTTGTTACAGGAAAAAATAAATAAACTGGAATCGCAGGCCGGTAACGCTTTATTATTAAAAATTGAACACGAGGACCTGAAAGAAGCTAATTATAAATTACAGAAAGATATTGCCGTTCAGCTGCAGCTGGTACAGCAAAAAGATACGGAATACCGCAACCTGATGCATGAGCTCACTGCTACCGAACACAAGTTGAGCGAATCTAATTTTGAACGCCAGCAAATGCAAAAGAAAATTGCTTACCTCGAGGAAATTAATAATGATATGCAACTCATCAGCCAGGACAATCAACACCTGATGGACCAGATAAAACGTATCGGCCAGTTAGAAAGCATGTTGCAGGTAGTATCGCGGGAAAGGGATCAGTTGTTAGGCCAATAGGAATAAGGTTGTGTACTATATGCTTATATAAAATTGGTGCTGCGTTTAACCCGCTCAATTATCGTTTAACCCGCTGATGGCGTATACAAAAACAGCGCAGGTTTTGCAAACAGGCACTATACTCAGCGGCGATCTGCGCAACTAATCAGCGAAAATCTGCGGGCCAAAATCTATACTTATGTACATAATGAAAAGCTAAAACCTCGGACAGTTCAGTTTACGCATATTGGGGTCTACGTATTTGCGGATATAAATAAGTGATATTTCCACACCACCACGTGCATTGGATGCGGCTTTCAGTTTTGAAATATTTACATCATCCGAAGCGCCGAAACGAAACTCGCCAAACTCAAGTCCCATATAAGGAATTACCGCATCACCAAAACGGTACCAGCTACCCAGGTACACATTGGTTGGGTTATCTTCATCGTTATTTACATTTACCGATACCGCACCACCTACCGATGTATTGTTGGCCTTGGCCTGCATACTGTGGTTAGCCGCCAGGTGCAGGTAGTTATAGGAGCTGCCCAAAGGTATTTTACCACCGGCCTGTATCGTTGTACGGGGATTTAAAATAAAATTAGCGCCATTAAAACTTTCCTTGGGGCGGTTAATATGATACATGGAAGCGCCTAAATAAAAATTATTATAACCATCGGTACTGCCATTGTAAAACACACCGGCATTCAGATCAAAATAATGTAAAGCCTGGTTACCCTGCCCAACTAAAGTTTCTTCGGATATGCCGGTAAAACCAAAAGGTGTCAGCATATCACCAAATTTCAAACGGCTTACATCCAATCTTTTGTTGGTGTACATGCCCTGGAAGCCCGCACCAATCTGGTGGTTAAAATTTTCGTCCAGGCTTTTATGGTAGGCAACCGATAACCCCACATGGTTTGTTACCAGTACTCCATCACCTGCTTTATCGCTAAAGCCAATCAGGCCCACACCAAACTGGTCACCTTCCGGAATACGGTTTTGTAAAATACCCATATCGGCCGATACGGTATAGGTGTTAAAAGCATTGCTGATGGATGGCCACTGGTTACGGTAATTACCGGCCACACGTATCACACCGTCAAATTTACCCGTCAGTGCCGGGTTCAAAGTTAAAGGGGAGGCAAAAAACTGTGAAAAATTAGGGTCCTGCGCCTTGCTCACAACCACCATTGCTACACAGCCTAAAACAGTTAATAATATTTTCTTCATCAAAGCAATAAGTTTATCTCATTAGACAGTACTAAAGCCCCAAACGTGGCTTACGGTATTAAAACGTTGTAACACAGGCAAAATTGTAAGCCCGGGCAACGGAACGGAAAAATACAACTTTTTAATACAGTAAACAGCAAATACTGTCTCTTCCGTAAAACTTAACAAATTCCTGTTTTTCATCGGGTTTCCTGGCTTTATTACCAATACCCGTTTATCTAATTAACTCATTACCAATTTTATGGGCTTTCGGCAGTATAACAATTCCCGGCTGCAGTTACGGCTGTACGCTTGTAGTGGCCTGCCACCCGCATGGCCTTAGCCATGGCCAGCTACCGCTGCCATCCGCCAGCCCCTCAGCTATAGTATTAAACCCGGCTGTTAAACCCGACCCTACTTTATTCAGTTATTGAGTAGTATCTAAACCTATGAGGGTAACATTTTAAGGGGGTTGTTTATATAGTATCATATACCAAACTAAAACCTCGTCAAAGATGAAAACAAAAATTACTTTATTCCTCATAATAACTTCCATGCAGGCCGGGTTTGCACAGCAAACCAAAATATTCAACCAAAATGCCTCCCGAAGCAACCACACAAGGCTCAGTTTGTCCGCAGGCGCAATTACAACCCCAAATAACATATTGAAAAGCGGCTTCAATGTTCAGGCAGATGCCTTTGTACCGCTTTACCGGAAAGGCTGGGACGGTAGCGTAAAAGGCAGCGGATTTGCACTCGGAGCCAACCTTGCTGTAAATTATGGCGGAATTAAAAACAGCTCTCCCGATGATCATTCGGTTGCCGGCAGGTACCAGGTTTATGCTGCTACACATACCGTTTCCACAAATGAAAACGGCAATGCTTCAGGCAATTTTTCAGGATCACTTGGCGTACAGGCAATATTGTCAATGGGAAAATTTCATATTTCCCCATTGATAAGCACAGGCTACTTCCGTTTTACATTACAGGGCTTTACCCAAAGCGGAACTTACACTGCCAACGGGCAATCAAAAAATATTGACCTGGTGAAAAGGGAAAAACAAAGTTCGGGCGGAATGATCTTTAAGCCGCAGTTAAAAATAGGTTATGAAATTATCCCGTCATTATCGGTATTTGCAAGCTCAGCCTATATCATGGGGCCCGAAATAAAATACACAACACAAAACCGGGTACCGCAGGGAGGTTTTAACCCCAACAATATATATGAGCCAAAACAGCTGCAGGATGGCGCTTGGTCTTCCATAGACAGCCGCGAAAAATACAAGGCTGTGGAAATCAATATTGGCATTTCTCTCTCAATCGGCAAATCAAAAGGAAGCGGTGCAGCCTCTTCTTCCTATGCAGCAGGTCGTTTATCCATGACGCCAACTACACCGAAACAAACGCAGGGGCAGAATTTTGGCGAAAAAGTGGCAAGCGGTCTGCAGTCCGGCGCTAATGCAGTAGGTCAGGGAGCATCCTTGCTTGGCGGAGCGGTTGGTAAAGTTGCCGATGGTACATCGGGCTATTGGTTATCAAAAAAAGGCTATGACAGCTGGAAAGCACATAGTGAATTAGCCAGCCAAATAAATACCGCCGAAAGCCCGGAAGCCTTGCAACAAATCAAAATCGATTATTTGACCAACCTGTTTGTTGTTCAAAAAGACGGTACTTCTGTGTTAAAACCCGAATTATTTAAAGAAATAAAATCTCAAAGCGATTGGGAAGGCAACAGAATTTCCATTACCAAAGATGGTAAATCATACACCTATCTCTGCAACCAGGATGATCTGGCGGCGGTTATTTCCATTCCCGGTGCAAAACATGCTATCAATACAAAAGGCAATGCGGCTACCAATGGTAAAGAAGTTAATCCCGGTAACCCCACCGCCATTGTGCAGCAATGCACCGATTGCACCACCAGTACCTGCACAAGTGCCAATGGAACTACTACCACTTATGACTGCAATTGTGTGAATGGTTTTTGTATGTGCATTCTTTGTCCCGACATCACAACATTAACACCCATTGCCGATGATTTACATGTAAAAAGCGGAAGCCACGATACACAAATGGGCGCTGTGAGAAATATAAAAGCGAGAAATGCAGCCGGAAACGACAACGGTAAAAGCATTAACGAAAAAGGTGTGCAACGTATAGATGCTTCTGCTTTTGCACTTCCCGGACAGCCCATAAAAGGGGTTATTGTAAAAGGTGGTAAAAATCCCGGAGGCAACCTGCATCTTGTAAGCGGCAACAACGGCGAAGTCATTTTTACTGCCGCCGAAGCGGGCGAATACAGGTTACAGTTTACCGCACCCGAACCCGGCGAAAAAAGCATCAGTGAAAAAGGGCTTCCGGCTTCAAAACCAAACAAATCGAAACGCCGCCGTGTGGAAGTACTGAAAAGCAATAAAACCGGCAATCCTAATGCAATAGTAGCAGGAAATCCTATTGGTGGTATTGTGGTAAAAGGCGGCAAAAATCCTAGTCCGGGCAATGGCTGGGGAGCTATCAATGTGGTATCAGGCGATAACGGCGATGTTACTTTTACCATTGCCGAACCGGGAGAATATAAATTACTGATTACCGCACCGGTATCTCCCGCCAATGGAAACGATTACAAAAAGTAAAGTTTTATTACCGCTTATGTTGATAGCCTATGAATTTTTTCCAGGCTGTAGAATAGTATAATAAGATTAAAAACAACATGCAGGCCAGAATCTGGCCTGCATGTTCAACAAAACGGTTAAGGATTCTTACCTTATTATAATTCATGTTATTTTTGAAAGCGATCTGCCTTTTCGTTTTTGGCCCGCTTTAGTTTTAAACTGTCAACTGAAACCTATAATCCTAAAATTTCTTTTAACCGGGCATAACCGCTGCGGCTTACCGGCACCCGGCCACCGTTACGCAATAAAGCAATATGACTGTCTTTTTCATAAGGTTCTATCCGGGTTATTTCCTGCAGGTTCACCATGTACGAACGATGGCAGCGGGCAAACTCCTGTGCCGGTAATATCTGCTCAAAATGCGACATGGTTTTGTTCTTTAAAAAAGCACCGTCACGGGTATGCACTTTTACAAAATTATCGGCTGCTTCCAGGTAAAACACATCCTGCGTGGGAATGATCTTTATTTTAGTACCGGTTTTCACTACTATGCGCTGGCTTTGTGCCGGCGATTGTGAGGCGGCATCCAGCAAGCCGGGCATATTCAGGGCCGCACGCCCCGCCTGTTGTTCCTGCCATTTATTAACTGCTGTTGCAAAACGCTCCCGGCTAAAAGGTTTTAATAAATAATCAATGGCATTGGCCTCAAAAGCTTTAATGGCATATTCATCAAAAGCAGTAGCAAAAATTACCGAAGGCTGACTGTCTACCAGTTCCAGCATTTCAAACCCATTGATCTTGGGCATCTGTACATCTAAAAAAACCAGATCAGGCTCATGCTCCTGTATGGCTTTTACTCCTTCAAAACCATCACCGCAGGTGGCAACTACCTGTAATTGCGGAAAATCTTTTATAAACTCTTCCACAATACTGCGGGCTAATGGCTCATCATCAATTATTACAACTTTATGCATGGTTAAATATACTATTTAGTCTTTATGCTATATCAGGTTGAATTTGCGGTATGGTTACCTGCGTGGTAAAAACATGGTTACTTCCTCCTGCGGTTAACAGGTCATTACGTCCAAACAACAGGTATAAGCGGCGTTGTACCGATGATAAACCAAAGCCGGTGCCCTTGCGGGGCGACGAGGTATCAGGGTCATACGGGTTTTGAATAGTTATCTGTAACTGGCCGTCCACCGTTTCCGCTTTCAGTACAATATCTGCCGGACCCAGGGTATCGTACAAGCCAAATTTTATGGCATTCTCTACCAGCGGCTGTAATATCAGGGCCGGTAATCTCAGTTCACGGGTCATATCATCACATTCAATAGTTGTTACCAGGCGGTTGCCAAAACGCACTTTCTCAATATTCAGGTAGCGGCCCAAATGGTCCAGCTCTTCCTGCAGGCTTATCCATTTATTTTCACTGCTGCTTACATTATTACGTAAAAAAGCCGACAGCTGTAACACCATATCCCGGGCTTCGTTGGGGTTAATGCTGATAAGCGCATTAATGGAGTTAAGGCTGTTAAATAAAAAATGTGGCTGCAACTGCTGGCGTAATTTATACAACTCCGCATCCCTTGAAAGTTTCTCCGCATCTTTTTTTCGCTGTTCATTCTGTTCCTGCTCCTGTAAACTATACCAAATAATACCCAGCATGGCGGCAATAATCAATACCAGGAAACCTATACTGCCGCGTATGATCAGCGAATGCTGTAAAAAACTGCTATAGCCCTCTACCTCCTCTAAAAAAAAGTTCAGTACAAAGCGGTTAAAATATACCCATATAATACTCAGTACTATACAAAGTATAATCATATTGCTGTAGCGGCTGGCCCCGGCATTATAATAGCGCAGCATGCCAATGATCAGTACACAGGCCCATAATAATAAAAAGTTGCTGATAAGACTGTCAATGACCGCTGTTTTCAGGGGCAGGTTAAACCAATAGAGTATCAGTGCCTGGTCTGCAATTAATACCAGCCAGCAAATACCCAATACAAGTAACAGTCGTCGTACCGAAAACAGGCTTCCCCGCATTTTTTTCCTTTTACAGGGGTAAATTAATAGTATCCGTTAATTGGCTATGCCTGCGTTGCAGGGTAAGCATATAGGCTTCGGCATTATCATGCTCTTCAATGCGGGTGTATAACTCTATGCCGTCATTTAAATGTTGTAAAGGCTTCAATTCGGTAACATTTAAAAACTGCCATTGTACCAGTTGCAATTGCTGGTTGTAAAAAAAATCTTCGCCCTTACGGCCTATCTCGGTAGCTTTTTGCAGGGCTTTGCTAATATGGGTAGCTTGTATTAAACGCAGTTGTTCTTCAAACTGTGCCATATGGTTACCAGCGCCGGTAATAATACGGTAAACAATTTTTGCCATAAACCATTGCATAATGTTAGTTTTTAGAGGGTTTTATAAAAAAATTAAAGCTACCAGGTCAGTAGCTTTTAATTTCTATACCGCCAAACAGCACGGTACCTTTTATAATTAATGTTTTGCGGGGCAGTTCGCTGGCTACGGCCATTTTACGTTTATCGGATATGCCACCAAAAATAGTAACCGCTTCCGATCGTATAAGCCAGTTAGAAGGAATGATAAGCGTGGCTCCACCAAAGATGGCTGTTACTTCCAGCACACATTTTCCCTGTATATCTGCCTGTGTCAGATCCACCTCCGAACCTCCGAACACATTGGTTATTTCACCCCCTCTGAAGTTTTTAGATAGTATATTTTTTTTATCGCTGCCAAATATGGAGGTACTGTCTACATAATCATCTTCCGTTTCCACATAAGGTGTACCATCTGCCAAAGGAATATCACCCCATTCCGTTTGATGTGCATCTTCCTCCTTTATTGATTGCCGTTTTTTTTTACCGCCGGCCTGTGTTATAAAGTACACACCCACCAGTATCATAATGATAGGCCATACGCTGAATTGTAAATTATAAGCCCTTAATACATCCTTGGATAAAAAGATGGAGCCAATGGCAATCATGATGATCCATGCAGCACCCCTAAAGTTTTCTTTAAAGCCAATGAATAAACCTATACCAATCAGTATCCACTCCCAGGTAAATATCCAGCGGGGAAAATGTATATTGAAATTGGCTTTTATCAGCGAAAAAACACCAAAAATCAGCAAAAACACACCCAACCATACATGGTTGCCCATATTGTGACGATTGTTACGCCTGGTCTCGCGTCTACTGCTCATCGGTTGATTACTATATTCGTTCATTACTTGTAAATTTTAATCGAAAGTACTATGCCGTAGCCTGTTAAGCAACACCCTAATGCCTTATATACCCGAAAAAAGGGTAAACGGGAATTATTTAAGGGCGAATGACGAAAGCATTACCCGCTACCGGGTTAAATACAGGTCACCGGCCCTTTAAACTATTCGTTACACCATATTATGCTGTAATAAAACTAAAACTATCACCGTCAAACAAACCCAGGTCGCTCAGCTTTATATGGGGTATTACCAGTAAAGCCATAAATGATAAGGTCATAAACGGCGAGGTTAATGTACTGCCCGCCGCTTTGGTGGCTTTATCAATGGCCGCATACTGATGCCCTACTTCATAACCATCCTGTGTACTCATCAGGCCGGCAACCGGCAGCGCTACTTCCATAGCCACTGCTGCTGTGTTTTCAGCAGCCGGTACATATAAGCTAATACCGCCTTCCTGCGCTATTACCATATTGATGGCTTTTACCAGGCTTTCATCATCTACACCTACGGCAACTATATTATGACTATCATGTGCAACGGATGAGGCAATGGCGCCGGTTTTTAAACCAAAGTTTTTAATAAAAGAACCTGCTACCGTTGCCTCGTTGTAGCGGTTAACCACCACTATTTTTAATAAGTCGCGATCAATATCGCTTACATACTGCCCGTTATGTACGGCTGGAGGTAATAAAATTTTATTGGTAATTAACTGTCCGTCCAGTGCTTCTATTACCGGTATATCAGCCGGTGCCGTAGTGTCTTGTTTTACCCGGTACACCCGGCTGATATCTTCTATGGTTTTGGGCAGGCAATTAAAATTATTGATGGGCTTAACGGTAGCCAGCGAACTGGTATTAATCAGGCTCTGGTTATCACTGGCTACCAATTGGCCATTGATATAGGTTTGCAGTACTTTAAAATGCTCCAGGTCCTGTACCACTATAAAATCAGCAGCATCACCGGGCTGTAATAAGCCCACATCCATTTTATAATGTTTTACCGGGTTAATACAGGCGGCCTTTAATACCTTAAACACATCAATACCTTTTGCAACGGCCCTGGCGCATAACTCGTTAATATGGCCCACCATTAAACTATCCGGGTGTTTATCGTCGCTGCAAAACATCATATTGTCTGCATGATCATGCATCAATGGTATCAACGCTTCAAAATTTTTAGCGGCGCTGCCTTCGCGTATCAATATCTTCATACCATGCTGCAGTTTATCCATGGCTTCATCGGCCGTAAAACATTCATGATCGGTTGATATGCCTGCTGCAATATATTGCCGGGCCGTATCGCCCCTTAAGCCGGGTGCATGGCCATCCACCGGCTTATTCAATTCCTGTGCGGCTTTTATTTTTGCCATCACTTCCTCATCACCATGTAATACACCGGGAAAATTCATCATTTCGCTCAGGTATTTAATTTCATCACGGGCCAGTAATTGTTTTACCGCAGCGGCATCAATAACAGCACCGGCTGTTTCAAAAGTGGTGGCCGGCACACAGCTGGGTGCTCCAAAATTAAATTTAAAGTTAACGGTATTACCATTGTCGATCATAAAGTCGACACCCGCCACGCCGCATACATTGGCTATCTCATGCGGATCACTGATAGTGCCCACGGTACCATGTACCACGGCCAGCCTGGCAAATTCCGCCGGCACCAGCATAGAGCTTTCAATATGTACATGACTATCAATAAACCCTGGTAAAATATACCCCAGTTTATCATCCGGCAAACTTGTTAAAGTTTCAATGGTCTTTATCTTTCCATCCTGCACTACTACCATGGCAGGATAAATTTTTTGTTGCGGAATATCTACCAATTGGCCGGTTACGGTAAAAGAAGTCATGTTATACATTTTACAAATTGAATGATGCTAAGGTAAAACAGTAGCATTAATATCATCCTGCTAATTTTTTTAAACAACAGGCAGCCTTTAACTTTAAATTTAAAACGCATAACAAGTGAGCCTTGAACAAAATATTCCTTTTGACGTAAGAAATCTTTTACCGCAGATTGACCATCTGTTTATTCAGCTGTTAAAAGAGTTATCACCTGAAGACTGGCAAAAACCTACGGTAGCCAGGTTATGGAAAGTGAAAGATGTAGTGGGGCATTTATTAGATGGCAATATCCGGGTACTCTCTATGTTACGTGACGGGTATTTTGGTGAAAGTCCTGCTGATACCAGTTATACCGGCCTGGTTAGTTACCTGAACGGTTTGAATGCCGATTGGGTAAAAGCCATGAAAAGGGTAAGCCCTTCCATGCTGATCATGCTGCACGAATTAACCGGCCCGCTTTATTGTAATTATTATGCCGGGCTCGATCCATTTGCGCCTTCGCCCTTTGCCGTTAGCTGGGCAGGCGATACGGAAAGTCCCAACTGGAAACATATTGCCCGCGAATACACCGAAAAGTTTTTGCACCAGCAGCAGATACGTGATGCAGTAAACAAACCCGGTTTAATGAACAGTACTTATTATACGCCGTTCATTAACATTTTTATGCTGGCATTACCGCACCAGTTTAAACAGGTAGTGGCCCCTGTTGATACGGTTGTAAAAGTAACTATACCTGAAGATATTGGCGGCAGCTGGCAGATTATTAAGCAGGAAGAGGGCTGGGCCTTTTATGAAGCAATTGATATTACACCCGCAGCCACTGTAAGCATACCGGCGGCAGTAAGCTGGCCCCTGTTCTCTAAAAGCATACGCCCCGGTGCAATAATGGAAAAAGTAAATATTGAAGGAGACCGCACCCTGGGCGAACATGCTTTGCAGATGGTTGCAGTAATGGCTTAATAAAACTAAACACGGTAATATGGCCACTGAAAAAATAAATAATAACCGGCTGGTTATTTCATTTTTAACCATTCGTAAAGCCATTGGCTTTATGGGCATTTTTTTACCGGCCGCCTTATTGGCCGTAACATTTTTAGCGGGTAATTGTAACCGCATACAGGACTCCATCAGTCATTATTATTTTACCATTGCCGGCGACATATTTGTAGGGGTGTTATGTGCCGTAGCTTTGTTCTTAATAGCCTATAAGGGTTATGACCGTACCGATAATACCTGGACCACCATTGCCGGTATAGCGGCCATATTGGTAGCCCTTTTTCCCACTACACAAAACGATGATGCAGTTTGCAGTGTGGTACATTTAAAAGATAATAGCACCAGGGTATGGGTGCATTATACGGCGGCGGCTATTTTCTTTTTAAGCCTGTCCTTTATTTCTTTTTTCCTGTTTACCAAAAGCAGGGGTGAAAAAACACCCGAAAAGCTGGCCCGCAATAAAATTTACCGCAGTTGCGCCCTTATTATGGTGATTTGTATAGTACTGGTATTTATAGCCACCCGCGACAATCTTGCTGAGGATGCGGATGCCATTCACGCCGTTTTTTGGCTGGAATGGATCGCTTTACTGGCTTTTGGCATATCCTGGCTGGTAAAGGGAGAATTACTGCTGAGCGATGAGTAAGGCGGCAAATAACGGCCCGACCGCCGAAATATGTTGCTTTTTTACAATATTATGGCTTGCAGTTGCAACCAATTGTTAACTTTGCAGTCTTTAGAAAACGAAAACATGATTATGAAAAAATTATTATTAGCTGCCGCCATTGCTTTTGTTAGCACTGCTGCTATTGCTCAACCGCCTGCAGGCGATGCCAAACCAGGTGATGTGTATGGTGAAATTAAATCCATTAACGGCGCTATTGATATTGCCCAGATACCTGCCAAACTGGCTAAAGAAGAATCTATTGATACAAAAGTTACGGCTAAGGTTTTAGAAGTATGTTCTAAAAAAGGTTGCTGGATAAAGCTGGCAGTTAATGACAGCACTACTGCATTTGTAAAAATGAAAGATTATGCTTTTTTTACACCAGTTGCTTTAGAGGGCAAAACGGTTGTTTTGGATGGTAAAGCATTTATTAAAACCACATCGGTTGCAGAGTTGAAACATTACGCTGAAGATGCAAAAAAATCAAAAGCTGAAATTGATGCAATTACAGCGCCTCAAAAGGAGATCCGCTTTACTGCTACAGGTATTCAGGTGGTAAAATAATTTTGCTGTAAAGCAAATAAAAAAAGCTGTCCCGTTGGACAGCTTTTTTTATTGAATATGTTTTTATACTGTCGGGCTTTGTTGTTTTGTTGCTGATAGCCCCGATTGCAGCGGAAAGCCGGGTGAGGAGCTGTGGGGAGCAGTTCCCCCTACAGGGGGTTAGGGGGGTGCCGGACTTGCAGCGTAAAGCGGGAAACTACTGACCGGCTTTGCACTATAGCTGATGCTATATAGAGCTACCTCTTACTTTTAATAACCACGAACATCCTTGCCTTCCATATAGTTCATAAAGGCTTTGTTCACTACCTTATTACCACCCGGTGTTGGGTAGTTGCCGGTAAAGTACCAATCGCCCAGGTTACCGGGACAGGCTTTGTGCAGGTCCTCGATGCTCTGGAAGATCACTTCTACCGGTATATCCACTTCCGGCGGTGTAATAAGCTGGGCTACTTTTGCCGATATTTCTTCGGTAGTAGATGTTTTATATAGTTGCTGTACCACGTTCTCCGTATGTAACTGGTTGTTACGCTGCAGGGTTTTACATTTCTCCAGCAGGTCCTGTAAAATCTGTTCCTGTCCTTTTTCACGCAATAAAGCCACGGCCGCGCCAAAAGCAATAAAGTCGCCCATCTTGCTCATGTCAATACCATAACAATCGGGATAACGTATCTGTGGTGACGAAGATACCACAATGATCTTTTTAGGTTTTAAGCGGGCCAGCATACGAATGATACTCTCTTTTAAGGTAGTACCCCGTACAATGGAATCGTCTATTACCACCAGCGTATCTACATGTGGTGTTACGGTACCATAGGTAATATCGTACACGTGCTGTACCATTTCGTTACGGCTGGTATCTTCGGTAATGAATGTACGCATCTTCACATCCTTAATGGCTATTTTTTCAATGCGTACCCGGCGTGATATCAGTTCGGACAGTTGTTCCTGGTCAATATTATTACCCCAGCTTACAATGCGCTCCAGTTTGCGTTTGTTCAGGTAATCTTCCATACCTTTTTGCAAACCATAGAAAGCTACTTCAGCGGTATTGGGTATAAATGAAAAGATGGTATTCTTTAAATCGTTGTCTACCGCATTCAATACCTGTTCGCTCAGGTTATGACCTAAAGCCAGGCGTTCCTTATATATTTTTTCATCGCTGCCGCGTGAAAAGTAAATACGTTCAAAGCTGCAGGCCTTGCGCTCTTTGGGTTCCAGGGCCTGGAAAATTTCGTAGCGGCCATCTTCGTACACGATCAATGCCTGGCCGGGCATTAACTCTTTTACCTCGTTCTCCCCAACATTAAAAGTGGTACGTATAGCAGCTCTTTCCGATGCGGCTACAATTACTTCCTCGTTAATATAATAGTAGGACGGGCGTATGCCATTGGCATCACGGAACACAAAGCCGGTTCCGTCGCCGGTAAGGCCACCCACATGAAAACCACCATCGAACAAAGGCAGGGCCTTTTGTAATACGGCTTTAATATCCGGATGTTCAGGGGAGTTTTCATCGGCCTGTACCAGGAAGTGGTGTAACACTTCCATCATGGCCGCAAGGTCGCTCTGGCGCTGAAACACACCGGGATCTATATTAATGAGAGAAAAAAGCTCTTCGGTATTTACCAGGTTAAAATTACCTGCTAAAGCCAGGTTGCGGGCGGGTACAGTATGTCTTTTAATAAAAGGGTGGCAAAACTCTTCGTTGTTCTTTCCCTGGGTGCCATACCGTAAATGGCCTAATAACAGCTCGCCCATGAACGATACATGCCCCTTCATGAGGCCTGGATGTTTACGTATTTCGGGGTTGTATTGTGCCAGGTTATCTACTTCTGCTCCTATCTGGCGGAAAACATCGGCAATGGCCTGGGGTTTTGCACTGCGTATACGGTGTAAAAACGGGTAACCCGGCTCTACATTCAGTTTTACGGCAGCTACTCCGGCACCATCCTGTCCACGATTATGTTGCTTTTCCATCAGCAGGTACATTTTGTTCAAACCCCACATGGTGGTACCGTACCGTTGCTGGTAATAAGAGAAAGATTTTCTTAGTCGGATGAATGCCAAACCGCATTCATGTTTTATTGGGTCGCTCATTTTTTTAGAGGAAAGCGCAAAGTTAGGTTATTACATTTACTTTTCCGGTACACAAACCATTGTTCCTTTTATGCATTTGTGTTTATTACAAAAGCTATAACAATGGCAGAGCCACTTTGTTTGATGGAATGCCAGCTGAAGGCTAAATGCTGAAAGCAGAAAGCTAAAAGCCAAATACAGGCAAAGCGCTCATTCTTAATTCATCATTCATAACTTACCCATGCAGAAGGCTGAATGCTAAACGCTGAAAGCCCCACTAACCTTAAACATAAAACGTTAAACCTTAAACGCTTTGAACTTCTGGAACCTTTGAACCTCTTGAACTTTTGAACTCCTTTACCACCTGAGCAATGCGCTGCCCCAGGTAAAGCCGCTGCCGAACGCTGCCAGGCACACCAGGTCGCCCTCTTTTACCTTGCCGGCCTCCCAGGCTTCGCATAAAGCAATAGGAACCGATGCCGCCGTGGTATTGCCGTATTTCTGGATATTGTTAAACACTTTATCATCACTTAACCCTAATTGCTGCTGTACAAACTGTGCAATGCGCAGGTTGGCCTGGTGGGGTATCAGCATATCAATATCAGTTGTCTGCAGGTTATTTTGCTTTAAAGCTTCGTGTACTACTTCGGGCATTTTTACCACTGCCTTTTTAAATACGGCCGGACCATCCATATAAGGGTAGAGGTCTTCCTTTTCCAGCAGGTTTTGTGTAATGAACATACCGCCATAAGGGGCCTGTGGCTGTTCCGGCTTAACGGCGCCCCAGAATTTTCCGGCATGAAAACCGGGATTAGGCATGCTTAACATTTCGGCCTCGGTGCCATCGCTATGCAAATGGGTGCTTAAAATGCCCTGGTTTTCTTTTTCAGTAGGTTGTAATACCACCGCACCGGCCCCGTCACCAAATATTACCGATACGTTCCGGCCACGGGTGCTGAAATCAAGGGCGTAGGAATGTGTTTCGGAACCAATGAGCAGGATATTTTTATACATGCCGGTTTTAATAAACTGGTCGGCAATACTGATACCGTACACAAAGCCACTGCACTGGTTACGGATATCCAATGCGGGAATATTGGGAATATTTAAAATGCGCTGTACCAATACGCCGCAGCCGGGGAAATAATAATCGGGGCTAAGGGTGGCAAAAATGATAAAATCAATATCCTGCGGGGTTATGCCGGCCCTTTCAATAGCTACACGGGCCGCTTCGGCACCCATGGTAGCTGTAGTGTCTTCAAATCTCTTGGCATAACGGCGTTCCTGTATGCCGGTACGCTCCTGGATCCATGCATCGCTGGTATCCATTACTTTAGTAAGATCGTTATTGGTTACAATGGTCTCGGGCAGGTACTTACCAATGCCCGCAATTTTTGTTCTCGGCATAGTCAATCATTAAAAAAGCAAGATAAGAAATGTAACATAAATGCAACTGTTTCGCCGGTTAACTGTTTCAAAAATTTGCTTATCCCGGCAACGCCTGGGAAAAAGCGTGAATTTGTCAGTTTTTTATGGTTATAGTCACATAAATGGTATAGTTTTTTATGCTGATAAGGCATTAATTAAGAATAATACAGCAATTTTGTGGGGTATATACCGGGCAATGGAAGGTTTTCAGGAAGTGGTTGGCTACCAGGTTTTTATTAAAGTGGAAGACTTACATGTAGTGCTGGATAAAAGAAAGGAAACGCAGGCCGGCAGGCCATAAAGAATGATCGTTGATTCATTAACATATTATAACCAAGCAGGCCGCAATTAATTGAATGGAAAAAGTAATAGCCCCTAAGAAAAAAAATATCTGGAAACGCCTGTTGAAGGTGTTGGGCGGTATTATACTGGGGTTACTCCTGTTGGTTGTTATATTGATCATTGCCATTCAAACCCGCTGGGGCCAGAATATTATCCGCAAACAGGCCATCAGTTACCTGCAGGATAAACTGGATACCAAAGTAGGCATCGGCAAATTGTATATCAGTTTCAGTACCAAGGTTGTGCTGGAAGACCTGTATGTAGAAGACAGGAAACAGGACACACTGCTCTCGGCCGGTAAAATACAGGTGAATATCAGTATCTGGAATTTACTATTTGATAAGCTGGATATTAAAGAAGTACAATTAAAGGATATTACCGCAAAAATTAAACGGGAGCTACCCGATACCGCTTTTAACTTCCAGTTTATTGTGGATGCTTTTTCCTCCCCTTCCACCGATACATCGGCCAGTGTAACCGATACCAGCGCCGCCCCTTTTTTATTACGGTCCGTTTTACTGGATAATGTACGTTTTGTTTATAAGGATGTGGTTACCGGCAATGATGTTACTACACGGTTAGGACATTTTGGCGCAAAGATCAACGGGCTTGATTTTAATAAACTGATCATTGATATTAAAGAAACGGCTATTGAAAATACAACCGCAACCATTATACAAACCAAACCCTTAACCAATGACACAGCCCTGGTGGTGGCAACAGAGCCTACTACGGAAACCAGTGCCGCTGAAGGAAATTCGCTGCAACTCTTATTAAGAGATGTAGGTATTAAAAATTTACAACTCGATTTCAGGGATAGTGTAGGCGCGTTTTATACACAGGCCAGCGTAGGCACATTGGCTGTACAGCCCCGCAAGCTGGACCTGGATAAAATGATTTTTGATGCAGGCGACATTACCATTGATAAACTGAATGCCATTGTAAGACAAGATAAAACAGCGCCGGTAGTAACACCTAAAAAAACAACAAACGCTGCCAATACTGAACAAGCCTTGCAGGAAGTGACTGCATCAGAAGCGGGTTTACAACTGGCTGTAAATTCTTTAAAGATCAGCAACAGCAATGTGCAGTACGATGATAATAATTCACCGCGCATAGCAAAGGGAATGGATTATGCCCATTTAAAGGTGACCGATCTTAACCTGGAGGTAAATAAGTTTGTGTTTAACAGCGATACCATCATGGGTATTGTAACAAAGGGAGAGCTGAAAGAACAAAGCGGTTTTGTTTTAGAAAAATTACAGACTAGTTTTTTATACGGCAGCAGTACCGCCTATTTAAAAGACCTTGTATTAAAAACACCGGGCACATTGATACAACGTGATATTGCCATCCGTTATCCATCCATTGAAGCCCTTGGTAAGGATATTGGTGTGTTGTATGTTGATATGAACCTCGACCGGTCAAAAGTAGTGGCTGCCGATATCTTAACCTTTGTGCCCGACCTGGCACAACAGGAAGCTTTTGCTGACCCGGCGGCCTCCTGGCAGTTACATGGCCGGATCAGGGGTTTTATAAAAAACCTGGCAGTGGATGGCCTGGAATTAAAAGGCTGGAATGCCACTGCCGTAAAACTGAGCGGGCAGTTAAAAGGCCTGCCGGATATGGACAGGTTTACATCGGACCTGGTTATTGATAATATCAGCACCACCCGGCAGGACCTGGAAAAGATTTTACCGCCCGGCACCTTGCCTGCAAATATTACACTGCCCAATACCATGCAGTTAACGGGTAAAATAAAAGGCGGACTTGCTGCCAATGATATTGATGCCCGGCTGAAAACCGACCTGGGTAATGTAAAGATCAAAGGCAGGACCACACATATTACCGATGCGGCCAAAGCAACCTACGATGTTAACCTGGCCACCGAATCGTTTAACCTGGGAAAAATAATGAACGATTCTACCCTGGGTCCGTTAAGTGTTAGCCTGCAGGCAAAAGGCAAAGGGTTTGACCCCAAAACGGCAGATGCTGTATTTAAGGGAACCGTACATAGTTTTACCTACAACCAGTACGAGTATAAAGACCTGGCGATAAACGGGGACATCAGGAACCAGCTGGCCAATCTTACGGCATCCATATCCGATCCGAATATTGACCTGGACCTCACCGCCTCTGCTAATTTTGCCACTGAATACCCGGCCATTCAAGCCAATTTACAGATAGACAGCATTAAAACACTGCCGCTTCATTTAACACCGGACTCCATCAATTTTGCGGGTAATATTAAAGCCGATTTTGAGAATACCAATCCCAATGACCTGATTGGTGAATTAATGATTGAAAAAGGTTTACTGGTAATGAATAATCAACCTGTGGATCTGGATAGTGTAAGACTGGTGGCCAATGTAATTGACGATATCCGCTACCTGCAATTGTTCAGCCCGGTTGCCAATGTGGATTTGTATGGTGAATATAAACTAACGCAGATAGGCGATGTGGTACAACATGTGATGCAGCCTTATTTTAAAACAACCCAACGTGATACCACCCTGGTATTTGATCCCTATAACTTTACGTTAAATGCAGTTATCAGTAACTCACCACAGTTAAAAGCTTTTGTACCGGACCTTGAGCAAATGGAAACCGTTACCTTAAATAGCTTTTTCAGTGACTTTAATGGCTGGCATGCCAACCTAAAAGTACCCTCAGTAAGTTATGCCGGCAATAAAGTTGACAGCCTGGTACTGGATGCAGGAACCAATCAGCCACAGGATTCTATACTGGCCAATATTAATGTGAAAAATATTACGGCAGGGGGCATTGTTATACAAAACACCAATGTACAGGCTGGTATAGCGGAGAATAACCTGGCATTTGTTTTAAATATTAAAGACGAAAACTTTAAAGAACGGTATAACCTGCAGGGCTTACTGGAACAGAACGACAGCAACCAGTATAAATTTTCCATTGTTCCTAAAAACTTAAAACTTAATTACGACGAATGGAAAGCGGCCGAAAATAATAGCCTGACATATTCACCGGCAGGAATAATGGCCAATAATTTTTTACTGGCCAGGAACAGTGAAGAGCTTAAAATACAAAGTAACGGAAATGAACCAACCTCACCGCTACAGGTTTCCTTTAACCAGTTTGGCATTGGCACCTTACTTGGTTTTGTAATGCCCGATACCACGCTGGCAAATGGCAAGTTGAATGGTTCTGTAGTATTGTCGGATATATTTACTTCGCCGGTATTTACAGGCGACCTGACCATTGATAATTTGCAACTTTACCAGGATACGGTAGGTAATGTAAAAATACTGGCCGGCAATAGTTCACCCGGTGTATACGATGCCAATGTTACTATCACCGGCGGCGAGAATAATGTACAGTTAACCGGGAAATATTACCAGCAAACAACGGGTGGTAAGGATTTTGATTTTAACCTGGATATTAATAAGCTAACCATTCAGACAGCACAGGCATTTTCGGCCAAAGCCATACGTTACGGCACCGGCTCGGTAAATGGTAAACTAGCCATAACCGGCACTATCAAACAACCGTCGGTATTGGGTAGCCTTACTTTTGACAAGGCAGGCTTTAATGTAAGCACCCTGAACAATTATTTTAAAGTAGACCAGCAAAAGATCATTTTTGATCAGCAGGGTTTACGCTTTAACCGTTTTGCTATTAAGGATACCAGTAATAATGACCTGATATTGAATGGTACCGCGGCAACTAAAAATTTTACTAACTATAAATTCAACCTGGATTTACGTGCCAGCAATTTCCAGGCTTTGAACAGTGTTAAAAAAGACAATGACCTTTTTTATGGTAAGTTGTTTTTTAATACGGACCTGCAGATCACAGGTACGGAAGCATTACCTGTCATTGACGGGCGTTTAAAAGTTAATGAAGGCACGGCCATGACGGTGGTATTGCCACAATCAGACCCTGGCATTGAAGACCGGGAAGGTGTGGTTGAATTTGTGGATATGGATGCGCCACTGAGCGATTCATTATGGCTGGTACGTTATGATTCACTAAATACTTCCTCCATAACAGGTATGGATGTCTCTGTAAATATAGAGATCGATCCTGCTGCCGATTTTACCATTGTAATTGATGAAAGCAACGGCGACTATTTAAATGTAAAAGGTGAGGCCTTACTGAGTGTAAATATTGATAAATCCGGTGAGATAGTCATGACCGGTACCTATGAAATTAATGAAGGAGAATACCAGTTAACCATTCCCATGGCCAAGCGGAAGTTCTCTATTGAGAAAGGCAGCAAAATTACCTGGGGTGGAGAGCCTACAGCAGCAGATATAAATATAACCGCTAAATACGTAGCCAATGCCGTACCGTTAGACCTGGTAAAAGGTCAGCTGGGTGATGATATTACCGCAACACAGCGTAATATGTACATGCAGCGTTTGCCCTTTGATGTATTATTGAAACTGACCGGCCAGCTATTGCAGCCGCAGGTTGCCTTTGATATTTTATTACCGGAGAATAAAAGTTATTCTGTTGCCGGAAACGTATTGACCGATGTACGTACAAAACTGGATCAGCTAAGGTTAGATGAAGGGGAAATGAATAAACAGGTTTTCTCCCTGCTGGTACTGACCCGCTTTTTTGCAGAGACACCCTTTGACGGAACCGGCGTTTCGGCCAATACCATGGTGCGCCAGAGTGTAAGTAAACTTTTAACGGAACAGCTGAACCGCATGAGTGAGGGTTTAATAAAGGGTGTTGACCTGAATTTTGACCTGCAGTCATCCGAAGATTATTCTACCGGTACAAGGGCCGACAGAACAGACCTGAACATCGGGTTATCTAAAAAAATGTTTGACGACCGACTGACCGTTTCCATTGGCAGCAATTTTGAGCTGGAAGGGCCACAGAACAGCAACCAGCAGGCAGCTAATATTGCCGGTAATATTGCGCTTGATTACCGTTTAAGCAAGGATGGCCGTTATATGTTAAGGGCTTACCGTAAGAATGAGTTCCAGGGTGTGATAGACGGGTATATTGTTGAAACAGGCCTGGGGTTTGTTATTACACTGGACTATAACCGGTTCAGGGATATTTTCAGAAAACAGAAAACTCCGGAACAAAGGCGAAAAGAAAGAGAGGAAAGAGAAGAAAAAGAACGGCAGGCAAAACAAGCTGCTGATCAATAAACAGGTTGATGAGTTAATAAAGTGAAGAACTATTGCATACAGTTCGTAATAAATAAAACGGAAGCAATTAATCATGTTTGCACCAAAGAAGATAAATAGGTTGATAGTTTATTCCTGTTGTATAACAGTGATGGTGCTATTATATGCCTGTTCGGGTACCAAGTATGTACCCAAAGGTGATGCTTTGTATACCGGTGCCAGCATTAAAGTAGAAACGGATAGCGCAAGCAAAAAACACAAGAGCCTTGTAAAGGATATTGCCTCATCACTTACACGGCCCAAACCCAACAGGTCCATATTCGGCGTTAAGTTCAAATTACACATGTATAACCTGGCGGGTAATCCTAAATCGGAAAAATCATTCCGCGGCTGGCTGAAAAATAAAATAGGCGAACCACCTGTTTTATTAAGCCAGGTAAATGTAGATAACAACGTGAATGTGATCCGGAGCAGCCTGGAAAATACCGGCTTTTTTCATGTTGCCGTAAGTGGCGATACAACTGTAAAAGGTAAAAAAGCCAGCGCTACCTATACCGTTACACCAGGCGAGCGTTATTATATTGACAGTGTTTTTTTTGAAAAAGACAGCAGTAATCTTTCTACTAACATAAGAACCGCATCAAAAAACACGTTACTGAAACATGGCAACCCGTTTGACCTGGAAACAATAAAGGCTGAACGTAACCGGCTGGATGTATATTTAAAAGAGAAGGGCTTTTATTATTTTGACCCCGGTTATTTAATTATACAGGCCGACAGCACCATCGGGGCTAAAAAAGTAAATTTATATGTGAAGGTTAAGCCCAATACCACCGTTGCGGCCCGGTCTGTATTCTCCATAAGTGATATTTTTATATTCCCTACATTCCGCATCAACAGCAGCACTTCGGCAGATACCCTGAAAAAGAATGCGACATTTTATAAGGGTTATTATGTAATTGACCGGCGCAACCAATATAAACCGCAGCTTTTTCAAAACACGATGCAGTTTAAAAAAGGGGAGGCCTATAACCGTACTGATCAGAACCTGACCCTGAACCGTTTGGTTGGCCTGGGTATTTTTAAGTTTGTAAAAAACCGGTTTGAGGTTGATAGTACAAGGCTTAACAGTTTGTTCAATGACAGCGCCAGGGTATTACGGGGCCTGAACGATAGTATTCCATTAAATACTTATTATTACTTAACGCCTTTACCAAAGAATGCCCTTAAACTGGAACCCACCGGCAGCACCAAATCCAATAACCTTACAGGTGCCAATATTACATTGGGCTGGCGCAGGCGTAATACATTCAGGGGCGGTGAAATTTTAATGGTTAATGCAAATGCAGGCTTCGAGGTGCAGCTCAGCGGACAACTGAAAGGTTATAATACGTACCGGTACGGACTGGAGGGTAATCTTAGTTTTCCAAAATTCCTGATCCCGTTTTATAAGTATAACCTGAAAGGTGGATTTGTACCACGTACCAACCTGTTGCTGGGCTATGAAGTACTCACCAAGCAAAAACTATATACCTTAAATTCATTTAAAACAGGTTACGGCTATGTATGGAAAGGCAATGTGTTTACCGAATATGACCTGAAACCTATTGCCATTAACTATATCCAACCTATACATGTTAGCCAGCAATATACTGACAGCGCCGCCAATAATCCTACTTTACAAAAAGCCATTGAAAAACAATTTATCCTAGGTGGTAACTATAACTTTAACTACAATGAATTGGTAGGTAATGCTATTATGACCGGCTGGTATTTTAATGGTAATGTTGACCTGTCGGGTAATATTATCGGGGGCATTTTAGGCGCCGATGTCAGCAAAGGAAGACCCAAAAGTATTGCCAATGCCCAGTTTTCGCAATATGTAAAAGTGGAAGCGGATACCCGATTTTATTTAAAGCTTTCGAAAAAAAGTGTGCTGGCTAACCGTGTGATCATTGGTTATGGCCTGCCCTGGGGTAATTCTACGGAATTGCCCTTTGTAAAACAATTCTTCTCCGGCGGTAATAATAGTATCCGTGCTTTCAGAAGCCGCTCCTTAGGTCCCGGTACGTTCAAGGATACGGTAAACACAGCTTTTCTTGCCGATCAGTCGGGTGATATTAAACTGGAATTCAATACCGAATACCGTACTAAATTATACAGCATATTTGACGGGGCAGTTTTTATTGATGCCGGTAATGTATGGCTCAAAAATGAAGACCCCAACAGGCCCGGTTCAAAATTCAGCAGCAAATTTTTAAGCCAGCTGGCCATTGGGGCCGGTGCCGGCTTACGGGTAGATGTATCTATACTGGTGTTACGGTTAGATATTGCCTTTCCGATACGTAAACCCTGGCTGCCCGAAAACGAACGCTGGGTATTTGACAATATACGTTTCGGATCAAAAACCTGGCGCCAGGAAAACCTGATCTTTAACCTGGGTATCGGCTTTCCTTTTTAACAGGCTGTTTATTATATATTAACCTGTTATCAATCGATAGCACAGTTTCACGCCTCTTACAATTGGTTTGCTTTTAATAATATTAAGCCCATAGTTTTAGTTTTATCAACTTTATGTATACATTTAGTTTTAAAACTTCAGTATGCAGTTTGTTGATATACTCGGATTAGCAGCAGCCATCATTACCACTTTTACCTTTTTACCCCAGGTTATTAAAGTGTGGAAGGAAAAATCTGCAAAAAATGTGTCTTCCCTCATGTTCATCATTGCCATAACAAATGAAATATTATGGATCGGCTATGGTATATTAAGAAATGACTGGATCATTATTGCCACGAATGCCGTACTGATGATCATGGCTGTTATGATCTTATATTTTAAACAGAAATTTGATAAATAACCCACACATTAAAACCACCTTTTATGGAGAACAATTACCAAAACCAGGAGCAGGAATATAATCTTGCAGATGATTTAAACAGTTTAGCCCAGTACACCCCTGCGGATAAGGGCAGGAGGTTTGCTAATTTTTTAGTAGACAACCTGTTGATGCAGTATGTAGTAGGCTTTGCTACCGGCTATTTGCTGGCCCTGGTACTGATTGAACTGGCCCCCGATTTTTTATACGAGGTAATTAACGAACCTGCCGGTACAATTAATTATTTTTTATTTACCTATATGGTAGCCATCTTCAATTACCTGGTTTATTATACGCTATGCGAAAAACTTTTTAAAGGTTATACTTTAGGTAAATTATTAAGCGGAACCCGGGCTATCCGTAAAGATGGTACTGAACTTACCTGGAAAGACGCTTTTTTAAGATCGTTGATACGTTTAGTGCCCTTTGAAGTATTCAGCGGTTTAGGCGACGAACCCTGGCACGATACCTGGACAAATACTACGGTTATCCAGGCACGCTAAGTTTTTCATCGGATCAAGATAGTTTTATGCGCAGATTTTCACAGATCGAAAATGATCTGTAAAAATCTGCGTTTCTTTTTTGCGGTATCTGCGGGTCAAAATTATTGTTGTTGTACACTTAATACAGTACCCCGAAGGCTTTTTCACGTTTACGCCATCACACAATCGTTTTCGCTGGTATTCTTTGCGGGGTCATAAAAACATTTTCGCCAACTTATCACATTTGCTATACTTTTGCGGCATTATAACGATGCTTAATTACCAGTGATGAAACGGAGCATGGCAGATTTTTTCTCAGTTGAGAATGCCTATGCAAAGTTCCATTCGACAAAATGATCATCTGCCGTTGGCAGGCAAATTAAAAATATACGAATGAAAACAACCCCATTTACAAACAAACACATTGCCCTGGGTGCTAAAATGGCCGAGTTTGCCGGCTACAACATGCCTATATCTTATACCGGTATTAACGATGAACACCAGGCTGTGCGCAGCAATGCCGGCGTGTTTGATGTAAGCCATATGGGTGAGTTTATTTTAAAAGGCGAACATGCCCTGGACCTGATACAACGTGTAACCAGCAACGATGCTTCCAAATTAAAGAACGGGCAGGCACAGTATAGCTGTTTACCCAATAACGAAGGTGGTATTGTTGATGACCTGCTGGTGTATTGCATTGAGGAGAATAAAGTGTATATGCTGGTAGTAAATGCTTCTAATATTGAAAAGGACTGGAACTGGATCAGCAGCCATAATACCAATAATGCAGAGATGCATAATATTTCTGATAAAACGGCATTATTAGCCATACAGGGACCAAAAGCTACCCAGATATTACAACCGCTGACCGATGTGGATATTCTTAACCTGAAGTATTACACTTTTGTAAAAGGAACATTTGCCGGCGTGGAAAACGTATTGATCAGTGCAACGGGGTATACCGGTGCCGGTGGTGTGGAAATATATTTCGAGGACAAAGACGGCGCAGGTGATAAGATCTGGGACAGCATTTTTGAAGCCGGTGCTGCTGCAGGTATCAAACCCATCGGCCTGGGTGCCAGGGATACCTTACGCCTGGAAATGGGCTTTTGTTTATACGGCAATGATATTGATGATACAACTTCTCCACTGGAAGCCGGCTTAGGCTGGATCACCAAATTCACCAAAGATTTTTCGTCCAAAGCTATTTTTGAGAAACAAAAAGCGGAAGGCCTTACCCGCAAACTGGTAGGCTTTGAGATGATTGACAAAGGTATTCCCCGTCATGGTTATGTTATAGCCGATGAAGCGGGCAATGACATTGGTGTAGTAACATCCGGTACACAATCGCCCAGCCTGAATAAGGCCATTGGCCTGGGTTATGTACAAAAAGATTTTGCCGGCTTTGATACGAATATTTTCATCAAAGTGCGTGACAAATTATTAAAAGCAAAAGTGGTAAAACTTCCCTTCTAACTTATTAAGCCCCTCTTCGGAGGGGCTTTCTTTTATCAGCAATATTTTTTTAGACGATCTTCACCGGCTTTTTATGTTCATCAATAGCCACAAAGGTGAAGCTGCCGGTAATGGCTTTCTCCCTGGTATCTGAGTACATCTCTTCCACGTATATTTCTACATGCACTTTCAGGCTGGTATTACCCACATGTATCACTTTACCAATAAGCTCTACCAATGTACCGGAGGGAATAGGCCTGTTAAAATCAATACGGTCACTGCTTACCGTTACCACCCGCTGGCGGCTAAAACGGGTAGCTGTTATAAAAGCTACTTCATCCATCAGGTGCATGGCTGTACCGCCGAATAAAGTGTCATAATGATTAGTCGTATTAGGAAAAACGGCTTTAAAAATATGGGTTTCCGATGCTACGATACGTTCCGCTATCGTCATGTTATTATGTGTTTTTTGTAAACAGTGTTGAAATCTTTTGCATTCGTTCCTGTTGTTGTAATAAATGAAATTCGTTTTTCAGGTCACGCAGGCAATTGGCGCAGAGACAATCGGTATATTTTGCTGCAATAAAACTTCTTTCTTCAACCGTCAGTGTAACGGTAGTGCATTGACACAAACTGATAGAGCCGGCCTTACATTCAAAGCCGCC
>CAYUMH010000006.1:0-59993 GCA_964445775.1 uncultured Terrimonas sp.
GCCGGTAAAGCGTTACGCCACTGGATATAGAACTACGGGCAGCCACATTACACAACGTATAAATGGAGAGAGTATTTCTTCTATGCTACAGCCTCTACCGGTTATCCTTATATCCAGTCTATTTTATTAACAGTAGACGAAACATTGATGAACAGGGCAGAAGCTTATGCGGAGCTGGAGCAGTATGACAATGCGTTGAAAGATATCAATACTTTTTACAGTGTAAGATTGAATGCTTATAATCCTACCAGTGATGCGATCACGCTGCCAAAGATCAATGCTTATTATTCAATAAGTGATCCTAAAGCCGGTATCGTTAGAACTGTGCTGGATGCTAAAAAAGCGGAGTTCTTACAGGAGGGTATTCGTTGGTTTGATATTGTGAGAAGAGGGTTGACCGTTACAAAAAATATCTTTGCACCATCAGGCGAAGAAAGCTTTATTGAGCTGGGCCCTAATGACCTGAGAAGGGTGTTCCAGCTTCCACAGGAAGTGAAACTGGCTGGCCTGGAATTAAACCCACGTTAATATAAACGCACAATACATTATAGCTATAAACAAAAATTATGAAAAATAAATTTTATTATAAAATACTGTTTATCGGGTTCCTGGCGGTATTTGTTGCTTCTTGTAACAAAGAAAAATTCACGCCGGTGGATATGGACGAACTGAACCCCGATATTCCCTTAACCAACAGTGCTTTGGACCAATGGTTAAAAGCCAATTTCTTAGATGTATATAACGCTGCCGTTATTTACAGGTACAACCGTTATTATCATGAAGCGGACAGGAACGTTACTCCTGCCGAAGAAGATAAGGTTCAACCAATGATGCAGACCGTATTAAGCGGGTTTGTAAATCCTTACAAGGATGTGGCCGGTATGAACTTTATGAAAGTATACATGCCGAAAGAATGGGTATTATATGGTTCCACTTCTTATGATGCAGGTGGCCAGGGTTATGCCGGTACTGCTTCGGGTGGTGTACGTGTTAACTTATTCGGGGTAAATGCTTATTCTAATACGCCCGGTTTTATTAAAGGACGTATCAATACCATTCACCATGAGTTTGTGCATATTGTAAACCAAAGATTCCCGATGCCGTCTGACTTTGCCCAGATCACAAAGTCAACCTACAATGGTAACTGGCAGTCAACCAATGCGGACTCGGCTCATAAATGGGGGTATGTTTCTACTTATGCCAGCCAGAACCCAACTGAAGACTATGCAGAAACGGCCAGTAGTTTATTGGTAAGCGGTCAGCACTGGTTTGAAAACAGGGTTAAAACCTGTCCTGCTGCTGCGGGTCAGACAGCCTTACGTTTAAAAGAGCAAAATGTGGTGAACTATTTTACCAACCTGGTAGGTGTTGATTTCAGGGCATTACAGAAAAAAATGTTCTTGTATATGAAGGATACCATCAATGACCCTTCTTATAAATTCCCACAGTATATCAATAACAACCTGTACAAAACCATCACCATTAACCTGGATGATAATATGTACACTACTTATGGTATTTCTCCGGCTTTTGCTACTGCTTACAATAACTTTAAAACTGATATGTACAATACCAATACCACAGCAAGGTATCGCCTGGACAATCTGCAGTTAAGGTTTGAAACAAATACTTCACTTGTGGTAAGGGCAACTTTTACGGCTACTGCGGGAACTGCTGCTAATACTACTTATAGCGGTGATTATAGCTTTAGCGTAGCGGTTAATTCTACTACCGGCGAAACTACTTTCACCAAAATAGCACAGGGTACCGGAACAACCTTTAGTAATGGTAATATTTTCCTTACCAGCTTTACTAATAATATTACGCCGTTTTTAACCGGTTCTACTTTTATTACCGACTGGATGCCGGCTCCTAAAGATCTTGCGCCTAACCTGGTATCAAGAACGGCTGGTTTTTACAGTACCGCTAACAATGCAAACTATTTTTACGGAATCTTAGCAACAAACCTTTAAAATATGAAAAGTATAAAATATATCTTATTGCTCACCATGACCCTTGCCTCCTTTTTGGGATGTAAAAAAGAGTCATATGTGGCAGCATTCGAGGATCTTCCTCACGAAAGGATCAAAGCTCAATTAGATACTTTAAATAACCTGCTGGTAAATACGCCTAACGGTTGGGTAGGAACGATGAGTACCGGCCTGGGCGGCGGCTTTGGTTTTTACATGACTTTTGATAATAACGAGTATGTAAACATGTATGCTGACCTTACCAATACATCGGCCAGCACTGTTAAAAGATCACGTTACCGTGTTAGGCAGGATGCAGGAGCGGCCCTTACTTTTGACACTTACACTTATATCTCTATCCTGAATAATCCGGAAACAAGTGCTTTTGGCGGAACGCTGAGAGAAGGTTTCAGGAGTGATATTGATTTTATCTATGACCGTTCTAACGGCGATACCCTGGTGATGATCGGTAAAAGATACCGCCAGGTATTTACCCTGGTAAAAGCTACTGCCGACCAGAAAGCAAGATATGAAGCCGGTAGCTACCTTACTGCTATGAATGCTTTCAAGCAGTATTTTGTTACCAACCCTAACTCTTACTTTGAAATCGGTACGCAGAAAATTTCTGTTGAGGCCAACAGTAATACTACCATGGCATCGGGTAAACGTTTAACCCTCACCACCATTACTGATAACAAAGTAGTAAGTGCTACGCAGAAATTTGCCTATACCATTGATAATATGCAGATAGTGGCCGGCGGACTGAAATTCAATGATATCGTATTTACAAAACTGGGCTGGAAAAACAGTACCACCATGGCTATTTATGACGCTACGGGTAAAGAGTATATCTTGAACAATTCACCTACGCCTTTACTGCCATTACATATGTTATGGGGTGCTAAGTATACCGGTATGCGTTCGGATTTTAAAGTGATTAATCCAGGAACTTCAACTGATGGTGCTACTATCCTGAACTACTATCATAATAACCTGAATAACTCCGGTTTATTAGGTTTTTCTTTTAACTGCGGTAATATTACTTTAGTTTGGGATGTAGTGAATAAACGTTTAACGCTTAATGGCTTTAGCAGCCAGAATAACTGTGGCGGCGGCTGGACAACCTCTGCGGTGTACAACTATACCAAAGACGATAATGGCCGTTACACCTTTACACTGCGTTCTGCCTTATCCGGTGGATATACAACTAATATCTTATTGCCGTTCAATACCTTTTTGTTGAACAATACTGTAAGATTTGACTATTACTTAAGCGGGTCTACTGTTTATGCTAACATGATCAGTGAAACCAACCCTGCTACCAATATGACATTTATAATGTACTAAACATAACGGTCAGTAATTACTAAACGGGCTATCCGGCAAAAGCCGGATAGCCCGTTTTATTTTAGTGAACTATTGTAATGGACAGGGCATAGCGGGATAGTTATCATGAAACAGTCTCGAATAATCCTTCCTTGTTATCCGGTTGTTCGAAAAAAAAACTGTTATTATTGCAAGTATAACATCTTGGGCCGGGAGCCGGGTTGGTGCTGATCATCAATACCGGTAGTCAATAAAAGTAAAAGGGATAAACAATCGTCTATCCCTTTTACTTTATATATTTATAGTAAGTTGATTAAAACTTATAATCCGGGTTTAATAAAGCTTGTATGCTGTGATCAAGAATATCATTCTTCTTGCTCAGGAAAACCTGCATTTTATCTTCCGGTAATTTTAACTGGTAAGTACTGGTTTTGGCCAGTGTTTTTTCCAGGGTGGGGTTAAGGCTGTTGAAAGCTTTTTCATCCATCTCTAAAAACTTGGCCATTACACGGGCATTATAACGGCCGGTAATAGTCTGGGTTTTTACATTATCTGGCAATACGGCATTATCAGGTGTACCAGCAGCTAAATTACCATCCAACTGGTAGGCTGCCACTTCATGTTTGGTTAATGTGGTAATACCACCTTCACCTTCCATAATATAATGGGTGGCAATAAACTTTTTTACATGATTTCTTGATTCAGCCGGCAGGTAATTTTGTAACTGCCAGAAATCCTTGCTGCCGCTTCTTTTAATAGCTTTATTTACATTACCGGGGCCACCGTTATAGGCAGCAATTACCAGTAACCAGTCGCCATACAACTCATACAAATGGGTAAGGTAACGTGCAGCGGCATGGGTACTCTTTTTATAATCCCTGCGCTCGTCAATATTACGGCTCACACGCAGGCCCATTACACGGGCAGTGGCCGGCATAAACTGCCAGGGGCCAACAGCACCAGCCCAGGAGCGGGCATTGTTTTTTAAATGCGATTCTATTACGGCCAAATACTTTAACTGGTTAGGCAGGCCATACTCGGTTAAAATATCATCCATCATATCAAAATAGGGACGGCCCCAATCCTTCATATCATCCATGGTTTTGCCAAAACGCGACACGTAATCATTTACAAAACTTACGGCCATGGGATTCAACTGCTCCACTGTCATGCCATTGGACAGGGCAGTAGGTATAAAAAGGTCTTTAAAACCTGCTTTGGGATTTAACCGGGCAATTTCCTGTTTTAACTTTTCATCCAGTATAACGGAATCCTTTTCTACCATATCATTGGTATCCATGGTATCGGCAACATAAGGCTGTTGCAACTGGGTAATGTTCAGGTTATCCGTAAAAGTATTATCCGCTTTTGCAAACGAAAATAAAAATGTACAAACGGCTGCGAAAGCCAATTTTTTAAACATGCCTGTCGAAATTTTAGGTCAAAAAAATCTTGCGCCTCAATGCAAATACTCGTGCAGGTATTGGTTACTCACTCTTCTTTAAGCTCATCAGCTCGTCCGAAAACCGGAGCAAAGTTAACTCATTAAAGCGGTTTGTCATCACCTGCAGGCCGAATGGTAAGCCATTTTCATGCCTAAAAAGTGGGAGGGAAATTGCCGGAACGCCCACTAAGTTTGCCATAACTGTATATATGTCAGCTATATACATAGCAATCGGGTCTTCCGTTTTTTCACCGGCCTTGAAAGCCGTGGTAGGGGAGGTGGGAAGCACAATACAGTCAAATTCATTGAAAATCAACTGTATCTGATTTGTTAAAATTTTGCGTACTTTTTGAGCCTTGGTAAAATAAGCATCGTAATAACCGGCACTCAGTACAAAAGTGCCCAGCATAATGCGTCGTTTCACTTCTTTACCAAACCCTTCCGTACGGTTTTTCTTATAAAAATCAACCAGGTCGGTTACGGGTTGGGTAGTACGGTGACCGTACCGTACCCCGTCATAACGGGATAAATTGGAAGAAGCTTCCGCTGTAGTTAATATATAATAGGCCGGAACAATAAAATCCAGCAGGTCAAACTTCACCGGTTTAACCTCGTGCCCTGATGCTTTTAGTTCTTCTAATTGTCCGTAAATCGCTTTGGAAATAACCGGGTCAAGGCTGGGATGGTCCAGTGCCTCGGGGAAATAAGCTATTTTATAACTGTCCTTATGAGGTATGGTAGTTGTATAATCCTCTGGTTGCTGCTGGTAAGCGGTACTGTCATACGCATCAGGCCCGGCCATGATCTCCAGGGCCAGGGCTATATCCTTTACATCGGTACCAAAAATACCTATCTGGTCAAAGGAGGAGCCGTAAGCAATTAAACCGTAACGGGATATACGGCCATAAGTGGGTTTAAAGCCAATAACACCACAGAAATCTGCGGGTTGCCTTACCGAACCGCCGGTATCACTGCCCAGGCTTAACATACATAAACCTGCCTGTACGGCTACGGCCGAACCGCCGGAAGAGCCGCCCGGTACGCGGGTTTCGTCAGCCGCATTCAATACTTTACCGTAAGCTGAATTTTCATTGGTACTACCCATGGCAAACTCATCGCAGTTAAGGCTGCCGATGATAATAGCGTCTTCTGCCAGTAAGCGTTCAACGGCTGTTGCCGAGTAAATTGATTGAAAACCTTTCAGGATATTGGAAGCGGCACCTAAAGGGTGGTTCTTATGGGCAATAACATCTTTAATGCCTATTACCACACCATGCAACCGTCCCATTGCCTGGCCGTTTGCTCTTTTTTCATCCAGGGTTTTGGCCTGTTGTAGGGCTTCGTCGGTATATATATGCACAAAAGCATTCAGGTGCCTTGTGGCCTGAATGCGGGCAATATAATGCTCAACTGCTTGTAAACAGGTAACCTTTCCGTCCCGTAAATGAGACTGGTACAATGAAATGGAGGAGAATGAAAACAAAAAATGAACGTGTTAAACGGCCTGAAAAAGAAGGAAATAAAGGATAAAAAACGCTGATTAGGCGTTTTTTATATCATTTGTGCTTTCTTCAATCTCTTTTTTCACATTGGTTTTTGCATCGTTAAACTCGCGAACACCTTTACCTAAACCACGCATAAGCTCAGGAATTTTACGGCCTCCAAATAACAACAACACGATCACCAGTATAATGATGATCTCATTGGTACCCAACATGCCTAATAAATGTAACTGTGTCATATTAACTGTAATTATAAGTCAAAGATAATAAGTAAACTGCTAAAATATCTACTATTTATTGTTAATAGCATATACGTTATCAACAATAAAAAAGTTCAAAGGTTTGCATAAAAATATTTATTACGGGCATTAATAAAGCAAACGATAGCTTTTTAATTATGTTCCCGGCGTTCCGGCCCTGGTAGGGCTGTGGTTGCGTCGCACACTTGTACGGCATATCGCTGCTGAACAGGCATGGGTAGGTGGTAATGGTTAATAGTTAATGGTTCAACGTTAATAGTCCGTTTGTGATTGATTTTCTGTTGCTGATCAGCGGAGGAACCCTGAACGGAGCCCGCCACACTGCTGGGGGACAAGAAACGATGATCCGTGTTACTGTTGCCGGTAACATAAAAAAAACTCAGGCCGGAGCCTGAGTTCTTAATCATTATTTTCTGCTGTAATTAGGTGCTTCTTTTGTAATGTCCACATCGTGAGCGTGACTCTCCCGCATACCGGCATTGCTTATTTTTACAAAGCTGGCATTCTTTAAGGCGGCCAGGTCTTTGGCGCCGCAATAACCCATACCGGCACGTAAGCCGCCAACATATTGGTAAACAATTTCTTTCAGGCTTCCTTTATAAGCCACACGGCCTTCAATACCTTCCGGAACAAATTTTTTCACATCATCTTCAGGATCCTGGAAATAACGGTCGCTGCTACCGGTAGCCATAGCGCCTAAAGAGCCCATACCGCGGTATTCTTTAAACTTACGGCCTTCGTAAATAATGGTTTCACCGGGACTTTCCTCCGTGCCGGCAAATACACTGCCCATCATTACACAACTGCCGCCTGCCGCCAGGGCTTTTACCATATCGCCGGTATAACGTATACCGCCATCGGCAATTACCGGAATATTACGTCCTTTTAAAGCACTGTAAGCACTCATTACAGCCGTAAGCTGCGGTACGCCTGCACCGGCAACAATACGGGTGGTACAGATAGAACCGGGGCCTATGCCCACTTTCACCGCATCGGCACCTGCATCGGCCAGGGCCTTAGCGCCTTCGGCCGTTGCTACATTACCGGCAATGATATTTATTTTTTTAAAGCTCTTACGTACCAGTTTTAAAGCATCAATAACGCCTTTGCTGTGTCCGTGCGCACTGTCTAATGCAATTACATCAACACCAACCAGTTGCAGGGCAGCTACCCGGTCCATCAGGTCCTTGGTAATGCCTACACCGGCGCCTACCAGTAAACGGCCAAAACCGTCTTTAACGGCATTGGGGTGATTCTTTAGCTTTAAAATATCACCATAGGTAAACAAACCGGTCAGCTTACCTTGTTTATTAATAATAGGTAACTTTTCTACCTTGGTTTTTTTAAACAACTGTTCCGCTTTCTTCAGGTCGGTGCCTTCCGGTGCTACATAAAGGTTTTCCTTGGTCATTACCTCGCTTACCTTGCGTTTGGGGTCCGATTCAAAACGCATATCACGGTTGGTTAAAATGCCTACCAGTTTATAATCTTTATCAACAATGGGAATACCACCGATCTTATTTTCACGCATCAGGTACAGGGCGTCGCCAATGGTAGCATCGGCTGTCAGGGTTACTGGGTCAATAATTAACCCGCTTTCACTACGTTTTACTTTACGTACCTGTTCGGCCTGTTTTTCAATGGTCATATTCTTGTGTAATATGCCTAAACCGCCTTCACGGGCCAGGGCAATTGCCAGGCTGGCTTCGGTAACGGTATCCATTGCAGCCGATAAAAGCGGCACTTTTAAGGTAATATCTTTGGTTAGTTTAGCCGATATGTCCACATCACGGGGCAGCACCTGGCTGTAACCGGGAACCAGTAGTACATCATCAAAAGTTAAACCATCAATAAAATTGGGGGAGCTGTTTTTTGCTGTAGTAGCTAATTTTCTTGTTGCCATGTGCAAAGATAGGGTAGTGACAAAATACCTTCCAAAAAAGAATTTTAAAGGGTCCTAAAAAACAACCCGAAAACTAACGGAATGCAGGTAGTTTTCGGGTAGGAATTAACGGGATTTTGGTATAGAAACGCCGCTCCCGGCAATATAGTTTTGTTGCATAAAATAATTACACATGCAACTCTTATCAATGAAACATTCCCTGGCAAAACTATTTACACTGGCTTTTACAGTGGTTTTATTTACAGCCTGCAGTAAAGACGGTGAAAAAGGCGATATCGGCGAAACCGGACCTGCCGGCCCCGCTGGCCCTCCCGGCACAGCCAATATTATTTACTCCGATTGGTTCTCTCCTACGGCCTGGACAGGAACAGGAACACAGTTTTCTAATTTTGTAAAAGCGGCTCCCGGAATTACTGACGCCATCAGGACCAATGGAACCATACTGGCTTTTGCGCAGTTTGTTAGCGACGGAACCAATATAAGACCTTTGCCGGCTACCACCATCAATGGTGCTTTTCTTACACACTGGAGCTTTTTCTCTAACGCGGTGGGCAGCCTCACATTTACCTGTTTTGGCGAAAACGGCAGCGTGATGACACCCTCCACCTCTAATAAATACCGCTATGTAATTATACCCGGTGGTGTATTGGGCGGCAGAATGATGCCGGGTGCTACAGGCAATGGAACAGGTTATAGCGACCAGTAGTTAAAAGCTATGACTTATGAGCAATTGATAACCAAACTGAATATTCCCCGTAACGGCAGTAACGAAAAATAATAGGTTCAGTAATTTACTGAATGAATAAACAAAAAGCAATGTTGCAGAACATTGCTTTTTTATTTTGCACACTACCAGTTAGTGGTACAAAAACAATAGCTGTTGCGTGTAATGATCGTAAAAAGCCAACATTTGTGGTATTGTTCGGCAACAGGAGCCGCTGTATGTTTGTGTTGAAAATTATTGATACAATATAGTCAGTTCCTGCACTACAAATCATACTGGCGGTCTTCTAAACCTATTACACCCGTACTCTTTTGAGCCTGTTACCCTGGTAACGGGCTTTTTTATGCAGTCTTATTATTTTATCAGTACGGTAGTTCCTTTTTGTACTACATGTTCTTTTGTGTCGCGGTGAATATAGCTCAGCTGCCATACATATACGCCGGCGCTTTGTTCAATACCTTTTACCCTGCCATCCCATTTTTGCAACCAGTTGGTACTGTGAAATAATAACTGCCCCCAGCGGTTGAATACTTTAAAATCAAGGTTGTCGGCCTTAAAGGCGTTTAACGGATACAGGTAATCATTTTTATTATCACCATTCGGTGTAAATGCGTTAGGTACAGCAATAAAACAACTGCCGAATATTTTTATTTGTTTGGTAGTTGTCATACTGCAACCGCTGCCATTACCGGCAGTGAGTGAAATAGTATATAACCTGTCCCTGCCGGTTATTTCATACACCTGTGGTAAGGGCGTTTCACTGCTTCCGGTATTGCCGTTGCCAAAGCTCCATTGCCAGGTGGTTATCGGGCCGCTGCTATTATTGGTAAAGCGGACCGTATCACCCGGGCAGGCTTCGGCCGGCACACTGAAATCGGCTGTAACTTTATTATTAAAATTTAGAGGTGTGGTATAGGTATCGGAACATAAGGCATTGCTAACGGTAAGGCTGATATTGTTTTGACTATTGGCTGCAAAAGACCGTGCAAAAGAAATAGCATTACTGGCCGCAACACCATTAACCTGCCAGCGCCAGTTAGTTACACCCCTGTTGCCGTCATGTGTAAAGGTAGTTACATTATTATCGCAGCCTAAAACAGAAGTATAGGTAAACTCCGCCGATACGGTATCGCTGGTGTTAAAGGATAGGGTTGCTCCTGCGGGAGTAGGCCGGTAACAGTTGTTTAATAAAGTATTGCCATCGCTGCCTGCGGCAAGGGTAATGGTATAAGTACCCGCATTAACAATAGGTGCTGCCAGTTGCAGAACGATCTCCGTAGTAATGCCATTACCCGCGCAACCTCTTGCCGCTGTAATAGCCGGTGCACCGGTACCGGTTAAAACAAAATCGCTGCCATCGGCGGCTATGCTGTTACATAAAATCCCTTCTTTAAAAACAAGACGAAGTTCCCTGGGCGAACAGCCTATGGGTGCTATACTATCCATGGGTGTGAATGGTATATCAGGAACCACAAAAGCGGCAGTTTCACCAACAGGAACAACTTTATTGCAGTCGCCTGTAAGTACTGCCGCAGGTGCTATTACAACAGCATAATTACCATTAACAGCAATGGGTGCATTAAAGCTAAGGGTAATGGCATTGGTTTGGTTATTGCCATCACATTGTGTGCTTACATTAGTAATGCTTACAGCCGTAGGCCCGGTTACTAAAAAATCCTGCAGATTAACAGAAGCGCAATTGATCTTCTCGGTAAAATTTAATACTACACTTGAAGGCGCACAAACGGTAGAGCTAATAGTACCCATGGGTATTGGAGGTAATACCGGTATATTAAACATTGCAGTGGATAAATCCGGTAATAACCTGCCACATTCTCCAATCAATACATTACCATCAGATCCGTTACTTACCACAACCGAATAATTGCCGGGCGTGCTTATCGCATTTGCCAGTTGCAAGGTAATCGTATTAACATAACCGGCTGTGTTACAGGTAAAGGTAGCACCGTTAACCACAACAGGGGCAGGGCCTGTTATCGTAAAGTCAGATCCGTTAGCGGCAACAGAGCTGCACAATATACGATCGGGAAAATTAAGTGTGATAGTAGTTGGTAAACAGGCCGGTTGAGCAATAGTGCCCATACTTAAAGCTGTTTGAGGTGCAATAGTGAAATTATTATTATCACCTGCCGGAATAATGCGTCCGCAATTGCCAATAAGTGTATTGCCATCGGTGCCACTGTTAATAGCCACCGTATAATTGCCGCTTGCGGTAATGGCGGCGCTTAGCTGCAGGGTAACAATGCTGGTAAAGCCGTTTGCGTCGCAGGTGCCTGTTGCGCCGGTTACCACAACGGCGGAAGGACCTGTAATGGTAAAATCGCTGCCATTGGCAGCAATGGTGTTACAACGTACCGGTTCGGCCAGTTGTACGGTAATGGTAGATGGTATACAGGATGGGGGGGCAATGGTGCCCATGGTCATATTGGGGCGGGCGTTTACCGTAAAATTAGCAGTTGCCGTTGTGGGTATCTGCGAATCGCAGTTGTCAGTAATACTATTCCCGTCATTGCCCCATGCTACGCCAACAGTATAGGGGCCGGCATTCAGCGGAGCGGCCAGGGTAATAAGTGCCGAGTCCATATCAAAACTATTGGTACAGTTAAATCCTGTAGCGCTGATAATGGTAGCGCCGCTGATAAAAAAATCACTGCCATCGGCTGCCAGGCTGTTACACTTCATGGCCTTATTAAAACGTACGGTTACCTGTGTGCCATCGCAGCTGGCAGCAGCGGAAGATACGGTAGGCGCCAGCGGATCGGTAATAACAGCGGTGCCGCCGGTAAAGGACAGGTCATAACCCTGCTGCGAATTACTAAAATTACTGATGAGCAAAAGATATTCGTTACCGGCAACTAAAGTAGGCATAGAACCAATAGGAGGGTAACTGTTGCCACCACAATTGATAAGTCCGGTCCCGGTTCCCACAGCACCGGTATTGCCGGTTCTTCCTGACCAGTTTTCCGTTACTACCCAGGTTGGATTATTACCTACCTGCGAGGGGTCCCTGTTCGTAACATTATACAATACCCAGTCGTAATCGTCCAGTGTTCTTATTGGCCTGATCATAAAACCCAGGGTTCCGGTAGTATAACAGGTAAACTTATAATAATAAGGGTTAATGGCTTCGTATTCACCATTACCACATCTTACATTCATAACACCATTGTTACAGGAGGGTACATTCAGTTGACTGAAAGTAGTGGTGCCGCATACCGGGAAAGCCGATGCCGGCGTCTGGCCCAGGTTGGTACAAAGCTGGGCCATTGTTTCCAACAGCAAAAAGCAGCAAATAATGGTCAGTTTTAGTTTTCTCATACCTATCGTTAGCTTCAAATGGTTCTAACGAATTTCGGATAAAAAAACTAATATGTAACCCTGCGTTAATAAGTATGTTAAATAACAGAAAGGGAGGGGTGATATTTGTGTGGGCATGCCCCCTTGCGGTACCGGAAGGCAGGTACCGCAAGGCGTCGGGCTATTCGCTCATACTCCGGCACAGACCTGCGCTACCCCTTTCAGGGCCCTCACCGGGGTATCCGCTGCTATCCCTCATGCAATCACAAACAAAGTGTAATAGGCTGTATAAGCTACTGACAAACAATAAAAAGCAGTCAATTATTTAATAAGGGTAAGTGTACCTTTCTGGAAAATTTCTTCACCAGTATCGCGGTGGGTATAACTTAAATGCCAAACATATATGCCAGTACCTTGTTCCACTCCGTTCACCTTTCCATCCCAGCCATCTTTCCAGTCGGTCATGGTAAACACGCGTTGGCCCCAGCGGTTATAAATACTAAAACGTAAATTTTGTGCTTTTACCGCATTGTTTGGGCGAATAATATCATTGATCCTGTCACCATTAGGCGTAAAGGCATTGGGTACCGCTATATAACAGTTATTCAGTACTCTTAATTTCTTCTGTGCTACATCGCTACAGCCAAGTGTACTATTGGTAGCGGTAAGTTTAATGGTGTAAATCCTTTCTTTATTATCCTGTATAAAACTTAAGGGCAGGGGCGATCGTGTATTGCTGGTTCCTAATGCGCCAAAGTCCCATTGCCAGCTATCAATTAAGCCGGTACTGGTATTCTCTAATGTAAGATTATCCTCCGGGCATATATCAGCGGGCATCACAAAGGCGGCAATTACTTCATTGTCCAGTACAATGGTTTGCCTGGCGGTATCGCTGCAAACCCCATTCGTTACAATCAGGGATACTGCATTGGTACTGCTGGCCGAAAATATTTGCCGGGTAGTGGCCGTATTAGCGGTAGCGCTGTTATTAAAACTCCACCACCATTGATTTACCTGGTGGGCGCCATCATGAAAAAAATCTAAAGTATCAAACCTGCAGCCCAGGGTATTGGTATAAGTAAAATCGGCATTAACGGTATCGGTTGCTGTAAAACTAACAGGTGTAGGTTGTAAAATCTGGCCACATTCATCCCGCACAGCTCCGCCACCTACACTTAAACGCGGTGTTACGGTATAGGTGCCGCCTACACTTATCGGCAAGGCTAAGGTGAGCGTAACAATATCACTGAGGCCATTGGTACAGGTACCGCTTGCTCCTGTAATATTTACTGCCTGCGGACCGGTTATTAAAAAATTACTGCCGTCAGCGGCAATCGTACTGCAGTCAATTTTTTTACTGAAATGCAGTTTTATTTGCCTGGGCGCACAACCCACCCTGGCTACACTATCAATGGGTATAGGTTGGGGAACGGTGTATATAAACGGCAATGATTCACCGGCGGGTATACCACGGTCACAGTTATCCAGCATGGTATTACCATCACCGCCGTTATTAATAATTAAATTGTACGATGCTGAGGGAAGTGGATTGCTTAATGTGATCAGTACTTCCTCGGTATTAAAGCCGCTATTACAACCAACCGTGGTTACAGCAGTAACCGTGGCATTGGCCGGGAATATGGAAAACTCACTGCCATTACCGCTAAGGCTGCTGCATTTCATGGCCTTATTAAGTTTAATGCGTAACTGTGTGCCATCACAACTGGTGGTAACGGATTGAAGGTGCGGTTCTTTTGGGTCGGTAATAACCGCAGTACCGCCACCAAACGAAAGGTCATATCCGCTTTGCGAATCGGTATAATGACTCACCAGCAAAATATATTCGTGACCGGCAATCAGGTTGGGCGAGCGGGCAAAATTAGGCTTGTTGTCCTGTGGTGCAGAAGCGCATTGAATAAAAGTTACACCGGAAGCGGAAGCGCCGGTATTGCCGGGTGTTGCTGACCAGTTACCGGAAACAATAATATTCCTGTTGGTAAAAACGGCATCGGGACTCAGGCCGGTTACATCGTATAACTGCCAGTCATAATCATCATTCATATTATCCGGCGAAATAACAAAGCTTAACGTGCCTGCGGTATAACAGGTAAACTTATACCAAAATGGGTTTTTATTTTCGTAATTGGCGCCATCTCCGCTACAGCCGGGTACAAATAAGCTGGTACTGCTGCATATCGGAACATTGCTTTGGTGAAAAGTACTGGTACCGCAAACCGGGAAAGCCGTAGCAGGGGTCTGTCCAAGTGTAGTACAGGGTTGTGCATAGAGAATGGTAGCTGCACTGATCAACAAGAGGAGTAAAAACGAAATTTTTAAATTCATTGCCTTTTAAACTATCCGGATCAGCCATCCGGGTGAATTTTACTGACAGTAAAGGTACCATTTTCGCTGCCTGTAGGTGTTTTTTTGTTAATATGTCAACTGTTGTTGATTGCAGGATGATGGCATTATGCCAGTTTATACATTTTACCTGGCAGGGGAGATAGAACGTTTTGCAGTTCCAGGCTTAAAATAGCAGCGGCAATGGAACTATTGGTTAAGCCTGAACGTTCTTTTAATTCATCAATATGAACAGGAGGCTGATCATTTAGCAAGTCAACAACAATCTTTTCTTCAGGTGTAAAAGGTAATAATAAGGCTTGCTGCGGTGCTTTATTTTTAGCTGTTTTCTTTTGTGAGGTTTCCCATCCTAGTACCTGTAATATATCATCAGGGTGTTGCAACAAACCCGCACTTCCATTTTGTATCAGCTTGTTGCAACCCCTGCTTTTTAAGTCGGTAGTTTTACCGGGCAGGGCAAATAATGGTTTTTTATACCGCTGTGCCAGTTGGGCGGTAATTAAACTGCCGCCGTTTTCACGTGTTTCTATAATGGCTACTGCATCACTAATGGCTGCTACAATACGGTTGCGTCTTGGAAAATTATAACGTTCCGGTTGGGTATTGCTCGTAAACTCGGTTAATAAACCACCCTGTTGCTGCAATATTTCCTTTGCAAGGCCTTTATGTTGTGCGGGATAAATAGTATCTAACCCATGTGCCAGTACGCCGATGGTGGGCACTCGCTGGTCAACAGAAGCTTTGTGTGCTATGGCATCAATACCGGCAGCCATACCACTGATAATATGAATATTTTTGGTTGCAAAATATTTCACCAGCTCTTCTGTCATCTCCTTTCCGTATGATGAATTGGAGCGGGAACCTATAATGGCAATATGCCTGTTGTGGTTTAAATCTGCATGGCCTTTGTAGTACAAAACAGTGGGTGCATCGTGAATTTTTAACAAACGTTGGGGATAGTCTTCATCTGTATACAGCAAGGCCTTTATTTTATATTTTTCAAGGAACCGTATCTCCTCTGCCGCACGTTCAAAATTGGTGAACTGTTTAATATGCTGGGCCCGGGCTTCGCCAATACCCGGTATTTTTTCTATCTGCGAGCTTTTTGCGGTAAAAATAGCATCAACCGGTAAATGGTTTAACAATATCCTTGCCTGTACAGGTCCAATCAAAGGCACCTGCAATAATGCAATATGATGAAGTAAGGAGGTGGACATCTGGTGTTTTTCGGTTTCCTAAATATAAGATAAACCGCAAACATTTCATAGCCACTTTTACTTGCTGGTGATCCTGATCTCGGTACGCCGGTTCTGTGCCCTGCCTGCTTCGGTACTGTTATCCGCAACCGGCCTGGTTTCGCCATAGCCTGCATAGCTTAACCGCTTGGGCGAAATAAATTTGTATTGCAGATAAGCAACCACACGTTTGGCCCGGTTCTCCGATAACAGTTTATTATCGGCGGGTTTGCCTGCGTTGTCGGTATGTCCTGATATTTCAATCGTCACTCCCGGGTTATCATTTAAAAACTGGATGAGTTTATCCAGCTCAATATATGATTCGGGTTTAAGGTCAAACTTATTGATATCAAAAAACACATTGTTGAGTACAATACTGGCATTGGCTTCAATAGGCTGTAACGCAATATCTTTTTTATAGGTAGAGTCGGCCGTAGTGCCCTGTACCAGGAACCTGTCTGAGAAAAACAGGTAACCTTGCTTGTTTACATTAAAAACATAATCATTTCCTGCCGGAAGTGTAATAAGATATGCTCCGTCGGCTTCAGTGCGCACTTTATTTATTACCCGGTTGGTGGAAAGATTGATGAGCTCAACAGTAGACGCAATCCCTTCCTTCGTTTTTTTATCATGCACTTTGCCGGTTATCCATAGTGTTTTGTTGGGCCGTACATCCTGCGGTAGTTCAAAACTATATATATCCAGCCCACCTTTACCTTCGGGCCTTTCGCCGGCATAATAAGCAGTGGCGCCATCTGCCGTTATATAAAGTGTTCCTTCTTTGTTAATGGTATTAATGGGATAACCCAGGTTAACGGGTGGTGCAGAAAAATTACCGGCACTGTCCTTCTTCGTAAAAAAAAGATCGTCATCGCCGTATCCCTGCCAGGTATTGGAAGTGAAATACAATGTCTGGTTATCGGCATGCATAAAGGGACATTGTTCATCACCGGCTGTATTAACGCCTGGTCCCAGGTTTTCGGGTTCGCCCCAGAAACCTTTTTCGTTTAGGCGGGTAACATAAATATCAATACCACCATAACCGCCGGGACGGCTGCTGGCAAAATATATTTCACGTTTATCCGGTGAAAGACAGGGTTGCGAATCCCATTGATCACTGTTGATCTTTCGTCCCATATTTTTTGCGGCCGACCATTGGCCGTCCTGGAAATAAGCAATATATAAATCGCAGCCGCCAAATCCTTCCGGCCGGTGGCATCCGGTAAACACCAGCCATTTACCATCCTGGGATATCTGTAAAGCGCCTTCATTATAACTGGTGTTTATATCACCGTTCAAGGGCCTGGCTATGCTCCATTCCGTTTCATTAAAATTGCTGGAAAAAAAATCTTCATTGGCACTGCCCAATCGGCGTGTGAAGATCAGTTCTTTTTTATCAATGGTCAGTGAAGGGAAGTATTCAGACTCTTTGGTGTTGACCGTGCTGCCGGCATTAACAGGCGTAAAGTTGTATTGCCTGTTTTTTAAAAAACTGTTGTTATAGGAAACGGCAAATTCATAGTTTTTTTTACGCTGCAGGTAGGCCTGTAATTGTTTTTCGTTTTTAGGCGGCTTACTGTTTAATACCTGTGTAAGAGCTTCCAGCGCAGGCGCAAATTTACCTACCGATGCTAATGTGGTAGAGTACATCAATTTATCCTGCAGGGTGTAAACGCTGTCAATGGCAAAAGCAGCTTCAAAGTTTTCAATACTTTTATTATAACTGTTTAACTTATAGTATACATTGGCTAATGCAATATAGGCGTCTACATAGTTTTTATCAATCTGTATAGCTTGTGTAAGCAAAC
The DNA here is from genome assembly GCA_964445775.1 of uncultured Terrimonas sp. Classification (GTDB taxonomy): domain Bacteria; phylum Bacteroidota; class Bacteroidia; order Chitinophagales; family Chitinophagaceae; genus Terrimonas. The sequence goes on from CAYUMH010000006.1 coordinate 17,852, forward strand.
CTGCCGCGCTGATATAATTCTGGTCATTTACGCGTTCACCTGCCTGCTGGTACAAGGCCACCGCTTTTTTATTTACTTTACCCGGAACATAATTTTGTGCACCGGCTGTTTGGTAAATAAAAAAACAAAACAGGAGTATGACAGGGTATTTGTTAAAGTTGACCATAAAATACTAACGAATCTAAATATTATTTATTTTTAAGATCGTAAATCTCTCAGAAAATATTCCAGTCCTCCGGCCATAAGCCCTCTTTACCATTTTACTTGCTGTTTAAGATTGTATCTCTAAAGTAAGTAATAACAAAAGAATTAACTTAAAACGGTCAGTTTGTATTTATAAAAGTGCTGCTAAAAGAAAACCGCACCTGGTTTTGATGCGGCTCTCTTTTCATGTTATATTAATTATGGAACATTAATGTACTTGTGTAATTGTAAGCTGAGTTCCCACCGGGGATTTTCTTTTACATAATCAACAATTAATGGTATCATGGTATCGGCTTTACTCCATTCCGGTTGTAAGTATAATTTACAACCAGCAGGTACTTCTGCGGCAAATTTTTCACCGAAGGCAAAGTCAGATTTATGGTAAACAATAACTTTGAGCTCGTTTGCTGCAGCTACCACTTCTGGTAGCGGAGCTTTGAATTTTTTGGGCGATAAACAAAGCCAGTCCCAATGCCCCGATAAAGGCGAGGAACCTGATGTTTCGATATTGGTCTGAAGGCCGGCTGCATGTAAAGCGTCGGTTAATGCATCCAGGTGGTGCATTAATGGTTCGCCCCCGGTAACAACAACCATGGTAGCCGGTGTTGCTTTTACCTGGTCTACCAGGCTTTGTATACTAAAATGCGGATGAGCGGCGGCATCCCAGCTTTCTTTAACATCGCACCATACACAACCTACATCACAACCTCCCAGGCGAATAAAATAGGCGGCATGCCCCTGGTAAAACCCTTCTCCCTGGATGGTATAAAAATGCTCCATTACCGGTAGGGTGATTACTGGTGACAGGAGGGGTGAGTTTGTGGTTTCCGTTCTCGTCATATCCGTTATTAACAATCAAAAATTCATTTAGTTGTTTTCCACGCAGGCCTGGTAGGTATTTTTCATGAGGGCGGCAATGGTCATAGGACCTACGCCACCCGGTACCGGGGTGATCCAGGTGGTTTTATCGGCTACTTCTGCATAAGCCACGTCGCCTTTTAAACGGAACCCGCTTTTACGGGTACTGTCTTCCACGCGGGTAATACCCACGTCAATAATAATGGCGCCGGGTTTAACCATATCGGCGGTTACAAACTCAGGTATGCCCAGGGCTGCTACAATAATATCGCCCTGTAAACAAAGTTCTTTCAGGTTGGTAGTATGCGAATGGCAAATGGTAACGGTACAGTTACCCGGGTTAGAGTTGCCGCTTAATAAAATACTCATCGGGCGGCCCACAATATTACTGCGGCCAATAACAATGGCATGTTTCCCTTTGGTATCAATTTTATAATGTTTTAATAATAACATGATACCATAAGGTGTAGCCGGGATAAAGGTTGGCAGTCCTTCCACCATTTTACCCACACTTTCCGGGTGAAAACCATCCACGTCTTTAGCGGGAGAGATGGCATCGATCACTTTTTTTGCATCGATATGTTTGGGTAGAGGTAGCTGTACCAGTATGCCGTCAATATCCGGGTCATTATTCAGGTTGTCTATTTCCTCTAACAGGGTTAGTTCATCAATATCGCTGTTAAAACGTACCAGTGTAGATTTAAATCCTGTTTCTTCACAGGCTTTTACCTTAGCGGCTACATAGGTTTCGCTGGCTCCGTTATTGCCAACCAGTATGGCGGCCAGGTGTGGTATTTTTTTTCCTTCATTTGCACGTTGAGCTACATCTAACTTCAGTGCATCTTTTATAGCCTGAGCGGCTAATTTCCCATCTAATATTTGCATGGCGCAAACCTACATAAACTTTTACTGTTATCGGGTTTAAAATGTATGAATGGGAATTTTTTATCTTTTACGACCTGTTTCATTTTAAGGTATGCCCCAATAGGATAGTAAGGAGAAAATATAGGGCCTGGCTCTCAGGTAAATGAAATGTCATATATATAATGTAATATCTGTTAACCCGGTATTTTACAGGTATAAAATATACAGCCATGACCCATGGAATCTTATCCGGAAAACAGTAAATTACAACAAAGCTAACTGTTGAAACACCGTGTACTATTTTTAATGGCCTTACCATGCCTGGTAAATGCCGGGGTATCTGCGCAGCTCGTACGCAGACCCGTCACCGCTCCTTACGCAGGAACAGGTGCTTATACCCTTAATCATACTGATGCCTTTTCAGTAATAGCCAATACCGCCGCTTTAAGCCGGGCTAAAAAGTTTACAGCGGGAGTGTATGGTGAGCAGCGATTTATGTTGAAGGAACTGGCCCATTATACAGCAGCATTTGTATTGCCTACCCAGACCGGAAATTTTGCGGTTACCACCGCTTACCGGGGTAGTACGGATATGAATGAGTACCAGCTTGGGTTGGCTTATGCCCGGAGTTTAGGTAAAGCCCTGGACATGGGCGTTAAGTTTAACTATAACGGGTTAAAAATTAACGGTTATGGTAATGCTGCTGCTATTGCAGTGGAACTGGGTACGGTGTTACACGTAACGGATAAACTACATGGCGGTATACAGGTAATTAATCCTTTCAGTTCAAAATTCGGGGTAAATAAAACAGAAAAACTGGCCGCTGTTTATGCACTTGGGGCGGGGTATGAGCCTTCGGAGAAATTTTTTATCAGTACCGAGTTTGTAAAAGAGGAAAAACAGGACATGGTGGTGCAAGCAGGCATGCAGTACCGGCTGCTATCATTTTTACAGGTAAGGGCAGGTATTAGTACGGGTACTACCAGTTATTGGCTGGGTGTGGGCCTGGGCTGGCGCAACCTGCGGCTTGATGTGGTAACGGGCTATCATAACCGGTTGGGCCTGTCGCCGGGTGTGATGATTGTTTACGAACATAAATAAATAACCATGACCAGGTTGCGTACTTATATCGGGTTGCTGTTTTTGTGTTTCCCCCTTGTGCTGACAGCGCAAACTATAACACCTGTTAAGGAACAGCAACTGGAGAATATGACCGCTGCGGAAGAAGCTGAAACGGAGGATGATAGTTATTTACAACAACTGGCTTATTATAAAAGACATCCGTTGAATATCAATACCGCAACGGCCGGTGAATTGCAGGGCTTGTTAGTACTTACTGATCTACAGATCCAGCATTTAATTGCTTACCGTACCGTATTGGGCAGGTTGGTAAGCATATATGAATTGCAGGCTGTACCTGCCTGGGATATTTTTACCATCAGGAAGTTACTGCCTTATATAAGCGTTCAACATAATGACCCTTTGGTTTTTACTTTGCGTCAGCGGTTAAAAACAGGGGATAACCAGGTTGTTATACGGATATCCCGTTTATTGGAGAAAGCTGCTGGTTTTACAGCGGATAGCAGCGGTAAAAAATACCAGGGTGATCCGCAGCGTTACTTTTTTCGTTACCGGTATAATTTTAAAAACCTGTTACAATATGGTATAACGGCGGATAAAGATGCGGGTGAGCAATTTTTTAAAGGAGCACAATCCAAAGGCTTCGACTTTTATTCTGTTCACCTCTTTGCCAGGAATATGGGTATCATAAAATGCCTGGCCATTGGCGATTTTACGGTGAACATGGGACAGGGCTTAATACAGTGGCAAAGCCTGGCGTTTAAAAAAAGTGTGGAGATCGCTGCCATTAAAAGACAGTCAGCGGTGTTAAGTCCCTATACTTCGGCGGGAGAGTATAATTTTCACCGTGGGTTGGGAATTACACTGCATAAAGGCAGCGGGGAACTCACGTTATTTGCCTCGGTAAGAAAGTTAAGTGCTAATATGGTGGAGGACAACGACACTGTAACATCCACAGCATTTTTTTCTTCTTTTAATACGTCGGGATATCACCGGACCGCAGCTGAAACCGCAGGTAAAAACCAGTTAAGGCAACTGAGTTATGGCGGTACAATGAAGTACTGGTTTAAAAAAGGATACCTTGGTATTAATGGTATAATGTATAGTTTTTCAAATCCGTTGCAAAAGCGGGACCTGCCTTATAATTATTTTGCCATTAGCGGTAAAAACTGGTTCAATGCCAGTGTAGATTATGGCTGGACACATAAGAATTTTCATTTTTTTGGTGAAGCGGCTATTGATAAACAATTGAATAAAGCTTTTATTAACGGGGTGATCATGAGTGCGGACAGGACAACAGACATAGCTTTATTACAGCGTACTATTGGTAGTGCTTACCAATCCATTAACGGGAATGCGTTTACGGAAAACAGTTTACCGGCCAATGAAACAGGATATTACCTGGGTATTACCCTGCGCCCGGTACAAAACATAAGGCTGGATGCTTATGCGGACCTGTTTAAATTTCCATGGCTGCGTTACATGGTCGATGCTCCTTCGGCTGGCAGTGAATATGCCGCTCAGCTTACCTATACGCCTGCAAAATCCAGTGAACTGTACCTGCGTTTCAGGAAAGAGGCTAAACAAATTAACCAGCCTGATAATACAACGGACCTGAATTACCTGGTTTACCAAAACCGGGTTAACTGGCGTATGCATATAGAACATAAACTGAACACTGTTTTTACCCTGCGTGGAAGGGTAGAATGGATGCAGTTTAACAGGGACGGGTTTGATAAGGAACAGGGTACCCTATATTATATGGATGTGCTGTATAAACCTTTGATGAGGGCCCTGGCTGCCGGTATACGCCTGCAATATTTTGAAACACACAGCTACTACTCAAGAGTTTATGCTTTTGAAAATGATGTATTATACAGCTATAGTATCCCGGTGTTTTATGACCGCGGGTACAGGTACTATATGAATGTGAATTATGATATTACCCGGAAGATGACGATATGGCTGCGCTGGGCGCAAACAATTTATACCGGGCGTTTAAGTACCGGCAGCGGTCCGGGCGAAATACAAGGAAACCGCAGATCCGAGATCAGATTGCAATGGAGCCTGTTTTTTTAAGTTTTGGGAGCATAAACACCTCTTTTTGACGGTTACCCCATCTTTTTACTGCCTCAATATTCCCCTTTTTATGGCTTTAAGTGATGTTTTTTTCTAATATATATTAGAAAATCGGTCGAATGCATATTTTTTTTGACACTTCTTTTTTAACATTTCCTAAACATATATGAAATTATAACTGGTTGTTTTTGAGTCGATTAAATTTAACTACTGGTATGTTTTTTATGTACAAGTGGTTTGTTTTAATGATGATGGGCTATAAAATCGTTTGAAAATGTTAAAAAAAAATTAACTTGGGGGCAGCAATTGAAGTCAAACAATTGCCTTACATCGTAACCATTACGCACAAGACACATTTTTGTAAATCACACTAAACAAATGCTCACATGAGAAAACTAATCTCCTTGTTTTCTTTGTTGCTCTTTTTTGCGTCTATAGCAATGGGGCAGCAAAAGCTCGTTACAGGTAAAGTGACTGACAAAGTCGGGAACCCTGTAAACGGCGCCACAATTTTAATCAGAGGAACAACAACGGGTACTACGGCCAAAGAAGATGGCTCTTTTTCCATTATGGCTAAAGCCGGCGATGTACTGGAAATTTCAGGGGTAAACCTTGAAAAAATTTCAGTGACCGTAAAAGCTAATTCCAGCGCTATTGGTACTGTGGAACTACAGGCCGTAGACGATGTAATGGAAGAAGTAGTAGTAACAGCCGGTGGTATTTTGCGTAAAAAGCGTGAAGAAGGGTATAATGCTACCCGTGTTTCTGCTCAGCAAATTACCCAGGCAAAAGCGGTAAACCTGGGCGCGGCCTTAAGTGGTAAAGTAGCGGGTTTACAGGTAAATGCCATTAACGGTGGTGTAAACCCGAATGTAAGGCTGGTATTACGTGGTAACCGCTCACTTTTGGGTAATAACACTGCCCTGGTGGTGGTGGACAATGTAATTGTACCCAGCGAAATTCTGGGTAACCTGAACCCTGAAGATGTTGAGGATATCAACGTGTTAAACGGTGCAGGTGCTGCCGCCCTGTATGGTTCGGACGCCTCAAACGGTGCTATTATTGTTACTACCAAAAGGGGTAAACAAGGGCAGAGTGATGTTCGCTTTGCACATACCACTACCATTGAGTCGGTAAGCTTTTTCCCTGAACTGCAAAAGGAGTTTGGCTCCGGCTGGCAGACAGGTAGCTTTGTTTCTTACGAGAACCAGCAATATGGTCCTAAGTTTGATGGCAGTATGCGCCAGTTAGGCCGTACCGATTTCAGAACAGGCGAAAGCCAGATGTTGCCTTATTCTCCCAATAATGACCGGAGAAAATTCTGGGCTAACGGCTTACAAAATCAAACAGACTTATCAATTTCATCCGGCGATGAAAGAGGATCTTATTTTATTTCTGCACAGTATTTTACTGTACAGGGTACTACGCCAGGTGATGAATATAACCGTGCTTCGGTAAGGTTCAACGGCTCCAGGAATGTTTCTAAAAATTTTAAGGTTGCTTATGCTACCAGCTATATCCAGAACCGGTATGATATTACAACGGCTACAGGTACCATTTTTGACAACCTGTTAAATACGCCGGCCTGGGCTCCTTTAACAAAATACAAGGACTGGCAGAATGATTTCTGGTCCAGCCCTGAAGGTTATTATAACGATTACTACCAGAATCCTTATTTCTATGCCGATAACTACAGGCAGAAAACAAGAAATGATTACCTGACCGGTAACCTGGAATTGTCTTACAATCCTTTTCAATGGTTAAACGTAGTGTACCGTGTTGGTATCTCTACACGTAACCAGGATAACAAATCATGGGTAGGACGTTATATCTATTCTGACTCAAGATATATTACCGGTAGTAAAGCTAATATACCCGGTAGTGTAAGTGATGGTATGTTCTATTCCACACAAATTATATCGGAGGTTTTTGCAACCGCCCGCAAAAAAATTAAAGATTTCAGCGGTGAGTTAATGGTAGGCCAGCAGTTACGTAACAACCAATCAAAATCAGTTGGCGTGGGTGTTGCCGGCTTAGTAAACCCTGATCTGTATAATATTGGCAATACAACAGCCGTAAGGCCAAGTGCCAGCGAAGGTAACTCTACAGCCAGGCAATTAGGTATTTATGCTAAATTGAAACTGGGGTATAAAAACTGGTTGTATGTAGATATTACCGGCCGTAATGACTGGCGTTCGGAACTGGATCCGGAGCATTGGTCATTCTTCTATCCTGCCGCCGACGTATCATTCATAGCATCTGATGCCATTGGGTTTATTAAAAACAGCAAGGTAATTGATGTACTGAAATTCCGTGGTGGTATTTCTAAGGTAGGCCAGGTGAATATTGCTCCTTATGCATTGTACAGTACCTTCTCCCAGGGTGCAGGCTTCCCTTACGCGATAGGCCCGGGTTTCAGCATGGATAACAGGATGGTAAACCAGGGATTGAAACCAGAGATGACAACTTCTATTGAATTTGGTTTGGATGCCGAATTGCTGGACAGAAGGATCAATGCCGGTATTACTTATTACAAATCGAATACTGTTGACCAGACAGTTCCTACCGGCGTATCACTGGCAACCGGTTATTCTTCCCTGTTGCAAAATACCGGTGAGGTTTCTGTAGAAGGTCTTGAAACTGTATTGCATTACACACCGTTGCGTAACCGTGACTGGACCATCACTTTCGGTGGTAACTATACTTATACTGATAATAAAGTGGTTTCTATTAGTGCTGACCAGGAGAGACTGGGTCTGTCTACAGGTGGCGCAGCCCAGGTATATGCTGTACCCGGACAGGCATTCCCTGTATTAATGGGTAATGATTATGCCCGTGACGCACAGGGACGTGTGATTGTAGATATGATCACCGGTTATCCGCAGGTTGATAATACCTTACGTGTTTTAGGTAATACTGTACCTAAACACAGGTTAGGCTTAGACCTGGAAGTAAAATACAAAAGCTGGCGTTTATGGGTGTTAGCAGAGCACCGCTCCGGTTACGATATTTATCATAACGGTGGTTCTACCATGGACTTCTCCGGTTCTTCTATCCGCACCGTAGAGTTTAACAGGGACCGTTTTGTATTCCCTAATTCTGTTTATGAAGATCCTAATCGTCCTGGTACATACATTGAAAATAAAGATGTACTGGTTCGTGACGGCGGTTCAGGCTTTTGGGCCAATGGTGATGGTGACTACAATATGAACGTAGCAACCAATTATATTGTAAAAGGAGATTTCTGGAAAATCAGGGAAGTTTCTTTATCGTACGATGTTCCCCGGAATGTTGTTTCGAAAGTGAAATTTGTAAAAGGCGCTACCATTAGTTTACAAGGACGTAATTTATTCCTGTGGACGCCTAAGTCGAATATTTACACTGACCCGGAATATAATTTCAGTGATAGTAATGCAATTGGTGTAACCACCTTAAGTCAGTCACCGCCCTCTCGTTATTATGGTGCTACGATTGCAGTTACATTCTAAAACGGAATTAAAAAATAATTACATGAAAAAATTGAAATATATAATTGTTGCGTCCATTGCGATTAGCACAATGGGGTCTTGCAAAAAGTTTTTGGATATTAATAAAAACCCGAATTCGGCAACAGAAAGTACGCCCGAGCTGGTATTGCCACAAGCTTTAACCACTACCGGCGGTTCAATGGTAGGGTATAATTCCTACGGTGGCTGGCAGGTAGGGTATATGGCGAATGCCGGTGGTTTCGGCGGCTTTGGTTCTGCCTTAACCTATAACTGGGGCCAGAATGATTATACCGGTTTATGGGGTTTGTATGATAACTTACAGGATTACCAGTACATTTTAGAAAAAACAGAAGGCGATCCTTTATATGCAAACTATAATGCCATTGCCCGTATTATGAAAGCAATGGGCTTCCAGATGCTGGTAGACCAGTACAATAATATTCCTTATACCAATGCGTTAAAGGGAAGTGCGAATGTGGCACCCTCTTATGATAATGCGGAAGATGTTTACCGTGATCTGTACAGCCAGTTAGACCAGGCCATTACAACCATTAATAATGCGGCTTCACAGTTTCCGCTGAATCCGGGCACTACCTCATTTGGTTCTGCCGATCCGATCTTCAAAGGGAATATGACATCCTGGAAACAACTGGCCAATACCCTGAAGTTGAAATTACTGATACGTGCTTCAGCTAAATCTACCTTCTCGGGTGTTACACCATCTTTTGATGCAGCAGGCTTTATCACTGCTGATGTGATCTCCAACCCCGGTTACGGTAAAGTGGATGGTCAGCAAAACCCGATGTGGTCAACCTATCATAGTTCTGTTGCAGGAGCTTCTGCACAAAGCGGACGTTCAAATATCACTACCAACTATGTGGTTACTTTTTATAACGGTGTTAAACTGTTAGATGCCAACAGGGCTAAAGCTATTTATCGTGGCGGTACTTCTCCTGTAAGGAACCAGTTAGGTATTACAGATGATAATGTTCCTGAAGCACCCGCTAATGGCCCGGTATGGTTTAGCGGCAACGGCAGCACTTTTGCCTTTGGTGATGATCCTGATGGTACCACAGCTGCGAAATCGGCGGTAGGTATTCTGAAAGGCCGTAATATGGGTATGGTGATCATGCTGGCTGCAGAGAGTTATTTCTTACAGGCAGAGGCGCGTGTAAAAGGTATTTTAGCCAGTGGTGCTACTGCCAAAGATCTGTTTGAAGACGGGATCGAAGCCTCTTTCACTTATCTCTATAAAAACTCAACCGGTAATATCGGGCCTAACCCGCTTAACCTGACCAATCCTGTGGCAGATGCAGCCAGTTATTTAACGGATAATACAACAAGCAGGCTGGTGAATTTTAACCTGGCTGTTACCAATGCGGAAAAGCTGGAAGCGATTATCACACAAAAATATATTGCATTGAACTTTATTCACGGCCATGAAGCGTGGAATGAGTTCCGCAGAACCGGTTATCCCACAATATCCGGAACTGGTGCCAATACTACTTTTGTGTCGGTATTATCAGCGGCAACTACCCCTGATAAATTATTGGGACGTGTTCAGTACCCTGCTTCAGAATACCAGATCAATTCAAAAAATGTTCCTTCCGGCATTACTGTTTTCGGATCTTATGTTTTCTGGGACAGGAGAAATTAATTGGCCCTTTTAAAATAAAAAATTATGCGTAAAATAAAATTATCACTTGCAATTGGTTTTGCCGTAGTGGCGGGCTTAACCTCATGTTTGAAAGAGGATACCATTCTTTCAAAAAAAGAATCCAACAACGCTGTTGAGATTTATAATAATGTACCGGGTACCATTGTATCAGATGTATCAAGCTTATACCCGCTTTATTCAGAGGCATTTGATGTAGTGGCTTCAGCGCCTTATATTTTCCGGGTTAGTTATTCCGGTGCCGATGTGGCACCCCAGGATATAACTGTGACCCTGGACCAGGACCCTGCAGCACTGGATTATTATAATGAAGAATTTGATAAACACTTTGAAGTACTGCCTGCGAGTAAATACACTATTGCCAGCTGGACTGCCACCATTAAAAAAGGGCAAAGAATAGCGGAGATACCGGTTGTATTTAAAACAGACCAGTTTGACCTGAGCAAATCATATGCTATTCCTTTAAAGATCGTTTCTGCTTCGTATGGGACAATTAGTAAAAACTATGGTACGGTGATTTTTGAGATCATTGCCAAGAATAAGTATGACGGTAAATATAAAGGCAATGGTTTTACCTTTATGGGTAATACCAATACGACGGCTCCTTATTTATGGTCCATTGATTGTGCCTGGGACCTGAACCTGACTACCACAGGCGCCAACTCTGTATATATGGACGCTAAACCAGTATACAGGGGCGGAAGTATTATATTCTTTGGTGGTATTTATCCCAATATCGTTTTTGACCCTGCTACTGATAAAGTAACTGCTGTAAATGCGGCGGGTCCGGGTAACGGGTATAATTATACCTTCCCCGCAGTACAAACCCCAACCTACAACAGCCGTTATGATGCTGCCACGAAAACAATTTATATAAGCTATAATCTTATTAACACAACATGGTATGCTACAGATACTTTAGTGTATTGTGGCCCAAGGTAATAGTATAACACATACTGCTTAGTAAAGGGTACCTGAGGGTACCCTTTTTTATTACGCTGTTTTGGTGTTTTCTTTTCCTACCTTCGTTCCAAAAGAATTTTACATGTCAGATCAAGTGCAACAACCCAACCAGTTGAATATTGAAATATCAGAAGAAGTAGCAGAAGGTAACTATGCCAACCTGGCTATTATAACCCATTCTCATGCAGAATTTGTTGTAGATTTTGTAAACGTAATGCCCGGTACCCCAAAAAGTAAAGTAAAATCACGTATTATACTCACACCGCAGCATGCCAAGCGTTTGATGAAGGCCCTGATAGATAACGTGGAGAAATTTGAAACTGTAAATGGGGTGATTAAGGACCTGGATGAAGTACAGATACCTTTGAATTTTGGTGGACCGACGGCGCAGGCATAAATTTCACGAACCTGCCATATTTAAATACTAGTTTTATGAAAAGACTATTTTTTTTCCTCTTTTGTTTAGGACTGCTAACTATAGTTACGACTTCTTTTAAAACAAAGGAACACAAAAAGCTTTGTGGTAATCCTTTTTATGTCAGGAATACTACGGCATATCCTGTTAAGAATGTAACTTTTTTTTACACAGGAGCTCCGACTACATCCATTAATAATATTTCTGCTTATTCTACATCTCCGTATTCCGGAAACATGGCCGGAGACCGTGATATGTCTTTGATAATTGAAACGGTTCCACCTGGAGGACTTTATGTTAAAGTTTGGAATATTGATACAAATGTTTTGTTGGATTGTTTTTTTGTGGGCACCGGGTCTTCTTCGCCCTTTGTTTCTTTAAACACAATTTTTGTGAATTGTGGAGCTGGTTTGATTGAAGTAGAAATAACCAGGGCGTCTTGTTAGAGGATTGGACCATTATATCAGTCCAGCTTCTACAAAACTATAATAACCGTTATCGCTTACAATAATGTGGTCCAGGAGTTTTATATCAAGATAACCTGCTGCTTCAAGCAGTCTTTCGGTTAAGTTTTTATCGGATTGACTGGGTTTAAGATTGCCCGACGGGTGGTTATGACTGAGGATAATACTAACGGCATTGGTTTCCAATGCCTTTTTTAATATGATCTTGGGGTCAACAACCGTACTGGTGATGCCTCCTTCGCTGACTATTTCAAAACGGATGATCTTATTGGAACGGTTCAGGTAGAGCACCGCAAATACCTCGTGTTTTAAATCACCAAGTTTTAGCTGCAGCCATTTGGCACATTCGGCAGTACTATTTACCAGGTCCTTGGGTAACAGATCGGTAGCCAGCCTGCGTTTACCCAGTTCCAGTGCGGCCAGCAGCGTAACCGCCTTGGCTTCGCCGATACCTTTTATTTTTACCAGGTCATTTATACCAAGCTTTCCCAGTTCCTGCAGGTTTTCCTTACCCAGGCGTAATATTTCCTGTGCAATATCCAATGCCGATTTTTTATAGGTACCCTTGTGAATAAGAATAGCCAGTAGCTCTGAGTTGCTCAGGTTTTTAGCACCCAGGGTAAGTAGTTTTTCGCGGGGCCGGTCGTCTTTTGCCCATTCTTTTATAGGGTAGTTTTGCTCTTGCATACTTTCAATTTAACAAATAATTTTGTATTCTCCTTTTATTGCAAAAAGATCGAATATGTAATGAAAGGCAGGAAAACCATAAATCTGATATCATGAAACCCCGTAATTTAACTGCTGTAGGAGCCCTGCATCCTATTTTATTTTTTGCAACCGTTTACATCGTTGCCCTTTTTCTCTCTGTATTTATTTGCACCGCTATTTTTAAAAGTATAAATGACCGTTCAATAGGGGAGTATTCAAAACCTGCAGAACCGTCTACTGCCAAGGCTTCCGGGGTTAAGCTACCGGCTGCAACCATGAGTGCAGTAGTTGCATTACGCTAATTTTTTTCAGTTTTTATAGCTGGTGGTATGGGTTCATTGGCCCTATATTTATATCTTCGCCACTCATTCTCCAAACATGCAATCAGCTAAAATATTCTCAGGAACCGGTTCGCAGGATCTGGCGGCCGAAATCTGCAAGCGTTACGGAACAATTCCCGGGCGAATTAATGTGCAAAAGTTCAGTGATGGTGAAATTTCTCCCAATTTCTTAGAAAGTGTTCGCGGCGATTATGTGTTCCTGGTACAAAGTACCTTTGCTCCTTCCGAAAACTTTATGGAATTACTCCTGATGATCGATGCGGCCCGAAGGGCATCGGCTTATAAAGTAATTGCCGTAATTCCTTATTACGGGTATGCCCGCCAGGACCGTAAGGACCGCCCCCGGGTAGCCATTGGCAGTAAATTAGTGGCCAATATGTTAACCGCAGCTGGTGCTGACAGGGTGATAACCATGGACTTACATGCTCCGCAGATCCAGGGTTACTTTGATATCCCGGTGGACCACCTGGACAGTCATGCAGTTTTTATCCCTTATATTGAAAATTTACGCCTGGAAAACCTTACCTTTGCGGCCCCTGACGTAGGAGCAACCAACCGTATACGGGAAATTGCCAATTATTTTGGGGCAGAAATGGTGATCTGCGATAAACATCGCAAACGTGCCAATGAAATTGCAAGCATGGTGGTGATTGGTGATGTTACCGATAAGGACATTGTTATTATTGATGACATTTGTGATACTGGCGGAACCCTTGCAAAAAGTGCCGCTCTTTTAAAGGAAAAAGGTGCCCGTAGTGTGAGGGCCATGATTACCCACCCGGTACTCAGCGGCAAAGCCTACGAAAACATTGAGAACAGCGTACTGGAAGAGTTGATCGTATGTGATACTATTCCGATCCGCAAACAAAGCGAGAAGATAAAAGTAATATCTGTTGCCGAGTTGTTTGCTGTAGCAATACGTAATGCCTTTGAAAATAAAAGTATTACAAGCTTATTTGTTCATTCCCAAAGACGCACCAGCCTGTAAGAAGGTATAGGGTTGTAAGGTGGAAGGGTGAAGGTGTGAACGAAGCTGATAATTTAAGAACTAAGAATTTTATTCATAAAACAAACAAAAATGAAAACAATTACAATCGAAGGGAACTTGAGGACCGACTTTGGCAAATCAGCCACCCGCCAGCTTCGCTCTCAGGGTCAGGTGCCTGGTGTAATTTACGGGGGTGCTCAGGAGATTAATTTTTACGCTCCTGCTGCGGCTTTCAAACACTTTGTGTACACACCCAGCTTCCAGATCGCTGAGGTTAAATTAGATGGTAAAACTTACAGAACCATCTTAAAAGACTTACAGTTTGATAAAGTAACTGATGTGTTAACCCATATCGACCTGTTGGAATTAGTTGAAGACAAAAAAGTAATAGCTACTATTCCTTTGAACTTTACCGGTACTTCTGCTGGTGTTAAACAAGGCGGTCGTTTTGTTGCTAAATTTAAATCTTTGAAAGTGAAAACCTTACCAAAGTATTTAAAAGAGCAGATCGAAGTGCCTATCGATACACTGGAGATCAATGGTAATATCCGTGTTGAAGATGTGAAAGAAGAGAACTACGAGATCATGAACTCACCACGTATTCCAATTGCGTCGGTAGTAATGACCCGTCAGCTGAAACAGGAAGAAGCTGCTGCAGCAAAAAAATAAGCTTATCGCTTAACCGATATAAAAAGTACCTGCATTTATGCAGGTATTTTTTTGCCCGTACGGCTGGCCCGGTAAAGTTAATACAGGTGAAGGGCTGCACTGCTTAGCCGTAAATATTCCCCGGCCTCAGGCGGGGATATTGGAGGCGGGCAGTGGACTGGTGCTGAAAAGCGTTACCGGCGCTGACAGCCCCAAATTTCTTTTTAACAATAGCCGGGGAGGCGTTTATTTTGCAGTATGAAATTTTTAATTGTAGGACTGGGCAATGCGGGTAACGAGTATGCGCATACCAGGCATAATATTGGTTTTGATGTGGTGCATGCTTTTGTGACCAAACACGGCGGTACATTTACGGTAGACCGGCTGGCCTATATGGCCGAGGTAAAATGGAAAGGGAAAATATTTGTTTGTATATGTCCTACAACGTATATGAACCTGAGCGGCAAGGCCGTTAAATACTGGATGGACAAAGAAAAGATACCTGTGGAGCATGTTTTTGTGATATTGGATGACCTGGCCTTACCCCTGAGTAAGTTGCGGGTACGCCCCGAAGGGAGTGATGCCGGACACAACGGACTGAGGAGCATCCAGGCTTTGATCAACAGTACCAAATACCCCCGTTTGCGCTTTGGCATCGGCAATGATTTTCCCAAAGGGTTGCAGGCCGAATTTGTTTTGGGGAAATGGCTGGAAAATGAACTACCTTTAGTAAAGAAAAAAATCGACATATCGGTGGAAGTAATTGAGAAGTTCGCCACCATGGGTATCACCCGTGTAATGAATGAAATAAATAATAAGGAATTTTCATTATGCGATATGGGCTAGATTACTTATTTTAGCGTCCCGTCCAACAAAAATCCAGTTGATACATGATTGCCTTATTGGGATAATGCCTGAACAGCAAGACTGTCATGGCATATATCTTTATATTTAATCATCAACAACCTCTAACATGAAGATTTTTTGTGTAGGCCGTAATTATACCGAGCACGCAAAAGAATTAAACAACGCAATTCCAGACGAGCCGGTTATTTTTATGAAACCTAAAAATGCACTGTTACAGTCGCATACACCGTTTTATTACCCCGAATTTACCAACGAGCTGCATTACGAATGTGAAATTGTTTTACGTGTATGTAAAAATGGTAAGTACATACAGGACAGGCACGCAGGCAAGTATTATGATGCCATAACTGCCGGGATAGATTTTACCGCCCGTGACCTGCAGAACGAATTAAAAGCCAAAGGACTGCCCTGGGAAAGAGCAAAAGCCTGGGATAATTCGGCTGTGATCGGTAGCTGGATACCTGTTACCGAATTAAAAAATAGAAATGAAATTAATTTCAGCCTGCAAAAGAATAAAGAGCAGGTACAGAAAGGCAATACCAGGGACATGATCTTTGCTTTTGATGAAATTGTTTCTTTTATATCCAACTATTTCTCCATTAATATTGGCGATCTTATTTTTACCGGCACACCTGCCGGTGTTGGCGAAGCTGTTGTAGGCGATGTGCTGGAAGGTTTTGTTGACGAGAAAAACCTTTTTAGCGTAGAGGTAAAATAATTTTATTACACAATTATAGTAAATGAAAAGCCCCGTTACCATTGTAACAGGGCTTTTTTTCTCTCATGTGTGTAAGCCTATTGCTTTTGTACAGGTGCTGCTGCAATAATAGCGGCATCTGCGCCGTCTTCGTATTTTTTAAAGTTATTAATGAACAGGCCCGCCAGGTAGTTGGCCTTTTCATCATAGGCTTCTTTGTTTTCCCAGGTATTACGGGGTGTTAATATTTCGGAAGGTACATTGGGGCAGCTATCAGGTATAGCAAATCCAAATACCGCATCGTTGGTAGTAGGTACATTGTTAAGGCTACCATTTAATGCAGCGCTGATCATGGCACGGGTATACTTTAACTTCATCCGGCTTCCTTCGCCATAAGCGCCACCGCTCCAGCCGGTATTGATAAGCCATACATTCACTTTGTTTTCCTGCATTTTTTTGCCAAGCATAGCTGCATATTTAGCAGGGTGTAATGGCAGGAAAGGTGCGCCGAAACAGGCGCTGAAAGTAGGCTTGGGTTCAGTAACCCCGGCTTCGGTACCGGCAACCTTGGCGGTATAACCGGAGATAAACTGGTACATGGCCTGGCCTGGTGTTAACCTGGATATGGGAGGTAATACACCAAACGCATCGCAGGTTAAAAAGAAAATGTTTTTAGGCAAGCCACCCACAGATGGTTCCTGTGCATTGCTGATGAAATGCAGCGGGTAAGATACACGGGTATTTTCCGTTACACTGGCATCATCAAAGTTAATGGTGTTGGTGCCGGGGAAGAAAGTAGTATTCTCTACCAGTGCTCCCGGCCGTATGGCATTAAAAATTTCAGGTTCTTTTTCTTCGCTCAGGTTAATGGTCTTGGCATAACAACCGCCTTCAAAGTTGAAGATATTGTCATCGGTCCAGGCATGTTCATCATCACCGATCAGTTTACGGTTAGGATCGGCGCTTAATGTTGTTTTACCGGTACCACTTAAACCAAAGAAAATAGCTGTATCGCCATCTTCGCCCATGTTGGCACTGCAATGCATACTCAATACATTTTTTTCCTGCGGCAATACATAGTTTAAGATAGTGAAAATGCCTTTTTTGATCTCGCCGGTATAACCTGTTCCGGCAATTAATATGGTTTTATGTTTAAACGAAACCACAGCGGCATTGGACTGCCTGGTACCACATTCTTCAGGGTTTAGTTTTAAGGATGGCGCTGAGAGAATTTGCCAGTCGGGCGTAAAGTTTTCAAGCTCGGCCTCCGTAGGGCGTAAAAACATGTTATAGGCAAACAGGTTGTTCCAGGGCTTTTCATTTACTACCCTGATATTGGTCTGGTATCTTTTATCGGCACAGGCATAACAATCACGTACCCACATTTCGGGCAGGGTATCTAAATGCTGTATTATTTTTTTATAAATGATATCATAATATTTTTCATCAATGGCGATATTAAAATCGTTCCAGTTCACGGTATCGGCAGTGATGGCGTCTTTAACAATAAACTTATCTTTTGGAGAGCGGCCGGTAAATTCGCCGGTTTGTATTACCAGGGCGCCGGTGTCGTTTAATACACCTTCACCTGTTCTTAAAGTGTCCTGTATTAATTCCTCAGCTGTTAATTGATAATGTACATTGGGGGTGTTTTGTAATCCAAGTTTTACAAGCGCCTGTACAGGCAAAACAATCGTCGGGTATGACATAATACTAGCAAGTTTGTTAAGTGGCAAAACTACAGAAAGATTTGAGAAGTAACGAACAAGTGTTAGTGGTACACATTAGATAAATAATTGATTTTTTGTTATATTTTTAGTTATTATTTAAAAATGGTGCCATTTATTGTACCATATTTGTGAAAACGTAATTTTCTGGGCTTTAATTTATAAAGTTTATAGTTGAGAAAAAAGTTGTACTTAATTAGCTTTTTCAACGGGCAGTGCGGGCAGTAAATATATTTTAACCCAAACCAATCGTTTATTTACTGATTGGGGTATAAAAACGTTTTGCTTATCAAATTTGTTATCATTTAACCGCTTAACGCTTAGCTTGCATTGTCAATTGAATAAGCCTGTTTATCTTTAACCTCTTTTTAAAATAGTAGTAATGAGAAACTTACCCATAGATTCAAAGTTGTTTACCCAGAACAGAAAAAGATTCAGTAGTAAAATGGAAAAAAATAGCATTGCTATTTTTTTAAGTAATGATGAAGTGCCCAGTAATGGTGATGCTCTTTATAAATTTAAACAAAACAGTAACCTGTATTGGTTAAGCGGTGTAATCCAGGAAGATTCGATGGTAATACTGTTCCCCGATAATCCTGATCCGAAATACCGCGAGGTACTGGTATTGGTAAGGCCTAACGAGTTAAAAGAAAAATGGGATGGTAAACGGTTAAGAACAAATGAAGCAACTGCCATCAGTGGTATTACCACCATTGTATGGGCCGATGCTTTAGAAGGTTTGTTACAACCGTGGATACACCTGGCCGATAATATTTACCTGGATAGTAATGAGAACGACAGGAAGGGTTCTTTGTTACAGACAAGGGATTACCGTTTTATACAGGAAATGAAAAGCCGTTATCCTTTACATAATTACCTGCGTGCTGCAAAAATTACCAAAGAATTACGTGCCATTAAAACGGCTGAAGAAGTAGCGGTACTGCAGCAGGCCATTGATATTACGGATAATACTTTCCGCCGTTTGTTACAATTTATTAAACCCGGCGTAATGGAGTATGAAATTGAAGCGGAGATCTATCATTCCTTCCTGATGCAACGCAGCAGCGGACCGGCTTACAGCAGTATATTAGCCAGTGGCGACAGGGCCAGGACCTTACATTATGTGTTCAATAACCAGGAGTGTAAGGACGGTGAACTGGTACTGATGGATTTTGGAGCGGAGTATGGTGGTTATTGTGCCGACCTTACCCGTACGGTACCTGTAAACGGCAGGTTTACCAAACGCCAGAAAGAAGTGTACAATGCCTGCCTGGCCATTCATAATTATTGCAAAGGCATTTTAAAGCCGGGTATCAGCATAAATAATTATACCGATAAGGTAGGTGAGGAAGCAACCAAACAATTCATTAAAATTGGTTTGTTAACCAAGGCCGATGTGAAGAATGAAGATCCGGCTAACCGTGCTTACCGCAAATATTTATACCATGGTATATCGCACCACCTGGGTATAGATGTGCATGACCTGGGTACTAAAACAGAACCCATTAAACCAGGTATGGTATTTACCATAGAGCCGGGTATTTATATTGAGGAAGAGCAAATGGGGGTACGTATTGAAAATAATTTCTGGATCACCAAAACCGGTAATAAAGACCTGATGAAGAATATACCGATTACCGCCGAGGAGATTGAAACTTTAATGAAAAGAAAATAAAATATTTAACCATCGCCACGCTACATGAAACAGGTCCCCAATTATTTTACGCTGCTTAATCTGGTATTTGGCTGTATAGCCATTATTGTTACCTTACAAAACGGGTTTATTATTTATAGTGATCCGCAGAACGGGCAGCAGTTTTTAAGAATTCCTGAGAGTATAGCGCTGGCATCTGTATTTATAGGTTTGGCAGCCGTGGTCGATTTCCTGGATGGTTTCCTGGCCAGGTTGCTGCGTGCCGATTCGGAAATGGGTAAACAACTGGACTCGCTTGCCGATGTGGTAAGTTTTGGTGTAGCGCCCGGTATGATCATGTACCAGTTTTTAAGACTGGCAATTGCCGCTGAGCCGGATGGCCTGGATAGTTCGGTACTATGGTTGTTGCCGGCATTATTGTTACCGGTGGCGGCCGCCTGGCGTTTGGCCCGGTTTAATATTGATACCGATCAAAAATATTACTTTAAAGGGCTACCGGCGCCGGCCGGAGGCCTGCTGATCGCATCACTGCCCCTGATCTACTGGCATGGTAATATAGATGCCGCGGTTACCCTGTTACAAAATAAATGGGTACTATATGCCATCATCCTGTTTACCACCGTTATTACGGTGAGCACCCTGCCTCTGCTGAGCCTTAAGTTTAAAGACTTCTCTTTTAAAAATAATATTCCTAAAGTTGTTTTGCTGGCCGTTGCTGTGGCAGCCGGAATATTCACCGGCTGGTTAGCAATTCCGCTTGTAATAATCGCCTACATACTCTTATCTTTGGCGTTCAAAAATAGTTTAGCATGACATATTCGGTGGAAGTTAAAGTAATGCCCCTTAAAGAATTATTAGATCCTCAGGGTAAAGCCGTAATTGGCGGTTTAAAAAACCTGGGCTTACAAAGTGTTGAAGATGTACGTATTGGAAGAAACATTACGTTACAGATCGATGCCGCTTCTCCCGAAGAAGCCAAAGCTATTGCCGAAGAAGCCAGCAAAAAATTACTGGCCAATCCGGTAATGGAGTATTTTGAAGCAACAGTAATATAATTGAACAGATAAATAACCGGGGTACTAAGCAATAAAACTGCCTGGTTCTCCGGTTTATTTTTTCAGGGTACCGGCTGCATTCCTGCTGGTAAGCCCAGTTCCTGATGGAGCTTTGAATGCTGGTCAGGATTATTGTTTTTTGTTACCAACGTCCCACCCTTGATTGGACTTTTGTTGTGTCACTCACTTGTACTGTTACAGCGCTATTGAGCAGTGTGCCATACCAAAGGGGTAGTTGTAAAGCAGGTAATATCAGGAAGACACCATATTAAATGGTAGGTACTGTTAACAAATAACTATTAACGAATAACCCGTTAACCAATAATACGCGTGTTGGAAACAAATCATCAATCATCTCAGGGACGTTTATACCTGGTACCCACGCCTATCGGGAACCTGAAGGACCTTACCTTCCGTGCCCTGGAAATATTGCAACAGGTTGATCTTGTATTGGCCGAAGATACCCGCACCAGTTCGCACCTGTTAAAACATTACCAGGTTAATAAGCCTATCACTCCTTATCACCAGCATAACGAACATAAAGTATTACAGCACCTGGTAAGCCAGCTGGCAGAAGGAAAAACCATGGCCATGGTTACCGATGCCGGCACACCCGGTATTTCGGATCCTGCTTTTTTGCTGGTAAGGGAATGTGTAAAAGCTGGTATTGCTGTTGAATGTTTACCCGGCGCCACGGCTTTTGTACCGGCCCTGGTGAACAGTGGCATACCCACCAACCGGTTTGTGTTTGAAGGATTTATTCCCGTTAAAAAAGGGCGCCAGACCTTATTAAAACAATTACAGGCCGAAGAAAGAACGATGATCTTTTACGAATCGCCGATGCGCCTGGTAAAAACCCTGCTTGATTTTATTGAATACTTTGGTGCCGAACGCAGGGTAAGTGTAAGCCGCGAGCTCACTAAAATGTTCGAAGAGAACAAACGCGGCACTTTACAGGAAGTACATGACTATTTTGCTGCCAAAACGGTAAAAGGCGAAATAGTGATTGTTTTGGAAGGGGTAGTGTGATCATCCGTTTTACATCGGGTATAAAAGATTTTTTAATAGCGGCCAGCTTAAGCTGGCCGCTATTGTTATAAGATATATCGGCTTTAGCCCAATTAGCAGGCTATATCAGAAGTTAAATTTTTTTATTAGCTCATCATATTCCTGCTGAAAGGTTTTTTGTGTGTGGTGTATTTCCTGGTTAACAATATAATGCCTTACTTTATCTACTATTGATTCCGAAACGGAAATGGCATAGTACTCATCCTGCCATTCAAATTTTTGCCCGGTAAGTTTATTTTTATTGATCCAGTAAGAGGATTCTCCTTTTATAAGTTGCATGATTGTTCTTATATTTTGTTCGGTGCCCAGTGAAACCAAACAATGACAATGGTCTGCATACCCGTTAATCGTATCTATAAAAATCCCTTTAAGTCTTGCATTTTCGCGCATATGTTTCCAGGTATTCATTCTGAGTTCCGGGGTATTTAAAAAGGGAACCCTGTTTTTGGTACTCCATACAAAATGGATATAGACTTTTATAAATGGCATGACAGGTTAGTTTTAAAATGCGACTGGTGTTAGTGGTTTAAAGTTAAAAAACGGTTTGGAATTGCGGCCGGTTTGTTGAAGGTATAATTAGGCTAAAGCCAATTTCGAAGCGCTCGCTTCTCCGGCTAAAGCCGGAGGTAATAGCTATTATTTATAATATAAGGCCCGCTTTTATAAACATAAAAAACAGGCTTTCCGGCAGGCATTGTATTTTCTTTACAGGTGATAATCGTTCTCTTACAAACACATATCAGGAGTAACAGCCTTTTGCTGGTAACTGATATGCTACTATTTAAGGGCTACCTGGTTTTGTGTAAATACCCCGCAAAAAACAGAAAGAATAAGGCCGGGTGAAGAACCATTGGGGTCGGAGTTTTCGTTGCTAACAACCCCTTTAATGAAGTTTTGCTACCTAAAGCATTGGGATAATTACCCTGTTCAACGTATTAACATAATTTGTGGGCATATAGAGACTTAATTTTGTATTTTCGGATTTTGTATAGTTAAAACAAGGCATATGATAAAAGCAATGGGCGTATTGGTATTTACCGCGCTATGTGGTGTTGCTGTTGCACAGCCCGACCGGTGGCAGCAGAAAGTAAAATACACCATGGATATTGATGTAAATGTAGAAACGAACCGTTTTACAGGAAAGCAAAAACTGGAGTACTGGAACAATTCACCGGATACCCTGAAAAGAGTGTTTTATCATTTGTACTGGAATGCATTTCAGCCCGGCAGTATGATGGATAACAGGAGCCGCCGGCAGGGAACAATTGCGGTAGGCCGTGGTGTTGACTGGGATGCCCGTGTGAAGGACAGGATAGCGAACCTGAAACCGGATGAAATAGGCTACCAGAAAATTATTTCTTTAACCATGAACGGGGTGGCACAGCAATATGAAATGCATGAAACCATACTGGAGGTTACCTTAAGCAAGCCAATACCACCTAAAAGTAAAGTGGTTTTTGATATGAACTTTGAGGCACAGGTGCCCTTACAGATACGTCGCAGCGGAAGAGATAATCCCGGCACAGGTGTACGTTATTCCATGAGCCAGTGGTATCCAAAAATGAGTGAGTATGACTATGACGGCTGGCACCCCAATCCATATGTTGGCAGGGAGTTTTATGGTGTATGGGGCGATTTTGATGTGAATATCACCATTGATAAAAATTATATACTGGGCGGAACCGGTTATTTACAGAATGCCGCACAGATAGGGTATGGTTATGAAAAAGAAGGAACCAAAGTGGCACAACCTGCCGGTAAAAAGCTGACCTGGAAATTCAATGCGCCCAATGTACATGATTTTATGTGGGCGGCAGATCCTGATTTTAAACACCTGACCCGTAAGGTTGGCGATGATGTTACCTTGCATTTATTATACCGTCCGCAAACCGGTAACCCGGCCACCTGGGAAAAGATATTGGATGATGCAGAGAAAGTATATCCTTTTATTACCAAAACTTTTGGCGCTTACAGTTATAAACAATATTCGTTCATACATGGTGGTGATGGTGGTATGGAGTACCCCATGGCTACTTTGCTGGCCAGTCCCGGAGCCTGGTTACACGAATGGATGCACAACTGGTACCAGGGCGTACTGGCTACGGATGAAGCACAATATCCCTGGATGGATGAAGGCTTTACCAGTTATGCCGATACAAGGGCTGCCGCTTTTTTAAGCGGTAAAACCGGCTTTATTTACAAAAGCGATTATGACGGGTATTTCAGTTTGGCAAAAGGCGGTCTGGAAGAACCCCTGATGACGCACGCCGATCATTATAATACCAACAGGGCTTATTCAAGCGCATCCTACTCTAAAGGCGCTGTGTTTTTGGAGCAACTGGGTTATATAGTAGGGGCCGATGTGCGGGATAAGATATTGCTTGCCTATTACAATACCTGGAAGTTTAAACACCCCAATGTAAATGACTTTATCCGTTTAAGCGAAGTGCAAAGCGGTATTGAGCTGGACTGGTATAAAGATTATTGGGTGAACAGTACTAAAAAGATCGATTATGCATTTGACAGTTTATGGGAAGAGGGTGGCAAGACCAATATACGCCTGCGTCGTGACGGGTTAATGCCCATGCCCATTGATGTGGAAGTGACATATGCCGACGGAGCCAAAGAGTTGCATTATATTCCGCTGGACCTGATGTATGGTCAGAAACCTAATGAGGATGCAGCAATAAAACGTAAAGTATACCCTGCCTGGAAATGGACAAACGGGACCTATACCATTCAGTTGGACAGACGGTTAATTGATATTGCCGTTGCCGAAATTGACCCGTCACAGCGACTGGCAGATATAGAAAGAAAGAATAATAAGCTGGAATTAAAACGTCCTTAAGTTATCAGCAATAACAGCTATAATGGCAAAAGGCTACCGGAGGGTAGCCTTTTGTGGTATTTGATTAGAACCCCTATAATAAATGGATAAAGTGCATGCTGTGATTAATGGTTAACTGCTAAATAACTTTGGATAGGGGCTGAAACAACACTGCTAAAGTAGGTTGGTTTTGCTTTACTGGCAATACCACAAAAGTGGTATTTTTAAGTTCAAAAGCGATCTGTTGTGTGAATAATGGTTATTTAAGATGCCTCTGGTTGATAAATGTTAACTAAACTGGACATTTTACTTAACGACCGTAATATTTATTAACTGCTTCCACCCGGTTGTTTACGTGCAGCTTTTCGTAAATATGGTATACGTGTTTGCGCACTGTTTCGGGGCTTAAAAAAATGGATGAGGCGATTTCCTTATAGCTTAACCCCTTTGAAAGCCATTCCAGTATTTCTTTTTCCCGAACCGTTAGTTTATTAATTTCCTGCTCGGTTTCCGTATTTACGGGTGGCTGGTTTTGAAATGCGGCTACTACTTTACGGGCTATCTGGCTGCTCATGGGTGCACCGCCTTCATACAATTCTTTAATGGCGTTTAGTAGTAAAAAAGGGCTTGTTTTTTTTAGGATATAACCGCTGGCGCCGGCACTTAAAGCTTCGAAGATCTTTTCATCCTCCTCGTATACCGTACACATCATAAAATTGGTATTGGCCAGCAATGGTTTTAATACCCGCACACAATCAATACCACTTTCTGTACTACCCAGGTTAATATCCATTAAAACCACATCGGGGCGTAGGGTAGGAATTTCTGTTACCGCTTCTTCGGCAGTAGCCAAAGTACCAATGCAAACATAACCGTCAGACATTTCAATAATATCTTTTAAGGTGTTCCTTAATTGACTATTATCATCTACTATACATACCTTAATATCGCTCATACTGCAAAGTTCTTGTTTTGCGGATTTACGAACAATACCACAAAGTGGTAGTTATTTAATATGTTTTGTGGGTAAAATCTTAACGGGTAACGTAAATAATATACTTTTCTTTAAAGTAATCTTCTGAGTATAAGCCTGTTATGTCTATTACTTTGGGTTTGGTGCCGCTTTCCTGTATTTCCAGGTTCAAATCGCCCCCTTTCAGGCAAATTAAACCCGGTGCATGGTTAAGTGTCTGGGCGGGTTGGGTAACAATTAAAGGCCGGCACCATTGCCACAGGTCTTTTAAAGGGGCAACTGCCCGCGAAACAACATAATCAAATTTCCTGTTTTTAATATCCTCTACACGGGTATGCTGGGTAGTTACATTGGTCAGGCCAAGTTCATCGGCAATGGCCTGTACTACTTTTAGCTTTTTGGCAATACTATCTACCAGGTGAAAATGTACTTCCGGGAAAAAAATAGCCAGGGGTATACCCGGAAAACCACCGCCTGTACCAAGGTCCAGGATCTTGGCGCCATCGTTAAATTCAAAAATTGCGGCAATACTTAAAGAGTGTAATACATGTTTTTCATACAGGCTGTCAATGTCCTTCCTGGAAATAACATTTATTTTTTCGTTCCAGTCGGTATATAAAACCTGTAATTGCTGCAGTTGCTGCAACTGTTTTTGGGTAAACTCTGTAAAGTATTTGGTAACAATTTCCATGCAGCGAATTTAGTTAATAGTTGATGGTTAATCGTTCATGGTTAGTAATTATCCAATCAATATTATTCAGGGTTGAACTTTTGAACCTTACACTTCTTGAACTTTGATTTACCATGTTTTTTTTGCTTTTCTGAAAAGCGAAGGCGCAAAAAGCAGGTAGTAAAAGAATAACCAGAGATCAAAAAATAATAACCAGCCAAACAGGTCACGCTCGCCCAGTTTTTTCAATGGTTTGTAAAAAACAAACAATTGGGTAATAAAACGTAATCCGATAATACCGGCCGCAATGCGCCAGTCAAACCAGATGGCAGTAGCTGCAGCTAAGGGGTAGAAAATAAACTGGCTGCCGGCATAAAGGCTTAACAGGAATTTATGCACGGGTTTATAATATTTTGCAGTGGTATAATGACGGCGTTTTTGTTTACGCCATTCTTTCCATGTTTTTTTGGGTATCGATAAAGTACTGGCCTCCGCATCAAAAATGATCGCTGTATTATGCTTTGTGGCTACTTTATTAATAAACAGGTCATCATCGCCTCCGGGTAAATGGTTAATAGAAGAGAAGCCTTTGTTATTTAAAAACAAACTTTTTTTGTATGACAAATTACGACCAACACCCATATAAGGCAAACCGGCCAGTGCATAGGAGAAATATTGTATGGCGGAATGTACGGTTTCAAAACGGATAAGTTTGTTTAATAAACCCGGTAGCTTATGATATGCGCCATAACCAATCACCAGATCAATACCATTGGTATAACCATCCTGCATTTTCTCTATCCAGTTTTCTGTAGCCGGTACACAATCGGCATCTGTCAGTAATAAAACTTCGTGTTTGGCCTCGCGGATACCAATGGATAAGGGGTATTTTTTACCTGCTATCAGTTTGGCTTCCTGGGTCAGTTCTACAATATGCAGGTTTTTAAAGGTTTTACGCAGCTCTTCTAAAATATACTTGGAGTCATCCAGTGAGTTGTCGTTCACTACTACCACTTCGTAGCTGGTATGATATTGCTGTACCAATAAACCGGGCAGGTTACGGGCCAGGTTTTCATCCTCATCGCGGGCGCATACAATAACCGATACAGGGTGGGTTTGCGATTGTGTTTTTTGCGCCGATTTAAAAAAAGATAAACGGGCGAAAAAGTATAAATAGTAAAACAACTGCACAACGGTGGTCGCAATAAGCAGGTAGAAAAGGATGTTTTCCCAATGAATTAGTGGCATAAGTGGGCAAAGATAATGCAGTTTATTATTTGAAGTTTACGCTAAGTACTTAACTTGCCGCCGATTTGCAGCTATTTCCTGGTAATGGGGCTGCAGTACTGCTACACCATGGCTTCTTGTTATTCTGTAGAGGGAGGAAGGTAAGAAGATTCTCCCGGTATTTCATTACCGGCAGGTGTGGCAGGCAACAGTTAATCAATAAAGGACAGATTTCATGGCGGCATTAAGCTTTCAGTTACAACATAATGATACCGGCTCCAAAGCCCGGGCGGGATTAATAACTACAGATCACGGGCAGATAGAAACCCCCATTTTTATGCCTGTGGGTACAGTGGGAAGTGTAAAGGCGGTGAGCCAGCAACTATTAAACAGTGATGTAAAAGCCCAGATCATTTTAGGCAATACCTATCATTTATACCTGCGTCCCGGCCTGGAAGTATTGGAAAAAGCAGGCGGACTTCATCAATTTAATGGCTGGCATAAACCCATCCTTACTGATAGCGGTGGTTACCAGGTGTTTTCACTGGCCGGTACCCGTAAAATAAAAGAGGAAGGGGTGACCTTCCAGTCGCATATTGATGGGAGCAAGCATTTGTTTACGCCGGAGGGGGTGATGGATATACAACGTACCATTGGCGGCGATATTATTATGGCCTTTGATGAATGCCCTCCTGGCGGCAGTGAATACAGTTATGCCCGTAAAAGCCTGGAACTGACGCACCGCTGGCTGGACCGTTGTGTGGAACGGTTTAACAGCACGCCTGATAAATATGGTTATACCCAGAACCTTTTCCCCATTGTGCAGGGGGCTATGTATAAAGACCTGCGCAAACAATCCTGCGAATACATTGCTTCAAAAAATGCTACCGGTAATGCCATCGGCGGTTTAAGTGTGGGTGAGCCTGAGCCGGTGATGTACGAGATATGTGACTGGTGCTGCGATCACCTGCCTGCCGAGAAACCCCGTTACCTGATGGGTGTAGGTACACCCTGGAATATCCTGGAATGCATTGGCATGGGCATAGATATGTTTGACTGTGTGATGCCCACCCGCAATGGCCGGAATGCCATGTTATTTACTACACAGGGCGTTATTAATATTGACAATAAAAAGTGGGAGTTTGATTATTCACCCATTGATGATGGGCTGGACAGTGAAATAAGTAATTATTACAGTAAAGCTTATTTGCGTCACCTGTTAAAATCGAAAGAGATACTGGGGTTGACCATTGCCAGCACCCACAACCTGGCTTTTTACCTGTGGCTGGTAAAACAGGCCCGTGCACATATTATTGCCGGTGATTTTGAAAGCTGGAAAAACAATATTATTCCTGTTTTAAAACAAAGGTTATAGTTTAAAAACAAGGAAACGGTGTGACTAAGTGGTTTAACTGATTAAAATTTTACTTGCTTTTGTGAGGAAAAATTACCTGGCCCGGGATTGCACCTGGTTGAACAAATACAAACCCCTTGGGTAGGGGAGTGCAGGGATTTGCAAAGTTTTAGTAACAAAAAGGTCAAGTTTTTTTTAAGTACGTAAAAACACTAAAAAGATTGCGGTTTTTAGCGTAAGTTTGACCATCTGTTTTTTTCCTTCTAAACTACCAGGCGAAAGCCTGTATAAAACCAAATTTGATGGCTGCTGTTCAGGAAATAAAAGTTGCTATTGCCGATGACCATAAGATTTTTCGTGATGGTATCCGTATGTCACTGAAAGACCGGGAGTATTTACGTATTCTCTGGGAAGCTGAGGATGGCAAAGATTTAATGCATAAGCTGAAGTTGAAAGAGCCGGATATTTTATTAATGGATATCAGGATGCCGGAAATTGATGGTATCAATGCTATCGGCCTGATCAGGAAAGAATATGAGTCTATCAAGATCATCGTACTGACCATGTACGATGACCAGGAGATGATCACCAAAATGATGGAGATGGGGGCCAATGCCTACCTGACCAAAACAACCGACCCCGACGAGATATACCAGGCCATCCTGACCTGTATGAATGATGATTTTTACTTTAACGAGCTGGTGAATAAAGCTGTATTATTAAAATTACAGCATAAAAAAACGGTAAGGCAGTTTTATCCTAACCCTGTAAAATTTACAGAAAAGGAACTGCGTATATTAAAGTTAATTGCCGAGGATAAAACCACCGAAGAGATATCGAAAGTGGTATTTTTAAGTCCCCGCACTATTGAAACCATCCGCCAGAATATGAAACAAAAAGCCGGGGCCAAGACAATTGCCGGCCTGGTGATGTTTGCCATGCGCAATAAGCTACTCGAATAAGTAAGGGCAATTCATATTACTATTGTAATTTTCTGTTCATTTTAATGTACCGGCATGGCAAATATTAATGATAGTTATTTTGATGGTCACTATAAAGATATCTGGCGTGAAGTAAACCCACCTGAACTGACGAGGGTGGAAGTGGAATTCATGATCAATCATTTTGGCCTGAATAAGGATAGTGTTGTGCTGGATATGATGTGTGGTTATGGCCGTCATGCGCTGGCACTTGCCCGCCAGGGAGTAGCAGTTACTGCTATTGATAACCTGAAAGCCTATACTGATGAAGTTGCCGCCACTGCTGCAGCCGAGAACCTGCCTGTAACTACTGTTGAAGGCAATATTTTTACTTACCAGCCCTCGCAATCATATGACCTGGCTATTTGTATGGGTAATAGCCTGAATTTTTTCCCGGAAGAAGAACTGCTGGTTATACTGAAAAGGGTAACAGCTAACCTGAAGCCGGGCGGGGCCATGTTAATACATAGTTATTCACTTGCCGAAACGATCATTAAACAGTTTAATCCCCGTACCTGGACAGATATTGGAGAATTGCGTATTTTAAGCAAGAGCCGCTATTTGTTTTTCCCCACCAGGTTGGACACAGAAACGATGATCATTACTGCTAAAGGGGACATTGAGGTGAAACAGGCGGTGGATTATATTTTCTCAGTGAGCGAAATGACTAAAATTCTCGCTTCGGTTGGATTACAGTTAAAAGACATATATACTATTCCCGGGCGAAGGAAATTTGCTGTGGGCGATCCATATGCTTATATGGTGGCTGTTAAAAACTAAGGGGATATCCCCATGTTAATTCCCACCGCATATTTGCTGTTGATAAACAAACAGTAACGTAATAACTCCTTTTTGTGGATAACGCTAAAGCCAGCATTTCGGGGCTTAGAAATGTATGGGTGGGGATAAAAACGAAAAAGTCCCCCGAAGAGGACCGTTTCATTTGTTACTGTTACGAAAAAAATTTTAATCCTTTGAGGATCAACCTATCAGAAGGCTTAACTGGTTCTTTACAGGTATAATGACTTAAAACGGATATTTAAAAAATAAGAAAGTTGATGTTGACGGGTCCCTGTTTTGGTTTTATTCATTGGATTTGGAAAGAACTTTTCTGGACGGCTTTGGATATTGGATAACAAGTATCGCTTTCATCAACTTTCTGATACAAAAGTATATCCACATAGCGATGTGGACAAGAGCACAATTGCTCCATTTATTTTTTATGGTTTTTACTGTGTGTATCGTAGTTTTCGGGGAAAAATACTCATCAGTAATCTAAGAGTAAACCACTATTGGTTGATATTTGTCAATAGGTAGTTTCCGCAAAGTAGAAATCAGGTACTTCTACTATGGTTTATGTCGGGGGATTTTTCCAAATTGTGGTCGAATTTTAACGAATCCAATTTTTGTGAAAAGTACAATTTTGTAAAACCAATTTTTAATCCCAATGAGAAACGACGGAAACACTGCAATTAAAGTAGCTATTGCCGACGATCACACCCTATTTCGTACCGGCGTAAAAACATCTTTATCCAGTAGGAAAGATATCCAGATGGTAGCCGAGGCCGAAAATGGCATGCAGCTGCTGAACCTGTTAAAACATATACAACCCGATGTTGTATTATTAGACATCCAGATGCCCATTATGGATGGCCTGGCCACACTTCCCGAAATTAAAAAGTTATATCCTGATGTTAAGGTAATTATGTTGTCCATGCATAACGACCATTCGGTAATATCCAAGATGATGGAGATCGGCGCTAACTCGTATTTAACCAAGGAATCGGGCTCAGAAATGATCTACGAAGCCATCAAACAGGTATATGAGCAGGACTTTTATTTTAACGACCTGACCAATAAGGCTTTGTTAAGTGGTTTGCGTACCAAGCGTGTGGTAGAAGCATCTGCTCCGCCGGATGTAAGTCTTACTGATAAGGAAGTAACTATCCTACGATTGATGTGTGAAGAAAAAAGCACGAAAGAGATTGCAGATATTGTAGATCTTAGTCCGCGTACAGTAGAAGCAATACGTGATAAATTAAAAACCAAGACTGGTACCAAATCAATGGCCGGCCTGGTAATGTATGCCGTGAAAGCCGGTTTGATCCCGCAAGCTTAGATGGATAGACTATCTTAAATAATTACAACCACC
This sequence comes from uncultured Terrimonas sp., assembly GCA_964445775.1. Taxonomy (GTDB): domain Bacteria; phylum Bacteroidota; class Bacteroidia; order Chitinophagales; family Chitinophagaceae; genus Terrimonas. The sequence continues at coordinate 49,878 of CAYUMH010000006.1, forward strand.
TGGTAACAGGTGGTTGTTTTGTTTTAGGTGTGTTGGTATAAAAACAATACTTTCATTGCATGAAATACGTGCATATTAATAATGTGCTGATGCCCGCAAATACACCGCAACTATTATCCGATAATAAAGCTTATCGTTATGGTGACGGTTTATTTGAAACAATAAAAGTGGTTTCCGGGAAACCGGCTTTGTTGAATTACCATATAAACCGCCTGAACCAGGGTATTTCGCTGCTGCAATATAATATGCCCGCCTTTTTTAGTGAAACCTGGCTGGTAGATGCTATCAGGGAATTATGTATTGCCAACGGGCATAACCAGATGGCCAGGGTACGTGTTTCACTTTACCGGGGTAATGGTGATATATTCAGTAACCCGGAAGCGGGTATTATGATTGAGTCCTATGAATTGGTACCGGCGCAATTACAACATCCGCTGGTGATAGGATTGTATACTGCAGGTTATAAAAACGCTGACAGTTTCAGTAACCTGAAAACAGCCAATAGTTTATTGTACTCCATGGCAGCTATTCATGCTACTCAACAGCAATGGCAGGATAGTATAATACTCAATCATCAGCAGCATGTTATTGAAACGGCCATTGCCAATATTTTCTGGATAGAAGAAGGGATGGTTTTTACGCCTCCTTTATCGGAAGGCTGTGTAGCAGGTGTTATGCGGCAGTATTTACTGGATAATACACATGTTACCGAAAAAGTTTGTACAGTTGATAGCTTGCTGGCGGCAGATGAAGTGTTTATTACCAATGCTATCCGTGGTATCAGGGCGGTTACGGCTTTTCAGGAGAAAAAATACGTATCTTCACTAGGATTGCAATTGGCGGCGGCAATATTATAGTTGTTATGCAACAATTATCGGTACCCTGGTTTTTACAATTTCAGGCGTTACTATTCCCCGGCCGCTCCCTTTATTTCCTTCCGGAATCCAAGGGCTTTAACCGAAAAAAAAATTTATGACGGATAAAAGTAATTTTATTGTAGATAGCGATATGCGCTGGGAAGAAACCGGTGCAGGGGTAACCCGGAAAGTTATGGCCTGGGACGAAAGACTGATGCTGGTAAAAGTGCATTTTGAAACCGGTGCAGTGGGAAGCGTTCATCATCATCCGCATACGCAGATCTCACATATAGAGAAAGGGGTATTTGAAGTGGAGATAGGTGATGATAAAAAGTTACTCAAATCCGGCGATGCTTTTTATATTCCACCCAATGTTCCTCATGGTGTTGTATGTTTACAGGAAGGTATATTAATAGATATGTTCAGCCCGATGCGGGAGGATTTTGTCAGCAATAAAAAATAGCCTTTATTTTTTCAATACCAGATTAGTAATATTTTCTTCAGTAATTACCAGTCCATTAGTTTGTTGAAATACTTTGTATAGGGTATGTATGGCATGTTCGCCATCTGTACCCAGGTCAAGACTGTATTGGTTTACATACAGGTCGATATGTTTGCGCATAACCGCCTCTTCCATAGCTTGTGCATGTTGTTTCACATAATCACTCACCTGCGGGTAGTTGGCAAAAGCATATTCCAGGCTTTCTTTAATTAAACCGTTGATCGTTGTTGTAATACCAGTATCAATACTCCTTTTAATGGCAATGCCGCCCAGGGGAATAGGCACATGCATTTTACTTTCCCAATGTTCACCCAGATCCATTACTTTGTGTAAGCCTTTTTCCTGGTAGGTAAAACGGTTTTCATGTATAATTACGCCCAGGGTATTGTGGTGTTGTAATACACTGTTCTCAATATCGGAGAATAAAGCATAGTTTTTATGACGGGCTTCCGGATAGGCAAAGCTGAATAAGAGGTTGGCGGTGGTATTGATGCCCGGTAGTGTTACCTGCATTTGTTCTACATCGGCCGGTTGCAGGGTTTTGTTTTGGGCCTGAACCAGTAATGGTCCCACACCTTTACCCAAGGCGCTGCCTGAGCGCAGTAATATATAATTGCCTAATGATTTGAAGAAGGCCGGGAAGCTGAGTTTGGTAATATCCAGTTTGCCTTCCAGCGCATATTCGTTGAGGGTTTCCACGTCTTCGAGTATGGTCTCAAACTCAAAACCACGGGTGTCAATTTTATGATTGACCAATGCATCAAAAATAAAGGTATCGTTGGGGCATGGACTAAAACCTAATGTCAGTTTCATGTTTTGTACTTAAAGTTTGTAACAAGCCGATCAGTTCCGTATTAAGGTTGTGAATGGCCGGGCCTATTTTCCATTTCTTTTTATTACGTACACCTACCATATTAGATACCGAACGTATTTGCAGGAAAGGGACATTTTCCATCAGGCAAACATAATGTAGTGCCGCACCTTCCATACTTTCCAGCATGGGCGTAAAATGTTCCCTGTACCACTCTATTTGTTTGGGCCTTGTACTGATCTCGTTAACAGTAACAGCATTGACCGCTTTTAGTTTGGTAAGCTGTAATAAATTTTTATAGAGGTTATTGAGCCGGCCTTTTTTAAACGGCTTTTCATTGGGTTTTAGTAAAGCCAGGTCAAACATATCTTTAAAGGAAGCGTCTTCCCAAACGCCCAGGTCGGCAAACTGGTCCTGTTTTATTACAAAAACCTTTTCCAGCTGATCAGGGGTAAAGCTGCCGGCAATACCTGCCTGGATGACCAGTGAATACCGCTGTTTAACCAGCTCTTTGGTAAGCGAATAAGTAGTAGCATTACTGCCTATTCCTGTAATGTGGATACTAACCTTAAGTTGTTTAAATTGTTTTTTATGTTGGTTGAGCCATTCTTTTACCGGGGCAATTTCGCCCGCTGTGGCTGCAGTTAACAAAATACGCATGTTGCAAATATCGGGTGCAATTGAGAATGGCTGGTGATTTTCTTATAAACCGGGGGTAGTTCCGGCATCCGACATGTTGTTTTGTTTAAACTATATTGATCCTGGTAGTAAGTGAGCCGGCCCTGTGGAGCTAGCGCATGCAGCTATCTTTTTGAGTGTTGTAAAAGAGTCCGGTTGATTAGCAGCCCCGGTATTTAACTTTTTTTCATAGTTATTTGATTTACAATTAGTAAACTGGGTTTTGAAGGTGATTTTTTTACAGCCAGCCTGTTTCTTTCGCAGATGCATTTATTGCCATTTTTAACTTATGTATTACCTTTGCAGCCCGCCGGCAAGGTGGCAGCATAAATTATTATAATGGTATATTTAACAAGGGTAGAGCATTTTAATGCTGCTCATAAGTTGTACAACCCCAATTGGGATGAAGCGAAGAATGAAGCGGTATTTGGCAAGTGTGCCAATGAAAACTGGCATGGACATAATTACGAATTATATGTTACGGTAAAAGGTCAGCCAGACCAGGATACAGGTTTTGTATTTGATGTAAAAAGACTGAGCACGATCATACAGGAAAGGGTGATTGAAAAACTGGACCACCGTAACCTGAATATGGATGTTGATTTTATGGCCGGGAAATTATGCAGTACCGAGAACCTGGCCATTGGTATATGGAAAGAGCTTGTTCCGCATTTACCCGCTAACATACAGTTACATGCAATTAAGCTGTATGAAACCCCCAAGATCTACGTGGAGTATTTTGGCGAATAGGCTGACCGTGTGATAGTTTGTTCATATGCTGATGCGGACATAAGACGATAAAAATTTTAAGCAATAAACCAGGATGAGCGAGATGAATAAAGTGGCTGTATACAGGAAGGAGAATTTTAATGCCGCACACAGGTTGTATAACCCGGCATGGGATGATGCTACCAATGATAAGGTATTTGGTAAATGTGCTTATCCGCATTACCATGGCCATAATTATGAACTGGTAGTGAAAGTAACGGGTGTGCCGGATGCGGTTACCGGTTATGTGATAGATCTGAAAATTTTAAGCGAGATCATTCACCGGGAAATTCATGAACGTTTTGATCACCGTAACCTGAACCTGGACACGGTTGAGTTTAAAGACCTGAACCCGACAGCAGAGAATATTGCTATTGTTATTTACAGGTTATTAAGACCACATATTGACGCGGAGAATGATTTGCAGATAAGGTTGTATGAAACGCCGAGGAATTTTGTGGAGTACCCGGTGGGATGATGATGAGTGAAGAATTATGAATGATGAATTATGAATGATGAATTATGAATTAGGAATGATGAATTAGGAATGGTGAGTGATGATTTTTGTTAAAGTAGTAACTATAATATTGAACGCTAACTTTAAACATAAGACCTGAAATATTAAATACAATAAGCAATGGCATATAAAAAGATAGATCATTACGATGAGGATGTGACGCAGGGTTTGATGAAGAATTATAAAGAGGTGTTAGGCTACCTGGGAGAAGATGCCGGAAGGGAAGGGCTGATTAAAACGCCGGAACGCCTGGCTAAAGCTATGCAGTATTTAACCCAGGGATACCAGCAGGATGCGCATGCGATCATTAACTCGGCCAAGTTTCATGAAGACGTAAGCGAGATGGTGATTGTAAAAGATATAGAGATATTCAGCATGTGTGAACATCATATGCTGCCATTTTTTGGCAAAGCACATGTGGCTTATATACCCAATGGCTGGATAACAGGATTAAGTAAGATAGCCAGGGTAGTAGATGTATATGCCCGCCGCCTGCAGGTACAGGAACGACTTACGGTAGATATTATGAATGCGATTAAAGAGACCCTGAACCCGATTGGTGTGGCCGTGGTAATTGAAGCAAAACACCTGTGCATGATGATGCGGGGGGTTGGTAAACAAAATTCAGTAACCACCACATCGGCTTTTGACGGGGAGTTTCATAAAGATTCTACAAGAAGTGAGTTTGTAAAATTAATAGGGGCAGATTTACATTAAAAAACGTAGGTTTGTCACTTCATATAAAGTTTGGTTGGAGGAGATTCCGGTCAGGCTTTTTTTGTCACCATAAGTAAAACAACTGCTTAAAAAAATATCACCGCATGAAACATGCATATGTATTTCCGGGCCAGGGTTCACAGTTTTCAGGAATGGGAAAGGAGCATTATGATAACAGTGCTTTTGCCAAGAAGTTATTTGAACAGGCCAACGAGATCCTGGGCTTTCGTATTTCGGATATTATGTTTACCGGGAGCGAAGAAGACCTGAAACGTACGGATGTAACACAGCCTGCTGTGTTTTTACATTCCGTAATTGCTTTTAAAACCATTGATAATGCCAAACCCGATATGGTTGCCGGTCACTCACTGGGCGAATTTTCGGCCCTGGTAGCAAACGGTACCCTGAGTTTTGAAAGCGCTTTACAACTGGTTGCTATCCGTGCCAATGCCATGCAAAAAGCCTGCGAACTGGTGCCCAGCACCATGGCAGCTGTACTGGCCCTGGCCGATGAAAAAGTAGAAGAGATATGTAAAGAAGTAGCGGCAGAAACCGGTGAAGTGGTGGTGCCTGCTAATTATAATTGTCCCGGTCAGCTGGTGATCAGCGGATCGCTGAAAGGTATTGAAATTGCCTGCGAGCGTATGAAAGCAGCCGGTGCTAAAAGAGCCCTGGTATTGCCTGTAGGTGGAGCTTTTCATTCGCCATTGATGGCTCCTGCGAAGGAGGAGTTAAAACAGGCTATTGAGTCAACTACCTTCCATGCCCCTGCCTGTGCAGTTTACCAGAATGTGGTGGCCAAAGCCGTGCTGGACAAAGAAGAAATAAAACAGAACCTGATCGATCAGTTGACAGGCCCCGTACGCTGGACCCAGAGTGTACAGTCCATGATTGGCGACGGCGCTACGGTGTTTACAGAAGCAGGCCCCGGTAAAGTATTACAGGGACTTGTACTGAAGATTGATAAGACAATGGAAGTGAATGGCGTGAATTAATATCAATTAGCATATTATTTTAAAAAAGAAGGCCGCTGTGAAAACAGCGGCCGTTTTATTTATTACACACGAGAAAATCAGAATTGATCAATGTCCTGCCACTGGATGCTGTTATCAGTAACTATATCGATAAGCATTTGGGCGAATGCATTTTGACTGGTATTGGCATTGGTAAAACGGGTATTGATGGCAAAGGCCACACTCCAGCCGGTGGATGTTTTGAATATAAGTGCCTGTGTGCCCGGCAGGCTGCCAAAATGATACCAGTTGCTGGGTGTCCACGATTCGGCGCCTACATATATACCGCAGGCATAATAGTTATTGATGGTATTGGGCGTACGCATAAGTTTTAACGTAGCACCGTTTAAAATATCGGGGCGGGTAGCACTGCTGTCAATGGCTGTAAGTAAACGTACCAGGTCGGTAGGGGTGCTGATCCAGCCACTGGGTGCATCATTTCTTTTCCAGGGATCAGTATATACATAAGTGGCTTCGCTGCCCTGGCCATAGTATTTAACTTCATTGGGTTTTCTATCGGCCAGTGTATTGCCTGCTATTTCGGTGTTTTTGGCCTGTATAGGTGTAAGTATACTTTCCTTTACATATTGCTCATAGGTTTTGCCGCTGAGCTTTTCAATGATACGTCCTAATACCAGGTAACCAAAGTTGGAGTACTGGAAACTGGTGCCGGGATCATTTGTTAAAGTGCGGTTGTTGAGTGTCCAGGTGATCAGTTCTTTAGCCGTAGCACCGGGTTGCTGAAAAACAGGGTCCTGTGGCCAGGCATTGTTCCAGCCGCCTGTTGTATGATGCAGCAGGTCTTTAACGGTAATATTGGCTACACGGGTGCTGTAGGGTGTAGTACCGTATTCGTTGCCCAGTATGGCCCCGACGCCAAATACTTTTTGATCGATGGTGAGCTTGCCATCCTGTACCAGTTTCATAATGGCAACAGCTGTAATGGTTTTAGATACGCTGGCTATGCGGAAACGATCGTTAACCGTTACTTTCTGGTTGGTCTCCTTATCGGCAAAGCCATAACCTTTGCGGTACACAAGTTTACCATTTTTACTAATGGCCAGCGAGGCGCCCGGTACATTATAGGTGGTCATAAAGGTGGCGACTTTGTTATCAATGGTGGCAATATCATTTTGCGTAACAGCGGGTGCAGGTTTGTCGCTTTTGGAGCAGGAGGCGACCATGATCATGATTAACAACAGGCCGTACAGGTGGTTTTTTTTGAACATAAAAAGAGATTTAGAGTTGTCAGCAATGCATGTTTTGCATTGTAAAGCTGCTGTAATGCGGGCTGCGGATAAATACTTAATTTGTAGTAGGCTGTTCCGGATGCTGCCACGGGCCTTTATATTTGTTTTATCAAACTACCTGAATCCTCTATGCACTTCCTGAATCAACTATTAAAACTTACGGGTATCTGCCTGTTGTTCTGTATCAACAATACGCTGCAGGCACAAACACCTAAGCTGGATAGCTTAAGGAAGCAGATGGGAAAACAACCTGCTAATAAGAAACAGTTATTATCTATCCTGCAATTGATAGCCAATGAACAATATTCACTGCATATTGATACAGCCATGCAATATGCTTTACAGGCACAGCAACTGGCACAGGAGGTGGGGACTGAAACTGATAAAGAGAATGTAGCTTATTTTTTAGCAACGGCCTACTGGCGGGCAGAGCATAACGATACGGCACTGGTAATGATCAATAAAAACCTGGGAAAGCTTAACCCGGGTAATAGCACCGAAAGAGAAGCGTATTTTAAATGGCTGGTATTACGTTTAAGGTTGTATACAACCAATGCCATGTTACATGAAGCCAGTGTGGATGTGTACAGGTTATTGGCCGAAGCGGAGAAGTATAATGATACCACTAATCGCATTATTGCCTATAATTCGGTTGGATTATTAAAACGCCGTTCCGAAAAAAGCCCTGGTGAATCGCTTAGCTGGTTTTTAAAAGCTGCACGGCTGGCAGAAAGTAATCCTAAGTTTGATAACTATCCCATTGTATACGGCAACCTGGCAAGGGCCTATTTTAAAATGGGGAAAAATGATTCCGCTACCTGGTACGCAGATAAAGGATTAGCCAATGCCAGGGTTACCGGCAATCTTTCTTTTTTACAAACCATACTATCCATACAAACCGATATTTTAAGCGGTGTAGGTAATTATGAAGGGGCGGAAAAAGCCCTGCGGGAATCAATTGCTTTATCCAACAGTGTGAGTGCTGATACTTTGTTTGCCGATGATATACAAAGGCTGGCCAGGTTTTATAATGTGACCAAACAGTATGATAAAACCATTTCCATTTGTACAAAATACCTGGCACTGGATACGGTACCCGAATACCAGGTAATGTATTTAGAGCCTTTGGCCGAAGCCTATAAAGCAAGCGGTCAACAACAGTTGTATGTACAAACCATGGAGGAGTTGTTGCTGGCAAAAGAATTGTTTTATAAAGCTGATTTTGCCAAGACTTCGCTGGAGATGGAAGCCAGGTATGAAGCACAGAAGAAAGAGAATACCATTATACAGCAAAAGCTGGACCTGTATAGGAAGGACCTGGTATTTTATGGCCTGCTCGCTTTTTTGCTGATTGTTTTTATTATAGCGGTCATGAGTTTTTATAATTATAAAAAGCGGGAAAAGCTCAAACTGCAGTTGCTGATACAGCGGGAGAAAGATGCATCCCTGCTGGCGGTTACCCAGGCCCAGGAGAATGAACGGAAAAGAATTGCTACCGATCTGCATGATAACCTGGGGGCTTATGCTGCTTCAGTGGTATCGAACCTGGAGTTTATTAAAACCGAACAGGATAATGAACAAAGTAAAACGGCCATGCAGCAATTGCGGCATAATTCACTATCCATCGTGGCACAGTTAAGTGATACCATTTGGGTATTAAAGAAAGATGCTTTATCCTTAACCGCTATTAGTGACAGGGTGAAAGTATTTGCCCGCCGGTTACAGCCCAGTTTCCCCGATACGGAGATACAGGTGGCAGAGGATATTGTTTTTGATCAGCAATTTTCACCGGCCCAGGCCTATGACCTGTTCCAGATGGTGCAGGAGGCGGTAACGAATGCCCTGAAACATAGCCAGGCCCGGCACGTAGATGTATTTTTAGAAGGAACTGAGCAACACTGGAAAGTACAGGTGGCGGATGATGGTATAGGCATGCCTGCTACACGGGTAGAAAAAACGGAAGGCGGAAATGGCCTGACGCATATACAGAACAGGGCCCATGAGGCAGGCTGGCAGGTAAAGTGGCTGGCAGGGGTAGATGCCGGTACCGTGGTGCTGATTACACCCGGGCCGGATGCTTAATACTACAAATTAGGTATTGTTATATTGCTGCTTATTGCACAACTTTACTGTATGGCCACAAACTTTACCATTGCCTTTGTTGATGATAATAAAGTAAACAGGAACACTTTCCTGCAAAAGATTAAGTTATTACCTGATTTTACTTTGTTATTTACTGCCGAAAATGGCCATCAGTGCCTGGAAGAACTGCGTGGCTTACCGCATCATAAAATTCCACAGGTTATTTTTATGGACCTTGAAATGCCGGAGATGGACGGGGTAGAGACCATCCGTTTAGCCAAGGCTTTATATCCCTCTGCTCATTATATTGTACTGACCGTGTTTGATGATGATGAAAAAATATTTGAAGCTATCAAAGCGGGGGCTTCGGGTTATTTATTAAAACACGAGCCGGCACAGGTACTGTATGAGTCGGTAGTGAATGTGATTGAATTTGGCGGGGCACCCATGAGCCCGGCGATAGCCCGTAAGTCATTACAATTACTGGGCAGGGCGCAACAACTGGATAATCATACAGAATCCGGTCCAACCAAAAACACCTTACCGCAGGCTATTACGCAAAGAGAGAAAGAAATATTACAACATATGGTCAATGGCTGGGATGCCAAACATATTGCGTCCGTCGTTGACCTGAGTGTGTTAACCGTGCGCAAGCATATTGCCAATATTTACGATAAGCTGCATATCAATTCAAAGGCCCAGGCCATCAGCCTGGCTCATCAGCAGAAGTGGTTTGAGAAGTGAGGGATAGTATATAGTATGTAGTATATAGTATTTAGTATTTAGACCAGGTGACCAGCTTCAGGATTTTGTTATAGCATATTCTGTATACTATATACTAAATACTAAAATCTAAATGTAGTATGTAGACCAGGTGACCAGCTTCAGGATTTTGTTATAGCATATTCTGTATACTATATA
>CAYUMH010000006.1:60093-89257 GCA_964445775.1 uncultured Terrimonas sp.
TAGACCAGGTGACCAGCTTCAGGATTTTGTTATAGCATATTCTGTATACTATATACTAAATACTAAAATCTAAATGTAGTATTTAGACCAGGTGACCAGCTTCAGGATTTTTTTATAGCATAGTCTGTATACTATATACTAAGTACTAAAATCTAAATTTAGTATGTAGACCAGGTGACCAGCTTCAGGATTTTTTTATAGCATAGTCTGTATACTATATACTAAATACTAAAATCTAAAAATTAACCGAGCAATTGATCCACTCTCCGTCAAAGTTTGCATTGTACTTTTTATAGAAATTGATCGCAGGTTCGTTCCAGTCCAGTACCTGCCACATCATGCCGCTGAATTTTTTCTCTCTGCACTCGGCAATTAACGTATCCATCAGTTTCGCACCAATGCCCTTACCCCGCATGTTTTCATTTACAATAATATCTTCCAGGTACATGCGTTGTCCTTTCCAGGTGCTGTAACGGATATAATACAGGGCCATGCCCACAATGCGTCCTTCGGTTTCGGCTACAAAGGCCCACCATACGGGGTTAGGGCCAAAGCCACTTTCTATAAAATGATCAAGGGTAACAGTAACCTGTTCCGGCGCTTTTTCGTATTCGGCCAGCTCGTGAACCAGTTGTAACATAGCAGGGCAGTCTTCCTTTACCGCTTTCCGGATGATGATGGGAGTACTCATTTTTTTCTGTTGGCTTTAAACACGCCATTGGGTTGTATAAAACTTAAAGCAGTTACTTCTTTTTTATCGTTTACCTCAAACTTTACGCTGTAACCTTTTGCAATAACCAGGTTGAAGAGGTGTTCGCCGGCAGCTGCCAGTTCATAATCCGGCTGACCGGGCACCAATACCATCAGGGTTTTGTTATTACGTATATAAACGCTAACAGTAGCTCCTTCCAGGTCGTAACTGCCTGTATATTTTTGCAGTTCACTTTCACTTACCTCAATGCTTGGTGGCAGTTTGGTAAAGGTAACAGGGGCAAGGCTGGGCTCCATTGGTGCGGTAAAATGGTCGATATTGCCCATGGCATCGAGGAAGAATTGTATTTTAAAACCATCTTTCACCACTTCCCCCGGTTTTTTCGCATCCATGATCCGGAATACATCATAATGATAATGTTCTAAATAACTGGTAGCTCTTTTTCCGCCTTCGTTATAGTCGATCCATGTGGTATCATTCTCGTTAAAGATGGTGACAATACCATACCCTTTGTTCTCAAATTTACCGGCATAGTCTTTCAACGGATGTGAAGGGCTGGTGCCCGGCTTTTTATTAAGGCTGTCAGTATTAGGGATGGTATTGCCGGCAGAGTCGGCTTTTAAACGTGCTTCGAGATCGCTTTTGCCCCAGCTTTTATCGGATAGCTTTAATAATTTATCGGCTATAAAATTGCGGATGGAGGTGCTTACTTCGGACTGGCTGCTCACTACAAAAATGCCGATGCTGTCAGAAGGGAAAAAGCCTGTGGTAGTGATAAAGCCATCAATACCACCGCTGTGTTCTACCCGGTAATGACCACGATAGCTGACCATTCCCCAACCCAGACCGTAGGCGTTGAAATGTATATCCGGGTTAATCCTGCCCGGCACACCGCCACCGGTATTTACCTGGGGTGTGATAGCCTGTGCCGCAAAACTTTGCGGGATGATTTCTTTGCCTTTAAACTTACCCCCATTGATCCAGGTGATAAGCCAGTTGGCCATATCGTTGGCACTGCTGTTAATTGAACCCGCAGGGCCAATAGCATCAATATTACGATAAGGAATAACCTTACTTGTTTTGTTTTCTAAGGCATAGGCCAATGAACGGTCACCCGATTTTTCCATATCTGCAATGGAGGTAGTGGAAACCGTCATGCCTAAAGGGGTGAAGATGCGTTCTTTCATATTCTGCTCCCAGCTTTTACCGGTGAGCTTCTCCAGCACCACACCCTGGGCCATGAACATAAAATTATTATACTGGTAGGCCGCTCTTAATTCTGCCGAAGGTTCCAGGTATTCTATCCTTGCCAGTAATTCATTACGGGTGGCTGTGGATCCATACCAGGACGCATCATGGCGGGGCAGGCCGCTGCGATGGCTCATCATATCACGCAGGGTGATATGTTTATTGGTATAGTCGTTCTTAAACTTTAATTCCGGCAGGTAATCACGTACCGGCTTGTCTAAATCTACCAACCCCTCTTTTACCAGCATGCCTAACATGGATGCGGTAAAAGCTTTGGTGCAGGAGCCGATAGCAAATAAGGTATTGGCTGTTACCGGCAGTTTTTTTTCTACATCCCTGAAACCAAAACCACCTGTGTACACTACTTTATCTTTTTCTACCACGGCAATAGATACGCCGGGCGCCTGGAAGTCCTTTAAGATCTTTTCCGCAAAAAGATCAAGTCCTTTTAACCTGGGATCAGCGGGTTTTTGGGCCATGGCCGCCAGGTGGAATAGTCCAATACCAATGGTTGTTACGATAAGCTTGTGCATACTGGTAAATTAATGGTTAAGGTTTGTAGTAAATATTATTGCAGCGCCTGTTCCAGGTCCTTTAAAATATCGTTCACATTTTCAATGCCTACACTCATACGGATCAGGCCGTCGGTAATACCATATTTAATTCTTTCTTCACGCGGTACACTGTAATGGGTCATTGATGCGGGATGTGATAACAGGGTATCACAAGTGCCTAATGAAACGGTACGGGTACACATCTGTAATTTGTTCATAAAGTCAATACCGCCCTGCAAGCCGTTTTTCAATTCAAAGCTTAACATGGCACCGGGGTGACGCATTTGTTTTTTGGCAGTAGCATGATCAGGATGGCTGGTTAAACCATTGTAATTCACTTTTGCTACAGCAGGATGTTGTTGTAAAAACTCTGCAACCTTACCTGCATTACTGCAATGACGCTCCATCCGTAATTCAAGTGTCTTCATTCCATTGATCAGTAAAAACGCATCAAAGGGGTTGGCATTGCCACCTAATGTTTTGGCGATGGTTCTTACATGTTTGGTCATTTTTTCTATATCAGTACCCAGCAATACACCGCCGATGGCCGTACCATGACCGTTTAAAAATTTGGTGGTAGAATGTACAATATAATCCACCCCATATTTAAAAGGCTGTTGCAGGTAAGGGGTGGCAAATGTATTATCGCAGGCGGTGATCAGGCCATACTCTTTTGCGGTATTGGTCAGTACTTCAATATCCACACACTGAATGGTAGGATTGGCCGGGGTTTCGATATAGATCATTTTAATGGCCGGATCATTTTTAATGATGCCTGCTGCAATGGATGCGTCGCGCAGGTCGGCAATAACCGCACTGATACCCAGTGGCGGTAAAACATTTTTCATGATCTGTTCCGTGCCACCATACAATGAAAAATGGGTCAGTATCTTATCACCAGGTTTTAAAGTTGCCAGTAATAAAGTGGTAATAGCCGCCATACCCGAAGCCTGTAAAATGCCTTCGGCCTGTAAGGCTTGTCCATTCTTGTCCTGCAGACCAAAACATTCCAGGTTAGCAATTTTTTGTTCTGCTTCCCTGAAAGTAGGGTTGCCCCATCGGCTATAAATATACCCGTCTTCCTGGCCGCTGAAACGGCGCATACCCTGTTCCGCATCATCATATACAAATGTGCTGCTGGCATAAATAGGCACCAAGTGAGCATAGTTTGGATCCTGTGTATGGCCGGCATGTACGCAGGCCGAACTAAAACCTTCAAAAGGCAAAATATTGGTATTCAAGAAAGATAAATTGAGAGGGTGAAAAATGACCGGAAAGATAAAACAAATTCATTCAACGGACAATTGACGATTTATAATTAGTATATAGAATATAGTATTGAGTATTAAGAAGGAGAAACCCTAACATTGAACTTTTGAACTTTTAAACCTTTGAACCTTTGAACCTCTTTAACCTCTTTAACCTGGCTTGTATGGACATAAAAAAAGTATATAGCATCTGCATACTATATACTTTATACTAAATACTATAAAAATTACTTTCCGTCGTAGGCCCACTTTAACCAGGTAGCACCCCAGGTAAAGCCGCCGCCGAATGCTGCCAGAACGATATTGTCGCCTTTTTTCAGCTTACTTTCCCATTCCCATAAACATAAAGGGATGGTGGCTGCGGTAGTATTACCAAATTTTTCGATGTTGATCATTACTTTTTCCTTTGGCATACCAATGCGTTCGGCAGTAGCGTCAATAATACGCAGGTTGGCCTGGTGCGGCACCAGCCAGTTAATATCATCGCCGGTAAGGTTATTACGCTCCAATAATTCGGCACTTACATCGGCCATACCTTTCACCGCAAATTTGAAAACCGTTTTCCCTTCCTGGAACGCATAATGTTCACGGGCTGTAACGGTTTCAATGGTTGCCGGGTAGGCAGATCCACCGGCTTTCATGCGCAGGAATTCTGCACCGCTGCCATCGCTTTTTAAAATGCTGTCCTGTAAACCTAATCCTTCTTCACTTGGTTCCAGTAATACTGCAGCGGCGCCATCACCAAAGATGATGCAGGTGGCACGGTCGGTATAATCAATAATGGCGCTCATTTTATCGGCGCCTACTACCACTACTTTTTTATAGCGGCCGCTTTCTATCAGGGAAGCACCAAGGGTAAGAGAGTATAAAAAGCCCGAGCAGGCAGCAGAAAGGTCAAAGCCCCAGGCATTTTTAGCACCTATTTTATTACATACCACATTGGCAGTGGCCGGAAATACCATATCAGGGGTAACGGTACCCACTATCATACAGTCAATTTCAAGCGGGTCAATACCACGTTTTTCTAATAACTGCTGTACAGCCGGAACAATCATCTCCGATACACCTTTACCTTCTCCTTTTAAAATACGGCGTTCAGAAATGCCGGTACGGGTCCTGATCCATTCGTCATTGGTATCAACCAGTTTTTCAAGGTCAAAGTTGGTTAACTTATCTTCGGGAACATAGCCTCCAACCGCAGTAATAGCGGCTTTAATAGTACTGCTCATGCAACAAAATATTGTTAGTCTTAAAAATTTGGGTACGAAGATAAGGTAAGCTGCATGAACAATAATTAACTGTCCCCAAAACTTGTGTAAAGAAATGAATATTAAGTATTTGGGGCTATCAGCTGTAGTAATATCGCCCGGCTTCGGTTCCCGCTTTCCGCTGTACCTGCACAGCCCCCGGCCCAGGGGCCATGCCCCATCCCGCACCGGTGCCGCTGCAATCGGGCAGCCTTTCACCGGCAGTATTACTCATGGGCAGGCACCTGTAACTAATAGGAAAATTTCTGTTTAATCGCCGGAGGCGATAGAATAATGAGTGCGAAACTGCAAGTTTCGCACAGCCTAAGTTTCGCACAGCCAGATTTCACACAGCCTGAATACGCCTTTAAACATTTGAACCTCTTGAACCTTTGAACACTTGAACCTCTTGAACTTTCGCTTCCCTGATGAAAATCATGTTTCACACATTGCCATATCATCTTTTACAATAACAGGATAGAAGAGTTTTGCACCGGAAGGGATTATTAATTGGTAACGATAAAATACCAGTCAGTTTGAAAGAGGCTATTCATACCGTAAAAGAAACCTGTTATCACTGTGGCGAAAAATGTGTAACCACCACCATCCGGCTGGAGGATAAAACCTTTTGCTGTGATGGGTGTAAACTGGTGTACGAGATTTTAAACCAGAGTGAACTATGTGCCTACTACGATATGAATGAACATCCCGGCATGACGCAGCAATTAAAAGTGCGAGCCGATAAGTTTAATTTTCTTGATGATGCCGCCATTGCTCAAAAGTTAATACAATATACCGACGGTAAACAAACCCATATTACATTTTACTTACCACAAATGCATTGCAGCAGTTGTTTATGGCTGCTGGAAAACCTGCACCGGATCAATACGGGTATTGTTTCATCGAGGGTAAATTTTAACAGCAAGGAGGCTTTTATTGTTTTTGATAACGGCAGTACCAGCCTCCGTAAAGTGGTGGAAACGCTTACTGCCGTGGGGTATGAGCCGCATATCAGTTTACAGGATATAAGCGGGGTAAAGGTGAAACACTATAACAAAACCCGCTTGTATAAAATTGCCATTGCGGGGTTTTGTTTTGCCAATATTATGATGATGAGCCTGCCGGAGTATTTTGCTATAGGCAGAACCATGCAGGCCGATGTGGAAACCGCTTTCCGTTATATTACCCTGGCTTTATCCTTACCGGTGCTGTTTTATTGTGCTTCCGAATTTTTTGTAAGTGCCTGGAAGGGCCTCCGGAACCGGTACCTGAATATTGATGCGCCCATAGCCCTGGCCATTGCCATTACTTTTGGCAGGAGCCTGTACGAGTTTTTTGTGTTGCAGGGCAATATGTACCTGGATAGTATGAGCGGTATTGTTTTTTTTATGTTGATTGGCCGCTGGGTGCAGGATAAAACACAGCAGTCACTTTCTTTTGACCGGGATTTTAAATCTTTCTTTCCCGTTGCAGTGAATGTAAAAACCGGGGATGGGTTTGTGCCTGTGCCTATTGAACAACTACAGGAGAATGATATTATTGAAGTGTATAGCAATGAACTGATCCCCGCGGATGCCATTATTTCAAAGGGTAAAGCCGTTATCGACTATAGTTTTGTAACCGGCGAGAGTGTGCTGATCAGTAAAGAAGTAGGTGAGATCGTATACGCCGGTGGCAAGCAGTGCGCCGGAAAACTGGAATTGCTCCTGGTGAAAAAAGCTTCACAGAGTTACCTTACCAATTTGTGGAACAAGGATGTGTTTAAAAGTGAGAAAAAAGAATCCTTCTTTATACATGCGTTAAGTAATTATTTCACCATCATTGTTTTTATCATCAGTGGTATAGCGGCCACCTATTGGTTATGGCAGGGGCAAACCCGGACCATGTGGGATGTATTGACCACGGTGCTTATTATTGCCTGCCCCTGTGCTTTATTGTTATCGGCCACTTTTACCAACGGGAATGTATTGCGCATATTAAGTAAGAATAAGTTGTACCTGCGCCACCCCGACGTGATACAACAAATGGCCGAAGCTGATCATATTGTATTTGATAAGACCGGTACATTGACACAGGCTAATAAACTGGCCGTAAGTTATGAAGGCACTCTATTAAATAAAGAACAATTAAAACTGGTCGCATCCTTGCTGGCACAATCCAGCCATCCCCTAAGCCGGGCAGTGCTGGAATACCTCGCTGAGCCGGATATATTTACGGTTACTGATTTTAAAAACCATACCGGGGCCGGTATTGAAGGATGGATACAGGAAACCTATATTAAAATAGGTAGCGCTGCTTTTGTAGCAAAAACGGATGAACCTGTAAGCGGTAGTAGTTCCTGTGTCTATATCAGGATTGAAAATGAAATACTGGGTTGCTACCGGGTAAAAGGTGTTTACCGTTTTGGTTTTGCCACCCTGATGCAGCAATTGCAAAAGCAATATCATGTTTCTGTGCTGAGCGGTGATAATGATGCGGAAGCAGCTACATTAACCAGGGTATTGGGGAAGGATAGTGAATTGTTGTTTAACCAATCGCCGGAAGATAAACTGGCCTATATCCGTTACCTGCAGGAAGTAAAAAAACATAAGGTAGTGATGGTGGGGGACGGGCTCAATGATGCCGGTGCTTTGAAACAAAGTAATGTGGGCATTGCCGTAGCTGAACAAAAAAACAATTTTACGCCTGCTTCGGACGGTATCATGGAAGCATCGGTATTTGCCAACTTTCACCGGTTCATGCAATATGCCCGCAGCGGCAAACAGATCATCATTTTTAGTTTTATCATCTCTATACTGTATAATATTATCGGCTTATACTTTGCCGTGCAGGGGCTGTTAGCGCCTGTGATCGCGGCCATCCTGATGCCGGCCTCTTCTATCAGCATCATACTCGTTACTTATGGATTAAGCGAATGGAAGGCGCGGAAATTACGCTTTACAATGCCATGACAAAAATCATATAGGGGTATGACGCCGGGTAATCTTCCTTAACAAAACTTCAACAAATTTTGTCCTGTTATGAGCATAATAATAATCACCGCATTAGTAAGCCTTTTGATCGCCATCTTCTTCCTGGGCGGACTTATCTGGAGTGTAAAAGACGGACAGTATGAGGATGATTACTCTCCCGCCAACAGGATATTATTTGAGAATGAAACAAGCACCAAAACCAGTAAAAAATAAGTAAGGTATGGAATTACAGAAGTTTTCTTACGACAACAAGTTACCTAAGTTGTTTGCTATTGCTACCATTGTCTGGGGAGCAGTAGGTATGTTAGTAGGGGTACTGGCGGCCTTTCAGCTGGCCTTCCCGGCATTGAATTTTAGTTCGGAGTTTACCACATTCGGCAGAACGAGGCCCCTGCACACCAATGCGGTGATCTTTGCCTTTGTGGGTAATGGTATTTTTACCGCCGTTTACTATTCCTTACCACGCTTATTGAAAACGCCCATGTGGAGCCCCCTGCTGGGTAAGATCCATTTCTGGGGCTGGCAGTTGATCATTGTATCCGCAGCCATTACCTTACTGGCCGGTTTTACCAGCGGTAAAGAATATGCCGAGCTGGAATGGCCTATTGATATTGCCATTACTTTGATCTGGGTAGCGTTTGGTGTGAACATGTTTGGTACCATACTTACCAGGCGGGAAAGGCATTTGTATGTAGCCATCTGGTTTTTTATTGGCTCCTGGGTTACGGTGGCTATGTTACATATCGTCAATTCATTTGCGTTACCCATTTCTTTTATGAAAAGTTATTCCTGGTACGCAGGCGTGCAGGATGCGCTGGTTCAGTGGTGGTATGGGCATAACGCGGTGGCTTTCTTTTTAACCACACCTTACCTTGGGCTCATGTATTATTTCCTGCCTAAGGCAGCCAACCGTCCTATTTACTCTTACCGTTTAAGTATTGTTCACTTCTGGAGTTTAATATTTATTTATATCTGGGCTGGTCCTCACCACTTGCTGTACACCGCCTTACCCGAATGGGCGCAATCGCTAGGTGTGGCCTTATCGGTGATGTTATTGCTGCCCAGCTGGGGCGGTATGATGAATGGTTTATTCACCCTGCGTGGCGCCTGGGATAAAGTACGTGAAGATCCTGTTTTGAAATTTTTTGTAGTAGCCGTTATCTGTTATGGTATGGCCACTTTTGAAGGACCGATGCTTTCCTTAAAAAATGTAAATGCTATTTCGCATTACAGCGACTGGACTGTGGCCCACGTACACGTAGGCGCTTTGGGCTGGAACGGCTTTTTAACCTTTGGTATGTTATACTGGTTATTCCCGCGGTTCTATGGTACCAAATTGTATTCTACTAAACTGGCCGGTACCCATTTCCTTATTGGTACTTTAGGTATTGTGTTATATGCGGTACCTATGTACTGGTCGGCTTTCCGTTCTTATTTTATGATGAGTTCCTTTACTCCCGAAGGACAACTGCAATACCAGTTCATGAACGTGGTACAGGAAATTGTTCCGTTCTATGTTCTCCGTGGTATAGGTGGCAGCCTGTTCTTTGTGGGTGTCATCATCATGATCTATAACTTATACAAAACCGCAAAACAGGGAAGTTTTGTTGCTTCAACTGAAGCAGAAGCGCCGGCCCTGGCTAAAAATTATGTAGCGCCTAAAAAAGCTTTCTGGCATTCGTTCATCGAAAGAAAACCATTATTGTTATTAAGTCTTAGCCTGGTAGTAGTAGCCATTGGTGGCCTGATAGAAATGATACCTACTTTCCTGGTAAAGGAAAATGTACCCACCATTGCCAGCGTAAAACCCTATACACCGCTTGAGTTACAGGGACGAGATATTTACATCAAAGAAGGCTGTTATAACTGCCACTCGCAAATGATCAGGCCTTTCCGTTATGAAGTAGAACGTTATGGCGAATACTCCAAAGCCGGTGAGTTTGTATACGATCACCCGTTCCAGTGGGGTAGTAAACGTACCGGCCCCGATCTGGCCCGTATAGGAGGTAAATACCCCGATAGCTGGCACTTTAATCACATGTTAGATCCTACTTCTATGGCTGAAGGGTCGGTAATGCCACCATACCCATGGTTGTTCAGGAAAACACTGGATATAAGCACTACCAATTCTAAAATACATGCCATGCGCAAACTGGGTGTTCCCTACGAAGAAGGGTATGAAGCCAGAGCGAATGATGACCTGAAGGCGCAGGCTCAAGGAATAGTAGAGAACCTGAAGAAAGAGAAAATTGAGATCAGCAGCGATAAAGAGATCATAGCCCTGATTGCTTACCTGCAAAGAATGGGTAAAGACATTAAAGCAGAAAAGAAATAACCCTTACCTCAAAAAATACATGTAATGAAGTTTATTAATTACCTCGAAAGAATAACCGGTGTAAGTGTTTATCCCATGATCTCGTTGCTGTTGTTTACAACCGTGTTTGTACTGGTAGTGATCTACGCTTTTAAAGCCAGCGACAGGACAATTAAAGAAATGGAAAACCTGCCATTAGACTGATCGATCAATAACCAACTGACAGGTATAGGACAATTGGTTTTATACCACACCATCAAATTATAAAAGCAATAAAAAGATGAAAAAATTTGCTTCCTTTTTTCTTAAGCCGGCCGGTGTTATGCTGCTGCTGTTATTGGCTGCAGGCAATGCCTTTGCAGATGGAACAGCCCAGCCTGATACAGGCTTTCAATTGAATGTAAACACCGTACTGGTATTTGTTATTTTCCTGTTGTTTATACTGATCGCTGTATTAGGTTTTACGGTGCGTTCGTCCATGGATATTTACCGGAAAAGAAAGGCAGCTGAAAAAGAAAAGGAGAATACCGGCGCTAAAACTTTATTAATGATCCTGTTCCTGTGCCTGCTTTCCTTCCACGGAATGGCGCAGGAAGAAACCAAAGTAGTGTTATCGGCCAAGATAGATTTAAGTGAGAATACCATGCTGCGTAATATCATGTTATTCATTATTGCGCTGGAAGTACTCACCATCCTGTTTTTTGTAAAATGGATCAGCTTTTTTACTGGTATTGATGAATTACGTCGTAGTAAAGGCAAAAAAGGCCTGTTTAATATAGACTTTAAAAAGATATGGGTAAGGGCCAATAAGTTTAAACCTATTGAAGAGGAAGCTTCGCTGGATGTAGGCCATAGTTATGATGGCATCCGCGAGCTGGATAATGCCACTCCGCCATGGTTTACCATCGCTTTCCTTGCTTCAATTGTTTTTGGTATCGGGTATTTATGGCGTTACCATGTGGCAGAATCGGCCCCTAACCAGATACAGGAATATGAAATGGAAGTGGCTCAGGCCAAGATCAGGATTGCCGAGCATATGAAGAACCAGAAAGACCTGGTAGATGAAAATACCGTGGTGATGTTATCGGGTGCTGATATTGAAAGCGGTAAAGTTTTATATGCCAATAACTGTGCGGTTTGCCATGGTCATGAAGGCCAGGGTAAAGTAGGTCCTAATCTTACAGATGAATATTGGTTGCATGGCGGCCGCATTAATGATGTATTTAAAGTGATCAAATTCGGCGCTGTTGAAAAAGGGATGATGAGCTGGAAAGGGGTGTTCTCGGCCACTGAAATTGCACAGATCAGTAGTTATATTAAAAGTTTAGGTGGCTCCAAGCCGGCAGGTGCAAAAGAGCCACAGGGTGAGTTGTATAAAGAGGAAGCACCGGCTGCTGCGCCGGTTGATAGTACTGCTGCCCAACCTGCGGTGGCCGTTTTGAAAAAATAAAAGATCATGAGCGAATTGCTGATACAGGAAACCGTTGGTCCGGATAAAGTGGGAGACAGCTTCAGGGACCGTCATAGTAATACCTCGGAGAAGGGGAAACGTAACTGGGTATATGCCTTAAAACCGAAAGGGAGGTTGTACCAGTACCGCCAATACCTCTCCTGGTTTTACTTTCTCCTGTTTTTTACACTGCCGCTGATTAAAGTAAACAAAATGCCTTTGGTGATGTTCAACTTCACCGAAGGCCGGTTTATATTATTCAGTAAAATATTCTGGCCTAACGATTTTTTTATTTTCGCTGTGGGCATGGTGGCGCTGATCATATTTATTGCGCTGTTTACGGTAATATATGGCCGGGTTTTCTGTGGTTGGGTATGTCCGCAAACCGTGTTCCTGGAGTTTTTATTCCGCCCTATTGAATGGGCCATTGAAGGTAACCCGGCTAAACAAAAAAAGCGCAATAACGGTCCCTGGAATACGGATAAGATCTTAAAAAAAACATTAAAACATGTGATCTACTTTTTGATCTCCTTCCTGATAGCACATACTTTTTTATCCTATATCGTAGGGGTGGATGAAGTGGTTAAAATTATCCGGGAACCACTGGCCGATCACCTGCCGATGTTTTTTGGTTTATTGTTTTTCACCGGCCTGTTTTACCTGGTATTTGCTTTTGTAAGAGATATTGTATGTACTACTATTTGCCCGTATGGTCGTTTACAGGGTGTGTTGTTTGATAAAGACACCATGCAGGTTTCCTACGATTACGGCCGTGGTGAACCAAGAGGTAAAATGATAAAAAATCAAGAACAACAATTGGGTGATTGTATCGACTGTAAATTATGTGTACAGGTTTGCCCTACCGGCATTGACATCCGTAATGGTGTACAGATGGAATGTGTGGGTTGCACCGCCTGCATTGATGCCTGTAACGGGGTGATGGAGAAGATAAAAAGACCCCTGAACCTGATCAGGCTGGCATCGGAAAATGAGATTGCGGAAAAGCGGAAGTTTAAGTTCAATAGCAAGATGAAGGCCTATACGGCCATCCTGGCTGTGTTAACTATATTAATGACCTTTCTTATTGTTACCCGGGATAGTATTGATATTTCTATGTCGAGGGTGAAAGGCCAATTATACCAGGAAATTGGTACTGATAGCTTAAGTAATTTATTTGAAGCCAAGTTCATTAATAAAACCCGTGAAAAAATTCCTTTTCAACTAAAGCTGGAGGGCATACCCGGACAGGTGCGCATGATACAGACGCATAATATGCTACTGGAAGCAGAGTCTATGAGTGATGCCTCGTTTTTTATTGATATACCAAGGAGCGCTATTAAGGAAAGAAGTACCGTTATTCAGGTGGGCGTGTATAGTAACGGTAAAAAAATACAAACGGTTAAGTCTAAATTTTTAGGACCGTTTATCTGATCATCATTTTAATCGGTTATTATGAGCTGGAAATACAGGATCATATTGGTATTGAGTGTATTTGTTATGGGTATCGGGGCCATGGTATTCCTGGCTTCCAAACAAACCATTGATATGGTAGATGCGAACTATTATGAAAAGGAATTAAAATACCAGGGAGTGATTGATGCCCGGCAAAACCTGCTGGCGGTAGGAGATTCTGTTACCGTGAAAGATTCCGGGGGGCTTGTACTGGTACATATACCGGTTACCGCAACCGGCAATATCTCTGAAGGCTCATTGGAGTTTTTGCGCAATGCCGATAAATCAAAAGATACCAGTTTTCCTGTGCGGGTGAACCTGCAGGGTGTACAATACCTGCCCAGGGCAGCTTTTGAAAAGGGGTATTATAAATTACGGGCAAAATGGGTGAACAATGACAGCGCTTATTATGATGAGCGTACTGTTTTCTTCCGTTAAAGGGCTGACAGCTAAAATATTTTTATGCAGGTATATTTTTTAACAGGATTAACCATCGGCATCATTGGCAGTTTTCACTGCATAGGTATGTGTGGCCCGCTGGCCCTCTCGCTTCCTGTAAAGAAAGAAGAACCGGTGTGGAAGCAGGTGGCGGCTATCATGGCCTATAACCTGGGGCGTGTGTTTACTTATTTTAGCCTGGGTATATTGTTTGGTTTTATTGGTAAGTCTTTTGCATTGGTAGGTTACCAGCAGGCATTATCTGTTGTTACCGGTGTGTTGTTGTTGCTGGTGTTGCTTTGGGGTAATAAGCTGCGGACCAATATCCCGGTTATAGCTGCCTTTCACCGTTGGTTAAAAAACAGGCTGTTCGTGCTATTGAGAAAGCCGCAGCGTATAGCTGTGTTTTTTTTAACCGGGGTTGTAAATGGTTTACTTCCCTGTGGCCTGGTATACCTGGCTATTGCTTCGGCTATTGCTACAGGTGCCGCTATCAATGGTGGGGTTGTGATGCTGGGCTTTGGATTGGGCACTATTCCTTTAATGGTGGTGCTGATGGTGGCTGGTACTTTTATTTCCGTTGCCTTCCGTTCCGGGATCAGGAGAATGGTGCCTTATTTTGCTGTACTGGTGGCTTGTGTTTTGATCCTGCGTGGATTAAATTTAGGCATTCCCTATATAAGCCCGGTAATGCCCGGCAGTAATAGCATTGAGGTAGTGGGCTGTCACCCGGATAGTATAATGGTGAATACAGTGCGGCAATAAGGGATGAACGTTGAGCATATAATCACAGCGTTGTACAAAGTATTGTTAGCAGGAGAGGCCTCCTGTCGTCGGCATAAGAGGCTACGCACAAGCAGTTACTTTACATGCAGGTATTGCTGCAAGGCCTTAACATAGGTTTCAAAAGCCTTGATGCCTTCCGGGGTGATTTTGCAGGTGGTAAGGGGGTAATTGTCTTTGAACTGTTTTTCTACGGCAATATAACCGACATCTTTTAATTTTTGTATTTGTACGCTCAGGTTACCCGCAGTAGCATTTGTTTTTTCTTTGATATAGGTAAACTCCGCCTCCTTTAAACCTATCAGCAGGCTCATCACGGCAAGGCGAAGCTGGGAATGTAATATGGGATCAAGATCTTTAAACACTATTGCTGTTGTTTATATGCTCTGTTTGCTAAATGACCGGGAATAATATAGCCGATTAATGCTGCGGCTGCCTGTATATACATGACCATATCAATACTGCGGACAAATAAATTGGCAAAAGCCAGTATCCAGGTTAAAAATGCTGCAATGACAGATGGTTTAAAATTACCGGCGGCACCATAAATTAACATCCAGAAAGCATATAAGTTTACCAGTAAGGCATAACCGTATATAATACCTACTCCTTTATTAATGGCAATGATAATAAAGGCTAAACATATAAAAAAACCTATGTTCAATAATTTAAACAGGTCGTTATAATAGGTTTGTACTTCGTTCTTTTTTTTAGCATAATATTTCCTGATCACACTGCCTATTAACAATACAATGGAGCCTATACCAAATATATTCCAGAAAACAAATGTCTGGAACCATTGATACTCCAGGTTAAGCAGGGTGAGTATGCTTACAATAAAAAGCATCCAGCCCCATATGATCCAACCCATGCCATTATCTTTCTGCTCCTGCTTGGCAGCACTGATCATTTTCTGAATGATGGAAAAGCTTTCCTGCTCTGTCATTCCTTGTTCTGGTTTCATTTGTTTTCGTTTTTATATTTTGCCTGTAGCATATAACCCGGAATTAACCATGCAATAATAATGGCCGATACCAGTAATAATAAATGATATTGTATACTGACGATACCGGCAGTGATAGCCAATAGCCAGCAGGCTACAGCACCTGCTTTTAAAGGTGTAAAACGTAGAATAACACCGCTTAAAAAAACGGGCATGCCGTATAAGGCAAGTAGCTGCGGATAAAGAAAATCCCAGTTGCCCTTTATGGCGGTGATGGTAATAGCCAGCAATAATAAAATGCCAAACGTGAGCCATATATAACCGTATAAAATATCGGTATAGGATTTAGCCGGCCTGTTCATTTTATGTTTTGCTACATATACAGCCTGGTATACACCGGCGGCAACGGTGAGCCACCAGATCATATATGGTTTATCATACAACTGAAAATAGGCCAGTATAAAATTCCCCAGGCTGCATAAAAGAATGACCCAGCCCCAGAACAAATACAGGTGACCGTTTTCACTGTATTTGTTCCGGGCTTCTTTGATCATGCTTTCAATTAACCGGATACTTTCCTGTGGCGAAAAGTTGCTGTTATCTTGCATATTGATTGCTGTTTAAATGCCTTTTACTGACAATCTTTTACTACCTGGGCCGCACTTTCCTTACCCCAGTCAGGAGCAATGGCGCTGGCAGGTTTAAATGTTTCATATAATGCTATTGCTTTTTCGGCGAGTGGTTTGGCCGTACTGCAACCACCGCCAAATTGTTCAGGTGTATTTTTTAAGCTGTTTGCTTCCAGCATATAAGGACGAGGGTTGGTGGGGTCGGCTTTTTTAGCGGCGGCTAAATGATTGGCAGATACCTCACCATACTCCTGCCAGCGGCTCATGGGGTCAACCAATAGTTTGGCACTGGCGATCAGGCTTTTTACACATAAAATTTCACTGTTGTCTTTACTCAAGGCTTCGGCTTTTGTAATTAATACAGCTGCTTCGTCGGCTAGTTTATCTTTATCGCCCATGCCGTATAAACTCATCCTGGCTTTTACCAGGCCCGCATAGTAATAAGGCAGCCATTGTGTTTTTTCGGCATCGCCAATTCGTTCAAACTTTGCGCCAAGGGCGGTCATTTCTTCGGCTGTTTTAGCCTGTGCAAAACCTTGTAAGGTAGTACCCATGGTTTGCATATACTTTTCGCTTTGTGCACCGGCCAGTACAGCCACTGATAAGCAAAGGATGGTAAAAATAGTTGAAAGCGTTTTCATGATTGTTGTTTTATAGTTTAATAATGGTTTATAAGTTGTTATTGATGGCATCCTGCGTACGGTTAACACCCCAGCTTAAAAAGCAGCCGATAAAAAAGAAACGTTGTGCCGGCGGATTGATCGCCTGTTTATAACTGCCATCATGATTATAGTTATAGCCAAATACCTGGCGTGAATTAAGCACGTTGGTAATGCTGGCTACCAGTACCACAAAGGTTTTGGCCTTGGGATTGCCGGCCTGCGGCACATAGTTCATACTAAAGCCAAGATTATTATAGGGGATGGTTTTGCCACTGTCTTTTATTTCAAATTGGCTGCCGTTGTTTTGCATAAAGTAATAGGGTCGGCCGGTGGCGAAAGTATAAGTGAAATTGAAGCCGGTTTTCCATTTCATAATAAACTTTTTGGTTACCAGACTGGCCGTATGATCGGCTGCAAAATTGGGTTGTAATTTTTGCGGATAGTATAAGAAGTTTCTTTTGGTATCGAGGTAGGAATAACTGATCCAGTAATCCAGTTCCTTAATTGTTTTTTTATCGCGCCAGAATATTTCAAAGCCCTGCGCATACCCTCTTCCGCCGGTATTAATAACCGGGAAGGTTTTTACCAACGCATCATATTTTTTGTAAAAAGCTTCTACCCGGAATATTTGCAGGTCTGTCATGCGTTGCCAGTTAAGGATATAGTGGGTAGCCCTGGTATAATTAATATCGCGGGTCCATTGTAAAATATCATTTTCGGGCTTTTGGTAAAAGATGCCATAGGCAAAGCTCATCTGTGATGCTTTACCGGTTTTATAAGCCATGGATACACGGGGCGCTATATTGGCTTTTTGTATAATGGATGAGTATTCAAACCTTGCGCCCAGTTTAAGTGCCAGGTCGTTGGTGGCATGAAGATCTGTTTCGGCAAACACGCTGCTCAGGTTATCTTTTAACAGGCGGTCGATAGTATTGTACTTAACATGCGTATAGTTGTACCAGTGTTCGGCGCCAAAGCGTAACATGTTAATACCCGTGAGTCTTTTTTCAAATACGGCTTTTACCTGTGATAATTGTTCCAGCCTGTTCAGTGCAAAATTGGTGGTATCAATATAATTATGCCCGGTAACGGTAGGTTGGTTGTTGGCATCTACTACCTGCATATTAATTAAATCCCTGTTGGTGCTGAAACTGGTGCCCAGTTGCATTTTCCAGCCATTGTTCAGGGTTTCGCGCCAGCTAAGGTTATTGTACCAGTTGGTATTGTCAACACCAAATGCGTTTTTAATTGAGAAGTCATCAATATTGGGCCGCCTTAAACCCATTTTGCCGGCCGAGAAAGTGGTATAATATTTTACCATGCCTCTTTTTGTTTTAAAACGGGCATTGGCATCGGCATTATAAAAACGGGGTTTTTTAAAGTAATCAGGTTTTTGTTTTACAACGGCAAAATAAGCGGACAGGTCGGTATAACCGACATTGACACCAAAGGAGGATTTTTTGGCTTTATCCACCTGCTGAAAGCCTCCACCCACAAAAACGGTGGATAGGGCGGCACTGGCTTCTGAACGTGTGGGCAGGTCCACACTTTCCAGTATGAGTGCAGAAGATAAAGCCTGGCCATATAAGGCAGAGTAACCGCCTGTGCTGAATACGGTTCCCTTAAATAAGTTGGGGGCAAATCTTCCTCTTGACGCGATATCGGGTACGCTGGTACCAAAGGGGTTATTGACCAGCATACCATCGATAAACTGTTTGGTTTCGTAACCGGCACCGCCACGTACAAACAGGCCTTCCTGTTCGCCTACCTGCTGGGCGCCGGGTAAGGTTTTGGCTGCGGCCGTAATATCGGCATTGGCACCGCCTACGGTTACCACATCGAGGTTGGTGAGTACGGTGGCTGCCCTTTTCCTGTCGCTTGCTTCAAAAGAGCCGGCGGTAACGGTTACGGCGGATAACTCGGTTACTTCTTCCTTTAAGGTAAAGTTGATGCTGATATTTTCCGTTGCCAGGGTAATATTTTGTTCCGTGGTTTTATAACCAACACTTCTTACTTCCAGTACAAAACTCCCTTTTTCGGTGGTGGTGAAACTGAATTTACCGGATGAGTCGGTAATACCGCCATCATAAGTATCTTTTAAGGTAAGGCTTGCCCCGATAACGGGTTTGCCCTTGGCTGTTACGTTGCCGGTTATTTTTACCTGGGCATAGGAAGCTCCTGAAAGCAGCAGCAGGCTGATGAAGGTGAATAGAATTTTCATTTTTTGTAGTAATGCAGAACAAATGTAAACTGGTTTATAATATAAACCAAATTTTTTGTTTTGCCTGTTCTACTGTCCAAAGGCTGCCCGATTGCAATGGAAAGCCCGCAGGCCCGACGCAGGAGGGCTGAGGACTTGAAATGAAAAGCGGGGACAAAGCCGGGGAGTGGTACTGCAGCTGACAGCCCCTGTTAGTATTACTGATGCGATGCCAATTGCGTAAACTGGACTGTGTTTATTTCCCGTTTTTTGGAAAAAAGGTAGTGTACGAGCTGGCATATGCCATAGAACAGGGCGCCGCTTATACCGCCCAGGGAGTTTAATATAATATCATCCACATCAAAAACACCGCAGCCTGTATATAGCTGTATGTATTCGAAACCCATACTTAAAAAAGTTACCGCAAACATGGATAGGATAATACCCCAGCGACGAAAGAGAAGGAAGGGTAGTAAGAAGCCGATTGGCATAAAGCCCAGTACATTGCCGGCAATGTTTTTAAATTTATACGCTGCACTTTTATTGCTGTAGTATATTTTGTTTATTGAAGCAAAGGGCGTGGTGTTCATACCCATTTGCAGTTTGTTATTGGCCCGGTGTTGTACCTGGAAAGTGCCCGGCTCATTTTTAAATAAGATGAACCGGCAGAGTACCGCCATATTTATGATTAACAGTACCCAGCCTGCTTTTTGTAGCAAATGTTTCATACCTGTTGTGTTGTGGTTGATGGCTGTAAAATTGCCCGCCCGGCGATTTTTTTACAATTTGTTTCTGCAAACGGGCAAAATCTGTCTGCAAACAAAAATCTAAGCCTGTTTATTCTGCTGTGGAATTGTAGTTTTGCGTATGCGCAACAGGTTCCTCCTTTTTACGCTTTGTTTTATTGTTTATTACCTGCTGTTACATATAGCTTTTGGTTTTCCTGTGCTGGTACGGGAGGGCCTTAGCTTACGCATTTTTAAAAACATTGGTTTCTCTGATCTTGGATTTTCTTTTTTAACAGCAGCCGTGCCTTATATGGTGTTGCTGCGTTTTTATCCCTCTAAAAAATGGCTGGCATGTATCACCGGCATACTGGCGGGTGTAAGCCTGGTATTTATCATGCGTTATGGTATAGCTGAAGTATTGGTATCACGGGGAGAGCATGCGGTATTACGTAACCCGGTGAGGTTGCGGACCTTTTTTAACCAGTATGTATTGTACATTATAGTGTACACGGTATATGGTATTGGTTTTTATTTTATCCGTTATGCTTATTTCCAGGAGCTGCAGCAGAAAGAGCTGGAACTGCAAAGCCGCCAGTCGGAATTATCTTTCCTGCGATCGCAGATCAACCCGCATTTCCTGTTCAATACGCTGAATAATATTTATTCGCTGGTTTACCTGCAGTCGCCAAAAGCATTGGAAACCATTACCGGCTTTTCAGATATTATGCGGTACATGTTGTATGATTCTACCAGGGATGTTGCTTTAGCGATGGAAGTAACTTATATAGAAAAATATATTGGCCTGCAGCAATTGAAAAATGCCGAGCCGCCCACCGTGGTGTTTACAAAAAAAGGGGATATGGAACATACTTACCTGCCTCCCTTACTGCTGATACCTTTTGTGGAGAATGCTTTTAAGCATGGTGAATTGTCCGGCCCGGATGATAAACTGGAACTGGCTGTTACCAACGGGGATAAACAGACTGTTTTTTATTGCCATAATAAAATTGCGAATAGCAAAAAAGATGCGACCGGCGGCATAGGATTGAAGAATGTACAAAGACGGCTGGAATTGTTGTTTCCGGGCAAACATGTGCTGGAAATTATCAATGGTCCTATTTATTTCACCGTAAAACTAAAGCTGGTACATGACTGATGCATCCATGATACGTTGTGCGGTAATTGACGATGAATTTTTATCGGTTGAGCTGATCAGCAATTATATCCGGCAGACACCGGGTTTGCAACTGGTAGCAGGTACTACCAAAGCCGGGGAAGTGCTGCAACTGGTGGCCCAGGATGCACTGGATTTATTATTTGTGGATATACAAATGCCCGAACTGACAGGGATAGAGATCACCCGGCTGATAGGCAGAAAAGTGAAAGTAATTTTTACCACTGCTTATGCAAATTACGCGGTGGATGGGTTTGAACTGGATATTGCCGATTTTTTATTAAAGCCTGTAACTTATGAACGTTTTTTACTGGCAGTAGATAAAATAAAAAGCCGCATTACCGATACACAAGCGGTGAATACAGTTGTACCCGCCGATCATATTTTTGTTAAAACAACCTACCGTAATAAAAGGGTTAATTTCTCCGATATTTATTACCTGGAAGCTTTGCGGGATTATATTGGGTTTCATACAACAGGCGGCAAGTTGTTAACGCTGGATAGTATGCGTAACCTGGAAACCATTTTACCGGCTGAACAGTTTATCAGGATCCATAAATCTTACCTGATCAATAAAAGTAAAATTGATTTTATTGAGAAAGGCCATGTGGTGATTAACCAGGTGGCCTTACCCATTGGCAATGCTTACCGGGAAAGCTTTTTAAAGAGCGTGGGCCTGGGTTAATATTTTACAATTATATAGCAGCACTCATCATCCGGGTATCTCCCGGGCATATTTCTTTTGTTTTATACCCACATTACCGGTAACGGTAATGAACTGATTCCTCTTTATGAAGTGAGTCCGTTAACTGTTGGATCAACTTATCCTGTTGATCAGCTGATGTTTTTTTATCACTCACTGTTTTCATAAGCGCAAACTCGGTTTGTGCGTACAGGGTAACAATGCCTGTCAGGAGTAAGCATAACACAAAAGGGCTGCCGGAAGGGCGTTTGGTGATGGGGTTCATATAAAAAAGTTTGTTGACAACTGATTTGACTACCTGCTGCTGAAGAAGGTTACAGGTGGCTGTAAATTGCCATGCTGCAAATAGTATAACGGTTAATAAAACCTTCATTTTATTTTACCGATGCTGTTTACAACAATATTGCACAAGTCCGGAAGCTTTGCAGAAACTTATTTTAAAACGATAAATAGTATGGCCGTAGCGGCGATAAGGATGGTATAAAGGTTAAAGGAAAGGAGTTTAAATTTTTCATCGAACCAGAACTTCAGTGCTATAAAGGGTACAATAAATAAAGCAGCCAGGGAGGGGAGCCATAACAGTTCAAAAATGGCGCCCAGGGGAGCAAAACTATAAACATCAACAGATTTACAAAGGAGCACAAAAATGGCTGCACCGGTGATAAGCAAAAATAGCATCCTGCTGATGCGTTGTCTTTGTGAAATGGTGGATGCGAACATAATCAATGGTTTAATACTACCCTCTTTTTTACAGTATAAAAAGGGTTAGAAACTACTCAATGAAGATAGATAATTTGATATTATTATAAATGTTAATATTTTATTGATGCGTAATTTTTCACAGATCGCTGTAAGCGATAGAATATATGCTGCGAAACCAGAGGTTTCGCATAGCAGTGCTTAAAATACAAATTTTAGTATCACGGTTCTTCTCAGCCGGGTCTCTCGCAGAGGACCCGGCGTAAAGAATGGACAGGAACTACAGGTTGTTATCACGGCTCAACGCCTTAAAATCTTATTCCGGCGAAGACTTGTCCGCCCAAGCCGGTTTATACCTTAATTTCGCAACCATGATAGCGTTTTTAAAAGGACAATTTGCCGTTAAAACCCCCGCCATGGTCATTATGGACGTAGGCGGTGTGGGTTATGAGCTGCAAATAAGTTTAAACACTTACTCACAGATACAGGGCCTGTCTTCAGGTCAGTTACTCACCCACCTGCTCATCAGGGAGGATGCCCATATTTTATTCGGCTTTTTTGACCAGGCCGAAAAAGATATGTTCCAGCACCTGGTAAGTGTTTCCGGTATCGGGGCCTCTACTGCCAGGGTTATGTTGTCATACATGAAACCGGCCGAGGTAATTGCTGCCATTGTGTCGGGCGATAGTAAAACCCTGGAAAGCGTAAAGGGAATAGGTAAAAAAACGGCCGAAAGGGTGGTTTTGGAGCTCAAAGACAAGCTGGCAAAGCATCCTGTGGAAACAAATATTTTACCTGTGAAAAACAATACTTTGCGCCAGGATGCGTTAAATGCTTTGGTTACTTTGGGTATAGGCCGTCCGGCTGCCGAGCAGGCCCTCCAGAAGGTGCAGGCAAAAACACCGGATTTACCCCTGGAAGACCTGATAAAAGCTGTTTTACGTATCCTCTGAGACCAATGTTTTAAAGATAGCCTTTTGATTACCGGCTGCAGTACCCTGATCGGTCGTTCCATTTGCGCCCTGCCCCGACGAGCAGTGCGGAACTCGGGGACGCTCCGTTTGGCAGTAGTAAACCTGGTCATCATACCGGCAATTAATAGTTTAAACTTTTGTGTTTACAGCAGGCGTAAACGAACCATAAAATTTAGGATAAGTTATAGCCGCCCATAATTGTGAAAACTAATTTTAAAGCATTGCCTCCCAGAAGATTTTTTTTCCGGAAACTAATTAGATTGTGAGAGACAACAACCAGAATTTGAACACTGCTCCTATAATTCGTACAGTGGTTACAATTTTTATATTGTTAACCTGCCAGTTTGCGTATGCAGGCTTTTTGCCTGGTAAAAATATTTTTGATACCGTACCCAAAGGAAACGACAGCCTACCTTACCCTTTACGCGACCGCTATGGCGATCCCTACAATAACCGTTACCGCAACAGCTTTGATTTAAAAGATACCGCTTTTGTAAAACGTACCATTGAGTACGACCCAGTAACCAAAGAATATTATATCATTGAAAAAATAGGTGACCGGTATTACCGTTCGCCCATGACCTTTAGCATGGATGAATTCCTGCGTATGCAGGGCGAGGAGGATGAAAGGGAATACTTCCGTAAAAGATCACAATTACTCACTAATATGAACCGCCGGGGCTACAAACCCCGCTTCAATATCAAAAACGAATGGTTTAACCGCCTTATAGGTACCGGCCGTATTGATATTAAACCCTCGGGTTATGTGGACATGCTGGTGGGCTACCAGGGCCAGAAGATCAATAACCCAACTTTACCGGAAAGGGCAAGGCGTAACGGTGGTCTCGATTTTGACATGGACGCCCGTTTCCAGGTGGATGCCAATATCGGTGATAAACTGCGTTTACCCATTAATTATAATACCGCTGCCAATTTTGAGTTTGAAAACCAGCTGAACCTGAATTACCTGGGTAAGGACGATGAGATCGTTAAACAATTCCAGCTGGGTAATGTGGCTTTTAACTCAAAAGGCACCCTGATACCCAGTGTTAACTCATTGTTTGGTGTACGTACCCAGTT
This sequence comes from uncultured Terrimonas sp., assembly GCA_964445775.1. Classification (GTDB taxonomy): domain Bacteria; phylum Bacteroidota; class Bacteroidia; order Chitinophagales; family Chitinophagaceae; genus Terrimonas. Next base: position 84,324 of record CAYUMH010000006.1, read on the forward strand.
GCAATTTGGTAAATTATTTGTAACCGGTGTATTGGCCAACCAGCGGGCGCAGCGCCAGTCCATGCAACTGCAGGGCGGGGCGGCTTCTATGGATTTCTCCTTACGTGCCGATGAATACGAGGAAAACAGGCACTTCTTACTCTCTCAATACTTCCGTAATAACTTTAATAATGCCATGAGCGACCTGCCCATTGTAAAATCGCCGGCTATTATTTTACGGATGGAAGTGTGGGTAACCAACCGTACCGGTGTAACAACTGATACCCGTGACGTAGTGGCTTTAATGGACTTGGGTGAAAATGCGCCTTTTAATCCAATCTGGGGTGGCAGTGCCGATGTAAGGGCATACAATAAAGCCAACTCACTATACAGCACTATTACTGCTAACCCGGCCAACAGGAGTTCATCCAATGTACAGAACTATTTATCGGGCCTGGGTATGACAGCTGTACAGGAGTTTGAAAAAACCTTTGCCCGCAAGCTGCAGCCTACCGACTACTACTTTAACCCGCAGATCGGCTTTTTATCATTGAACCAGCCTTTACAGCCGGACGAAGTATTAGGTGTGGCCTTCCAGTATTCTTATAACGGTCAAACCCTGCAGGTGGGTGAGTTTTCGCAGGATGTGCCGCCGGATTCTACCGCTACTTCACAGAAAGTACTGTTCTTAAAAATGTTGAAAGCAACATCGCAGCGTACCAACCTGCCTATCTGGGACCTGATGATGAAAAACGTATACTCGGTAGGGTATGGCAACCTGGAGCGCCAGGACTTTACCCTGGATGTATTGTACGAAGAGCCGAGTTTAGGCGAAAAACGTTACCTGCCACCCACCGATGTTGATCCTACTTACGAAGGACAACCGATTATTTCTTTACTAAGACTGGACCGGCTGAATAACCAGAACGACCCGCAGCCGGATGGCAAGTTTGACTATATTGAAAATTATACGGTGATCTCGCAGATGAGCCGCATCATCTTCCCGGTGCTGGAGCCTTTTGGCCGCGACCTGGAGTATGTGTACAACTCACCGGCCATGCAGCAAAAATATTTGTACTATCCTTTGTACGATACCATCAAAGCCATAGCACAAACCTATGCCAACCTGAACAGGTTTAAAATCAAAGGCCGTTCTAAAACCTCCTCTGTAGGCGGTGGTGTGGGTGAATACCAGTTAGGATTTAATATTCCCAAAGGCTCGGTAAGTGTAACAGCCGGCGGACAGATTTTGCAGGAGAATATTGACTACGAGATCAATTACGACCTGGGAACCCTGCGGGTGATCAATCAATCCATTCTAAACTCCGGTGTGCCGGTGGATATTCAATATGAGAACCAGGCCACATTCGGATTACAGCAAAAAAACTTTTTAGGTGTCCGGTTGGATTACCTGCATAATAAAAACCTGACCATTGGCGCCACTATGGCCCGGCTGGGTGAAAGGCCGTTTTTTGTGAAGCAGGCCTATGGCGAGGACCCGGTGAGGAATACCATGTTTGGTTTAGATGTGGATTACCGCAAGGATATTCCCCGTTTAACGAAATGGTTAAACAGGCTACCTTTTTACAGTAGCCAGGCCATGTCCTCTATTACAGGTTATGCCGAAGCTGCTTACTTAAAACCCGGTCATGCCAAACAGATCGGTAAAGGCAGCAGTGGCGTTATATTTATTGATGACTTTGAAGGTACCCGTGCCAATATTGACCTGCGTTTCCCTATCATCAGCTGGACATTGGCCTCTACACCGCAAATGTTCCCCGAAGCAACGTTGAATAATGATCTTGCTTACGGTTACAACCGTGCAAAACTGGCCTGGTATAATATTGAACCGGTTTTACAGGAAAAAAGTAATCCCAATAATCCATTGCGCAGCGACCTGAACGAGTTATCAAAATTTGAAGTGCGCCAGGTATTGCAACGTGAAATATTTCCTAACCGTAGCCTCGATTTTGGCCAGGGCCTGTTAAATACTTTTGACCTGGCTTTTTACCCGCGTAACAAAGGTCCTTACAACTTTGAAACCCGTCCGGGAAGGATTGATGCCAATAACAGGTTAACAAATCCCAGCCAGGCATGGGGTGGTATCATGCGTAATATTGACCAGATAGATTTTGAGACCAACAATATTGAATATATCGAATACTGGGTGCAGGATCCGTTTATTAATAACCCATCCAGCCCGGGAGGTAAACTGTATTTTAACTTAGGTAATATTTCGGAGGATGTATTAAAAGATGGTAAACGCCAGTATGAAAATGGTTTGCCTACGCCTAATAATCCCGGTGCTAAAGTTGATGAAACAACCGTATGGGGTAAAGTGCCTGCCAACCCCATGCAGATAACCAATGCCTTTAATATTGATGAGGCGGACAGGATACACCAGGACGTGGGTTTTGACGGCTTATCGGATGAAGAAGAGCGGGTGAAATTTGCCGCTTATTTAAATAGTCTGCCTCCTGGTGCCGCGGCAGCAGCACAGGCCGACCCATCTAACGATAACTTTAAACCTTACCGTGATGCTTCTTACGATGCTACCAATGCCGGCATCCTGGAACGTTACATGAATGTAAACAACCCGCATGGTAACTCCCCGGTTAACAATGGTAACAGCCAGTTTGTAAATGCTTTTACCCAGTATCCTGATGCCGAGGAACTGAACCGTGACAATACATTGAATGAGGCCGAAGAGTATTTTCAGTATTCGGTAGATATGAAACCCTTTATGACAGTGGGTACCAACTTTATCACCGATGTGCGTGAGGTACAGGTACAACTGGCCAATGGTAATACCTCCATGGTAAAATGGTACTTGTTCCGTATACCCATTAAAGATTATGAAAGTAAAGTGGGTAATATCCCTGACTTTAAATCCATCCGTTTTATCCGTATGTTCATGACCGGCTTTAACGATGAGCAGGTGGTACTGCGTTTTGGTAAACTGGAACTGGTGCGTAACCAATGGCGTCAATATCAATATAAAATTGATACTACCGGTAACTATACCAATATACCCACAAACGATCCTACACAGTTTAATACATTAGCTGTTAACCTGGAAGAAAATGACCAGCGTCAGCCTGTAAAATATGTAATGCCTCCGGGTGTGGACAGGCAACAACAGATCAGTAATAATAATGTACAACTGTTTTTAAATGAGCAGGCATTAAGTGTACAGTTATGTGACCTGCCAAAAGGTGAAACAAGGGGCGTGTTTAAAAACATGAACCTGGACATGCGCCAATATGGTAAACTGCGCATGTTTATCCATGCCGAAAGCCGTGGCTTTGGTGGCGCGGATGTATTACGTGATAATGACCTCTCTGCGGTTATCAGGATCGGTAGTGACTTACAGGGTAACTATTATGAAGTAAAAATTCCGTTGAAGAAAACAGCCTTTGGATCTACGGATAGCTTGGCTATCTGGCCGGAACTGAATAACCTGGACTTTGACCTGAATATACTGACCAAATTAAAAATGACCAGGAACAGCAGCGGTAATAACGCCTCTCTTTATTATAAAGAAGTGGATGCTGCTACCGGCCGTAGTTATGCCATCATCGGTAATCCTAACCTGGGTGAAGTACGGTCCATGTTAATGGCCGTAGAAAATACCCAGCTCGAAACGGCCTGTGCCGAGGTTTGGTTTAACGAACTGCGTTTCTCCAACTTAGATGAAGATGGTGGTTGGGCAGCTACCGGCCGTGTGGACATCACCCTGGCCGACCTGGGGCGTATCACCGTATCGGGATCGGCGAGGAGTGCCGGCTTTGGTACGCTGGAGCAAAGGGTGAATGAAAGAAGCCGGGAGGATGTATATAATATAGATGTGGCAGCTAATATTGATGCCGGCAAACTATTACCTAAAAGCGCTTTATTACAAATACCGGTATATGCGGGCTACAGCCGTATGGTAAGCACACCGGAGTACGATCCGTTTGACCTGGATATAAAATACCGCGATAAATTAAGAGCAGCCAATGCGGCTGACCGCGATTCCATCAAGGCGCAGGCGCAGGACGTAACCACCATTAAAACAGTAAACTTTACCAATGTAAAGAAAATGCTGAAGCCGGGTAAAAAGCCACAATTGTGGAGCTTATCCAACTTTGATGTGAGTTACTCTTATATTAATACCACCAGGTACAATCCTTTAATTGAGCATGAAGAGCTGGAGCGTACCCGTGCCGCCCTGGGTTATAACTATATGATACAGCCCAAATTTGTAGAGCCGTTTAAACGGCTTATCAAATCCAATTCAAAATGGCTCACTTTTATTAAAGAATTTAACTTTAATTACCTGCCTTCACAATTATCATTTAAGGCCGATGTGTACCGCCAGTTCGGCGCCATCCGCCCTCGTAATATTGGAGGTGGTAAATATAAAATACCGGAAACCTATGACAAGTATTTCACTTTCGACCGGTACTATATTTTACAGTGGGACCTGACCAAGTCTATTAATATCAACTTCAATGCAACTAACTATGCCCGTATTGACGAACCATTTGGACGCATTGATACCAAAGAGAAAAAAGATTCGGTAAGAAGTAATTTATTTAAAGGTGGCCGGAATACGCAATACCTGCAGGACCTGACCATTGGATACCGTTTGCCAATGGAGAAATTCCCTTTACTGGACTGGACTACCGGACGGTTTACATACAAAACATCGTATAACTGGTTAGCGGCTTCTTTACTGGCACGTGAACTGGGTAATACCTTGTCCAATACACAAACCCGAACTTTCAATGCCGAATTGAACTTTGAGCAGTTGTATAGCAAGAACAGGTTCTTACGTGCCGTGAATTCCGAGCCTCAGCCACGTAACCCAAATAGTAAGGGACAAAATGGTGTGGCCCCGGATCAGCCGGCAACGCCAAAAGTAAAAGCGCCGCCAATTGTTATTACCGATTCTATGCGGGCTACCATGAGCA
>CAYUMH010000007.1:0-81481 GCA_964445775.1 uncultured Terrimonas sp.
CATTGTAAGCGTTGGCTATATTTTTTATGGCATCGGGATGGTTTTGCTTAACAGCTTTAATGGCGCCGGTGATACCTGGACACCCACCATTGTTAATTTTTTCGGCTTCTGGATATTCCAGATCCCCTTTGCCTATTTTATGGCAGTGACCATGAAGCTGGGACCAACGGGCGTTTTTATCGCTATACCCGTGGCAGAAACATTAATTACCATTGCTTCCTTTATTTTATTCAGGAGGGGTAAATGGAAAACGGTGAAAGTATAATAGAGGTATTTAACGGGAACTACAACAAGAACAGGTTTAGAATTGTAAGGCTTTGCCCTGTTGCGGGTAGATCAATTTAACACCCGGCTTGTTTTGCTGTTGTAGTTCCCTTTTTATAGTTTGCTCATTATTGCCTTTGGGCTTGATGTGTGTAATAACTACCGGTAAATTTTTTAAAGCATTACTCCGCTTACACATTTTTGCAAGTATACCAAGTTCCTGCATTAACAGGCGCGGCGTCAGGTGACCGAATAAAAGGTTTTCAGGCTGGCTATCCGGAAAAGATACTTCTATCATTATACCTTTTAATTTACGCTGGTCAATCAGTGGGGCTATATTTTGCCATAACTGGTATAACTTATCTGATTTTTCTACCCGGTCAGCACCTGTATCGCCCAGGTACAATATATACTGTTCCTTGTGCCTGATAAGTGCGGCCGTACTTTTCTGTGGATTTACATGTGATAGTTCAAATGCCTTTAACTGCATTTCTGTTCCTTCAATATCCGTTTCGCCGATAGAGTCGAGGCGTTTATAACTGTATTTCTTTAACAGGGGCGGTTCGCCCTCATTGGTAAAATTAGCCCAGTTGTCCCAGGTAAAGTATTTTTCACGCAATACCTTTATTACCTCGGGCAAAGCATAAATGGGTTTGGCCGTATCTTCCGGTGAATTAATGATCAGGCCCGCTACATGGTCCAGGTGTCCGTGTGATATAAAATACCCTTTGATATTATTCTTTAGCACCGCAGCAGCACCGGTACCGGTTATTTGTTTATTAGCGACAGCTTTCTGCAACCCATAATAAACAGTACCTGCATCTAAACACAAAAAATTTTGTTGTCCTTTCGGAGCAACCAGGTAGGCAGATAAGTTACTCTCATCACTACCACCTTTTGTGCCTAAAGGAATAACTGTAAAAGCCGTTTGTGCCAATAAAAAATGGGCATGCAAACTTAATACAGTCAACAATACCCATTTCCTTATTACAATCATATATTACCTGATATTAAAATTAATACCAAAAGTAATGAAAGCGTTCTCCTGAAAAAAATCGTCATTCGTTAAGTTAAGTGATCCGCCAAACTGTAGCTGCAGTTTTAATCTTTCCAGGCCGCCCCTTAGTGTTAAAGCCGGCTCAAACAAAAAATTGCTTTTATTATCTTTTAAATAAGCTACCTGGTTTTCACCTCCATAGATCAGGTCACCTTTTATATTATTGTATAAAAGATTAAGGAATCTTGCGGAAACAGCCGCTTCAAAGTATTTGCTCTTATACCCAAAATTAGCCTGCAAGCCATAGCGGAAAATATTGGCAGATATATCACCTTTTGTTCCGGGGTTGGCATCCACCGTAGATGGAAAACGGTTTTCCATACTACCAAACCCCAATACACCAAAGGTTTCCAGCACCAGGTTATTGTTGAATGGTTTATAATATCCTCCTCCCAATTCAACAAAATTTCCCGAACCCCGGTCACCGTTATCCATTTCGGCGGGCTTAAATAAACCGCCGTTTGCCATAATACTGATGCTGTTGGTAACGGCATGTGCGGCATGCAGCTCATATTGTCCTTCGGCACCGGAGGCTGTAATATTAGTTTCGCCTTTCCGGGTGAGTAAGGGGACATTGTGGGTGTTGGGCATGTAATAACGGGGATTGCAGCTAAAGAGGAATAGGCTGCCGGCGAGCATAACAAACAATCTGTGTTTCATATCACGGGTTTTAGTGAAGAAAATTGTTTTCAACTATTCAACTCGTGGTGGTTATCCGGTAAACCAAATATACAATAATTAATACTTATGCATTTCCCTGCTGACTTTTACAAGGTTTATTATTTCTTTTTGTCCTTCAATTGTGCTTTTACCTCTTTTACACGAAACTTAGTAATATCAGCGATCAGCTTTAATGGCATAGGCTCACTTAGCGGAAACTGTACCGAACCTTTACCCTGTTTATATTTTGCCAGTTTTTTTTCAAAAGCGGAGTGTCCTGTTGGTGTAGCATAAAAGCCTACATGTGATTTATAACCGGCAAAATAAACAACAGCCTTAGCACCTGTTTTATAGGCAGGCATGGCATAACTGATCGTTTCCTCCGCTTCAGGTGCGGCTTCCAGAATAGCGGTCCTTACCGTTTGTAAAACGGCCTGTACATCCTTCGGAAAACTTTGTATATACGCATCAACAGAAACCGGTATATTTTTCATACAGCTTTATTTAGTTACTGCTAATTTATACAATGCTTTGCATATTAACACCAGCGGTAAATAAAGTAAGAACAATACAAAAAAAGCAGCATACTATTGTATACTGCTTTTGTACTACTCGCCCACTATATCAGGACGTTCTTTCTTAGCCCAGCTTCTATGTTTGGCCCCATCCATCTTTACAATTTTCGGGGTAAATCTTCCAACCACATCCACCAGGGCGGTCTGCGATTGCATCACCACATTAATATCCTTATAGGCAAAGGGTGATTCATCCAATCCGCCACCTAACAATTTAACACCGAACTTTTTCAATTCATCTTTAAACTGCTTATCGGTAACAGAAGCTATAGCACGGGTACGGCTCATTTTACGTCCGGCACCGTGTGATGCGGAGTTTACCGAGGCCGACTCACCTTTACCTTTTACAATAAAGCCATCAGCGGTCATGGAGCCTGGAATAATACCCAGTACATCTTTGCCTGCAGGTGTCGCCCCCTTACGGTGTACGATCACTTCACGTCCTTCCCATATCTCTTTCCAGGCAAAATTGTGGTGGTTCTCCACCATTTTCACCGGCTTACGTCCTAACTGTTTTGCAATCTTATCATGTATCACATGGTGACAGGCCGAAGCATAATCACCTGCCAGGTTCATGGCATTCCAGTATTCAATACCTTCCTGTTCATCTAATGACAACCAAGCCAGGTTTTTGGCATCCTGTGGTAAACGGCGTTTGCTGATGGCAATCTTAGTGTAATGGTTCGCAATATTTGCTCCCAGCGCACGGCTACCCGAGTGAGTTAAAAACCCTATGTAATGGCCGGCAGGTACACCTAATACTGCGTCTTTTTCAGTTACTTCAATAATACCAAATTCTGCAAAGTGATTACCGGAACCGGATGTACCCAGTTGTTTCCATACACGGCCATGCAGGTGTTTCAGCAACGGCAAAGTATAAAATAATGCATGGTCCATGATATCGTGGTTAGCTGCACGGTCAAACTGGGCGCCACTACCAAATAAAGTAGCTTCTCCTAATTCCCTGGCAAAAAAAGATTCCTTATCAGTCAGCTCTTTCGGATTAATATCAAAAATGCTCAAACACATACGGCAACCGATATCCACGCCCACGCCATAGGGTATAACCGCATTATCGGTAGCTAATACGCCACCTATAGGTAAGCCATAACCGCTATGGGCATCGGGCATTAAAGCCCCGGCCACCGATACCGGCAGCTTGGCTGCCTGGTACATCTGGTGCATCGCTCCTTCTTCAATATGCTCCTGTCCGAATACATTAAACTGTATCCCGCTCTGGTTCAGCGAAATGCTTTCGCCATCCAGCAAATCTTTCTTCGGTATTAATTTTTCGGCAATTAATCCCAGCACCGCATCGTTTTCATATTCTACCGGTGCGGCCAATATTTTTTGTAATAATGCCATCACATCCTCCTTCGCTTCATGTTTATAATGCTTTTGCATTACCGTCATGGCAACGCTGATCACCGGCCCTTCCGGGTACCCTATGCTTCTTAAATCCTTTCCTGTTAACTTTAACTTGCTCATATCATTTTTCTTTAACAACACAAATCTCTTATTATACTATGCAATCTTTTTGCACAGTATAAATATTTTTTTATTTACCGGCTTTTGTACCCTGATTGGACTTATGTTGCGACGCTCCGTTCAGGGTTCGGTTCACTGCTCATCAAAGTTGGCGGGGAAGTCCCGGGAAGGGAGTTTTGCTATTCTTAGACTTTTCAACATCGGCCTAATACCGGCTCTCCTCATTCATCATAATATGTAGTTCTCATTTTAATGAGTAAATCATTCACCAAGGCTATATCCGGTGCATTTATTAATGTTGAGGCAGTATAAGCGTCTTTCAAACCTTCTTTTAATGCAGTAGCTCTTTCCACTAAGTCGTCGTATTCAAATTCACCATTTTTTATTGCCAGTAAAAAGTCCCGGTCATGCCTGCGAACATTAATAATTCCTTCAGTCGCAATTTCTCTGGCCATTAATAATAACCTGAAGACATGCATCATATTTTTGGCATCATAGTTTTTGCCGTGTGACATGGTGCTGTTATACCTGGCGTCATTCCGTTTTGCTACCCAGTCCCAGTACTCCCGGTGCTGTTTGCAATAAACAGAATATCCGTCTTTGTTAAAATACAATAACCCCACCGGTTTTTCGCCCTTGGGTATATTGCTCACACATACATCATTGGATTCATCTTTTCGAAAGATGCCCTTGTATACTGCGCCTTCATGATAATATAAATTGTAACAATCTTTCAGGTGTTTTACTCCGGCTAATCCCGCCTTCTCCTGGTCATAATCATGTTTTACTAAAAAATCATTTAGTCCGTACGCCTCATTCCCCGCATATACATAACAAAAATCGGACACCGGTTTACGTTCTTCGTCCATCGGGTTAACGATCTTTTTCTCTAATCCATATGCCTTCTTTATTTGCGTAAAAGCATAATTGGCAAAAGTCTGTTCGCATAGTTTTGACAGGAACATATCTTTATCCACAAGGTCCATCAATGCATGCCGGTATAAAACACATTCATCCGGTATATTCAGCAACTCGATGATATTGGGATTGTTCTTTGACAACAGCTCAATAAATCTTTTCAATTCATAATACACTATATCATTCGTTTCATTGGCTACCTGGGGAGTATACTCCAGGGAATAGAATACTTCCCTCGGCAAAACAAATACCCCTCTTATATCTGTATCTGAGCTTGCAGTATTTAATCCATAAGCTTTACTGCCTACAACGGCTTCAAAAATTAGCCAGCCATTATCCTTTACCTGTTCAATTGTCAGCATACCTATTCAACATTTTTAATAAAAATTGATCCATTGCCTGTATATCACGGTTGTTTACATCCAGGTTGTCTTTCGATTTGTCCAGTAATATAAATAAATCCTTTATCCATTCATTCAGGCTGGTATCTGCCCGATGCAGGTATTTTTCTCCTACTGTTGCTTTCAGTTTTATCAAACTGCGTAGCTCATCTCTCCTGCCACTGTCTATTTTAGTCATTAGCCCTTCTATATCCATAGGTAATACCGCATTATCCTGTATTATCCAGTTACAGGATAATAAGGAGCGTACCAGGTAGAAATAACTTTTAAGTTTTATTTCTTTTTGTCCCTGCAATTCATTCCAGAACTTTTGTGCCAGGGAATAGTGATGAAAGAAAACTGCGGTCGGAGAATAATATAGTTTTATTAAATCCAGGAAAGCGGTCTTAAAATGCTCATCTCCATAATAAACGATGGGCGATTGAAACCGCTCTATTAACGGCGCATTTGATCTTTTTAATAATTGCAGGCATTTTTTTAAATCCCAGCCTGTTATATCCAAATCGCCATCCATTTGTTCTATTGTATCCTTTTGCTGCGCTAATGATAAATACCAATCACGCTCATGCATATAGATAAACCGCACATCATAATCACTATCAGGTGAGGGAAAACCCCAGGCCCTGCTTCCTGTTTCGCAGGCAAATAACAGTTTTACTTTTTTATGAGCGGTTATTTCTTTTAATATCTTTTCCATTTTCCGTACTTTACTTTTAAAATTAACCATATAGTAGTTGTTACAAGCACCTATGTACGGAATAATATAATAAACATCCGGCACTAATATAGTGCCGGATGTAAGATGTTATTTATCGCGTACAAACAGCTGTTTTAACTGGTCTACCAACATACCATTACCACTTACGCTGATATTGCTGATCTTATCGGCAATTTTTTCCACGTATTCCATTTCCTTCAATTTCCACAACATGGCATTATCCTCCATCAGTTTCGCAGTGTTTAACAGGCTACGGGTGCTGGCAGTTTCCTCGCGTCGCATAATACTATTGGCCTGGGCTTTTTTCTCAGCCACCAATACCTGGCTCATGATGTCTTTCACATCGCCCGGCAATATAATATCACGGATACCAAAATCACTTACCTCCACTCCTAACTGTGCTGCCTGTGCCTTCACTTTATCCATTACGAACGGGGCAATGCTTTCTTTTTTATCCAGCAACTCATCAAAAGCATAACCGGCAATATACTCCCGCATCGCTAACTGAAAAGCAACGTATAATTGTTTATCATACTCCTTGTTATACAGCAAAGCCTGTTCAATATTCACTACTTTATACTGTGCCCATGCATTAATACGCAAAGCCGCTTTATCCCTGGTCAATATTTCCTGGCCGTTTATCTCCAGCTGCTGCTGACGGGTATCCACTTTTCCTACCTGGATAGAAATACTGTTCTTCCACCAGTAATAAGTACCTGGTTCCAGTTGCTGTATAAACTTACCATCCACAAATAACAGGGCTTTTTCAAAGCTCTGAACTTCGCTGTTTCGTACCCAGGCGCTTACAGGGGCTTTGCTCAGTAAAGCCCGGTCTATACTATCCGGGATAACAGGCTGGCTGATATCCGCAACAATATAGGAACGGTTGATCACTGATTTCCAGTAAGCATAACGTCCGGCAGTCAATACCGCTTTCAATAATCCATTTTCATACTGTAAGGCAATTTCATTGTCCTTTACTTCTATAATATCCAGCATGTCTGCCAAAGCCTCATCCTGTAATAATATATTCAATTCTACCGGTGCCACAAAGGGTTTGGTAATATCAAATAACTGTACCTTCTCCCTTTTCCAGAACCAATAATTTCCTTCTCCTACCACACGCTGGTACACATCATTTTTAAAAACCAGGCCTGCCTGGTAGGCATTTACTTTTACCTTTCTCATATTACTTGTTTTTGATCTTAATTAATAATAAAGCCAGTTTAACATACCGCTATCCTTTAGCGGAACCGGGTATACATTTATTTAAGCCGCCATAAACGGAACACCCGGTTGCAGGCCGTAAAATAGCTGCAGCTCAACCCAACCGGTGCATTGCTGCCCCGGTTGTTATACCTCCGTATGTTTCACCGGGAGGTATAGTCTGCTGCCGGTATGTTAAACCCGGCTTTATTGGAATGTCGCCATTTGGGAAGCGGCGTACTTTTTAACGATACATTATCAATGTATTGCTCTACCCATTGAGCTACCCGGTTTCACCCGGGGCGGGACTCGAACCCGCAGCTAGTCTGTTGCTCTACCCTCTGAGCTATCCCACTAATGAGAGAGGGAATCGAACCCCCGACCGACAGGTTGTGGCGATATATGTACTCTTGTAATAACAGCATACAGGTAGTTACTACGCCTGCACTGTTATGCTTCTTTGAAACATGAACCTGGTTTATATACAACAGGCATATATCGTCTTGCCGTTAAGCAAGCTTTTTATTCCAATAAGGAAAATATGTTTAAGAATTGTTTTTTGTTTGACAATACAAACCTCCATCAATACTGTGCAATATTTCTGCACAGTAAAATATATTTTTCAAAAATTATAAAAAACTACTCATTAAGGCTTTTTAGGTAAGATTAATAGCAGGATCATGTATAATTTTCAACTGTGGCTGATTAGCCTAAACATTGACTTACGTCATTATTTAGGTGCTGAAAAATCGGTTCCTTTAAGTATTGAAATAATTATTCATCAAATACAGGAATTATGAAAAAGTTAGCGAACAAAGTGGTAGTTATTACCGGTGCAGGTATGGGATTAGGTTTGGCTACTGCTATTGAAGCAGCAAAGGAAGGTGCTTCCCTGATGCTGGTAGATTATAATGAAGAAAAATTATCAGAAGCGGTTACCTCAGTTAAAAAAGCAGCGGCAGATGCAAAAGTGATCAGTTTTGCCGCCGACGTATCCGACGAAAGCAAAGTAAAAGCCTATGTTGCCAAAACGGTAGAAGCCTTCGGTACTATTGACGGATTTTATAATAACGCAGGCATTGAAGGCCGCCAGGCACCATTGGACAGCTACGACCTGGACGTATTTAAAAAAGTGATTGATATTAACCTGATGGGTGTTTATTATGGCCTGCGTTATATAATACCAGTCATGCAGCAAAAAAATTATGGCCGTATTGTGAATGTGGCTTCCGTTGGCGGTATTCGTGGTGTATTGAACCAGACACCATATGTAGCCAGTAAACATGCCGTATCGGGTATGACCAAAAACGTGGCCCTGGAATACGGACGTTATGGAATTACGGCCAACGCCATTGCACCGGGTGCTATTTTAACACCGATGGTGGCGGAAGCTTTTAAACAGATCAACCCGGATGATCCTAAAACAGCGGAGACAGAGTATGCCAAAGCCAATCCCGCCAAACGCCTGGGCCTGCCGGAGGAAGTGGCTAAAGTGGTGGTATTTTTATTAAGTGATGATGCTTCCTATGTAAGCGGACAGACCATTGCTATTGATGGCGGTCAGTCCGAAGTATATGGAAATGTATAAACCTGTTACCGGTTCCATAAAAGCCCGTATCCTTTAGGGGGTACGGGCTTTTTGTTACCTGTTAATTTAAAATATTGTCCTAATTTCCGCCAAAGAAAATCTCATGCCGGTAAACAGGAATGCATTGATCCGCTATCGCACTATTGATAAGTGCTTACAGAACAGGAGACGTAAATGGACCATCGACGACCTGATAGACGCCTGTACCGAAGCCTTATATGAATATGAGGGTATTGATAAGCCCATCAGCATGCGTACCATCCGTATGGATCTGAATGCCATGCGCAGCGAACAATTGGGTTATAATGCGCCTATTGTTGTAACGGACAAAAAGTATTATACCTATGAAGACCCTGATTATACCATCACCAATATTCCACTCACCTCGCAGGACCTGAATACCCTGCAGGAAGTATCGCACCTGCTTCGCCAGTTCAAAGGCTTCAATCATTTTACGGAGGTAAATGAAATGATCAGTAAACTGGAGGATAAGATATATAGTGAACAGCATCACCAGAACCCTGTGATAGATTTTGAGAAAAACGAACTGTTAACCGGTTTGCAGTGGCTGGATATACTGTATAAACATATTATTGAAAAGAATACCCTCCTGCTTACCTATCAGTCCTTTAAGGCCAGGCAGGCCGGGCAGCTGGTTATTTATCCCTACCTGTTGAAAGAATACCGTAACCGCTGGTTTTTACTGGGTATGCATAAAAAAGATAAACAATTACTTACCCTTGCGCTTGACCGCATACAACAGATTGAACAGCAACCGGATGAAAAATTCAGGATTAGCAATGAATTTGATGCCCAGACACATTTTGACGATATTATAGGCGTGTCCCGCAGCCCGGGTCAAAAGCCGGTAACGGTAAAGTTTTTTACCGATCATCACCAGGCCCCCTATATTATTACCAAACCTTTGCACCACTCCCAGGAAGTACTGGAAAAAAATAAGGAGGGTGTACTTTTCCAGTTAAAAGTGATACTCAACCTGGAACTGGAAAGAGAATTATTAGGTTTTGGTAGCGGTTTAAAAGTACTCAGTCCGGCCTCGCTGGTGCGCAGTGTAAGCAGGAAAATAAGGCTAATGAACCTGATGTACAGCCCTGAGTGATCTCCCAATCCCCAGTTTGGCATTCTTTTCGCTGTACAACAGCGCAAATTAAAAAATACTAGATTTGCACTCAATATTTAAAACACAAAAAAGCTACAAATGAAAAAGATTCTTGCAATTGCTGTATTTGCCACCGTATTTACAGCCTGTAACAATGAAGCAGAAAACAAAACAACTGCTGACGATACCCTGAAAGCAAAAGAGGTAACTACTACTTATACCAGTGCCGATGGCGATTTAACCTGGAAAGAAAGTAAATTATACATCTATAAAAACGGCGAATGGGTATTGGTAGAAAAAGATATTACCCTGGCCGACGGAACAGTGATCACTGTAAACGGTGAAGTGAAAAAAGGCGACAAGGTCATTAAGTTGAAAGAAGGCGAGAAAGTAACAACCGTAGGTGAGTTTATTGACAATACCGGTAAAAAAGTTGCCAATGCCTGGGAAACTACCAAAGAAGGTGTAAGCGATGCGGCAGATAAAGTGAAAGAAGGTGCCGAGAAAACAGGCGAGAAAATTAAAGACGGTGTAAAAGAGACCGGCGAAAAAATTAAAGATGGCGCCGAGAAAACCGCTGAAAAAGTAGACGCCGGTGTACAAAAAGCAAAAGAAGATCTGAAGAAAAAACTGTAATACATCATTACAATCATAAAAAAGCCGGATACAATGTATCCGGCTTTTTTTATACGTCTCAACCTTGCCTGGCATTAGTTAACCAACTGCTCAGTCATTCTGAAACCAATGATCTCAGTTTTTTTAAGATTATCCACTTCAGTTGGATTAGCAATTTCTGCTATCGTCATAGGCTGGGTTATTTTTTGTTCAATACCAAAGTGTCGGCTTAAGCTCTTCGCTTTTTCAATTGTTAACTTTCCAAATTCATACTTAGCTATCAGTCGTCCTTTACGCATAAGTGCGCTATCAATCAAACTAATGGCATTATTAAAAGTACAAATTATCTGAACATTTAAACAGTCACTTAATAAACCATCACTCAGGTTTAACAGGTTTGACACCGAAGAATCTTTATTTACCTTACGGTCCATGATTATATTTTCCGCATCTTCAATAATCACGATGGAATTAGGATTATCTATTAATATATCAATAAATTCCGGATTCATCAGATTAGCAGCAACGGAAGGAGAAACGAACAGTACTTTCTTTTTCAGTTCTCCGATCAGGTGCCTCAGGTATGAGGTTTTTCCGGTACCCGGCAAACCATGTAATAAAACAATACCTTTATCATCCATGTTGTTCAGGCGTTGCTTTATCAACTTATCCACTTCTTTAAAATCATCATTGTAAAACAAATCAATATCAAGAGAAGATGGTTTAATATCTAACCGTTTCAGATCAAGTCCGGAACCATTCAACGTTATTATATTAATTTCAAAATCTTCCTGTTTTACAGGATTTCTGAAATCCTTTAACGATTGAATAATTTCATCGGCCAAAGCTTTACCCCCGTTTGTATAAAACACTTTAGCAGCATCTGTTGTCAATTCAATAATAGTACGACTTTTCAAAACAAAGAGTGTCTTATTAAACAGCGATTTATCGTCATCATATGAAAAGTAACAGGATTGCAATATATCCACAATCTCATATTGCAATCTGCTTTGTATAAAATTAAAAGCTTTGGATGCATCAATACCGTATATAGCTTGCGTACTGGGAATTGCTTTAAACCTGTACGAATACAAAGTTCTTGTATGAACATAATAATCGTCATACAGGTTATCCTGCACGCTGGTTTTACGGAAAAAGACATCCTTAAATATCACTACTATTCCTTTTAAGAAAAGCAAGAGAATGAGTATCAAAAAAATTATCAGTACAGGCATAATATCTATTTTATCAATATTTAAATTTTAAATCTTTATTGTACCACTTTATTGGCACAGCTGCTACTGGCAAAGGCATCCGGCTTGGCTTTAAAAGCAAAGCCCATTCCCATGATATAACCCATCGCTTCTTTTAAAGCATCGTTACTTTTAAAGTTGGGATTGGTATTGATGTCCACATGTAATTCCAGGTCTACATTAAACCGGGAAAAGATACCTGACAATTCGTAGGCAACAGCCACGCTCTTATTTACTTCCATCAACATACGTTCTTTCACCGGCATACGCCTGTGTTCATAGTCGTTGTGTATATACATAAAACCACCTTTCCCTTTGCGTACAAATACAATAACAGTAGCAAATTCTATCAGCCTGCCCTTTACCTGGCTATCGGTACCAATACATACTTTTAACGCATGACCCGCTTCGTGCTCACGTTGCAAGGCATTTGTAATTTCTTCTGTAATCGGTATCCTGATCCGCTGACCGTTCAATTTCCGCCACTGTTGCTGCTGTTCCATTGTTTTAATTTTATGTTTCTTTGATCATGTCCAATAGCTGTATAAGCGATTTGTTTTTGTGGGGATCAAGTTCATTATACTTTTCTCCCCGGTACGGTCTGTGCCATCCATACTGATGGTAACCTCTTTTAATTTTATTAATTCGTTTTTTTAAATCGTTTCTTTCAATATAATCACTCAGCTTTGAGATATCAGATTCCAGTATTGTATCTTTTATCCTGGTTTTCTCGATCATATTGGGTTTTACTTTTAATACAAACCGCCAGGGTTCAATAAATACATAATATTTTACAGGGGTTTTGCTCCATTTTTCTAGCCTGTACTCCGGATAAAATAATTGCTGTTCACTTTCAGTAAAATTCAACCTGATAAAATCATACTCTCTGGGTTCCAGCAGCCGTTGTCCTTTTACTACATATATTTTACGGCCAAATCTTCTGCGTTTAATTAAAAAATCTTTTCTGTAACTCCAGTCATTTGTATTGATCTTATCCAATATTGCCTGGTAAAAAATGGCAGATTTACTCCTTGCTACATCTTCCCGCAGTACAAAAGATCTTTTCCATCCTTTTTGCACAGGAGGTAATAAAGGTTCCCATCCCAGATTAAACTTTTTAACCCAGAGCGTTGTCCATTTTTTATCCAGCTGTATTAACTGTTTATCAAAATCTTCGTACTGCATTCTCTTTTTTTGCCGGGCAGTACGTAACCGGTATTGAAGAATGTCTTCTCCAAATGTTTTAATAAGTTTTGTGTCCATAATGTTTTAATTGGTTCCGTTCGAAAACTGTAATGCCATGATGGCATTTTTCTATTACTCATTATGAACTGTAAATTCCTTTTCATGTTTATTATTTTATTGTTGCACGGGTTGCAGGAGTCGAACCTGCATCAGCGGGTTTGGAATCCGCCGTATTACCATTATACCAAACCCATGTGTGGTGCCTCAAGGAATCGAACCTTGATCTTTAGCTCTTCAGACCAATGCAAATAGAACCATCTCTGCCAAAGCACCATTTGTTTGCCATAAATATTGACTGATCACTAATCCTCATCATCGAATTCATTTATTGCAAACTGCGGAGAGCGCAGGATTCGAACCTGCCTGGGTGTTACCCCAACCTCAGCTTAGCAAGCCGGTGCCATACCACTCTGCCAGCTCTCCATATTGTTATTGCGGAGAGGAAGGGAATCGAACCCCTGAGCCTGATAAGGACCCACTGTTTTCAAGACAGCTCCCTCGACCAACCGGACCCTCTCCTTTATGTGAGTAATAGACTCACCTTTTGCGGATGAAGAAAGATTCGAACTTTCAACCTGTTGCTTAACAGGCAACTGCTCTGCCATTGAGCTATTCATCCGTTTGCGGAGTCGCGCAGAAGAATCGAACTTCTTTCTCCCGGTTTGCAGCCGGGTGCATCAGCCAGTCTGCCAGCGCGACATTCATTTTAGTTGGCCCGGTGAGACTCGAACTCACAACCCTCCGGTTAAAAGCCGGATACTCTACACAATTAAGCTACGAGCCAGTATATGTAATTAATAATTAGTAATTAATAATTTACCTGTTGGTTCAGAGAGATTCGAACTCCCGTCTCTTCATTCGTAGTGAAGTGTGCTGATCCATTGCACCATAAACCATTTTGTTGCGGCTACAGGATTCGAACCTGTAATTGAAGCTTATGAGACTTCCGGGTTACCATTACCCCAAACCACATTGCTTGTTAACCTGAACAGATTTGAACTGTTAACCTTGAACGTATAAGGTTCCTGCTCTGACCATTGAGCTACAGGTTATTTTTAATTAATAATGAATAATTAAGAATTAAGAATTCATTATTCCAGTACGACCTTCAGAATTGAACTGAATACCTTCACCCGCTACTTACCTCTCAGAAAGAAAGGGGAGTGAACATGTTACCATTACACCAGGCCGTATTAAGTTGTAATTGCTTATATACCTCTAATCCTTATTAAGGTTGACATCGTCCCAACAGTACTGTTGGGAGAACCCTGTTCCCCACATTCACAGTGTGGTACTTTACCAGATAAGCTAATGCCAACGTATGCGGTTTGTACGGGAATCGAACCCGTAACAACAGATCGACAATCTGTGATGTTAACCATTACACCAACAAACCATTTATTGTTACCAGACCCGGATTTGAACCGGGAATATCAGCCTCAGAAACCGATGTGTTGCCGTTACACCACCTGGCAGTTTGCGGCCCGTGCGAGTAGTACACTCTTTTCGCAACAGGTGATAAACCCGCTGTGTTAACGAACCGTACGTAGTCTGTATGGGAATCGAACCCATATTACAAGAATGAAAATCTTGCGTCCTGACCATTAGACGAACAAACCATTTAGTATAGGAGACAGGATTCGAACCTGCAGCCTCTTCATTCCAGGTGAAGTATCCGGCCAATCGGAATGCTCCTATAAGTGAGTGAAGCTTACGCTTCACTACTGTTTTCATATTGGGTTTAATGGTACGTCGTTTTAAAGTATCCCCGCTGCATCTCACGGGGTATACTTATTCCTCCTCTGCAATTATTTTCAGCGTAACAGAAATTCAGCCGGATGTACACCTGATCCGTATGAATGATTGTTAGCCATTGTTCCTTTTTTTTGTTTTACTTCATTCAGCTTGCTGACGATTAAATGCACCAGCAATACCATTAATAAAAACTGCATGTTTACCTGCCTTTTTAAGCGGGCATAAAAAAAGCCCGGTCATTTTTTGACCGGGCTTTCAGACAGGTATAGCTATACCTATGCTCGAATAAAATCCGGCCAGTCAATAAATTTATTTTCACGATCACCTATGGGCATACTACTGCCATTTGATGTAATACACCATGATAACAGTGAACAAGTATGCTTCACCCCTTTCTTAAACCGATATTGTTGTTTGCTCATTTTCATTTTTACATTTATAAACAACACTACCCATCATTTTCACGATTATTGATCATGAAAACCCAATAAAAAACCCCGCAATCGCTTGCGGGGTCTGTATTTGAATGATGTAGTAGTTACATTTTATCCAGTAGCATACATGCCCCGCTTATCCAACAATAGTCACCCATGGGACTAAAGCGATTTGCTGATTCAATATGTAATTTTATCTGTAGCATGTTGCTGTTTTATTTTGTTTTGCCATGCAAAGATGAAAACTTTTTTTTGATGTGTCCAAATTTTTGTGAAAGTTTTTTAAAAAATATTTTTCCCGGTTATTAAAACGGTAATCAAAAAATTGTTTTTCCCTAATACTATATTGGTAAAATGTTATATAATTAGCCAATACTTATACGTAATAATATTTTTTTATAAAAAAAGACTTTTCTGCTTTTTTCAAGCTGTTGTGCAAATAGGTTACACAGTACATTAAGCATTGCACACGGCAAGTGGCCTACATTTGCCGGCTGCTTTTTTAACACCAAAAAAGTATAGCTGAATTAAAAGTTGCAGGACAAAAGAAACGGACAAAAGAGGGATAAAAAAAATAATTGTAACCGATTGACAGAAAAAAAAGAAGAACTTATCCCCATTTCTACGTTATAACATTAAAAAATACCATATATCTCAAACACAGTACCAGCAAAGGTTTTACTACACTTTTTAAAAAAATTACAAAACTATAGCGGCATTTTTTAAAAAATACCACATTCGTGGTATTGCATATTAATAAAATTAAGAGTAATCTTGTACTGGTTTTTCATAGGATATTGGATTTTAAAACGGGGCAGCATATCTATGCAAGCCCTTTTTTTATGTCTATACCGCTCTCCGGGCTCACCAAAACTAACCTATTGCCCAATTGTTAAAGGAAATACAATAGTTAATTTTACAGCGCAGAAAGCTGTGTAATTTTTTATCCTTTCTCATCCTTTAAAAAAATTTTTATGCGTATTTATCTATCCATGCTTTTAGCAGTTTTATTAGTTACTACATCATGTGCAACCGGGAAAAAAGCAAACGGTACAACTCAGTCATTGGCCAACACCAAATGGGTATTGACCAGCTTTACGGATAACGGCAAAGAAAATAAGGTAAGCAATAGCCGTGCGTTTATAAAGTTTGACGACAGCAAAAACAGTGTAGGCGGTAACGGCAGCTGTAATAATTTTGGAGGCAGTTATACACTTGATGGAAATAAGTTATCGGTAAGCAAGGTTTTTTCTACTAAAATGTTTTGCCAGGACGTACAAAAAACCGAAGACAGTTTTCTTCGATTACTGGAAACAGCTTCCCGCTACGAAATTAAAGGCGATCACCTGACCATTTACAATGCCCAGGGAGCCGTATTACATTTTACAGCTGCTGCAGCATAACCGGCAAAATAATAAGTAAGGCTGATCAAGTGACCAGCCTTACTTACTATTAAAACAGGGAAGTCTGCTGCCCCGGCCTTTTAAACCTGGACTGATCCAGGCTCCACTCCTCGGCGTTCATTCCATACAGCTTACCATATTTTTTGTATTGCTGCGCTACTATCTGTGCAATGGCCCCTTCGCCGCGCATACGTACGCCCCACCGGGTATCGTTTACTTTTCCATCATGACTTTGCTCTATCAGGTGCCACACTTTATCGGCCCTGTCGGGAAAGTTTTTATATAACCAATCGCGGAAAAGAAATTTAATAGCGCCGTTTAAACGAATAAAAGTATAGGCCGTAAATGTAGCGCCGTTATCAGCGGCAGCTTTCATTATGCGTTGCATTTCATGCTCATTTAAACCGGGTATCATAGGTCCCATCATAATACCCATACGCACACCCGCACTGCTTAGTTCATTAATTACTTTCAGCTTTTGCTTGGCCGTGGTTGTACGTGGCTCCATAGCACGGCGCAGGTCTTCGTTAAAAGAGGTAATGGATACCATTGCCGATACAATTTGTTTTTTGGCCATTTCCTGCAGTACGTCCTTATCCTTGAGTATCCAGGAGTTTTTGGTCAATATGCCTACGGGCTGGTTAAAGTCGTTACACACTTCCAGCAAACCACGGGTTAAACGATATTTTTGTTCGGCCGGCTGGTAACAGTCGGTATTACCGCTTAACATGATAGGCGTAGCATCCCATTTAGGATGCATTAAAAATTTACGGAGTAATTCAGGGGCATTTTTTTTCACAATGATCTTTTGTTCAAAATCAAGTCCTGCGCTGTAACCCCAGTATTCATGCACATTACGGGCATAACAGTAAATACAGCCATGTTCGCAGCCTGCATAGGGATTCATACTATAACCCATACCCACATCCTTACTCTCCACTTTGTTAACAATGGTTTTTGATTGCTGTTCGATGTATTGTGTTGGCAGGTTGGCATCTTCCCAGTCATCTATGCCTTCAATATGTTCGCGGGTACGTTCATCCTTTAAAAAACGGTTCTTCGTGTTAAACTGGGCGCCCCTGCCCAGCTTATATACATCCGCGTCCAAAGGGTTGGCCACTTTTACTTTATAGTGATCTTGTTGTAAGGGTTTATTCGGGGATTGATCTGCTTCGTTTACCGGCATAATAAAAAAATTAAAAAGTGATAAATAAAAACACGGTGAGCCAGGCCACAGGAAATGCAGCCAAACTACGGGTAGTTAAAGTAAACGAGGAAGAAGTAAGATGAGATCTAAGATCTCAGATCTGAGATCTTAGATCTAAGATTTAGGATTTGGGATTCTTAAATACGCAATCCAATCAACGGAGCATATTATGCCCATTATTATCAGCTTTGCATTTAAATTCACAACTGTGATGCCTGTTTTTAGGCCCATTTATCGGCCGAGGCGTTTTGATAGTCGCGCTGGTATTTTTCGGGAATATTACCCTGTAACATAGAACCCGGTTCTACGGAAGGGAATATTTCTTCAAAAGTATGCATCTGGTTCAGCGATATACGCCTGTAAATATGCGACCGGCTGATCTGGCTCATATGATCGATACCCGCAGCACCCATTAATTCTACAAAGTTTTTAATGGTCAGTTGCTGGTAATTGGCCACCCTTTGTTTTTTATCGCTTACCACCAGTCCAACGGATAAAGAGGGATCCTGTGTAGCCACACCGGTAGGGCATTTGTTGGTATTACATTGCAATGCCTGTATACAGCCTAAGGCCAGCATCATGGCCCGGGCACTGTTACATATATCGGCTCCCAGGGCCATCGCCCGTACCAGGTGAAAGCCGGTGATGATCTTGCCACTGGCTACCAGTTTAATATGTTCTCTTATACCAAGCCCCACCAGCATGTTCTGTGCAAATGCCAGTCCGTCCAGCAAAGGTGCTCCCACATAGTTTGAAAACTCCTGCGGAGCCGCGCCTGTACCGCCTTCTGCCCCATCAATGGTAATGAAGTCGGGGTAAATATCCAGCTCGATCATGGCTTTACAAATGGCTAAAAACTCACTTTTAATACCTATACATAATTTAAAGCCCACGGGTTTACCACCGCTTAAGGTCCTTAATTTATGAATAAACAATATTAGCTCACGCGGTGTTTTAAAGGCCGAGTGAAAAGGAGGTGATGCCACAGTTGTATGCGGTTCAATCGCTCTTATTTTGGCTATTTCCGGGGTATTTTTTGCCGCCGGTAATATACCGCCATGCCCCGGTTTTGCACCCTGCGAAATTTTTAATTCAATCATCTTTACATTGGGCAAAGTAGCACGCTCCGTAAATTTATCCGCATCAAAACCACCTTCATTATTACGGCAGCCAAAGTAACCCGTACCTATCTGCCAGATAATATCGCCGCCATGTTTTAAGTGTGCCGGGCTTAAGCCACCCTCGCCTGTATTGTGTGCAAATCCACCTATCTGTGCCCCGGCATTTAAAGCTTCAATAGCATTACCGCTCAAGGATCCATAACTCATGGCCGATACATTCAAAATGCTGCAGGAATAAGGCTGGGTACAACCTTTATTACCTACCATCACCCTTGGATCATGGTCCATTTTTTCAAAATCCTTCGGTGCAATGGAATGGCTTAACCATTCATACCCTTCCGCATATACATCCAGCTGGGTACCAAAAGGCATGGTATCGGTTTCTCTTTTAGCACGCTGGTATACGGTACTCCTGTCTACCCTGTTTAAGGGGCGGCCATCAATATCCGATTCCACAAAATACTGGTACACTTTGGGGCGTAACTCCTCCATTACATAACGTAAACGCCCGAATAAGGGGTAGATACGCATGATGGCATGCTTTTGCTGCGACATATCATAATAACCCAGCACGGTTAAACCCAGTACAATTACAAAAAGCGGGTACCAAAAAGGACTCAGAAAGATCGATAGCAAAAGGGTTGCTACTAACAAAACGGCTGAAACAATGACAAACTGCTTTCTCATGTCTATCCTGTATAAAAAGGTGGATCGGAATAAACGACAAAGATGGCGAATGTTTTGGTATAAACTAAAGTAAAAAACAAAATTATTACACCAGCCCTGTATTTACCGGTCTTTTCCTGGTTACCAGGGGATGCCGTTAACCATCACCCATTTTATTATTTCGCACTGTGTCATAGGGATATATTAAAAAGTAAAAAAATATACTATAAACCCGGGGAGCATTCACCCAAACAAACTACCCTGTTCCTGCGTCACCGTTGTATGTTCAAAAAGAAATGTTTTTACCCGTTCGTATTGCAGGGTATGTAATGGCCGCCGCAGTAATAACATACCCGTTGCTATAAACCGGCCGGTAAAGGTTTTATGGCTGTATTCCAGCCAGCCCTTTTCGTATTGCCAGGGTTTTAGCTTGCGTGCAATGGTGAGGTGCGGTTCCATTATAAAATGCGGTTTGTTATCATCATTCAGTTTCATTAAACGCTGGGCATTGGTTCTTATGTTTTTTACCAGTGTTTGTACCGGCACTTTGGACGTTATGTTTACATAAATGGTATGCGCCGGAAAACTGCCATAGTTTTTTAATTCAATTTTTATGGGTTGCTGTGCCATAGCAATGGCCTGTAACCTTTGTACCAGGCGGGGTTGCACCATTTCATATTGTAAAAAATTAACCAGGGTAAGATGCGGTTTTCCCCAGCGGGCATGTTCGGCCTCGTAGGTTTTGGCAAACGCCTCTTTCTCCTGCATGATCTGTTGCTGCAGGGCTTCATGCGGGTGTAATACCAGCAGGTATTCATATACCGTGTAATTCAATAAACTTTCGCCTTCCAGTTGCATGATTTTTTGTTTTATGTTGCCGGCTGCTGTTTTTCATGGCATCTTCGTTGCGACGCTCCCTTCAGCTACAGGAACAGGATGGTACAAAACCTTGACCAGCCGTGGCTTTGAGCCATTAGCTATTTTATTTAGTATAAAAATACTAAATATTTTAGTTTTTCAAAATATTTACGCACCTTTATGTATAAATATTTTTACCCATGGAAGGAGAAGATTTTTATGGTGCTGCTTATAAGGGCAGTAAACAATTTAACCAGCAACAGGTGCCTACGGCCAATGCCACAGGCTTTACCGCAGCAGCTGATGATTATGCCGAACGCGGCATTGACCTGAACGAAGAACTGATCCGGAATAAACCGGCTACTTTTTTCTTTCGCATGAAAGGCGATGCCATGCAGGAGGCCGGCATTTTTGAAGGCGATATACTGATAGTAGACCGTTCATTGAAAATAGCCAATGGTAAAGTGATTGTGGCTATACTGAATGGCGAGTTATTGGTACGCCGCTTTCATAAAAACTTTTCATCGGCGTTTTTAATACCCGAGAACAAGCGTTACAAACCTATTAACCTGGGTGAGTTTACCGACTTTTCAGTGTGGGGCGTGGTTACGTTTATCATTCATAAAGTATAAGAGAGCTTATAAGTGTTAAGTTGTAAGTTATAAGTCAGGGTAGCTGAGCGGCAAACAGAACGATGCAGTATGCGACCCTCAACATTACTGTCGGGGCACAGCGCAACGAAGATGCCATGAAAAACCACAGCTGGTAACACAAAAAAAGATACCGCTATAATACAGGGTAACATGAAAGCGATCATTGATTGTAATAATTTTTATTGCTCCTGTGAAAGGTTGTTTCAACCACACCTGGATAAAGAACCCGTTGTTGTTTTAAGCAATAACGACGGCTGTATTGTATCACGCAGCGATGAGGCAAAGCTCCTGGGCATACCCATGGCCGAACCTTATTTTATGGCCAAGCCTATCATCAATAAACACAAAGTAGCGGTGTTTTCTTCCAACTATCATTTATATGGCGACCTGAGCTGGCGGGTGATGGAAACCCTGCGTGTGCTGCTGGGCGCCCGCAACGTGGAAGTGTACTCGGTGGACGAATGCTTTGTGGAGCTGGGCCATATACCGGCACATGAACTGAGGGAAATGGCTTTATACCTGCGCCATACCATTGAGCAGTGGACGGGCATTAAAGTATCTGTTGGTGTAGCGCCCACCAAAGTGTTGTGCAAGATGGCCAATAACTGGGCTAAAAAACATAAACAAAAAACGGATTGCGTAGTGGTGCTGGATACGCCGGAACGGGTACACCATGTTTTAACCCGTACCCCGGTAAAGGATATATGGGGCGTGGGCAGGCAGTATGCAAAAAAGCTAACAGATACCTGGGGTATATATGATGCTTTTCAACTGAGCCGCATGAGTGAGGCTTTTGCACATAAACAGTTAGGCGGCGTAGTGGGTGTAAGGCTGATAAAAGAACTCAACAGCATACCCGCCAAGGACCTGGAAGAGGAACTGGTGAATAAACGGATGATCGCTACCACCCGTATGTTTGGTACACCCGTAAGTACCATTGGTGATATTAAAGAAGCCATTGCCACTTATACTTCGAGGGCAGCTGAAAAATTACGCCGCCAGTATTGTGCAGCCAAAGGGTTGAGCATTTTTGTGGTGACCAAGGACCAGAGCCACCAGCAAAATTTCCGGCAAACAGGTACTATCAGTAAACATATTCTGTTACCTGCCGCCACATCGGCCACCAACGAATTAATTAAACCGGCCGTACAACTGGTAGATGATTTGTTTGAGCAGGGACAGGTTTATAAAAAAGCCGGGGTAATGCTGAGCCATATTGTACCCGATAGTTCCATACAGGGTAATTTGTTTGTAACAGAGAATAAAAACGGGGAACGCAAGCTGATGGATATGATTGACAATATTAATTTCAGCCAGCGTGACGATATATTAAAATTTGCCAGCAGTGGTACTACCCGCGACTGGAAGATGCGCCAGGAACACCGCAGCCCGCGGTACACTACCCGCTGGGAAGAGTTATTTGAAGTGGGCTAATACCTGCTGCCTCTTTACTTTCACTTAGTTTTCTGATAAACCGGGAAATGCATCAAATACTTTTTTAAGTTCAGCTGCTTTTTGCGGATAGCGTGTAATTACGTTTACTCTTTCACCAGGGTCCTGGTTAATATTAAACAGTTCTATAACCGCTTCTATTTTTTTCCCGGTCACGTTATCAATGGTTGCAGGGGCTTCCCGGTATTTCCAGTTTTCCATCCTTACCGCTTCGGCTTTACCATTGTTAACAATGTAGATGGGCCTGTGGTGATAATCTTCCTTATTTACTTTTCCCAATAACAGGTCACTTATATCCTGGCCATCCAAAGTTCTTCCCGCCGGTAACTGTGCTTTTACCAGTTTTACCAATGTAGGCAACAGGTCAAGATTAGAAATGGGATTACGGAGTACAACAGGTGCAAAACGATTTTTCCAATACAGGATAAAAGGCACCCTGATCCCTCCTTCATAAGAAGAGGCTTTGGAACCCCTGAAAACCCCGGCACTGCCGGCATGCCATCTTTCCGTTACACTATCTGCCGCCATACGATCAGGGTAAGCGACCCACGGACCGTTATCACTGGAAAAAATAAAGATGGTATTATCCAGCATCTTTTTCCGGGCCAATGTTTTCCATAATAAGTTCAGGCAACTGTCCATTTCTTCTACCACCACGCCCAGGGCCCCGCCCCTTTGTTCTGCCTCTGATTTGCTTGCCCTTACTGCTGTAGCAACGGGCAAATGCGGCATGTTATAAGCCAGGTATAGGAAGAAGGGTTGTTGTTGGGTTTGCTTTTCAATTACAGCAATCGCTTCTTTTGTATAAAGCAGGGTGAGTGAACTATCTGCGGGATTATTGATAACCGGTGTCCTGTTTCGAAAAATTTTGATGGTTGTATCCGTTTTTACATAGGGATGCCTGTAGTCATGACTGTATAACATGCCATAATAACTATCAAAGCCCTGGGCTGTGGGATGGTGATAGGGTTGTTTATCGCCCAAATGCCATTTACCGATCATAGCCGTTTTATACCCGGCTTTTTTTAATACTTCTGCTATTGTTACCTCATTATCAGGCAAGCCTGCCTGTGCACCGGGGGCTATGGGAGCCGGCAGGTTGTACCGGGACGCATATCTCCCGGTAAAGAAAGAGGCCCTGGAGGGTGTACAGGATGGTGTAGACACCACAAAGTTGGTGGCTTTTATGCCTGCTGCTGCCATACTATCCAAAAATGGCGTGGCAATCACCGGGTTTCCGTAGGTCGCTAAATCGGCATATCCCAGATCGTCAGTAAGGACAAACACAATATTTGGTCTGTTTTGTGCAAAAGACAGGCTGGTAAACAGGCACAGTAAAACACTAAAAACCAGGCGGGTTACCATAACAACATGATTATTTTGTAATAAAAGCCAAAAATAAATGTTCCGCAATTTGATGAACAAAAAATAAAACAATATTTTGGCATCATTATCGTTACTACTAGTATATTATCCCTTCCTGAGAAATAGCCATTATTTTTATTGTACACTTTTAAACTTAGTTATGAAGAAGTTTTTTCTTTTGGCCACTCTTGTGGGTTCACTGGTGGTTATGTTTTCGTCCTGTGCCGCTACCAAGCGTGATTGCCAAGGAGTAAAACATACCCGTTTAAAAAATGGTATTTACCTGTAAGGATATTACACAAATTATTTCCATTTGTATTGATCCCGGTTAATAAGCCGGGATTTGTTATTTTAGCGAAAACCCGGCATATGGTACGTCCCGCTTTTTTATTATTATGTATTTTGTTTCTTTCTATTACCACTACGGCGCAAACATCGGCCTTTCCCCAATCCTGGCAGGGCCAGTGGAAGGGAATATTAAGCTGGTATAAAACCGGAGCCGATACGGCCCGGCAGGTTAATATGGAGTTACATATTTTACCGGGTGACAGCGCCAATACCTGGAGCTGGAAAATTATTTACCAGGCGCCGCAAACCGACCAGCGCCCCTATACCTTACAACTGAAAGACGCCGCTAAGAAACACTGGGTTATTGATGAGCACAACGGCATTATACTGGACCAGTTTTTTGTGGCAGATAAATTATGCGGCAGTTTCTCTGTCGGCAGCAGCATTATTAATAATTGTTACCAGTTACAGGGCGACAGTCTTATTGTTGAATTTTACACTATGGGGTTACAACCGCTCAATACTACCGGTAGGGGTACGGAGGATTCGCCGGCAGTAAATAATTATGCTATATATGCTTATCAGAAAGCTGTATTATACAGGAAGTAGTTTGCAGATAGCCGGCACCCGGAGCTAAGCATTAAAAAAGTTTGAGCGGTTAGACAACCGCTCATTCCCATTGCTATTTACTAGTAAGGCTCTTGAATCCATAGCAATTTATTTTAAAATCTTTTTTTGTATTTCGTTACACTCAATATATTACACAGACCTCTTCATTTTTTTGGAAGACCGAAACTATGTTAAACTGTCTGAAATTATTTTTCAATAATTTGCTCTTTTTGTCTCATCTATATCTTTTTTGAAAAACATTATACTAATTAATAATCTCCTCTAGTAAAGAAGCTCTTTTAAGCCTGATGTTTTAATCCATGATTTTGGCTGCTTAATAGTACTTTTGCAAAAATTTTTGAATGAAAAGGACTATCCTTATCGGCCTTTTAGCCGCCATTACTTTTACTTTTAATGCCTGTAGTCCCAATAATGTAAAAAAGGACGATACCCTTAAGCAATATTTTGATGAATATGCTGTGGACGGCTGTTTTGGCATCATGAATAATGGCACCGGTGAGTTTACCGTGTATAATTTATCCCGCTATCGCGACAGTACTTTTTTGCCGGCTTCCACTTTTAAAATTGTCAACTCGCTTATCGGACTGCAAACCGGGGTTATCAGCAGCGATAGTATGGTTATTCCCTGGAACGGCGTTCCCAGCTGGAATGAAGAATGGAATAAGGACCTGAACATGTACCAGGCCTTCAGGGTATCGGCACTCCCCTATTACCAGGAAGTGGCCCGCCGTATCGGCCCGGAGCGTATGCAGGCATGGTTAGATTCCTTACATTATGGTGCAGGGAAAAAAGATACCCTTTTCAAAATCAAATCGCCCATTGATTCTTTCTGGCTGGATAATACCCTGAAAGTTACTCCTGACGAGCAACTGGGCCTGGTAAAAAAACTATATTTCAACCAGCTGCCTTTCTTTAACCTGTACCAGGAAAAAGTAAAGAATGCCATGTTATTTGAAAACAATGCCAATTACCGCCTGGCCTATAAAACCGGCTGGGGCTTCCCCGGTGAAAACCGCAGCATGGGCTGGGTAGTAGGCTGGATTGAGGAAAATAAACACCCTTACTTTTTTGTCCTGAATATTGAGTCAAAAGACAAGGACTTTAAAATGTACCAGAACCGGATGAAGATCTTAAACAATATATTAAAACACCTGGGCTTTTTTGAAGGGAATATGTAATCCTTTGCCAGGTAAAATAATAACCTGTTTTATATAAAAGAAAGCGGCCATCTGGTCGCTTTCTTTTTTCGGTGCAATAATTGTATATTGTTTCCCAATATATTATCACCATTTATTAAGTTATTATCATTGGGATTCCAGTTTCAATACCAGCAATTTGTTTGGCTTTTCGGCGGCATTGTTTTGTTGCTGCTCCTTTTCGCGGGTTTACAGCGTTGGAAAAAACGCAGCATCAGGGCTATGGGCGAGCCTCGTTTGGTACGCTCCCTTATGCATAACTTTTCCAGGTCGAGATACCTGTTAAAGTTTATACTGGTACTGCTGGCCTTTGGAATTGGCGTAGTGGCCGTAATGAATTTGCGTAAACCAGGGGGGCCGGACGGCGTTAACCGTAAGGGTATTGATATCATTTTTGCCCTGGATGTAAGCAAAAGTATGCTGGCCTCCGACCTTGCCCCTTCACGACTGGAAAGGGCCAAACAGCTTATTTACCGCTTAATGAAG
Organism: uncultured Terrimonas sp.; assembly: GCA_964445775.1. Lineage (GTDB taxonomy): Bacteria > Bacteroidota > Bacteroidia > Chitinophagales > Chitinophagaceae > Terrimonas. Next base: position 26,623 of record CAYUMH010000007.1, read on the forward strand.
GAGATGCCCAATGACCGTATCGGGCTGATTCTTTTTGCCGGTAAAGCCTACCTGCAAATGCCACTGACCCATGATCATGGCTCGGCCCAGATGTTTGTAGCATCGGCTAACCCCAATGCAGTTGCCGCCCAGGGTACGGTAATAGGTGATGCTTTAAAACTTTCCTACGAAGCCTTTGAAACCTCGGAAACAAGGTATAAAGCCGTTATCCTGCTGTCTGATGGCGAAGACCATGACCCTTCGGCATTAACCCAGGCTACAGACCTTGCCACACATGGCTTAATGGTGAACACGGTAGGCATTGGTTCGGTACAGGGCGCCCATATTACCGATGCAGCAACCGGCGACATTAAAAAAGACCAAATGGGTAACCCGGTCATTACCAAACTCAACGAAAAAGAACTATCGGATATAGCCCGTGTTACCAATGGCATTTATGTACAATTACAAAGCAGCGAACAGGCGGCCAAACAAATACAGGCCCAGCTAGCCCAGATTGAGCAAAAAGTAACCGGTGATATTTCACTGATGAGTTTTCAAACCTATTTCTGGTGGTTTGCCGGCGCCATGTTGTTATTACTGATCGTTGAACTTTTTATACCCGAAACAAAAAAAAGAGCATGAAGGGGTTAAGCACTATATTATTCCTATTGATAGCAACCGCTACCTGTTTTGCGCAAACCACCGGTGCACAGGATATAAAAGGCGGCAACCAGCTTTACCAGAGCCAGGAATATGCCAAGGCCGAAGAAATGTACACGAAAGTACAGGCAACAGATAAATATGCGCAGGCTGCCTTATACAACAAAGCCAATGCATTATATAAACAAAATAAACGGGAGGAAGCTATACAGTTATACAACCAGTTAATTGCCGATAACAGTATTAAAAAAGAGTTGCTTGCCAAAATACATTATAACAAAGGGGTTATCTTTTCGGCCGGTCAAAAACTACCCGAAAGCATTGAAGCCTACAAACAGGCATTACGACTGAACCCGGATGATACACAGGCAAGGGAGAACCTGCAAAAAGCCCTGTTGGAGTTAAAAGCAAAACAACCACCTCCTGAAAAGAAAAAGGAAGAAAAGAAAAAACAGGAGAAGGAGCAGCAAACACCGCAGCCTTCCAAGTTAAAACAAAAACAGGCCCAGCAGCAACTGGAACTCCTGCGTCAAAAAGAAAAACAGATCCAGGAGCGTTTACAAAACCAGAAGTCAAAAGAAGGTACCGGCGGGGTGCAGAAGGATTGGTAGGGGATTTCAGAGTTCAGATTTGAGATTTGAGATTTCGGATTTAGGCGTAAGACCTCATTATTTATCATTCAGAATGATGAGTTATGAATGATGAATGTGATTACTGAAAGAACAGGAGATTTGAGCCCCCGGGAAGAATATAAATTAATGCGTGCTTTTGATATTGCTCATTGTCCATTGTCAACTGTCAATTTTTAACAGTCCACTCCCTATCGCTCATTTCTGTTTTTGGGCCTCCAACTTCCAGACTTTTCACCTTTCGGACTTCCGGACTTCTCCCAACAACCCTTTTCCTGCATTCGTTCCGGTTTATTACCTTTGTTACTGCTTAAAAACCGGCAAACGGCCTTTATTGGCTTTCATTGGCTATCCACAATATCATGCAATTATATACTACATCTCTTACACAATATAAACGCCTGGCTACCAGAGAGGTAAAAGTTGGCGACCTGTTACTGGGCAATTTTCACCCTATCCGGCTACAAACCATGACCACCAAGGATACCATGGATACCATGGGTACCGTGGAAGAAAGCATCCGCTCCATTGAGGCCGGCGCAGAACTTATACGTATTACTGCCCCTTCCAAAAAAGAGGCGGAGAACCTGCTGGTAATTAAAAATGAACTGCGCAAGCGTGGTTATAATACCCCCATTGTTGCCGATATACATTTTACCCCCAATGCGGCTGAAATTGCCGCCCGTATTATTGAAAAAGTAAGGGTGAACCCCGGCAATTATGTTGATAAAAAGAAATTTGAATTAATTGATTATACCGACGCCGATTATGCCGAGGAAATTGAAAGAATACAGGAACGTTTTACCCCGCTGGTAAAAATATGTAAAGAGTATGGCACGGCCATGCGTATTGGTACCAACCATGGTTCACTGAGCGACCGTATCATGAGCCGCTACGGCGATACCCCGATGGGCATGGTAGAAAGCGCCATGGAGTTCCTGCGTATTGCCCGCTACGAAAATTACCACAATATTGTACTGAGCATGAAAGCCAGTAACCCGCAGGTAATGGTACAGGCCTACCGTTTGCTGGTAAAAACCATGCAGGAGGAGTTTAACGAATGTTACCCGCTGCATTTAGGTGTTACCGAAGCCGGTGATGGCGAAGACGGCCGTTTAAAATCGGCTGTAGGCATTGGTACTTTATTAGAAGATGGTATTGGCGATACCGTTCGTGTTTCACTGACCGAAGACCCGGAGTTTGAAATACCCGTTTGCCGTGACCTGGTAAAACGTTATGAAGGTCAGCCGAATAATAATGTTTATACCACCGGTACGGTCCCTGATTTCCCCACCGGCAAACCTACTTATAACCCGCTGGCTTATAAACGCCGTGAAACTTTTGCAGTAGATAATATGGGCGCTAAACATGTGCCCGTGGTGATTGCCGATTTCAGTAAACAAAACAATATCACCCCCGAACATTTGCGCAGCATTGGTTATACTTATAGCGAAACCCAGGATAAGTGGAGCATCAGCGATGCTGCAGCCGATTATATTTTTACCGGCAACCAGGTAATTGATTTTGCTTTACCCGGCACATTAAAAGTGATCACCTATCCTGATACCTGGTTACAGGCAGCGGATAAGACCAAGTATTTCCCCATTTTCCAGGATAGCGGCTATGTTAATGCGGAGCAAAAAAGCAACCTGGTCAACTTTGTCATGATCGATTGTTTTAATGATAAAACAGACCTGAACGACTTTACTCATCTTGACAGCTTAGCCAATGACCCAACCGTTGTATTATGCCTGAGCAGTACGAATAAAAATGCCATGCAATCGGTACGCCGCATGTTTGCGGAGTTGCAAAGCCGGGACATAAAGAACCCCGTGATATTAATTACGGATAGCAATTGGGATACACCTGATGAGCACCTGATACATTATGGTACAGAAACCGGGGCCCTGCTTTTAGATGGCTTTGGTGATGGTATATGCCTGGGCATGTCGGCCACAGCTTATACCAGCGCCTCTGTTAACTCATCGGGGCGTAATTACAGCAGCAACCAATCAGTAGAACAGTTTATCAATAATACCGCTTTCAGTATTTTACAGGCAACACGTACCCGCATTTCAAAAACAGAATATATCAGTTGCCCCAGTTGTGGCCGCACCTTGTTTGACCTGCAGGAAACTACGGCAAAGATCCGTTCGGTAACCAATCACCTGAAAGGTGTTAAAATTGCCATTATGGGTTGTATTGTAAATGGTCCCGGTGAAATGGCCGATGCCGATTTTGGCTATGTAGGCAGCGGACCAGGAAAAATAACCTTGTATAAAGGTAAAGAAGTGGTTAAACGCAATGTAAACAGCGAGGTGGCCGTAGAAGAGTTAATTAACCTGTTAAAAGAAAACGACGCCTGGGTAGATGTAGCGGCCGAAACAGTTTAAGCCAGTATCTTTATATAGTAATTGTATTTTTTCCTTGCTTGCCTTGTCATGCCATAACCCCCGTGGTTACTAACATGTAGGCTTGTTAACCACAAGCAACTGTTATGAAAAGATTTTACTTTGTTTGTCTGTTCTTTGCCGTTTTGGCCATACACCTTATTGGCATTGTTATACACAATGATCTTGTTACCCTTATTACCAAACCGCTGCTCATACCCTGTATAACGGTCTTTTTTGTCGGCGCTTCATTATTTACACTTTCGCCTTTAAAACGCTATATCATTGCGGCTTTATTCTTTTCCTGGGCAGGTGATGTATTACTGATGTTCCAGGCTAACCAGTCGGCCTTTTTTATCGGGGGATTGATCGCTTTTTTAATAGCCCATATATTTTATATTATTTTCTTTTACCGCATATGGATAGCACAACGGTTGACAATGAAACCCGTGCTCCTCTTGCTGGTGGTTATATTTTATGCAGCGTTGATCGGTTTCCTGCTCCCGCATTTAGGTGCGATGCTGGTACCGGTTTTAGTGTATGGCTTTGTTATCAGCACCATGTTATGGTTTGCCCTGCATATGTACCTGCTACGCTATAAAGTTGCCGCTGCTCATTTTATATCGGGGGCCCTACTGTTTGTTATTTCCGATTCGGTACTGGCCGTTAATAAATTTTACCAGGCTTTCCCGGCCGCTTCCTTTATTATTATGTTTACTTACGCACTGGCGCAATGGCAATTGATCCGCGGGGCGGTGGTATATATTGCCGAAACGACACTTGCTCACAAAAAACAATAGCTTTTTACCGGCACCGCAATTTTATTATACCAGCCCGGAAACTTTTAAGCCAGATCCGGCTGCAGCACCAGTAATGAGTTTATTATTGTCCCAAAACTAAGCCCCTCCTACTGTTAACTTATCCCCGGTATTTCCGGATATTTGCAGCTAATATTGCCGCTACTGAACCCTTAGCGGAACAATTGTGTTTACTATAAACAATGTACATGGAAAGAAAAACTGATTTTTTGGTGATTGGCTCGGGTATTGCCGGCCTAACTTATGCACTGAAAGTGGCGCAATATTACCCCGGCAAACAGGTATTGGTAATTACAAAAGCAAATGCCGATGAAACCAATACCAAGTACGCACAAGGTGGTGTAGCCGTGGTAAACGACCTGGAGAATGATAGTTTTGAAAAACATATAGACGATACTTTAATTGCCGGTGATGGCCTTTGCAATAAAAAAGTAGTAGAGATCGTAGTGAAAGAAGGGCCGGACCGTGTACAGGAGTTGATAGACTGGGGAGCCCGGTTTGATAAAGAGAAAGACGGTGATTATAAACTTGGGAAAGAAGGCGGGCATTCCGAGTTCAGGATCATACACCATAAAGATATTACCGGCTGGGAAATGGAACGGGCATTGCTGGAAGCGGTAGAGGCACAACCCAATATCGAAATTGTTAAACATTGTTTTGTTATTGATATTATTACCCAACACCACCTGGGTTACCTGGTAACCAAATCCACACCGGATATTACAGCTTACGGTGTGTATGTATTAAACCTGGTGACCAACCGTATCGAAAAAATATTATCGCACCATACTTTACTGGCAACGGGTGGTAACGGGCAGGCTTACCGCACTACCACCAACCCGGCTATTGCTACCGGTGATGGTGTTGCCATGGTTTACCGGGCCAAGGGAAAGATTGAGAACATGGAGTTTATCCAGTTTCACCCTACCGCCCTGTATGAAGCCGGATTACGTGGCCAGGCTTTTTTAATTACCGAAGCGGTACGTGGTGATGGCGGTATTTTACGTAATAAGGATGGTGAGGCCTTTATGGAACGCTATGATGAACGGAAAGATCTTGCACCAAGGGATATTGTAGCCCGGGCTATTGACAGTGAAATGAAACGCACCGGTACCGAACATGTATGGTTGGATTGCCGGCATTTTGATGTGGCCAAGTTTGTAGATCACTTCCCCAATATTTACGAAAAATGTAAAAGCCTCGGTATTGATATAGCCCACCAGATGATACCGGTGGCCCCCGCTGCACATTACAGTTGCGGTGGTATAAAAGTGGATGAATGGGGACATAGCTCCATACAAAACCTTTCGGCCTGTGGCGAATGCAGCAGTACCGGTTTACATGGCGCCAACCGTTTAGCCAGTAACTCATTACTGGAGGCCATGGTATTTGCGCATCGTTGTTACCTGGATATTATCGGCCGTCCTGCGGTGGAAGAAACGGCAGTATGGCCAGGGGATGCCGTACCGGCCTGGGATGCCAAAGGGACCAGTGATCCAAAAGAAATGATCTTAATAACACAAAGCCTGAAAGAACTGCAACAGGTGATGAGCGATTATGTGGGTATTGTTCGGAATGATATACGTTTAAAACGTGCTATGAAAAGACTGGACCTGTTGTGGGAAGAAACGGAACAGTTATACCAGAGTAGTTCCGTATCGCCCCAGTTATTAGAGCTGCGCAATTTAATTACCGTTGGTTACCTTATTGTAAAAGGCGCCGCATTCAGAAAAGAAAGCAGGGGCTTACATTTTAATACTGATTACCCTGAGAAAAACGAGCTGGTTCAGAACATTGTTTTATAGGTTTAATTATTTTAATTTTTAGCTTAGATGTATTACATATATTATGGTTTATTCTGGTTAGTATCCATCTTGCCGTTACGGGTACTGTATATTATTGCCGATGGTTTATTCCTGTTAGGTTATTATGTAATTGGCTACCGGAAAGAGGTGATTTTTAGAAACCTGAACATTGCTTTCCCTGAAAAAACGGATGCTGAAAAGAAACGTATAGCCAAACAGTTTTATAAAAACCTCATCGATTACTTTATTGAAACGATCAAACTCATTTCGGCATCGGACAAATTTATATTGCGCCATATGCAGGGGAACTGGGAAGTGGTAAATGCTGTTAAAAACACCGGTAAAAGCGTACAGGTACACTTAGGCCATAACTTTAACTGGGAATGGGCAAATGTTGGTGCTGCCAAAAACTTAGACTTTATGTTTTTAGGTGTGTACATGCCTATTAAAAATAAAGCGTTGGATAAACTATTCCGTAAGATCCGTTCCCGGTCAGGCACTATCCTATTAAGTGCACATGATATGAAAAGGGATTTTTTACCTTATCGTCACGAGCAGTACCTATTGGGACTGGTGGCAGATCAAAACCCATGGCCGGTTTCCAAAGCTATCTGGTTTAACTTTTTCGACCGTAAAACTCCTTTCACGCTTAGCCCGGCCAAAAATGCGATAGCCAATGATACTATTGTGTTTTTCGCCTTTATACATAAAATAAAACGCGGTTATTATAAAGTAGTTTTTGAGCTGGCAGAAGAAAATCCCAGCCAGACCAATGAAGTAGAGCTGACCCGCAAATTTGCTCATTATATTGAAAAGGTGGTACGTCAATATCCCGATATGTGGTTATGGAGCCACCGCCGCTGGAAACATGATTTTAAAGAAGAGTATGCTGATAAATACTTCGGTTAAATAGTATTGAAAAGGGGTTGACAATGTCAACCCCTTTTCAATATGCAATATATTATTTCGTTTAGTTCAGCACACTGGCTTCTTTTACAATCTGTGCTTTAGGCTGATCTTTAATTACTCCCCAGCCTCCTACTACATTGCGCAGGTTATGCAGGCCCTGGCGTTTTAACAGGGAAGAAGCGATCACACTTCTGTACCCACCGGCACAATGAACATACAGGTTATCCGTTTCGTTGATATTGGCAATTAAAGCCGTATCTTTTAAATCGGCCAGCGGAAGGTTTACCGCATCTTTTAAATGCCCTTCTACAAACTCGTTAGGTTTTCTTACATCTACCACTACCAGGTTACTGTCAAAAGGTATATCCATCATTAGTTCGTCCGGCTCAATATCAATGATCATTTCAATGTTTTCACCGGCTGCAGACCATGCTTCAAAACCTCCTTTCAGGTAGCCTTTTACCTTATCAAAGCCTACACGTGCCAGGCGCACGATGGTTTCTTTTTCCTGGCCTGCTGCTGTTACCAGTATCATGTCCTGGTCAAACGGTAACAGGCTGCCTGCCCACTCGGCAAAACGGCCTTCCAGCCCGATAAAAATACTACCCGGTACAAAACCCTGGGTAAATACATTTGCACGGCGGGTATCTAAAATAATAGCCCCTTTCTGCGACAGGCTCTTAAAATCATCAACTGACAGTTCCGTCATCCCCTGTTCAATAACCGCATCAATATTGGCATAGCCTTCTTTATTGATCTTTGCGTTTACAGGGAAATAATCGGGAGGTGGTGGTATACCATCCGTCACCACTTTTACAAACTCCTCTTTATCCTTTGCCTTTAAGGCATAGTTGCTTTGTTTTTCGGTGCCGATAGTACTGTAGGTATTCGGACCCAGGTTTTTACCACAGGCGCTGCCCGGCCCGTGTGCAGGATAAACAATAATATCATCCGCCAGGGGAACGATCTTATTTTGTAAACTGTCATACATCATACCTGCCAGGTCGGAAGTAGTTACCGTACCTTGCTGTGCAAGATCAGGACGGCCAACATCACCAACAAAAAGCGTATCACCGGTAAAAATGCAATGATCCTTACCTGCTTCATCTTTTAATAAATAACAGGATGATTCCAGGGTATGCCCGGGAGTATGCAATACCTTGATCTGCAGTTTTCCCAGTTTAAATACTTCATTATCCTTGGCCGCATGAAAAGTAAAGCCGGCTTCAGTATCAGGACCATATACAATATCGGCCCCTGTGGCTTTAGCCAGGTCAATATGCCCGCTGACAAAATCAGCATGAAAATGGGTTTCAAAAATATATTTGATCGTAGCCTTGCGCTCGTTTGCCAGCTGCAGGTACTCGTCAATATCACGCAAGGGGTCAATAATAGCTGCTTCGCCCTCACTTTCAATATAATAAGCTGCTTCGCTAAGGCAATTGGTATATAATTGTTTAATAAACATAATGTTCAAAATTTATGTTATGCGTTTGTAACCGGCTACAAATATACAACAGGATTTCCCGTAAAACACGGTAAAACTAACTGTACCCCGATTATTGACCAGGGTACAGGCAGGTATAGCACAAACATTTATACTTTCTGGTAATTTTTACTGTAACAACCTGTTATTCAGTCAAAAGAGAAAAGTATTTGCCTGTTCCGTTACGATGAGAGGAGTGCGAATAACAATATTGTTGTTACCGGTCATCCATCTGTTAAACCTCATTGCACGATTGTAACCGTAAAACTACTTTAACAAAATTTCAATACATTGGTTTAATTCATTCATACGTTCTTTATTAACCGCATAATGAATATACTTGCCATCACGGTTGGTAACGACAAAGCCGGCTTTACGTAAAACGGCCAGGTGCTGAGAAGCAACAGATTGTTCCAGTCTTAATTTAACGTAGATGTCGGTAACAGTAATGTTAGCCGTTTCGTCAATAAGTTTCAGGATTTGTTGACGGAGTTTGTGGTTGATGGCTCGGTAAATGAGGGCAGCTTTTTTAACGCTGAGCAAATCAACTTCAATAGGTGTTTTTTGGTCCCCGTTAGGGTTAAATGTTAGCAAATAGTTGCTCATGGTACTTTTCATTAAGTTTGATGGTCAAATAATTAGATTTTGTTTAAATTGATAGGATGGTTGGAAAAAAGATGGCCCCTACGTTCCGGACGTACTGTAGTATTCTTTAACATAGTATGGCTCCGCGTATGCCAGTTCAGTAAATAACTCCATTTGATACATACGGTTGGCAAAGGCACAAATATCGGTAACTGTATAGTTATTTTCCAAAAAAACTGCATGAGGGTGTTTGATCACGGAACTCACCTTGGTATTGGAATTGCCGGCAAATACAACGTGATGCTGATCCAGTATATCGGCAAAGCTATCTCCGGTAATGATCCTTGCTTCCGGTTCAATAATAGCTGCTCCCGCCTTATTATAAAGAGCCATAAATACTTCCATTCTCCGGGCATCGATCATGGCACAAACCAGGTCGGTTGCCTGTGCTTGTGCTGCCTGCGCAATCAGTTCCAGGGTATTAATGGTGATCAGCGGGATCTGCAAGGCGTAACATAACCCCTTGGCAGTAGCCAGGCCAATGCGTAAGCCGGTATAAGAACCCGGCCCCGCCACTACCGCTATGGCACTCAGGGATGCAGTGGTACAACCGTTTTCCTGTAACAGGTCCCGGATCGCCGTATGTATCCATGCAGCCTGGTCACGCATATCCTGGTTTTCTTTAACCGCGATCAATGCTTCACCGGAAGCCAGGCTCACAGAGGCTTTACCCAGGGCCGTATCTATATGTAATAGTAAACTCATGCGCTTATTTCTTGAACTAATAAAGGTGCAACGGTATAACGTTTTTGTTCCTGGCTCAGCGAGTTTAACAAACCCGCCAGTTCCTCCTTCCCAATCTTATCTGCCCACTCAAAGGGACCATAAGGATAATTTGTTCCCATTTTCATGGCCGTATCAATGGCTTCTTTTGTACTTAATTCTTCAGCAAGACTTAAATAAGCCTCATTAATAATAGTTGCCACAACACGGGCACTGATAAAGCCAATTACATCAGCTGTAAACGATACTTTTTTATTAAACCGCTGAAACACCTGCTCCACCTGTGTTTGGAGTGAAACTGCTGCTGCTGCCTCCACTAAATTACGCTGTAAAAAACCGGGCCAGGAATTAATACGGGCAAAAGTACCGGGCAGTTGTTGTAAAGTGATCAATGGTGCATGAACAATTACCAAGCCTGCCTGCAAAGCATGCAATCGTTTGATTTCTTCTTCGCTGCCATTAAACAACAAATCGATCACTACCGCTGTATGGGGCTCTACTTCGCTTACAGCTGCAACAAACTGTACACCGGTTAATAGTTGTTCCCCGGTAACCTGTTGTAACAATTCCTGCTTTAATGCAGGGCTGGTAATGACTGTAATTTGCATGCGTTATTTTTTGCAAAGAAAATGCATAAAGGTATATTCGCCTGAAAGAAATTAACCAAATATGGCAAAACAGGTCATTAATACTCCCGACGCACCGGCTCCGATTGGTCCTTACAACCAGGCAATCCTGGTAAATGATACCTTGTATATTTCCGGTCAAATTTGCATTGATCCGATTGGCGGCAGCTTAAATAATACTGATTTACAGGCCGAAACACACCAATGTATGAAAAACCTGAAAGCCATATTAACCGCTGCGGATATGGATTTTTCCAACGTGATCAAAAGCACCATTTTTATTACGGATATGCATCGTTTTGCGGAAATTAACGAGGTGTACGGCAGTTATTTTACCGGCGATTATCCTGCCCGCGAAACCGTACAGGTAGCAGCTTTACCCAAGTTTGTGAATGTAGAGATCAGTATGCTGGCTGTAAAATAAAGCTTCTTTATATCCGGTTATTCCTGAGAAGGTTTGGCCTGGTATAATGGCTGACTATACCAGCTTTATGAAGCCGGCTTTTTATTGGTCATAATGAGATATTTCATACATGAACGGTAAATCAGTACGTCCATTGTATTTTACAGCATAAACAATGGATGTGTAGGTTTATCCTTTACTTTTCACTTTTATAATCCCGGCTTTGTCCTTTATACAACGCATATTACGTCGTATTTTATTAAACCCGGTAACCTGGGCCAGTAACCGTTTTTCATCGAAGCCGGATAAGGAAAGGATTTTTAAAGCGTTAAACACTTTACAGGAAGCCATTATCAGCGGCAATGATAAAAAAGGCCTGGTAATACCTTTTCGGCCCGAAACCGACAGGTTCATTATTTTTTCCGATCAGCATAAGGGCGCCCGTAACGGCGCCGATGACTTTGCCCCGGCAGAAAAGAATTACCTGGACGCACTGGCCTATTATAAAGCGGAGCAATATTTCTTTATTAACCTGGGTGATAGTGAGGAGCTTTGGGAAAACTCACTGGGGAAAGTAAAGAAATATAACGCGGCCACTTTTGCCGCCGAAAAAGAATTTATTACTGTTGAGCGGCATGTAAAAATATTCGGCAACCACGACCTGCTGTGGGCAAACGATCCGTTGGCCGGTTATTATTTAAAGAATATATTTGGCAGCAAAGTGCCGATACATGAGGGCGTTATACTCACAACTATTGTTAACGATACTCCCTTACAAATACTCTGTACCCATGGCCACCAGGGCGATCTGCAGAGTGATGGCAACTGGTTCAGTAAGTTTTTTGTTGCCCGTATCTGGGCGCCTTTACAAAGCTATCTCGATATTAACCCTAACTCCCCGGCCTTTTACGATGAAGTAAAAAGCCTGCATAACAGTATCATGTATCAATGGAGTGCCGAGCACAAAGACACCATGCTTATCACAGGTCATACACATCAACCCGTATTCGCATCCCTTACTCACCTGGAACGGCTGTATAAACAGCTACAATATGCACAAAAAAATAAGTTACAGGAGAAGGTAACGGAGCTCGAAGCCGAAATAAAACGACGGGAAAGGGAGTATAAAACCCTGTCAGTAGATTACCTGACGATGAGGCCCGGTTATTTTAACACCGGCTGTTGTTGTTATAGTGATGGCGATATTACCGGTATTGAGATCAGTGATGGCTGGTTAAGGCTGATAAAATGGAAGAAGGAAGATAACAGCACCCGGCGAATTGTTTTAGAAGAAATGTCGCTGACACAACTGGCCGAAGAGAATAAACAAACTTTGACCGAGACAAAATAAAAAGGGAGCTTTAGCAGCTCCCCTTTGTATATAGTTGCCGTATATAACTATGCTTGTTTTACAAATTGTAATTCAGCCTGGATCTTTACATCTTCGCTTACCAGTACACCACCTGTTTCCAGTGCAGCATTCCAGCTTAAACCAAAATCGTTCCGGTTGATCTTACCATTTAAAGAAAACCCTGCTTTTTCATTACCCCAGGGATCTTTGGCAGTACCGTCAAAACTTACATTTAAAGTAACGGTTTTAGTAATATCACGAATGGTTAACTCACCGGTGATCTTTTCATCGGCTGCGTTAAATGATTTGCTGGTAAAAGCAATAGTAGGGTATTTTTCTACATCAAAGAAATCACCGCTTTTCAGGTGGGTATCTCTTTGCTCATTGTTAGTAGAGATAGCACTCAGATCGGCAGAAAAACTTACCGATGCTGCTGTAAAACTATCACCATCACTTTCTACTTCGCCGCTGATAGCCGGTAAAGTACCGGTTACGTTGGTGATCATCAGGTGTTTAACCTTAAACTGTAATTCACTGTGCGTGGGATCTAAAACCCATTTTGTTGTTGCCATAATATTATTTTTTGCTGTTTGTTTTTTGATGTTTTGATAATGCAAAAATAGTATGGCAAACAGGAGCCAGGCAATGACCTATCGCAAGAAATACAGTTGATATAGGTCAAGGAAAAAAACAGGAGTATAAAATGTTGTATTATGGAAATAGTCCTTCGGCTATGGCAACGGTTTCGGGTTTACCTACATCTACCCATTTACCGCCGCTATGATCGAAGCCGGCAATTAAATGCCCTTTGGCTAAACCCAGGTAAGCATCCACCAGGGAAAACTTACCCTGCAACCGCAGGAAAGTAAAGAAATCGTAATTAAAAATACTGATGCCGCTGAATGCTTTATTATTACCCCCCATGGTAGGTATGGACATACGCTCTTCACCTGTTTGCAGGTTACGCCAGCCCGTTAAACGGTTGTAATCATCAAACACAAAACAACGGCTCGTCTTCCGGTCACTGACCGCCAGGCTGATCAATGATTGATTTTGCCTGTGAAAGTTATAAAAAGCCGTAATATCCAGGTCTGTAAGTATGTCTACATTGATGGTCAAAAAACTTTCGCCCGGTTTAAACAAATGTTTTGCTTTTACTAAACCGCCACCAGTTTCCAGTACAAGGTCCTGCTCATCGCTGATAATAACCTCACTGCCCCAGCCCTTATTCTGCGTTAATGCATCAATGATCTGTTGCGCAAAGTGATGCACATTGACCACCACCCTGTTTATACCAAACTGCTGTAAGTATTCAATATTGCGTTGTAACAAGGATTTACCATTCACAATCGCCAGCGCTTTAGGATGCTTGTCTGTCCAGGGTTTGAACCTGGTGCCTAATCCGGCGCAAAATATCATGGCTGTTTGTAGAGACATGTTTTGAATGTAAGAATGATGAATTATGAATTATGAATTATCTGCTATGAACTATTAACTATGAACCATGAACTAATTGACCCATTGCTTTTCGTCCTGTACACAATGTTTCAGCTCTATCTTTACCTTGAATTTATTACGCAGGTGTCGGGCCATGGCATCGGCTGCGTATACACTGCGGTGTTGTCCGCCGGTACAGCCAAAGGATACCATCAGGCTTCCAAAACCACGTTGAATATATTGTTCAACGGTCATGTCCACAATATCAAATACACTGTTTAAAAAATCAGGCATTTTGGTCTGTTGCTCCAGGTAATCTATCACCTCTTTATCACGACCGGTTTTTGATTTCATGCTGTCAATACGACCCGGGTTTAAAATGCCCCGGCAATCGAACATAAAACCACCGCCATTATCGGTATCATCCTTAGGCAGTTCTTTTTTATAAGAGAAGCTGCAGATCTTTACCACCAGCGGTGTTGATTCATCGGCCTGTGTAGGGGTGAACTGGGCGATCACTTCATCAGCCACACAGATATCCAGTACTTTTTTAAATTCAGGTACGGAGATACCCAGGTGCTGGTTCTCGAAAAATTCGCGCAGGTTTTTTAATGCCTGCGGAATGCTGGTCAGGAACTGTGCCTTACGTTCAAAAAGGCCTCTGAAGCCATAAGCGCCCAGTACCTGTAATAAGCGTATCAATACATACCCGTTGTACTGGTTGTTAAACAGGTTGCGATCCAAAGGCTCCTGCAATAATGCTTCAAAGCTATTCATATAATCTTCCAGCAAACGATCCTTCCAATCCGCTGGCAGGTTAGCCCGGGCCTGCCATAACATAGAAGCCACATCGTATTGCGGCGCACCTTTCATACCACCCTGGTAATCGATAAAATGTACACTATCATCATCACTCACCATAATATTCCGGCTTTGAAAATCGCGGAACATAAAGTATTTGTATTCAGTACGGGTTAAATAAGTACTCAGCGCTTCAAAATCATCTATCAATTTTTGCTTGTCGTAAGGCTTACGCAAAGCATCTAAAAAATAATATTTAAAGTACAGCAGGTCGGCCATGATAGCCTGTTTGCCGAATTCAGTATTGGTCAGGCAACGTTTATAATCCAAACCTTTATCACCTTTTACCTGCAGGTTGGCCAGTGCCGTCAGACTTTTTTGGAACAGGTTATATACCTCATCGCAAAAGCCTTCTTTTTCCAGGCGGTTGAGTAAGGATACATCGCCAAAGTCTTCCTGTAAATAAATTTCCCCGTCCTCACTAAAGGCAAATATTTCCGGTACGGTTAATCCTTTTCCTTTAAAATGATCGGTAAAGTACTTGAACGTATCATTTTCTTTTATGTTGGCACCATAGGTACCTATATAAGTTTTTCCAGGGCCGTACAACCTGAAATACCGGCGTTCGCTGCCGGATTGAGGCAATACATCCAATGACAGGGGCATTTCGCCTTTCCACGAAAAATACAGCTGTTTAACGGCTTCAATCATTTCTTGCATGCTGCAAATATAAGTAGCCTCCCCCAACCTTTTTCCGGTACTGGTTAAACTGTTTTATGTTTAAAAACTAGTTAGATTTTTGTTCATTAATAGTACCGGCCCGGTATCTTGCTTTGGTTCGTGAGACGGGTAATTATATAGCTGTTAGACCATGGAAAGGGCCAAATTGTCACCATTTTGTTAAAAACTGATAAGAGAGCTTAATACGGCGATAATTCCCTAATTTGGTAAAAAATTAAACCAAATGAAAAAACACTCCTACCTGTTCCTGCTATTGGCAGGTTTTTTTGTGCTTGTTACAAGCTGTACCAGAAATGACCTTGAACATTCTCCCCCAGAAACACCAGTAATTAAAGTTGCAAATGAATGGCTTACAAGTCGTGTGAAAGAAGGGGAAACCGTAAGAAACGAAAGGGTTGAATTACTACGGCAAAGTATTCTACCTGCGCAAGCCTCCACAGAAACCCTGGAAGATGGAGAAAAGTTGATTATCGTTCCTATTGCCGCTGGTTTCAAAATGAACACCAACCGTGATAAAAACGCTGATCATTACCTGCTTCTGTTTGAGAACAAAAACCAAGAAGTGTACAAAGGTAATATTGTGCAGTTTATTCCTTTAAATGGTCAACAAAGAAGTTTGCCTAAAAACACACTTAGCCGTTTATGGAACTGTGAAGATGTTAATGCAAATGGCAGCTTTACAATATTGACCATTTTTGATAAACATCTCTACGAGGTTGATTTTGAAAATGGTAAAAAAACAAGATATGCAGAAATGACAACGGAAAAAAAGGGCGGTAACAGTTTAGTTTTACATGACCGTTCTACCAGCGAGAATGACCCAGATTGTATTGATTATTATTTAGAAACCACAACAACCTACACAGATGGAACAAAAGAAGTTACAACACAATATGTTGGTACTACATGTTATCCAGGTCAATGCGTTCCAGGTGAACAGTGTTCAGTAATTTTTAACCCTGACGGTGGAGGAAGCGCTCCTGATGATGAAGTGGAATCCTCAAAAAGCTTAATTTGGCATGTTTATAATCCTAGTGGTCCGCTTAATGCGAGTACACATGGGTACGGCGTGAACTCTCTTGAAACCGTAAAATATAAAAAAAATGCATCTGCTCCCCAAGGTGGTTACTTTACAAAAATACGTCATGATAATTCTGAATGTAATATCTGGAATGCTTCATATATGGAAGACGAAAATAAAGTTAGTGCAAAGGAGCAAACAGCTACAAGTAGTGTAAAAGGCCACTATTTCCTAGAGGGTCGACGGTATGGTATAAATAATTCAAAATCCTGGCAACTTAGCGACGTCAAATAAACATGAAGTTATTAATCTCAATCAATATATGTTGCTGGCTCCTGTTTTCTTGTAGTTCACAGGGGCAGCAACATATTAACGCAGGTGTTGTTAAAAGTAATTTTGAACTTTTTTCTACTGCAGCTACACCTCCCTTTGTGTCCTCTTTTTTAATTTGGTATAGGGACAGTACTGCAATAATGGAGATAAAGACAGTAAGTTTTGATACGAAATACGGACAAGCTACTGTTAGGAAAGATACTATTATGCATTATTTGTATATGGATTTGCGAACGATGTCGTTTTACCAGTACGGTACTTTTACAGATACGGCCCAATTACAAAAATCTTACTGGCAGCCAGATTCTTTATACATTGATGGCGGTTGGAATTTTTATTATGACAAAAATATTGTTATGATAGATAAGCCTGAACTCCTTCATGATACAACGATAAACAATATTGACTACAAACGGATAAAATTTGTATCCTTGGAAAATCAGAAGCTTGGAGCTTATTCAATTGGCTATTTACGTTGTGACATAGGGAGATCAATATTTTCTAACGAAAAAATATATAGTGACAGTATTAATTGTTGCTTGATGAAAACAGAACATTTTCAAAATAAAACAAATATTAAAGGAGCAATGCAAGGCATTGAGTTCTTACGAGATTCCCTTAATACCGAAGAGATAAAGGTTTTTGATACCTGGGAACAGTATGCTAAAGAGCATCCTCCGAAAAAGAAAAAACTAAAATGAAAAATGGCGACTTCGGTCGCCTTTTTCATATCATTTTTTATCTAAAACATCCTAACCTTAAAACGCTTTTTCCAAAACATTTTCCATCAATGGAGGGAAAAAGGTTTGGAAGATAGGAAAGTGGTCTAATAATGTATATATATTACCTGGCACTTTCTCCCCTGACTTCTCCCACTTCTTCCAGGTAAAGAAGAAATGGTTTGCCTTTAAAAGATATTTTAACAGCTGATGAATGCACTACAGCACAAGTGTGCGACGCAAGAGACGATGCCCGGAGTTACTGTAGCCGGGGCCATAAAAAACATTAACGGGAAACAACACTAACACTCATTAGTTTTTTGACTAAATTTGTAGCTTAACCAGATTGTTTAGTACATGTATAAAGTAAGGATTGTTACTGCCGCCTCCCTGTTTGACGGGCACGATGCCGCCATTAATATTATGCGTCGTATTCTGCAGAGCTAGGGGGCCGAGATCATTCACCTGGGCCATAACCGCAGCGTACACGAAATTGTGGAATGTGCTATTGAGGAAGATGCACACGGCATTGCCATTACCAGCTACCAGGGCGGGCATGTGGAGTTTTTTAAGTACATGAGAGACCTGCTGACCCAAAACGGCTGCGGACATATAAAAATATTCGGCGGTGGCGGTGGTACCATTCTGCCGCAGGAAATTGACGAATTACACCATTATGGCATCACCAAGATATATAGTCCCGATGATGGCCGTAAAATGGGCCTGGAAGGCATGATACAGGATGTAATTGATGGCTGTACACCACCGGAATTTACCACGCCGGATAAAGCTGCAAAAAATACTTACTGGAGCGCCCCGGCGCAATGGGGTAATGAACTGCCACTGGGTGAAGCAAAAGATGTAAGAAAACTCGCCCGCGCCATTAGCTTAAGCGAACTAGGATTGGGTGATACAGATTATACAACTGTTACCGGAACGGCACCTGTGCTGGGTATTACCGGAACGGGCGGCGCCGGTAAATCATCAGTAACCGATGAGTTTGTAAGACGTTACCTGCACAGCTTTACCGATAAGACCATTGCCGTTATTTCGGTAGACCCCTCCAAGAAAAAAACAGGTGGTGCCCTGCTGGGCGACCGCATACGCATGAACGCCATCTCCCACAGCCGTGCCTACATGCGCAGTATGGCCACCCGTGACGATAACACGGCCTTAAGCGGCTATGTACAGGAAGCCATTAATATTTGTAAAAATGCCGGTTATGACCTGGTGATATTAGAGAGTGCCGGTGTGGGCCAGAGTGATGCTTCCATACTGGACCATTGCGACGTGAGCATGTATGTAATGACACCGGAGTATGGCGCGGCATCGCAGCTGGAAAAAATTAATATGCTGGACTATGCCGATGTAGTGTGTATTAATAAGTTTGACAAAGCCGGTGCATTGGATGCGTATAATGATGTATGCAAACAGTATAAACGCAACCACCAGTTATTTACAGCAAAGAATGAGGATATACCGGTAATTGGCAGTATTGCCGCACAGTTTAATGATGCCGGGGTGAACAGCTTATTTGCTAAATTAATACAGGTGATCAAAGAAAAAACAGGTGCCGAGTTTGGCGCAGCCGTTGCTGAGCATAACGATAAAGAAACCACCAAAAGCCTGGTGATACCAGCCAAACGGGTACGCTATTTATCTGAAATTACCGATGCGGTACGCGGGTATAATAAATGGGCAACAGAACAAAGTGACATTGCTACAAAATTATACCAGCTGCAGGGTACCATCGATATGTTAAGCTGATGCTACAAGCACCGGGACATTGAATCATCAACATACAGTTCAAAAACATTAAAACCTTTCTGTAAAGGTTCGCGGAGATCAAACTTATGTCATTAGAAGCTTTAAAAAATAAACAACAGGAATTAGAAGCCAAGCTGGAGCCGGCTGTAAAAAAGCTATTGGAACAGTGGAAGGGGTTGCAGGAAAAATATAATAAAGATGTTTTTGAATACCAGGTAAGGGATAAGGTGATTAAGCAGGAATTAACCACTACTTCCCTGAGCGGTACCAAAATTAAAAAAGTGGTACTACCCCGTTATAAGGACTGGGGCGATATTTTACAGTGGATGTTGCAGGAAAATGTTCCGGGAGAATTTCCTTACACTTCCGGTGTATTTGAACTAAAACGCCAGGGCGAAGACCCCACCCGTATGTTTGCCGGTGAAGGTGGCCCGGAGCGTACCAATAAACGTTTTCACTATGTAAGTAATGAGCAGCCGGCCAAACGTTTATCCACAGCGTTTGACAGTGTTACCTTATATGGCGAAGACCCTGATCACCGACCCGATATTTATGGTAAAATTGGTAACAGTGGCGTGAGCATTGCCACGGTAGATGATGCCAAAAAGTTATACAGCGGTTTTGATCTCTGCGATCCCAAAACATCCGTATCCATGACCATTAACGGCCCGGCACCCATGCTGCTGGCTTTTTTCATGAATGCGGCCATTGACCAGCAATGCGAAAAATGGATTGCGGCTAATGGTAAAGAAGATTTGATAAAAGCCGCTTTTGAAAAAAAATATGCCCATTTACCCAAACCTACTTATTACAACCCCTCTTCCCCCGAAAGGTTACCGGAAGGAAATAACGGATTAGGATTGACGTTACTTGGACTTAGTGGCGATGAAGTATTACCAGCCGACGTGTATAATGAAATAAAAGCATCGGCCCTGGCACAGGTAAGGGGTACGGTGCAGGCCGATATTTTAAAGGAGGACCAGGCACAGAATACCTGTATCTTCTCTACCGAGTTTGCCCTGAAATTAATGGGTGATGTACAGGAGTATTTTATTGAACAGAAAGTACGTAATTTTTATAGTGTCAGCATCAGCGGTTATCATATTGCCGAAGCCGGCGCCAACCCTATTACCCAACTGGCCCTTACCCTGGCCAATGGCTTTACCTATGTAGAGTATTATTTACACCGGGGCATGCATATTGATGATTTTGCTCCCAACCTTTCGTTCTTCTTCAGCAATGGTATGGACCCTGAGTACAGTGTAATTGGCCGTGTGGCCCGCCGCATCTGGGCCAAAGCCATGAAGTATAAGTATAATGGTAACGACCGGTCGCAAAAATTAAAATACCATATTCAAACCAGCGGCCGCAGCCTACACGCCCAGGAAATTGATTTTAACGATATACGCACCACCCTGCAGGCTTTGTATGCCATTTACGACAACTGTAATTCCTTACACACCAATGCCTACGACGAAGCCATTACCACGCCTACCGAAGAGAGTGTACGCCGTGCCATGGCCATACAGCTGATCATTAACCGCGAGTTTGGCGCGGCTAAAACGGAGAACTTTATGCAGGGCAGTTTTGCCATGGAAGAGTTGACCGACCTGGTAGAAGAAGCCGTGTTAACCGAGTTTGACCGCATTAATGAACGTGGTGGTGTGCTGGGCGCTATGGAAAGAATGTACCAGCGCAATAAGATACAGGAAGAAAGCCTGCATTATGAAATGCTGAAACATACCGGTGAATACCCGATAGTTGGGGTTAACACCTTCCTGAATAAAAAAGGCAGCCCAACTGTAATTCCAACTGAAGTGATCCGCAGTACCAAAGAAGAAAAGGAGCAACAGATAGATAACCTGCATGCTTTTTATAAACGCAACGAAACAAAAAGCAAACAAGCCCTGGAAGATTTAAAAAAGGTAGCGGTACAAAACGGCAACCTGTTTACACAGTTAATGGAAACTGTAAAATACTGTTCATTGGGGCAGATAACCCATGCATTATATGAAGTGGGCGGGCAATACAGGCGAAATATGTAAGCGGGGCTGTCAGCTATAGTAATACTGTTCGGCTACATACCCGGCTGTACGCTATAACCCTTCACCTTGTTACGGGTTGCCGCTTCCATCCGGCAGCCCGTCTTTTTTATCACTTTGTTAAGCAATGGGGCTTTCGTAACAAATAATTTTCCATTATTTTTATGGGTTCACCAACCACCCATTCCACCATGAATAAAAAAGGTTTCATTGTACTTGTCGCCGCTGCTATTTTTAGTTTTACATTCACCAGTTGTTCCACTTCCAAACGGGTAGATAAAGGCATTAAAAAATACTATGCCAATACCATTCCCGAAAAAGTAAAGAACAACGATTATATCAGCTTTACGGTAGAGAATACTTTACCCGCCAATGAAATTTCCCAAACCCGCAAAACAAAGAACAAATTAATACCGGCTCTTTTTTACTGGAAATGGCGTACAGAAAATACATCTGTCATCAACAATATGATGCCCATACAGTATTTTACCAGCAGTTTTATTACTGCCGCCAACAGCCGCAAATTAAAAGAGAAATTAAATGGCGGCACGGTTAACTTAACCATCAGGGATAACCCGGCCAATTTTGTATATGTTATTGATGGCTGGATGGTTTTCCTGGTACTGGCCTATATTGGTGGCGAGAAAGTTGCCATTGAACCATCAAACAATAATTTTTCTGTAAACTATACCATCAGCTATCCTTCCGGACAAACCAAACAGGGTACCTTAACCACGGCCAATATCAACCGCGAAAAAGCACCCCGCTATTTTCAGAATGTAAAAGGGTTTACCCGTGAGTATTTAGCCAGTTGCGATAATAATATAAAAGCGATGGCTAAGGACCTTGTAACCGATCTGCTTGCCCAGGTAAGTGAAACAGAATAATCCTCATCTGCCGCTATTCATATTCTTAAGAACAAGAGCTTCAAATAAAAAAGCCTTTACTCATTTACTGAATAAAGGCTTTTCCTTTTAAATAGTTATGTTTAAAAAGCAACGGCGGCTTCGTCTACCATCCATAAAGGATTGGTTTTAGGCTTAACACCCTGTACCGGGTAAACGGCTTTCGCTTTTTTAGCAAATACTGTTTTTAATACCGGTGCTTTGTTACTGCCTGCCACTAATAATACCACTTGTTTGGCCTTATTAATTAACGGGTAGGTAAAA
Organism: uncultured Terrimonas sp.; assembly: GCA_964445775.1. Taxonomy (GTDB): domain Bacteria; phylum Bacteroidota; class Bacteroidia; order Chitinophagales; family Chitinophagaceae; genus Terrimonas. Next base: position 49,080 of record CAYUMH010000007.1, read on the forward strand.
CTGATACGCCAGGTTTGTTTACTCTCTACCCATACTTCTTTTACCAGGCGTTTGTTCTCCTGTAATATATCGGTTCGGGGGAATAAGGAAGCAGTGTGGCCGTCATCGCCCATGCCTAACATCAGCCAGTCAAAAGCCGGTGTTTTACCACCAAAAAAAGCTTTAAGTGTTGTTTCGTATTGTTTAGCGCAATCTTTGGCAGGGCCTTTTACCGGTGTGGCAAAAATATTTTTTTTAGGTACCGGCACTTTACTTAACAGGCTATCCCAGGCCGTCTTATAATTGCTGTCCTTATCAGTTAAAGGCACAAAACGTTCATCGCTCCAGAAGAAGAAAACTTTTTTCCAATCCACGTTTTTGCTGAATGCCGGTGTGGCCAGTATTTCCAAAAAGGTTTTAGGTGTACTACCACCGGATAAGGCCACCACAAAACGCCCGTTCTTTTCAATAGCTTCCTGCGCATGCAGTACAAAGAAATGAGCTGCGGCTTCGCTTAACTTATTGGCATCCGGCCATATCATTTTTGTGATCATGATTTATTTTTTTGTTTTCTTTTTAACAGCAGGTTGTTTTGCTTCGGGTAATAAAATCCAGTCAAAACCATCAGCCTTTATCAGTTCATCTGCTGCTTTTGGTCCCCAGCTACCAGCATTATAATTAGGAAATTTTTCTGCTGTGGCGGCCCAGTTATCAATTACCGGCATTACTACTTTCCAGGCCTGTTCTACCTGGTCGGCACGCATAAATAAAGCGGCATCGCCTTCCAGTACATCCAGCAATAAAGTTTCGTATGCTTCCGGCACAGCCGTATCATAGTTTTCATGATAGGTAAAGTCCATTTCCACGGGTTTGATCTTCATCTCTACTCCCGGCTCTTTGGCCTGGAATACCAGGGTGGTCTCCATTTCGGGCTGTATGCTAATGATCAGTTGGTTTGGTCTGCGATCGGGTATGGCATTCGGCTTAAACACACATAAAGGCACCTGTTTAAATTGGATAGCAATTACCGATGACGCTTTTTGTAAACTTTTACCGGTACGCAAATAGAAAGGTACTCCCTGCCAGCGCCAGTTATCAATATATAATTTTAAAGCGGCGTAGGTTTCTACATCCGACTTAGGATTTACATTTTTCTCTTTACGGTAAGCCTGCTGGTGCTTGCCGTTTACTTTGCCTTCGCCGTATTGTCCCCTGATAGCGTTACTTTCAATATTGTCTTTGTTAAAAGGGCGTACCGCTTTCAGCACATCCACTTTTTTATTACGGATCTCTTCCGCATCAGTGGTTACCGGCGGCTCCATAGCCGTTACACACAGTAACTGGAACAGGTGATTCTGTATCATATCACGCAGGGCTCCTGCCGTTTCGTAATAATTACCCCGGCTGCCTACACCAATATTTTCGGCCACGGTTATCTGTACATGTTCAATGTAATTATGGTTCCATAATGATTCAAAGAAGATGTTGGCAAAACGGAAAGCCATCAGGTTTTGTACGGTTTCCTTACCCAGGTAATGGTCAATACGGTAAATCTGTTTTTCCTTGAACTTAGCCAGCAACAATTTGTTCAGGTCTTTGGCACTTTGCAGGTCGCTGCCAAAAGGTTTTTCTACCACAATCCTGTCCAGGCTTACATTAGCGGCCAGGTCGTATTTGGAAAGCCCGATAGAAATATCATCAATGAATTTAGGCGATACCGAATAGTAAAACAAACGTACGGCCCTGTTACGCCATTTTTTATCGTTGGCATCCAGGGTTTCGCCTAAACGGCGGAATGTATCGTCAGCTGTAAAATCGCCTTCAAAATAGTAAAGGTTTTGAGCAAAGGCCTTCCACTCTTTTGGCTTGGCCTTACCACTGCGGGAAAAAGTATTAATACCTTCCAGCATATAACTTTCGTACCATTTTTCGTCCTGTTTTTCATAGTGTACACCATAGATGGCAAAGTTTTTTGGTAAAAACCCACCAATGTACAGGTTATAAAAAGCAGGAATCAGTTTACGCCATGCCAGGTCGCCCTTACCACCAAAGATGACAATGTTAGCGGGTGGTGGATTTTTTATTCTGCTCATATATTCTAATAATTAGTAATTAACGATTAACAATTAATAATTGCACTTATTACAAGGATTATCAATAATCATATTAGCCGGCAAATAGACAATACAACTTGCTACCAGTAATGTTTTAGCCTTCCCATTCGGTATGGAATACACCGGGTTTATCAATACGTTCGTAAGTATGCGCACCAAAGAAATCACGCTGTGCCTGTATTAAATTAGCCGACAGTTTTTCGCTGGTGATGGCATCAAAATAATGCAATGCAGAAGATAGCGCTGCAACAGGAATATCATTTTCCAGGGCAATGGCCAATACCTGTTTTACATCATTACGCAGGGTGGTGAATAATGGCTGGAACACCGGTGATGAAATAATATTCACCAGGTTATTATCCTCTACATAGGCTTTACGCAGATCGCCCAGCATGGCCGAACGGATAATACAACCGCCTTTCCAGATCTTTACCACTTCCGGCAAAGGAATGGCATAATTATACGCTTCGGAAGCAACTTTTAATAAATGTAATCCCTGTGCATAAGCTATTAAAAAGCCAAAATGCAGTGCACTTTTTGAAAGCGTGATCAGCAACTCTTTTTCAATGGGGGTCACATTATCAGGTAAGTTATACAAGCGGCTATTGCTTACCCGCTGGTCTTTTAAAGCCGATATATAGCGCATGGTTACCGCAATATCAATAGTAGGCAGTGGTACATTCAGGTCCATCGCGTTTTGACTGGTCCACATACCCGTACCTTTTTGTTTGGCTTTGTCCAGTATCATATCTACCAGGTCATTCCCTGTTTCCGGATCTTTTTGTTTAAACACCGCTGCGGTAATTTCTACCAGGAAGGATTGCAGCTCGGCCTTATTCCAGGCATCAAATGCCAGGTGCAGCTCGTTATTGGATAGTTCACCGGCTTTTTTCAATACGGCATATATTTCACTGATCAGCTGCATCATGGCATATTCAATACCATTGTGGACCATTTTGGTATAATGGCCTGCAGCCTTGTTGCCCATATAAGCCACACAGGGGCCTTCATCACTCTTGGCTGCAATGGCTTCTAATATTTCTTTTACCAGCTCATAACTCTCTATATTACCGCCAGGCATCATACTGGGGCCTCTGCGGGCTCCTTCTTCGCCCCCGCTTACACCCATGCCTATAAAATGAACGCCTGAGCTTTGCAGCATATCATAACGCCTGTCGGTATCGGTAAAATGGGTATTGCCACCGTCAATAATAATATCGCCTTTTTCTACCAACGGCATCAATTCGGTAAGTACACTGTCAACAATTTTACCGGCCGGCACTAATAACATAATAATACGGGGAGTAGCCAGGTGGCTTAAAAATTCGGGCAGGCTTTCCGCGGCCGTTACCTTTAACGCACCTGCTTCGGCCAGTAACCGCTTCTGCTGGTCCACATTGGGATCGTACCCGCATACCTCGTATCCATGGTCGGCTACGTTTAACAATAAATTACGGCCCATGGTGCCTAAGCCTATCATACCAAAATGTGCTGCCATATCTGAAATTTAGGTGCGAAGTTAGGCATATATCCGATTGCTGTTTTATACAGGATAAGTTGTGAAAAAAACTATTACAAAAAAAGCCCCGCTCCTGACCGGAAACGGGGCTGTATACCAACAATAAAGAAAACTGCCTTTATGGTTCTACCACAAAAGTGATAGGCTGTTTACGGTAGGCTTTTACAGCCCGGCCGTTCTGGTTAGCGGGATTCCATTTGGTGGCCTTCCGCAATACCCGCATGGCTTCTTCCTCCATACCAAAGCCATGTGCTGTCAGGGCCTTAATATCGCTTACCTTACCCTCTTTATCTACAATAAATTGCAGATAGACCGTATACCGGCCGGGAGCGGCGTTATTATCAATTGGTACATCGGGATGGAGGTTGCGCCTTAAAAAACGTTCCCATTCTTTTGCTCCGCCGGGAAATTCGGCTTCAACTTCTACTTTTCCGCCCCAGATCGCTTCATCCGGATTTTCCTTCTTATCCTCAATAACCTGGATTTTGTTGATTGCAGGTGGTGGAATAGCCGTATTCGTAAAATCAACTCCTTCCAGGTCCATATTGCCAATTTGCGCTCCATCAAAATCAGCTTGTTCAGGTGGTGTTTTTTTAACAAGATCATCGTCCACTACTACCGGTGTTAAATACTCCACCGCTTTTATCTGTGGTGGTTCAACAGGTGCTGGAGGAGGTGGCGGTGGTATCTCTTTGGGAGGTTCCACGTCTTCTATATAATTACTTATCATTATATCCGGACTCACATTTGCGGCCAGCTCCGGCTCATTGCTTTTGGCTAATACAGTTGTTGCCCCAATAAATAAACCGATGGCCGCACCGGCAATACATAAAGCCTTAATGATACGTTTATCGTAACTGCGCCTTAATTCATACGCACCGTATACTTTATTCCGGTCATCGAATAAAATATCCAGGAAATCTGATTGTAAAATTTTGTTTGATTCCATGATCGTAGTTTTTGGTTAATAAAAAATGAGTGTTATTAGTAACTGGGCAGTTTTTCTGTTTCCTCCAGTGTGATCTTTGCCAGGGAATAACGCAGTACCCGGTTGATGGTCATTTCGTCCAGTATATTCACCACTGTTTTATAGGCAGCCGTTTTACCCGGCTTTATCAATACAAAAAAATCCTCCTGCCGGCAATCTTTTATATCCTGGCTATTCAAAGCCTTTGCCTGTTCACAAGCCAGGTTGGGTTTATACCTGGCTTCCACTTCCCTTTTCTTATCCATGATAACTTTCCTGATATCTCCTGTAGTAGCATTATATATACGGGTAGTGTCTTTCAGCTCTCCCTGGTAATAATATATGGCTTCGTCTTTCCCCAGCAGGATGGTCAATGCACCGGTCTGCTTCACCTTCGTTATAGGACCGTCTTTAGGCATTACCAAATCCATGGTAACAGGCTCATTCATGGTAGCCGTAAAAATGAAAAAGGTGATGAGTAAAAAAGCAAGATCTACCATCGGGGTCATGTCTACTTTTGTAGGCAATACTTTCCGGCCTTTCACGCCTTTTGTTTTCCGGGTAGTGCCGGCATCCATATTAGTAAGCTGTGCCATAGTTTTAGTTTTGTACAGGCATAACACAGCCGGTAGCATGGTTTGTTACCAGGCCGGTTTACCTGTTTGTTTACATAATAAATGAAAAAGGAATAAATTATAACGGATATGTATTGACCGTCAATAGAAGCTTCTATTTATAAGATGTAGAAACAGTTAAATTTCCATACCAAAATATTAAAAACTAAAGTATATTTTAATATGCCTGTAAACACTTTGCATACCTGCAGCTGGTATATGACTAACCGCGTGTGTACAAAAAAAGCCCCTGTTATAAACAGGGGCTTTTAAATAAATTCAGGTACCATTATTCCTGCTCTACAACAAACGTAATAGGCTGTTTACGGTATGCTTTTACAGCACGGCCATTCTGGTTAGCGGGCGTCCACTTGGTGGCCTTTCTTAATACACGAATAGCCTCCTGTTCCATACCAAAACCATGAGCAGTAATAGGTTTCATATCACTTACAACACCTTCTTTATCCACTACAAACTGTATTACAACCGTATACCTTCCACTGGGTGCACTATTATCTATAGGAACATTCGCATCAAGGTTTCTTTTTAAAAAATTCTCCCAGGCCCGTGGCCCGCCCGGAAACGCAGCTTCCATTTCCACTTTTTCATATATCTCGGGCTCTACCACTTTTTTCTCTTCAATGATCTCTTTCCCCTGGTCAATTACCGGAGGTACCGCAATGTTTAAATCTTTGATACCTTCCTGGTCAGCTACATCAATTTTTACATCTTTTAATTCCTCATTACTGGGAGGTGGTGTTTTTACCAGTTCATCTTTTACCACTTCCGGTGGTGTAAATTGTCTCATTTCAATTTTAGGAGGGTCTACTTTTACAGGAGGCGGAAGTTCTTCCACGGGTTTTTCTATCTCTTCCTTAATATCCTGTATCGTCATCTCCTCTTTTACTGCCAGGTTTACGTCCTCCTCCTTAGCAGAGTTTGCTATCACTACACCTGCAAAGATTAATAAGCCTAAAGAGAAGGTAATTACCAGCGCCAGGCTAATACGTTTATTATAGGTTTTACGCAAATTGTAAGCCCCATATTCTTTGTTACGGTTTGCAAAAACCAGGTCTAGTAAACTGGTCGATAAAATACGGTTATTGTCCATTGTTGATTTTGTTTACACCTATGGTGCATGACAATCGCCGTTTCCATAAAAAACAATTTATTTAATATGTTTTCCTTAAAAAACAGTGCATAAAAAAGCCCCTGTAAAAAATACAGGGGCTTTTTATAATTAATAAGTTAATCTTATTCTTGTTCTACCACAAAGGTAATAGGTTGTTTACGGTAAGCTTTTACTGCACGGCCATTCTGGTTAGCAGGTGTCCATTTTGTTGCTTTTTTCAACACACGGATCGCTTCCTGTTCCATACCAAAACCATGAGAAGTAATAGGTTTCAGATCACTTACGTTACCTTCCTTGTCCACTACGAACTGGATGTAAACAGTGTATCTTCCACCCGGAGCGCCATTGTCAACCGGTACGTTCGCATCAAGGTTTCTTCTTAAGAAGTTTTCCCATGCTTTAGGTCCACCGGGGAACTGGGCTTCCACTTCCACTTTTTCGTAGATCTCAGGTTCAACCACTTTTTTCTCTTCAATGATCTCTTTACCCTGGTCAATTACCGGGGGTACCGCAATGTTTAAATCTTTGATACCTTCCTGGTTAACTACGTCAATTTTTACTTCCTTTAAATCTTCCTGGGCCGGAGGAGGAGTTTTAACCTCTTCGTCTTTTACTACCTCGGGAGGAGTAAAGGCCTTCATTTCAATTTTAGGAGGGTCCACTTTTGGCGGTGGCGGTGGCGGCGGTTCAAGCGGTTTTTCTTCTTCCTGCTTGATGTCCTGGATCGTCATCTCTTCTTTTACTACCAGATTAGTGTTATCTTCTTTGGCAGAGTTAGCTATAACCACACCTATAAAGGCCAGTAAAGCTATAGAACAGGTAACTATCAGCGCCAGCCAAATGCGTTTATTGTAAGTCTTACGCAAATCGTAAGCTCCATACTCTTTGTTCCGGTTTTCAAAAACCAGGTCCAATAAGTTGGATGATAAAATTTTATTGGCGTCCATTGCTAATTTGTTTATAAATATGATGCATTAAGGTCCTACTTTCAATAAAAAAGTTTCACCTATTTTATACCATTGGCGGCTTCTGTTGCTTTCACCATCTCGTTTTCAGTGTCTGCAATTTTAACAATTGCATAACGGTCAACACGATTGATGGTCATTTCGTCCAGCATATCCACCACATTTTTGTAACTGGCCTCATCATTTGGCTTAATAATTACAAAAAAGTCTTTCTGCCGGCAATCGGTAATTGGTTTACCTTTTGAAGCTTTTTCCTGCTCACATTCGGGGTCACGAACATAATTAGCCTCTACTTCACGCTTTTTCCTGATGATCTCATCACGAATGCCTTTGTAAGTAGTTTGCTTAAACTGCTGAGAAGCAGTTTCCTGTTCTAATTTACCCTCGTAATAATAAACCTGGTCGCCTTTACCTAAAAGAACGGTTAATGAGCCGGACTCTTTGGTTTTGGTTTTCTGGTCTTTATCGTCGGTATCTTTAGGCATGTTTAAGTCCAGGGTTGTAGGACTATTCATGGTTGCCGTAAAGATGAAGAAAGTGATCAGCAAAAAGGCCAGGTCCACCATCGGAGTCATATCCACCTTGGTAGACTGTTTTTTGGCTTTTTTAACGCCCGGGCCTTTTTTGTGGCCGCCACCATCTCCACCGGTATCTAAACTTGCCATTTTTTTAGCTTTAAACTGTTAAATAATAATCTAAGCGAACAGTGTTTACTATTCTTTTTTCGCTTGTTGCTTTTGAAGTTTCCTGTAAACAGCTATTTCGCTGGTTCCGGGCGCTTCCTCAGGCATAGTAACCAGGTTATACTTGAATATTTCATTCCTTTTTAAAGCGTCAATAACGGCTTTAAAAGTAGGGTAATGAGATTCATTATCACCTTTGATCATGAATACAAGTTTTTCACCTGCAAATACACGCTGGGCGGCACCAATCCAATAAACTAATTCATTGGTAGCTGAATCCAGAACTGGGATACCATCCTGAACAAAGTCTTTTTGTTTTTCAACCGGCATGGCTAAATAACTTTTCAACTTGTTAAAGGGCATACCCACCATCGGACTGTTACGAAAAGTTAATTTTTCGTTTTCAGTCAGGTTCAGCTCTCTTACAGTACTCACATCGTTTGCAATAGCATCTGCTTTACTCGCGTCACCTTTAGGTATTGCAGTAATGTAAACTTTGTTTTGTTTATCTATGCTTATCAGCATAGCATTTTCATCAGGCAACTTATCAGCATTCACTGAGTTTGGTGTTGTAATAGGCACCGGCTCAGGCGTCTTAAACTTGGTTGCCATGATAAAGAAAGAGAGGATCAGGAACCCAATATCCACAAACGGCGTCATGTCCGTATCGGTACTCTTTCTGGGTAATTTTACACTTGGCATTTTGTAATATGTTTTCTAGTTAAGATGACAAATTCTGACTTTTCCATACAAATACTAAAAGTATTATTTGTACAGAGAAGCAAAACTTTGAGTTAAGGTGAAACCAGACTCATCAATACCGTAAGTGATATTGTCGATCTTAGTAGTCAACATGTTATACAGAATTAACGCGATAGCCGATGTACCGATACCTAAGGCAGTGTTATACAGGGCCTCAGAGATACCAAGCGCCAGGGCAGCCGGGTCACCACCACCTTCACTACCTAAGGCAGAGAATGAGTTAATCATACCAATTACCGTACCTAACAGGGCTACCAGGGTACCGCACGATACGATCGTTGATAAAAACACCAGGTTTTTCTGTAACATAGGCAGTTCCAGGGCAGTAGCTTCTTCTACTTCTTTCTGAATAGCTATTACTTTCTGGTCAGTATCCAAACCTTGTTCAGTAATCATTTCTTTGTAACGACGTAAGCCGGCTTTCATTACATTAGCAACAGAACCTCTTTGTTTGTCGCATTCTGCCAAAGCAGCATCTACATTTTTGTTAGCCAGGTGATATTGTACTTTACGCACAAAATCAGAAATAGAACCTTTACCTAAAGCTTTACCAATAGTCAGGAACCTTTCAATTGCAAATACAAATACCATTAACAACATACCGATAAGGATAGGTACGATGATACCACCCTCATAAATCCTGTTTAAGGCTGTTTTAGGTTTTAAATGGTGTGGCCAGAATCCGCCAGCCGGATCAGGTTGCTCAAATCCTGCAGGATCTCCAATAATAAAACGCCAGATGCAATAACCAGCAACAATACATGCAATTGGTGCAATCCATGAAATGAGATTGCTGCTCTTTTTAGCCTGAACAGATGTTGTTGCCTTCGCTGTTGCAGTCGGTTTAGTCTCCGCCATGATCGTAGTTTTTTAGTGTTTTAATTTTAGTGAAATAAAAAAAAATTTAAATGAGCCTTATTCCGTTACAATGCTAATAAAAAAGTCAATACCTTAAACTTCTTGCCAGCACTTTTTCTTTATAAGGGGTTCAAGTTAAGGATTTTTTGAAAAGCAACAACTTTGTTGTCAATAATTTGATAAGAATTTCATCTTGGTCAATACAGGACAATTATGCTACTCATATCGCAAAGCTTCTATAGGATTGAGTTTCCCGGCTTTTACAGCAGGGTATAACCCGGCTAATATGCCCACTATTGTGCATATTAAAATTCCATAAATAACCCATAACCAAGGCACTACAAAGCCCGTATTTAGTACAATTGAAAAAACATTACCCACCAAAACCCCCAGTATAATCCCAAAAACCGCACCCATACAGCTTATAATTACCGATTCCAGCAAAAACTGTCGGCGGATCATTTTACTTTTTCCCCCAATGGCTTTTACCAGGCCCACTTCCTTGGTCCGTTCCGATACCGATACCAGCATGATATTCATCAAACTGATAGCCGCTCCAATTAGGGTAATTAAACCGATCACAGTAGCCGATATGGTTAAGAAGCCCAGGCTGTTCATCGCTTTCTCCACAATACTATCGCTCCTGTCCAGTATAAAATTGCTTTCCTCCGTGGTATTCAGTTTCCTGATGGCCCTGAAAGCCCCTTCCGCCTCTCCCATAGCCGTTTTTAACTCGGGAATGCTGTTCACCATTACAGCCACGGCATACGAGTTACCCGATGGAAAATTGCGTTCCACATTCTGGTAACTGGTAATGATCATATTATCGCGGCTAAACCCGAAAGACGATCCCCGGCTTTCCAGTACCCCCAATACCCGGTAAGGAATATTATTGATCCTGACCTGCTGGTTCACTGCCGACTGCACATTCTCGCCCAACAGGCGTTTGGCTACATCGTAGCCTAGTATACAAATATTCTGCCCGCTGTTAGCGTCTGTACGGTTCATATTCCTCCCCGCCAGTAACTTAAAGCCGTTTAATAACAGGTAGTTTTCATCGGCCCCGTAAGCCATTACATTCGGGCCTGTTTTTTTACTGGCAAAGGATACTATATTATTGCGCCCGCCAAATATGGACAGGCTTACATAGGCCGGGTATTCGTATTTTCTTACAAAAGCTTCTGCCTCTTCCTTCGTAATTCGTTTTCCGAGATTCGATTTCTTCTCTTTCTTGGCGCCTTTTTTCGAAACCGTCACGTCATCGCCGCCGCCTCCGCCAATACGTATATTACGTTCTTTAAACCTTATACTGAACGCATTGGCACCCATGGTGGAGAAACTCTCCGAAAACTTCTGGTTCATGGCTTTAATGGCCGTAATAATGCCAATCAGGGCCATAATACCAAAAGCAATAATGGCCACCGTAATGCCCGTACGCAGTTTATTACCTGCTACGGTTTTAAATGCCAGCGAAAAAATACTGTTAAACTGCATAATCAATTCCTGCTTAGCTTGCTTTTTTATTGGGGGCTGTGGGCTTTGGTTCTCTTATCAGCTACTGTCCACCGCCTGTCTGCAATCCCCGGCTTTAAGGCCGGGCATTTCCGCCTAAGCGGTGCAGCCCTTCAGCTACCGGTCCTTATTCCGGCAACCCACCGAAGTTAGAAAAAAAAACATACGGTTGTCCGCTTATGTGTTGAATGGGAAAAGTTTTACCAAAAAACCGGTGAGCGGCTTTAATAAGTTAACCCTCCGTAACATTTTTATTTTTAAAAACTACGGGGTACTGAGGCAAAACTGTATACCACAGAGCAGGTAAATTTCTTACAACTTTAGTAACTTCCCCTTTATGCTATTCATCACTTATATTACAAAACGGTTACCCTTCATCGTTTTTACGGTTATCCTTACCGGCTTTGTATACATCGGTAAACTTGCAGCACAAACTGCTGCCAATAATTTTAAAGTCATTGCCTATTACTCCTCCAATGCCGGCGGTATTGATAGTTTTCCCATTGAAAAACTCACCCATATTATTTATAGCTTTTGTCACCTCAAAGGCAACCGGCTGAATGTAGATGATAAAGGGGATTCTCTGACCATACAAAAGCTGGTGGCTTTAAAATCACGTAATCCCAAACTGAAAGTATTATTATCATTGGGTGGCTGGGGCGGATGCGCCACCTGTTCCGATGTTTTTTCAACGGCCGCTGCAAGAGCCACCTTCGCCCTTTCGGTAAAAGAGCTGGCCGCTTATTTTAAAACAGATGGTATTGACCTGGACTGGGAATATCCCACTATTGAAGGACCGCCCGGCCACGCCTATAAACCGGAGGATAAAGATAATTTTACCGCTTTGATACAACAGCTGCGTAACACACTGGGGCAGCAACAGGAGATCAGTTTTGCTGCCGGCGGCTTTAAAAAATACCTGACCGATGCGGTTGACTGGAAAGCCATCATACCCTTGTTAGATTATGTGAACCTGATGAATTATGATATGGTACATGGCAACTCCACCCGTACCGGTCACCACACCCCGCTTTACCTTACTCCCGAACAAAACGAATCGGTGGATGCCTGTGTAAAATATTTATTATCCATTGGTGTGCCTGCCAAAAAAATGATCATCGGTGCCGCTTTTTATGGCCGCAGCTGGATCAATGTGCCTGATAAAAACAATGGTTTATACCAGCCCGGGCAGTTTAAAAGTTTCCTGCCTTATACTATGTTTGATCAGCTCATCAATACCAAAAATGGGTTCCGGTTTTATTATGATGCCAAAGCACAGGCCAGTTATGCCTATAACCCGGCAACAAAAACCTTTGCCACTTTTGATGATAAAGCGTCCATTGCTAAAAAGACCAAATATGCCATTGATCATGGCCTGGGCGGTATTATGTTCTGGGAATTAAGTAACGATAAAAAACATGGTTACCTGGATGTGATTGACGCTGCCATAAAAGCTATAAAAAAATAGGCCTATAAACTTAAAACATACTGGCGCAAGTGTTCCGAAGGACCACTTGTGTTTACTAATACTACCCGGATTGTATCCGGGATTTACAATCTACATAAACGTAAAAAGATACTTACGAAAAATGTTCCTGTATCAATCGCCAAAGGCGACAGAATAATATTACGAAGCTACAAGCTTCGAATAGCCGAGATCAGCTTTGCAGCCTGCTGTTTTAAAAAATACAAACTATCGCAAGTGTTCCGAAGGGTCCCTTGCGTTTACTAATACTACCCGGATTGTATCCGGGATTTACAATCTACATAACCGTAAAAAGGTGCTTACGAAAAAAGTTCCTGTATCAATCGCCAAAGGCGACAGAATAATATTACGAAGCTACAAGCTTCGTACAGCCAATAAAAAACATGGTTACCAGGATATGATTGACGCTACGATAAAGCCATAAAAAAACCTGTAAGACTTTATAATCTTACAGGTCAGTCATATGCCTTACAGACTTACGCCTTATACCTTAAAAGTACAGCCAGTTGGTAATTAAGTTAGGGAATATACCCAGCAGGATAACAATAACCGCAACGGCCAGTAAAGTGTATTTAAACGCATTACTTGCCTGTATATTGGCATTGCCCTGTTTAAAGTACATGGCCTGTATCACCCGGAAATAGTAGTACACACTCACTGCTGCCATTACCAGGGAGAAGATGGCTAACCATAAATGTCCCTTGGTTTCAATAACAGCCTGTATCATGTAAAACTTTGCCAGAAAGCCTGCTGTAAGCGGAATACCCGCCAATGATAAAATGAATATGGTAATAGCAGCCGCTACCAATGGTTGTTGTTTGGCCAGTCCGTTAAAGCCATCAAATGTATAATCATCTATTTTGGTCAATACAGAAAAAATACCAATTGTAGCAAGACTATAAGCAGCTGCATACAATAGTAAACCTTCCTGCGCAATGCCGTTCATGGCAAATACAGCCAGTAACATAAAGCCCGCCTGCGCAATACTGGAGTAAGCCAGCATACGTTTAACACTGTGCTGGAACACGGCCGTAATATTGCCTATAAATAAAGTAACCGCAGCTAATATGGCCATCCAGAACTGCCACTGTTGTGCCAGCACACCGAACGAATCGTTAAACAACCGGAAGAAAGAAAAGAATACCGCTGCTTTAACAATAGTAGCCATGAAAGAGGTAAACACCGTTGGTGCGCCATCGTAAACGTCAGGCGTCCAGAAATGTAAAGGCGCTACCGACGCTTTAAATGCCATAGAGAACAACAGTAATAACATGCCCGCAATGGCCAAAGGCGAATCAATATTTTTAGTAAAGTTGAATAACTCCACGCTAAACGTTCCCTGGGCACCGTAAATAAGTGTAATACCCATTAACATTAAACCGGTAGAGAAACAGCCCATTAAGAAATATTTCAATGCGGCTTCATTACTTTTTAAGTTTCGTTTATCGCTGCCGGTAAGTATGTACAACGGAATAGATACTATTTCAATACCCAAGAAAAGTATGAGTAAAGATTCAAAGGCCGATACCAATACAATACCACATAACACAAAGAACAGCAGGGCAAAGTATTCTGCATAGTTCACCTTACTTACCTTTTCCATATCCCTGGCCGTAAGCAGGAAGTACACCAGTAAGGCAAAAATAGCAATGCTGATGAACAGCAAAGTATACCTGTCAAAAGATAAGAAGCCGGCTGTGTTAATGTTAAATAACCTGGTGCCGTACATTTCCAGTACGTTCAACACCAGCAAAATAATGGTTCCGGTAATACCCATGGTGCGTACGGTAGCGGTATTCTTTACCAGAAAACTGCTAAACATCATTACTACACCTAAAATGGCCGATATCAATAATACGTTCATAACTTCTTTATTACTTCTTCAACAAATGAAGTATGTCAGCTTGTTTTAATAATTCATCTGTAATTGCCTGTGTAAAGTTCAGTGCCGGTTGCGGATACACACCCATTACTATAATTACCACAGCGATCAGGCTTAAAATAATTTTTTCGTTCCACTTAATGTCTACGGCATTTTCTGTTAAAGCATTTGCCGGTCCATAAAAAACTTTGCGGGTCATACGTAACGTGTACACAGCGCCCAGGATAATACCCAAACCGGCCAGTACCGTAAACACCACATTATAATTCGTTACTTCAGAATTTAATATACCATTGAACATTAAGAACTCGCCCACAAACGCATTGGTCAGCGGTAAAGCAATATTGGCAAAGGCAAACAGTACAAAGAAGATGGCCAGTACCGGTGCTTTCTGCGCCAGGCCACCCAGTTCAGACATTTTACGGGTGCCGAACTGGCGCTCAATAATTTCTACCACCATCCACAATGCAATGATATTGATACCGTGGTTAAACATTTGTATCATCACCCCCTGAAAACTGCTTTGGTTTTCGGAAAAAATAGCAATAGCCATTAAGCCGATGTGCGCAATGGAAGAATAAGCTATTAAACGTTTCATATCATCCTGGCGCATGGCAATCAGGGATGCGTAAATAATACCGATCACTGCCATGGAGGAAGTAAGATCGCCCCAGCTGTAAGCCGCCTGTGGTACAATGGGTAATACCCAGCGTAACAAACCCAGTACCCCCATTTTTACCATAACGCCGCTCAGTACCATAGTAGCCGCCGTAGGCGATTGCTCATAGGTATCGGGCTGCCAGGTATGAAAAGGAAAGATGGGCATTTTAACCGCAAAGGCGATGAACAGTAACCAGAATAACCACATCTGGTCGTTATAGGACAATGCCTGTCCGGCTTTATAAAAATCGGCAATAGCAAATGAATGGTTAGGCGTTTGAAAGTAGATATAGATCAGCGCCACCAGCATTAATACAGAACCAAAGAAGGTATAAATGAAAAACTTAAAGGTAACCGGGATGCGTTTTTCGCCACCCCATTGTGAGCAGATAAAATACATGGGTATCAAAGCCAGCTCCCAGAAAAAGTAAAACAGTAAGGCATCCATGGCCATAAACACACCCAACATACCTGCCAGGCCTAATAACATCCAGCCAAAAAAGTTTTTAGCATTGGTATACTGGCGGTGCCAGGTAGCCACAAAAATTAGCGGCAGGGCCAATGCACCCAACAGGCTTAACGTATAACCCAGGCCATCCAGTTTTAAGGCAAAGGATGCACCCAGCGGTTGTATCCAATCGGCGTGAAAACTTAAACATTCGGGTTTATTGTAAACCGCCAGACCTAAAAATGCCACCAGCAATGTAGCAATTGCCGTAAGCAGGGACCAGTTACGGGCCGCATTGTCACTCTTTAAAAAGAAAGTAACCATACCGCCTAATAATGGAATCAATAATAATAAAAGTGCGATCATATTACAACCTATCCTTTGCAGGATTTTTTTTATTTATGTTACCAACTTCAGTTCCCTGATACCCCAACCCCTTAAGGGACGGTTGGTTGTGTCACTCACTGCATCGTCCCGTTCTTTGCTCAGCATGATGTTATGCTATGGTCGCTTATCAGCGCTTCAACAGCACAGACTATATCAAGTTTGAAAGAACAATGTTTTAATGACACTTCATCAGCACATTAGCAAATCAGCACATTAGCTAATTATGTTTATTTTCTTAAGAAAAACTGTACAACAAAAATTAATAAAATACTCACTACCATCAGCAATACATAACTGCCTACCTGGCCGCTTTGTACCCACCTGAACTGGCGGCCACCATAGTTTACCAAACGGCCAACGCCATTTACCAAGCCATCCACTACTTTTTTATCAAAAATATTATTCAGAAAATCGGCTAACGCTTTTAAAGGCTTTACAATAATGGTATCATACAATTCATCCACATACCATTTGTTCTCCAGCACTTTGGCAAAGCCGGTATTTTCTTTCTCTTTATAGTTTTTGTAAATGCTCCAGGCTGCAAATACCATTACCAGTACCAATACCGTTGACAAGCCCATTAAAAAATATTCTTCAGTATGCGAAACAGGATGTCCCTCTGCAATGGCAATAACCGGTGCCAGGAAATGCGGCAGTTCGTCGCTGCCACCCAGTACCGCCGGTATACCTACAAAACCACCGATAACCGATAGTATGGCCAGTACAATTAAAGGCAGGGTCATGGCCTTTGGACTTTCATGTAAATGATGCTCCTGCTCATGTGTACCACGGAATTTACCGGTAAAAGTGATAAACAGTAAACGGAACATATAAAACGCGGTAAGCAGGGCTGCAAATAAAGCAATACCATACATTACCGGGCTATGCGCATAAGCACTTAATAAAATAGCATCTTTAGAGAAGAAGCCGGATAAAGGCGGGATACCGGCAATAGCGATACAACCGATCACAAATGTCCAGAAGGTAACCGGCATTTTTTTAGACAGGCCGCCCATTTTACGGATGTCCTGCTCACCACCCATGGCATGAATCACACTACCACTACCTAAGAACATGAGGGCTTTGAAGAAAGCATGGGTCATTACATGGAAAACAGCCGCGGCATAAGCGCCTGTACCCAGGGCCAGGAACATAAAGCCTAACTGGCTAACAGTAGAGTAAGCCAATACCTTTTTAATATCATTTTGTTTTAATGCAATGCTGGCAGCCAGTAAGGCAGTAGCCAGCCCAACCCAGGCAATAATGTTTAATACATCCGGGGCCAGCGAGTATAATACGTTACTACGGGCAATCATATAAATACCAGCGGTAACCATGGTAGCGGCATGTATCAGGGCCGATACCGGTGTAGGACCCGCCATGGCATCGGGTAACCAGGTGTACAAAGGAATCTGGGCGCTTTTACCGGTAGCACCTACAAATAGTAATAAGGTGATGACGGTTATATCAGTCGTAGTTAAGTTTTTTAATCCTTCGGCGCTAAACACTTCAGTATAACTTAGCGAACCTACTTTACCAATTAACCAGAAAATAGCAATTAAAAAAGCCAGGTCACCAATACGGTTCATAATAAAGGCCTTGGAGGCAGCTTTATTGTATTCCGGTTTTTTAAACCAGAAACCGATCAGTAAATAAGAACATAAACCTACCCCTTCCCAGCCAATGAACATGATAACAAAGTTGGCTCCCATTACCAGCAACAGCATGGAGAACACGAACAGGTTCAGGTAAGCGAAGTAACGGGCAAAGTGTTCCGGCTTTTCATCGTGCATGTAAGAGGTAGAGTATACATGTATTAAAAAGCCCACACCGGTAATAATTAACAGGAAGATGGATGACAACTGGTCAACCTGGAAAGCAAAAGGAATAGTAAGCCCGCCTACCGATATAAAGTTAAAGTAGCTCACCACCTCGGTGTTACCACCTTTAACCTGGAAAAAGAAGATAAGGCTTACAATAAACGAGGCCAGTATAGCGCCGCTGCCAATTGTTCCTATAACACCTTTAGAAAGTTTATTACGCCCTAACCCGTTGATGAGAAAACCCAGCAAAGGAAAAAGCGGAATAAGATAAGCCAGTTGTAAAACGTTCTTCATAACTATGTTTCAATTAGTACAGTCCGAACTAATCTTGTTTCGGTTTTGCTAATTTGTTACCTGAAATATAATGTAGTTAACCCGTAAGCTTTTGAGGGCTTAGTGTTTTAACCTGTTTAAAAAGTTTACATCCACCGAATGTATATTTCTATACATCATTACAATAATGGCCAGCCCCACACTTACCTCGGCTGCTGCTACCACCATAATAAAAAATACAAATAACTGCCCGTCAGTACCGGCCGTAGTAAACGGCGATCCGGCACTTAAGTAATGCATTTTGGAAAACGCTACCAGCAGCAGGTTCACCGCATTTAACATAAGCTCCACACACATGAAAATAATGATGGCATTACGGCGTGTTAATACACCTACCATACCAATAGCAAATAATGCTAACGAAAGAAATATGTAATAATTTATGGGCATTATTATACCGTTTAAATTTTAGTCTTTTTTACCTAATACAACCGCCCCTACCATGGCGCTTAAAAATAATATGCTGCTCAGCTCAAAAGGTATTACATAAGTAGTGAACAGCTCTTTACCCAGGCTTTTAATTAAACCTATATCGCCGGTATTAACCTGTGCAAACTGGCCTTTTAATTCACTATCCCTTAAAGCTGCTACCAATACCAGCATTAAACAGCCGCCCGCAATACCACCTGCCAGTTTTATCCAGCGGTTACGTTTAGGTTCCGTTGTTTTATTCAGGTTCATTAACATGATCACAAACAGGAACAGTACCATAATAGCCCCGGCGTAAACAATAATATTTACAACCGCCAGGAACTGGGCATTTAATACAATATAATGCCCTGAAATGGCAAAGAAGGTCATGATTAACCACAATACGCTATGCACCGGGTTACGGCTTACCACTACCATTAAGGCACCAAATAATGCCAGTATAGATAAAAACCAAAATAATATTTGTGTTACACTCATTGTTCGTGACTAATACCGTTAATGAATATTTCAAATTTTAATAAAAACCGAAATAGTTTATTGCTTTGCTTTATCGCCCAATGCTTTTTTATATCCTTCAGGATCTTCTACCGGGTTGGGTATTAACAGATCCTGTTTTTTGTATATAAACCCTGTACGGCCATAGTTGGCCGGTGCAAATGTTTCTGATAGATAAATGGCATCTTTAGGACAGGCCTCCTCACAATACCCGCAAAAAATACAACGCAGCATGTTTATCTCATACTTGGCAGCATATTTTTCTTCACGGTATAAATGCTCTTCGCCATTCTCCCTTTCGGCAGCCTCCATGGTAATAGCTTCGGCCGGACAGGCCACCGCACATAAGCCGCAGGCAGTACAGCGCTCACGCCCTTCCTCGTCACGATTTAAAATGTGCAAACCGCGGAATACTTTAGAAAAAGGTCTTTGCTGTTCAGGATACTGAATAGTTGGCTTTTTCCTAAAAAAGTGTTTAAGGGTAATCATCATGCCTTTGGCAATATTCCAGAGATACAGGCTCTCCAGGAATGTCATCGGCTTCCGATCTACCTGTTTTGACTTATTCGTTAATTGCATTTTAACCCCCATCCCTTCCGGGAAAGTTTTAAACATTATCACCAAGCTATGCGTTTAGTAATAGTGTTATCGTTGTTTATTATTTCAATGTCGCAAATGTAGTAGTTAGTAGTCAGTATTAAGTATTGAGCGTTTAGTATTAAGACTATTTCCCTTACTTTTTTACTTACAACTGTACACTACAAAATTATTTCTTCAGCCACAGGATAACTGCCGCCGAAATGATCATATTTACCAGTGCCAGCGGAATTAATTTTTTCCAGCCCAGGTTCATCAACTGGTCAAAGCGGAAACGCGGAACAGTCCAGCGTATCCACATGAACACAAATACAAAGAACAGTGCTTTACCCATGATCACGGCAAAGCCGATCAATGAAAGCAGGTTCTGGTTCAATCCCCAGGAGGCTTCATCCACAAATGGTATATCATAACCGCCAAAAAACAGGCAGGTCATAATTACACAGCTGATGAACATGTTGATATATTCCGCAAACAGGTAAAAACCAAGCTTCATGGAAGAGTATTCCTGGTGGTAACCAAAGTTCAATTCACTTTCCGCTTCGGGTAAGTCAAAAGGTGTACGGTTACACTCGGCCAGGGCACATACAAAAAATACAATAAAACCAAGCGGCTGATAAATAACATGCCAGCCGTTATCGATCTGGCTTTGCACAATGCTGCTCATTTTCAGGTCGCCTACAAATAACAACACACCCAGTAAAGCCAGGCCCATGGGTAACTCGTAAGATACCATTTGCGAAGCGCCACGGATACCCGCTAATAAAGAGAATTTATTGTTACTGGCCCATCCGCCGATCATAATACCATATACACCAACACTAACTGCGGCAAATACAAAGAGAATGCCCACATTAATATCTGCTATCTGTAAAGGCACATCACGGCCGCCAATACTTAAAGGCGTGCTCCAGGGAATTACCGCGCTGGTTAATAAAGCGGTGATCATGGCCAGGGCGGGGCCCAGGATGAACAGGAATTTTGAGGAAGCCAGTGGAATGATCTCTTCCTTAAAGAAAAGTTTACCCGCATCGGCAAATGGTTGTAACAAACCAAAGGGGCCTGCACGGTTAGGACCCAACCGGTCCTGGAAAAAACCTGCCACCTTACGTTCGCCGTAGGTGGAGTACATGGCAACTACCATTGATAATGTAACAATACAAACAATCAATAATAATTTCTCAATGATAAAAAACCAGTCAATCGCTAATAAATACATATTGGTTTGTATTACTGTTGGTTGTTTTTGTTAAATGTTTTGCCTGTAGCCGGTCCGGGTAACTCACTTAAATGTACACCGGGCTGATTTACATCACTAATGGAATGTATATCCATTAACATTTTAGGCTGGCGTCCGCCCATTACTTCTACCAAAGTATCCTGGGGTTTATCCAGTGTTTCGTAATGGTTGGCCGATATAACTGATTGGCGGCTCACTTTCGTTGGCCCTTCAATTACCCAGTCGTTAATATTTTTTCTTTCAAAACGGCATTCATTACATATCCAGCCGGTTTTACCATCATCCGTTTTTTTAATCTCACCCCACTCATCCTTACGGGCAGTAACACGCAATACCTCGTTACCACGTTGCCATAAAGTAACTTTGCCGCTGCATTTGGTACAGTTGCAATGCGCATCAACCGGTTTGGTAAACCATACCCTGTTTTTAAACCGGAATGTTTTATCGGTTAAAGCACCAACCGGGCATACATCAATAACATTACCAAAAAAATCGCTGGACAACGATTTTTCAATATAGGTAGCAATTTCCGCATGATCGCCCCTGTCCAGTACGCCATGTACCCTTTTACCGGTAACCTGGTCGGCAGTAAACACACAACGGTAGCAAAGTATGCAACGTGTCATGTGTAACTGGATATAGCTGCCTAAATTATGTTTGCTGAACGTTCTGCGTTTAAATTCGTAACGGGTGCCCTCGCTGCCATGCTGGTAGCCAAGGTCCTGCAAATGACATTCGCCTGCCTGGTCACAAACCGGGCAATCCAGCGGATGGTTCAACAGTAAAAATTCCACCACACCGGCACGGGCATCTTTTACACGGGGGCTGGTAATGTTTTTTACCTCCATACCATCCATTACCGTTGTACGGCAACTGGCCACCAGCTTGGGCATCGGTCGAGGATCTTTTTCAGAACCTTTACTCACCTCTACCAAACAAGTACGGCATTTACCGCCACTACCTTCCAATGGTGTGTAGTAACACATTGCAGGCGGCGCCACATCGCCACCCACCTGGCGGGCAGCTTGCAAAATAGTAGTCCCCGCAGGCACTTCTATTGTGATGTTGTCAATTGTTACTTTAAATAATTGTTGTTCCGACATTTTTATTTCGCTTTATCCCTGTTAGGATATTTTTATTATCATTAGCATATCAGCACATTAACCAATTGGCTAATTGAAGTTATATACCGCACCGATCATTGCATTTGCCTGGGCATACACAAAATCCTGTTTCCCCCTTCCTTTAATGCCTTTTTTATGCAACACAATATCCGGCATATTAATGTATCCTGCTTTTGTTTCAAACCTGAACGATAGCTTACGCAGCAAAGTTATCTGTATGCCACCTTTTACGCTTGTTCCAAAGCCCGATAAATGAAAGCGGTCATTACGGTCATAATCCAGGAAAGTGGTATTGGTTCTCGGCACCATAATGCCTACACCGCCACCATACAAATAGCCTATATGTACTTTCTCATCGGGCGATTTGTATATATTTCCCAGCTTTTCCAGCTCTACATTTACATAGTTCAAACCATCGGTATGCTCAAACTTTAAAAAGTCATCTGCTATTACCATATTGCCGTTGTACACGTTTTTATATTTCCCTTCGTGTTCAACAACACCGGTTACCCTGGCCACCTGGTTCTGAGCCATCACATATTTCATGTGGTCAATACCAATGGTAATTGCCAGGTCGTCTTTCAGATAGTACCCTACCCGCAGGTTTGTTTGCGGAATAGTAATACGATCGGCCCGTAAATAATTATAAAGGCTGACATCACTCGGCCTGTCCTTTGCTTTTAGTTTATGCAAGGTCAGGTCATAATCCGCTCCTTTAATTTTCAAAGTACTGTTGGTATAAGCGCCCCGGTTCCAACCCCAATAGGCGAAAACCGAGCCTTTCCTGTTTGCACTTGTTTTACGCACCGTACGTACCGTACCGGTTGATGCACTCATTTGTGCAACTGCCCTGCCTGTTCCTATTAATAATAAAAAAAGAACTGTAATTTTTCTAGCATTCATAAAGTTAACCTTAAAAATATCCTATCGCCGGCAACCGTTCACCCTTTCTTTTAAGCTACTATTTCCAGTGCGTCGGCATAATGCGCTAACCCGAAATTGCGTGTTTGCGCTTCTGCGGCATTCGTTATATGCCATTCAAACTCGTCCCGGAAATGCCTGATGGCTGCTGCAACCGGCCAGGCCGCTGCATCGCCTAAAGGACAGATCGTATTCCCTTCAATTTTACGTTGTATATCCCACAGTAAATCTATATCACTTGATTTACCCTCGCCTTTTTCAAGGCGTAGTAAAAGCTTTTCCATCCAGCCTGTTCCTTCACGGCAGGGTGAACACTGTCCGCAGCTTTCATGACGGTAAAAACGGGCTAAGGTATAAGTATGTTTTACTACACACTGGTCTTCATCCAGTACAATAAAACCACCCGAACCCATCATGGTACCGGTTGCAAAACCCCCATCAGAAAGGCTTTCGTAGTTCATCATACGCTGTTCGCCCTTAGCTGTTTTTAACAACAGGTTGGCAGGTAAAATGGGTACCGAAGAACCGCCCGGGATACAGGCTTTTAAACGTTTACCATTTTTTATACCACCACAATATTCGTCACTGAAAATAAATTCTTCAACCGATATGGTCATATCAATTTCAAACACACCGGGTTTATTGATATTACCGCAGGCAGAAATAAGTTTGGTACCGGTTGATTTACCTACACCAATTTTAGCATACTCATCGCCACCCTCGTTAATAATGGGCACTACGGCCGCAATGGTTTCTACATTGTTTACCACGGTAGGACAACCCCATACCCCTTTTACAGCAGGGAATGGTGGTTTAATACGGGGATTACCACGTTTACCTTCCAGTGATTCAATCAATGCCGTTTCCTCACCACAGATATAAGCACCGGCACCACGTTGTACGTGAATTTCCAGGTTATACCCTGTTCCTAAAATATTATTACCTAACCAGCCATTGTTTTTGGCTTCGTTAATCGCCTGTTCTAAAATATCAACAATCCACCAGTATTCACCACGGATGTAGATATAGGAATTATTACTGCCTAAAGCATAGGAGCTGACAATGATACCCTCGATGAGTAAGTGCGGAATAAACTCCATCAGGTAACGGTCCTTAAAAGTACCCGGCTCCGATTCATCGGCATTTACTACCAGGTAACGGGGAACGCCTTCCGGCTTGGCCAGGAAACTCCATTTCATACCGGCAGGGAAACCCGCACCGCCACGGCCACGCAATCCACTCTTTTTAACCTCCTCGGTCACTTCATCGGGCGTAAGGCTTTTGAGGGCTTTTTCCACGCTGCGGTACCCGCCTTCGCGGCGGTATACATCGTAGTAGCGAATGCCTTCTACCTTATCGTTTGCTAATAAAAGTTTTCGTCCCATTTTATAAAGTAAAAATTAAAAAGTAAAAAGTAAAAACATGTTTTGCAACTTCTTTACTTACCTTTTCGCTTTATGCTTTTGCGTTCTGCTTTATGCTTTCCGCTTTATGCTTTATTAATTTTTTGCTGCAGCTTCTGCCCTGCATTCGTTAATGATCTGGTCCACTTTTTCTTTGGTCAAATGCTCCCGGTAATGTTTTCCCAATTGCATCATGGGGGCATAACCACAGGCACCTAAACACTCCACCGTTTTTAAGGTAAACATACCATCTTCAGTTGTTTGCCCCGGTTTAATATTCAGCTTCTCGCCAATGTATTGTATAATATCATCGCTGCCGCTGATCATGCAGGGGCCTGTCTGGCATACCTCAAACATGTATTTACCAACCGGTTTCAGGTTATACATACTGTAAAAGGTAGCTACCTCGTATACTTCGATAGGTTCTATCTGTAATAAAGAGGCTACGTAATCCATTACGGGTACATCTAACCAGTTACCAAACTGCTGTTGCGCCAAATGCAATACCGGCAGCAACGCACTTTTTTGTTTGCCGGCCGGGTAGCGGGCAATCAGGCGCTGCGCTTCCTGCATTGCGGTATCAGTGAACTGTACACTCATCTGTTTTATATTTCGTGGTTACCTGTTTAAGGGCAACCTGCATTTTTATTTTTCTTTTCTATAGTCCAATAGTGTTATTATATTCCCGAAACAAGTTCGGGATGCTGCAAAATGCCCAATAGCGTTAATGCAGCAGAACGGAGCGTCGCAAGGGACGATGCCAATAGTACCACTGTTGATAAACCAATAAAGAACTAAACGGAAATCAATGGTTTCATTATCTAATTACCAAATTTCCAAATTAACTAATTACCTACGCATCCATTTCACCCGCTATCAGGTTCAGCGACGACATTACAATAACCGCATCACTTAACATAGCACCTTTGGTTAACTCCTCGTAGGCCTGGTAGTAAATAAAACAAGGTCTGCGGAAGTGTAAACGTGCCGGTGTGCGGCCACCATCGCTGATCAGGTAATAACCCAACTCACCGTTGCCTGCTTCAATGGAATGAAACACTTCTCCTTTAGGCATATCAATTTCACCCATGATGATCTTGAAATGCCAGATCAATGCTTCCATTTTAGTGTACACATCTTCTTTTTTAGGAAGGTAGTACTCCGGCACATCTGCATGGTATACCTCGGCTTCGGCACCTGTAAACTGTTTCAGCTTGTCCATAGCCTGCCTGATAATGCTCATGCTTTGCCACATTTCCTCGTTGCGTACCAGGAAACGGTCGTAACAGTCGCCGGTAGTACCTACGGGAATGGTAAAATCAAAATCCTCGTAACTGCAATATGGGCTTTGTATACGTAAGTCATAATCAACCCCTGCAGCACGCAGGTTAGGCCCGGTAAAACCATAGTTCAATGCCCTTTCGGCACTGATTGGTCCGGCACCTATTAAACGGTCCATGAAAATGCGGTTGCGGTTAAAGAGGTTTTCAAACTCTTTTAATACAGCCGGGTATTCAGCTAAGAATTTTTCTATTTTTTGGAAGGCGATATCGTTAAAGTTTCTTTCAAAACCACCGATACGGCCAATATTGGTGGTAAGCCTTGAGCCGCAAATTTCTTCGTAGATTTCGTAAATCAATTCACGGTACTGCATTACATATAAGAACCCGGTAAATGCACCGCTATCCACACCAACGATGGAGTTACAAATAAGGTGATCGGAAATACGGGCCAATTCCATAATGATAATACGCAGGTAATCGACACGCTTGGGCGTTTGTACACCTAACAACTTTTCGCAGGTCATATGCCAGCCCATATTGTTTAAGGGCGAAGAGCAGTAGTTTAACCTGTCGGTAAGCGGGGTGATCTGGTAAAGTGGGCGGCGTTCGGCAATTTTTTCAAAAGCACGGTGTATATACCCGATGGTTTGCTCGGTAGATACGATACGCTCGCCATCTAACTCCAGGATGTTCTGCATTACACCATGCGTAGCCGGGTGTGTAGGCCCCAGGTTGAGCGTGGTGGTTGTTTTTTCTATGCTACCCTCGGGTAGTTTTATATGCTGTTCAGACATGCCAGCTAATAGTTTTTCTTCGAGTTTATTTGCCTTAATGTTTCTCTTCCAGTGATGTTGTCTGGTCGGCATTATTGTAGGTAATGTTACCGCCACGACCAAACATCTCATCGTCTTTATCTATACGTCCCTGGTCTTCCAGGGGAAATTCCTTACGCATGGGGAAATAGTCCATCTCGTCCACGTTTAAAATACGTTTCAGGTTAGGATGGCCCACAAAGTTGATACCGTAAAAGTCGTAGGTTTCCCTTTCCATCCAGTTAGCCGCAGCAAATAAACCTGTTGCCGTATACACATCGGGTGCAGCAACAGGTGTAAATACTTTAAAACGTAAACGCACGTTATCTTCCAGGTTATGCAGGTGGTATACAACTGCTAATTCATTACCCGTATTATCGGGGTAATGTACACCACATAAATCGGTCATGAAACGAAATTTCAGTTCCGCATCGTCATATAAAAAGCTCAGTATTTTCAGGTTTTGTTCTTTAGCAGCAACAAAACTCATCATACCATAACTTTCTTCGAAACCGGTAACTGCTTCGCCAAATTTATCCTGTAACCTTTGTTGTATATATTCGTTGGTTAACATTGTTGTGAACCATTATTTCGTTTCTAAAAATAGTATCTTCTTACTGTATGCCATAGCTTTCCAGCAAAGCCTTGTATTGTTGTCCGTTACGGCGGCGCAGTTCTTCCTTACCTACCAGGTCCTGGATACGTAAAACACCGTCAATGATCGCTTCGGGACGTGGCGGGCAACCGGGCACATATACGTCCACGGGTATTACCTGGTCAATTCCCTGTAAAACGCTGTAAGTATCAAAAATACCACCACTGCTGGCACAGGCGCCTACGGCAATTACCCAGCGGGGCTCTGCCATTTGCAGGTAAACCTGTTTTACCACGGGACCCATTTTTTTGGCAATGGTACCCATTACCATTAACATATCGCACTGGCGGGGGGAGAAACCTACCCTTTCGCTGCCAAAACGGGCCAGATCGTAGGTAGAGGCCATGGTGGCCATAAATTCAATACCGCAGCAGGAGGTAGCAAATGGTAAAGGCCACAGGGAGTTTTTACGGGCAAGGCCTATAACAGAGTCTAAGCTGGTAGCAAAAAAGCCCTGGCCCTGATGCCCTTCCGGCATATCGACCATGCTGATATCGTCTACCAGTGGTTTTTGTTTGATGTTGTATGATACCGGACGTGACATAGTTCTAATTTGATAATTTGGTAATCAGAAAATTTGAAAATGCAGGCATTTATTAAAGTTCCCTTTAATTGTCTGCACTAATCTTCCCATTTTAAAGCACCACGTTTGAGGATGTAGGTAAACCCGCAAAGGAAAAAGCCTACGAACATCAGCACGGCTGCGAAACCGGGCCATCCCAGGTCTCTGAAATTAACAGCGTAGGGATAGAAAAAGATCACCTCTACATCAAATAAAACGAATAAAATGGCTGTTAAAAAGTATTTAATGGCCATGGGCTGTCTTGCCTCACCGTGCGAATCGATACCACTGGTAAAGTTCTGTAATTTGTCGGTGGTCTTACGTTTAGGCCCCAGCAGGTGGGTTAATATCATTAACACAACTACAAGGCCTACAGCAAAAACAATTTGTAAGGCAATAGGCAAATAAGTATCTGCGCTGTCGACAGCGATATGGGTTTGAAGTAAGTGGATCATAATTTTTTACCCTAGTGGCAAAAATAAGGCAGCATTACCAATAAACCTTGCATTTATACAAAGAAATAGCCCCGGATTGTCGTCCGGGGCTACAATTATGCTATAAATCCTGTGTTACTTGTTTATTTACTACCTGAAGTGGCCGGGGCCCCTGATGTTTTAGGCTGTGCCTTTAGTTTTTTCAGATATTCATTCAACTGATTAATGCTGGTTTGATAACTTTCAACCTTAGCCGGGTCAGTAGTTACACCTTTCAATAACTCTAAATACACTACTGTGTTTTCATAGTCTTTCAGTTTATTGTAGGTTTGAACCATATAACCGTATACGCCATTAAACTTAGCGGCATATTTAGCACTGTCTTTTCTGATAAAACCAATCCACTCCTGGGCAGCAGGAATAGCCAGGCTATCCAGCTTAGCAGTATCCAGCATGATAGCTGCGTTATATTTCCACTCCCAGCCATATTCCTGGTCCGGATATTCGGTTGTCATTCTTTTTGCCAGGTCATAAGACGGGCCAAACTGGCCGGCCTTGTAGTTGGCATAAGCCGCATAGAACAGGTCGTTAATAGTAGGCTTGGGCTTAATTTCCAACAGCTTCGCGTATAATGCGCTTTCGTTTTTAGACTGCTGTTTTTTGCGGAACAGGTCAATACCTTCTTTCAGGATATCCAGTTTACCGCTTTCGGTAGTATCAGTTTTAATACCATCCAGGAAGCTTTGCAGGGCCACGCCTTCCTGGCCGGGAATAGCAGAATAGATATTTGCTTTCAGGGTATAATCCAAAGGAGTAATATCTTCAGATCTTTCTTTAGCAAAATACTCATCTACATATTGCTTTGCCGATACGGTATCACCTTTAGCTACATAAGAGTCAGCTAATAATTTGTACACTTTTGCTTTAGGCTTACCACCTGTTTTTGCAATTATATCTTTTGCGCCGGCAATTGCTTTATCATAGTTTTTCAATGCCCAGTCCATAGAGTACTCCAGGTACGCATTTTGCGGATCGGCATCGGCACTTTCTTTAAATTTCTGTGCATATTGTTTTGCTTTTTCTACGTCTACACGCATGTAGTAGTAGGTCAGCTCATAATAAGCCGGAGCAAAACGGGGATCTTTTGTAATAGCCGTGTTCATGTACTCTACAAACATCTCCCAGTTTCTTTGAGATTGGAACAGCATAGCATTACGGTAAGCCGGTACCGGGTAGGTAGGGTCAATACGGGTAGCTTCTACCAGGTTTTTAAACACTTCGCCACCGTTTTCGCCTGGTTTTTGTTTACGCAGGGCGTTGGCCAGGTTTAATAAGATATCCGCTTTTACCCGTACATCTTTTACATTAGCCTGTGCGGCAGCCTGTAATTTTTCTACGGCAAAGTTTATATCACCTTTTTTATCAATATGGTCATACACTTCGGTAATGGCTTTACCAACAGCGTTTAAAATTTCAGGATCATCTCCTTTACGGCCTTTACTGATGGTTAAAGCCGATTCAAAACGCTGGCGGGCATCCTGGATCTTGTTCTCTTCCAGGTCTACCTGGCCTTTACCTACCAACAACAAAGGAGCATTAGCACTTGTAGTAAGGGCTTTATCATAAACGCTTTTAGCGCCTGCGATATCATCTTTTTTCAAAAATGCCTGACCCAACCAATAAGTAGCTTCGATGTTATTAGGATTTGAAGCAACCAATTTTTCAAATACTGCTTTTGCACTCTCAACCCTGTCAGAATAAAGGTCTTGAATCCCTTCCTGCAGCGACTGTGCCTTTACACCTGTTACCATCAACAGTGTCGCAGTCATTAGACTCAATGTAAACTTTGTTTTGTTCATCTGTTCTCTTTTATTGTGGTATAAAAAAATACTTAATTTATTTTATTCAACCGGCCCTTCTTTTAACGCCATTTTCCTGATACTAAAATCTTTGAGCATTGGCGCCAGGTAAGCCCGTTTAAAAATCAATTGTCCTATTTCGTTTTTCAGGAAAAAGGCAAACCCTGTTGCCAACCCCGGGTACGGCTCTTTCAGTATATATACCAAATCGCGTACCATAGGATATTTTCCCCTGTAAACATTTGCCGGCATGGGCAAAATATATTTACCTGCCGAGTCGGTGCTTTCTATATAAGCCACCTTAATTTTTTTCAAAAAACTTTGTTGCAAACTATCGTCGCTGTTACCTACCCAGCTTACTCCTATAAAGCCTATTGCCGAGGGATGCGAAGCTATATAGTTAATTACCGAATCACTGGTTCTGGCCGCCATCGCATCGGGCGAAAGTTTTGCACCTTTCAATACACTATCGACGAGATAACGCACCGTTCCCGTTGCTTTAACCCCGTCAAAAACCGGTGTTAATTTTTTGCTATAGTTACCGGTCAGTATCTGTTTTACCTCATCCATGGTAAAAGCAAAGTCGGGTGCATCCGGGTGTACAATTACGGCAATAGCATCCCTGGCTACTACCTCCTGCCTTACCGCTACTTTCAAAGAGTCTGCTATAAATCTTCTTTCCTGTTCTGATATTCTCCTGGTGGAAATGATCAATGGAATTGAATCTATCCATAAATCGTTCCAACTATCAACTTCCGGTTTATACTGCACGTTAATTTTTGTGCCCGGGCGGTTAGCTTCATACACCTGTATCTCTGCATCAATAACCGGCTTAAAAGTTTCATCCACGCTTATGGTGGTTGTGCCTTCGTATGGCGTACTGGTCCCCTGCTTTACTGTAGTTTTATCATTACCGCAAGCTGCCAGCAAAGTAGCTGCCATACCAAAAGCTACCACATATTTAAACAGTCCCTGCTTCATTAATTTTCTCTAAAATAATTTTTCTTATATCCCCTGTATAACCGCCATATGCCGTATGCTACAAACAATCCGCCGGCCAGTATATCTGTCCAGTCTGGTTCCCTTCCGGCAATAATTACATTGAATTTTTTTCTTAGTAAAAAAGCCAGTCCCAGCAAAATCCAAAACACGCCCATGCCATAATCGGTTATTGACCGCCTTAGTGCATATTGTTTTCTTAGCTTATCATCGTACGCATCTTTCATATTTTTCTGAAGTGGGATGGCAATTTATTGTTTTTAAAACATCGTGACAAAAAGTGTCCGGAACCAGCGTGAAATGTGATTTTTTAATGCCAATCCTTAAAAAAAATGACCTGGCTCATTAAATCCTTATTTTTTGTTATCAACGTCCCCGCCCTGATGTATCCCGGTTGCGACGCTCCGTTCAGCTATTTGTTCGCTATTGAACAATATAAAATACCGTTTCCCTTATCCTATTACGCTTCCCTGGTCATCCCGTTATACTAACACTTGTTTCAAAGATGCTTTATTAATTACACTATTAACCGTTAGTGTTAAATAAATGTTATCCCTTTTAATTTTACCTTCTGTTTATATGATCGTTTTTCCGTTAAAATTCCATAAACCGGTTTGTTAATCCTGCCTGGCAAAATGATAGGGTTACTGCTGCTTAGCTAATTAATGTTGTAGTACCTTTGCGCCATGAAAATTATGATGGTTTGTTTGGGTAATATTTGCCGCAGCCCTTTAGCCGAAGGAGTACTGCAACAAAAAGCGGATGCGGCAGGCTTAGACTGGCAGGTAGACAGCTCGGGTACAAACGGGTACCATACCGGCGAAGCCCCGCATAAATTATCGCAAAAAGTGGCATTATTAAACGGCATAGATATTAGTGAACAAAGAGCCTGGCGTTTTAAAGCCTCTTTTTTTGACGAATACGATAAGATTTATGTGATGGCGCATGATGTACTAACTGATGTACGACGTATTGCCGGTAATAAGTTTGATGCTGCAAAAGTTGATTTTTTACTGAACGAGTTAGCACCGGGTACCAACCAGGACCTGACCGATCCCTGGTACGGCGAAGAACCCGGTTACCACGATGTATATGCCCTGATTGATAAAGCCTGTGATGCCATTGTAGCCAAACACACGATTAATAATCTGGCAATTTGAGTTGGAAATCCATGGTGCTTTCCTATAAAGCAGGGAACTTAAACATTGGCCAATAACATTACCGGACGTACAAGCGTGCAACCCGCAACAGTACTGTTGGGCTCAACGCAACAGACGATGATAGCAGTAATGTTACTGATAACATAATTAAAAATAAAAACCGGGTAGCCGGCAACTAACATAATATGAGCAAACCTTCATTGCCACAGGGCACAAGAGATTTTGGACCGGCCGTGGTACGTAAACGTAATTATATTTTACAAACCATCCGTACCGTTTTTGAACTGTATGGATATGAGCCC
>CAYUMH010000008.1:0-72286 GCA_964445775.1 uncultured Terrimonas sp.
CATTCACCCTGGTACATATAATACACATCCTTGGGAAAGCCTGCCAAATCAATAATACCATAATACGAACTCCTTGCAGGCCAGGGGTAAGGTATCGGTTCGCCAATAAAATCAAAACCACTCCATACAAATAATCCCGATAAAAAATCGTGTTTTTTAATCAGCTTCCAGGTGGTTTCATGCGTGCTTCCCCAATAGGCCGATACCTGGTCATAGGCCGATACCGTATAATCCGGATTTCCCTTCTCTACTATTTTTTGCGGCGATGCGGCCGGCCAGAAATAAGTACTGTCCGATGGCATATCATAATGCCCGCGGGTGGCAAAAGCACTCATATTCTCTGAGCCCAGGAATATTTGATCCGGAAAATGCTTTTGAAAATCTTCATATACTTCATGGTGATAATTTAAACCTATCACGTCCAGTGCCCCGGCCTTATACATAAAATTCTTCTCCGGGTTCCACTCACTTAACCCTGCAGTTACGGGCCGGGTAGTATCTACCGATTTAATGAGGGCTACCAATTCTTTGGTCAGGGTTATACCGGTCGAATCAAACTGCTCTCTGATCTCGTTACCAATACTCCACATAAATACAGAAGGATTGTTCCGGTCGCGTAATACCATGTCCAGCAGATCTGCTCTATGCCATTGTTTAAAATCGGCGAAGTAGTCAAATTTGTTTTTCTTCTTGGCCCACATATCAAAAGCTTCGTCCATTACCAAAAAGCCCATCCTGTCACAAAGCTCCAGTAGTTCCTGCGCAGGCGGGTTATGCGCCGTACGAATGGCATTACAACCCATGGCCTTTAAAATTTCCAACTGCCTTTCCATAGCCCTTACATTCACCGCTGCACCCAGGGCACCTAAATCATGGTGATTACAAACACCTTTTATTTTAAGCCATTCGCCATTTAAGAAAAACCCTTTATCCTTATCAAAATGAAAGTAACGGATGCCAAAAATTTGCGATAGCTCATCCACTATTTTTCCATTCACGGTAAGCGTGGTCACCGCTTTGTATAAATTAGGTTTATCAACCGACCATAAAGCGGGTTGTTTAATTTGTACAGCAAACTGGTGTGTGCTTCCTTCACTGCCTACAGTAATACTTTTTATTTTACTGATTGGCTCAGTAGTAACGGGTTTGCCTGCCCCGTCATACACTTTGGTTGTAACAGTCACCACTGCATTTTTGCCGGAAAGATTGGTTATATCGGTGGCAAAGTTTACAACAGCATACTGTTTGTTAACCTGCGGTGTAGTAATAAACTGCCCCCATTTTTTAATAGCAACCGTATTTGTAGCCACCAGTTTTACATTACGGTAAATACCCGAGCCGGAGTACCAGCGGGAGTTGGGTTGCATACTGTTATCCACTTTTACGGTAATAACATTCTTATGCGGAGCTGGTTTTATATAAGGCGTAAGATCATAACTAAAGGCGCTGTACCCATAAGGACGCAGACCCAGGTATTGGCCATTGATCCAGACTTCGCTGTTACGGTACACACCATCAAATTCAACACGCACCTGTTTGCCTGCGGCCTGTTTGGGTAATACAAATGTTTTACGGTACCAGCCAATGCCGGTAGGTAATGCCCCGCCCTGTGTAGTAGTGGGATGGTCTTTGCTGAACCCGCCTTCAATACTCCAGTCATGCGGCAGGTTAAGGCTACGCCAGGCTGCATCATTGTATGCCGGTTGTATGGCTGTGCTGTCGTTTTTTAAACTGAATTTCCAGTTATCATTAAAGTTCAGTGTAAGCCTGGTACCGGATTGTGCGATCAACCCTGTTGAAATAAAAAGACAAACGGTATAAATAAAAAGTTTTTTCATTGTTCAATAGCATTACTACAGTTGAATGGAGCGTCGCAACAGCAGCCCCATCAGGGCCCTAAAGCCCGCATACAAATAATTATTTTAGCGTTACGGTGAATTTGTGTTCACCGGAACCAATATTAACGGGTTTGTTTATTTTAGTATTGGACGGCAATATGATCTTTGCCGTTGTATTAGCCGGTATGGTAACGGTTAATTCAAACTGTTTTCCTTCTTTTTTCCAGGCCGATTGAATAACACCATACACTGAATGATAACTGGCTTCTGCCGATTTTACCGTACCCACTGCCTGCGGTTGGATAATAGTATTTTTATACCCCACACTATTGGGCGCTTGTTTAATACCGGCCAGGCTTTCATAAAACCATTCCATCAAATGGCCCAACATTAAGTGATTATTACTCACTGTTGGCAATGCCTGCCATGATTCAGTTAAAGCCGTAGCGCCCTGTGCCAGCTGGTAACCATAACCGGGTACATCACTGCGACAGTTCATATCAAAAATAACATCATCGCGACCTGCATCGCTGAGTACTTTTAATAAATAGCGATAGCCTATATCACCGGCCGTTACTTTGTTATCATTTTTTTTAATGCTGCCGATTAAGTTTTTTAATACGGCCTGCCTGTTTTTATCCTCCACCAGGCCCATGTATAAAGGCATGGCGTTGGAGGTCTGGCTACCACTGCCATACTGCATTTTTGCCGGGTGAAAATAAGCTTTGTTAAATGCTTTTTTAATGCGTGCAGCCTCGTCTTTAAATTCAACTGCATCATATTTTTCGCCTAACAGGTTGGCCACTTTTTCCATAATACAGAGGTCGTAATAATAGTAGGCCGTTGCGGTTAATCCCATGGGTGTTAATTGTGAAAAGCCCGGGCGTTGCGGCCCCAGGTCATACCAATCACTCAGACCCCACATCAGTAAGCCACTGCTGTCTTTCGATTGCAGGTATCTTATATAGCGGCGCATGGTAGCATAGTTATCTTCCAGCGCTTTTTTATCGCCGTACCATAGGTAACTATACCAGGGAAAGATAATGGCATTGCTGCCCCATTCCGGTGAATCACGGAAATAACCATCTGCAAAATGCATTTCAGTAAACTCCGGGACCGTACTCGGCACCAAACCTTTGGAGGATTGCGCCACCTGTATATCACGGAATATTTTTTGTGATAGCGGAGAAATATTGTAGTTGTATTGTATGGAATTACCCACGAGATGCACTTCTTCCTGCCAGCCCAGTTTTTCGCGGTGCGGACAATCAGTAAATACACTTTGCATATTACTGTTAATGGCCCATAAAATCAGGTCAAAAGTTTTATTGAACAACTCGCTGGAACTATGGAAGCTTCCCACTTTACCGGCACTGTTACGGGAGTGTAGTCCTTTAACTGCGGTTACAACCGGGAAACCGGTCGATGTCGTGTTTTTAACCAGCTCTACCTGTACATACCGGTAACCATAGTAATGAAAACGGGGCTGCCAGCTTTCCTCACCCCCGCCTTTTAAAATGTATTGGTAGAATACCGGGCTGCCGGTGTGTTTCTGATTCGCCAATCCCTTATCCGTTAATAGTTCCGCGGGCCGTAAACGGATGGTATCACCCTTATTGCCTTTTACCGTAATAGCGGGTATGCCGGACATGTTTTGTCCCATATCATACACCCATAAGGTATCATTGATTTTTGTTTGTTGTACCGGGTTAAAAGTCTGCATAATTTTTACCGGTGTACTTACCTGCGATTGCAGGTCATGCCCGGTGGTAACCAATACCGGCTTCCATTGCCCATCATTAAATCCGGGTTGGTCCCAACCGGCTTGTTCCAGGTTGGCATCATAATCTTCGCCACCATAAATGCTGGAAAAGATAATGGGTGAAGCCGCGGTTTTCCAGGTATCATCGGAAATAATATCTTCTTTGGTGCCATCGGTATATTCTATCGCAATACGGCTGATCATTTTAGGATAATCATAACCGCCGGTCATTTTACGGTAACGCTCACCGGGTATATAATAAAAGCCATTGCCCAGCATCACGCCCACTGCATTTTGTCCAGGTTGCAAATAATTGCTGATATCAAAACTTACATACAATGCCTGTTTGTTATACAGGGTCCAACCGGGGTCTAAAAAATGATCGCCCACTTTTTTACCGTTCAGCATCATTTCAAATTGACCAAGGCCACAAATAAAAGCGGTAGCCTGTTTAATGGGTTTGCTAACCGTAAATTGTTTACGCAATAAAGGCAATGTATTCGGTCGCTTGCCCCAGCTTTTATCACCATTACCATGAGCAGCGGGATAAATCTTCCTTGCATCCGGTAAAATGGCATTGGTGATCCATTGTGCTTTTTTCCAGTCATGTTGGGTAAACAAACCCATCTGCCAGGAGCTGACAGGGCTCCACGGTGACTGGTTACCTTTATTATCCCAGCTCATTACTTTCCAGTAATAACGGGTAGCGGGGGCTAAAGCCGGGCCGTTGTAGGACACCTGTATAGAAGTACTTGCATTGATTTTTTTAGAATCCCAGGTAATATTTTCGTTATTAACCAAGGCCAGGGAGTCGGTACTTACTGCAATACGATAAGCCGTTTGCAAAACATTTTTCTGTGATGATTGCAGTTCCCAGCTTAATGCAGGTTGCGCGATATCTATTCCCAGGGGCCTAACCTGCAATTGGCAACGCAGGTTGGTTACCGTAAAGTTTTGTGCCTTTACTGTAAGCGGGATAGTACACCATAAAATAAAAAATAGTCTGTTCATTATCTCAAGCTCCTATTGTATTTCAATACTCCGTATCGCTAATTGTTGTCCCCCCTCGGTAATAAAACGCACCCGGTAATGACCGGCATTGATCATGCCCGGTGTATTAAAAGTAACGGTATTCCATTTACCGGGCCGGGTAAAGCCAATGACCAGCTCTTCATCCAGCATAATATCATCTGCCGAATTGATCAATTGTAATCGTCCTTTTATTTCCTGTTGCAGCGGGTAATAGTATTTAAATGTGATGGCATACTGATCGGCCACACCGGTATGCACCGGCCATTCCACCATCACGGTGTTATTGGTATTCACCAAACCACATTCTTTTTCATTGGCGATGGCAGCCTGCACACCTTGCGGCAATATGGCTTTATCAATATTGTACACTGTTGTTTTTTTCAGGTCAAAAGCGGCCTGCATACTGTCCACCGGCACTACCATGATCAACTGGTTATAATTTGCTGCTTTCACTGTAACCAGTTCATCTGCCTTATAACGTTTACGGTACACCGCATATAATTTACTGCCATCTTCATCGGTTTCTACAAAAGTTTGTGTGGCTTCCATTTGTGCAAGCCATTCTGCCGAGGGTTGTATGGCCGTATCTATACCAATAAAAACATCGGCTGGCTTGTGCACCGTAAAACTAATATCGTCATTTTGTTGCCTGGGTTGCTGTATCCAATCGGCGCCATATAATTTAGCAGGTAGTGAACGAAATTGTATACCTGCATCACTGAACACCTTATCACCCGCATCTAACCAGGTTTGAGCCCTAACCGTTTTATTTTGTACTGTAATTAGCGGTAAAGCCGGTACAGGTTGTACATTTTTGTTGGTAGTAGCAATAGCGATACCAGCTATCACTGCCTGCCCTGCTTTTATATGAGGAAACGATAAGCGAAGCATACCACCCTTTACCTGTACCGTGATCACTTTTTTTAGAGCCGCATTTGTACCGGCTTCTTTCCAGATATCGAGATCTTGTAAAACCGTTTTATCATTCACGGCCACATCAAATAAACGCATGGCCCGGGCATCCATACCACCACCAATACCCAGCCAGGGTTCATTGAAATATAGTTCTATCCTGTATTCGCCATCCGGCAGGGGGAACTGGTATTGTAATTGTTCGCGGCCATATCTGAATGTTTGAAACAGTGGCCAGTCCCTGGTGTTTTTAATAGGGTCATTTGTCCGGCGCTGACTGGCAAAAAAAGCAGGCATACCGGAAAAATGATTGGTCCAGGATAGAGAGCCCCAATTTTTAGTATTGCCGTTGGGTACTGATCTATCGGCTTCCCATTTGTTCTGGTAAGTATCCATGTACTCCGGACCGCCACAGTTGATACGGTATACATAATTAAATCCTTTGGCCGGTTCCAGTAAAGGCTTTGCGGCACGGTATAATTTTTCAAAACCCGGCGCCTGCGGTAAATGATCCAGCACAATAGTATCCCTGGCCACCACTTTACCTTTTATATAGCCTACCGCGTACAAAACATTATATTGAATATTTGCCTTATCCCAGGTAAAATGCGTGCCGGTACCATCGCGTTTTCTTTTACCTAAGGAGGAGGCTTCAACATCATTAAACAGTTCTACCTCCTCGCAATTAGAGTAGACACGGATGTTATTTTTAATACCGGGTGTTGTCCAGCGGTTAGGCCAGGTATGTGAGGCAATATAGACCATCGGTGCAGTGGTGTAGTTACTGCGGTACATATACAGTACATCTGTTGGCTCTTCCCACGGCGTTAATAAACCTTTATAGTTTACGGGGCCAATCCTGTCCAGTTCACGCAAGCCTTCGCCACCCTGTACCCTGCCGGGGTTATCATGCGAAGTGAGCAGCCAAAAGAAATGACCGGCCGCACTGTCCTTCGCTTTTTCTGCCAGGCGGACTTTTTGTTCCATCAGCTCCGTCATGCGGTCTTCACTCACCGGACCGTTTTGTACAAAGCCGCCTTCGGTATGTAGGTCCAGTGTACGCCATGCACCGTATTCACCAATCAACACCTGTCGTTTTACATCCTGGTCATAAGCAGCGGGATTGCCGCCGTAGGTACCGGTCCAGTTTTGTGGTACATCCCAATCCGTTCCTTTACCTCCATTGCAGGTAGTTACCAATCTTTCTGTAGAGGCTGTCGGATCGAGCGAACGGATCAGTTCTGTACATTCTTTGGCAAAGTCTTCGGGTAAAGTGCTTTCGTTTTGCAAACCCCATAAAACTACAGAGGGATCATTTCTTCTTTCTATCACCCACTCCCTTAATAGTTTTTTAAAGTTGCTGCGAAATGCGGGATTATCGAACCAGATATGTGCCGATAATTGTGTCCACCATAAAATACCCAACTCATTACATAATTGCCCGTATAATAAATGATGCGGCTGGTGCCCGTCACGGAACGCATTAAAACCGGTTGATTTGATCCAGTTCATTCTTGCCTTCACCTGCTCTTTACTAAAAGCATGGCTTTGTCCGATAATATGTTCATATTCTGCAATGCCATTCATAAATACAGCCTGCCCGTTTAATAAAAACTGGTTAGTGGGTGTATGCCATTTCACTGTACGAAAGCCAAAATTTGTTTTTGTTTCGTCCAGCAAGCGGTTATTTTCTTTTACGGTGGTAACAATCGTATACAGGTAAGGGTTGGTAACTGACCAGCGCACCGGCTTATGGATAATAATATTTTTTTGTAGTTGTGTTAATGAGTCCCCGGCTTGCAGCACCTGATTATAACTAACCGTTTTAACGGTTTGTTGTTGCGCATTTAATAAACGGTGAGTAACTGTTACCGTTCGTTTAGTTAGGCCATAGTTTTTTATCGTGGCATTAATATTCAATGTTGATTGTTGTTCCCCTACATCGGCCCAGGCATGAATACCAAAGGGTTCAATACGCACATCATTCGTAACCAGTAATTGTACCGGCCTGAATATGCCCATGGGTTGAGACCCTTCTGAAAAACCACGCTCCTCACTGCAGCCACCGCATACCCAGGGCAGGTCCTGTATATGTGCCGGGTGACCGGCCCGCACCATTAACAGGTTATCCGTGCCATCCGTTTTTAATTGCCGCGTAATATCCAGGGTAAAACTGGTGCGTCCACCGGCATGTTCGCCTATATAAACATCATTTAAGTATACGGTAGCATAAGAGCCCACGCCTTCAAAAACCAGGAAGAAACGTTTACCCTGTTTGGAGGCAGTAAGCGTAATATTTTTTTTATACCAGGCTGTACCATGTTTGTTACCATGTAATAAACGGCGATAGCCATGGTAATCATCCCAGTTATGCGGTATAGTCACTTTTTTCCAGCCTGAATTAGTAGCTGGTAATAATTCATCCGTCGCTGTTACTGCCGCATAGTCATTGGCCGTAGTGAGCCAGTTATCATGCAGGTTGATTTGTGTACGCTGTCCCGATGATTGTAAGGCAGTAATACAACATAGCATGGTAAAAAAGATGCCATGAAAAACCGGACGACGAACGGAGCGTCGCAACCACTGCTGCTTTCTATTCCCCAGGCCGGTATCATAAAAATTATTGTACTTGCAATGCCGCATTAAACGTATAGGTCTTGTTTTTTAGGGTATTGAGTTTTATTTCTTTATTGCCATATTTCAACACCAATGGCTCACCTGATTTTGATAATACCTGTAGTTGTTGTAATTGTCCTTTAGCCCATTGTATAGACAGTTCAAAACCACCACGGGCACAGAGTCCTCTTACACTTCCCTCAGGAATAGCAGCAGGTAAAGCTGGTAATATATCCAGGTAACCCGCATGACTTTGTACCAGCATTTCAGCAATACCTGCCGCACCTCCAAAGTTGCCGTCTATCTGGAAAGGCGGATGCGCATCAAAGAGGTTCACAT
Source organism: uncultured Terrimonas sp. (assembly GCA_964445775.1). Taxonomy (GTDB): domain Bacteria; phylum Bacteroidota; class Bacteroidia; order Chitinophagales; family Chitinophagaceae; genus Terrimonas. The sequence continues at coordinate 8,500 of CAYUMH010000008.1, forward strand.
AACTACCCGCACCACCTTTTGCCGGACTTAATAACATTTTAATTAACCGGTAAGTATGATCGCCATCTTTAAACCTTGCCCATAAATTTATTTTCCAGCCCAGGCTCCAGCCCGTTGCTTCATCACCACGGTATAATAAAGATTGACGGGCGGCTTTCATCATTTCCGGTGTATGATCCCAGTTGATTTCGCTGCCCGGATATACGCCCCATAAGTGAGATACATGGCGATGTTTATTAGTGGTATCATCCACATCTTTCATCCATTCCTGCAACTGGCCGTATTTACCAATGGTGTTGGGAGCAATACGTTTATATTTTTCGGCAAGCTCCGTACGCAAAGCGGCATCGGTATTTAAAATAGTTGCGGCCTGTATCACATTGTCAAATAAACTGCGGATGATCTGGTGATCCATAGTAGGACCGGCCACCAGTCCACCCTGTTCAGGTGAGTTGGAAGGCGTGCTGATAAGGTAACCCGTAGCCGGATCGGTAATTAAAAAAGAGTTGAAGAATAAAGCCGCCTGTTTCATAAGCGGATAGGCCTGCGTTTGTAAAAAGTTTTTATCTTTTGTAAACAGGTAACGCTCCCATAAGTGCCGGCATAACCAGGCACCGCCGGTAACCCATATACCATGATTGGGATGATTGATAGCCGCCGTGCCCCGCCACAGGTCCGTATTATGATGCAATACCCAGCCCGGCGCATTGTAATAAGCTTTCGCTGTTGCCGCACCGGTAACCGATAGTTCTTTGATCATACTGAACAATGGCTCATGTAATGGAGAAAGGTTTAATAATTCTGCCGGCCAGTAATTCATCTCCAGGTTAATATTGGTGGTGTATTTACTACCCCATGGCGGCGTTTGCAGGTCATTCCAGATACCTTGCAGATTAGCGGGCCTTGTACCCGGTCTTGATGCGGCAATCAGTAAATATCTTCCATACTGTGTATAGAGTGCAGCAAAAGCCGGATCATTGGCGGTAGCAAATTGTTGCAAACGCTCATCCGTTGGCAGTTGCTCATTACCCTTACCAAAGCTGATAGAGAAGGTATTAAAGTATTGCTGGTATTCTTTAATATGCGCCTGTTTTACCTGCGCATAGTTTAAAGCAACTGCAGCCTGCAATTGTTTTTTACTGATGGCTGCCGCATTGGCCGATATGTCTTTATAGTTTTTATAGTTAGTAGCCGCCGTTATATACACCGTAGCTTCATCGGCTTTGTCCACGGTGATGCCCGTTGTAGTATATCGTATGCTGCCGTTTTTGGTCCGCACCCTGATATGGCTCACGCCTTTTAAACTGCCATGTCGCACCTGCAGGCTCAACTCCTGCGTAAACGGATCAATTTGTTTAAGTGTATATTTTTTGTGTACACTGGTTAAAGCTACTTCAAAATTAATATGGCCAGTTTTGCTGGCAGTTAATTGCATGACCAATGCCTGTTGCGGCTGGCTGACCAGGTATTCTCTTTTGTATTGCACCCCATCCATGGTATAACTGGTAGCCGCAATGGCGGTGCTGATATCCAGTTCACGACGGTAGTTGGTAATATCAGTTGTATTGAACCGTAACCAGACATCTGAAAAAGGCTGGTAACTGGCCTGGTAGGTGCCGGCAGCCGGTGGCTCATCGTCCTGTATAAAAAATTTCCATTTACCGTTTAAGGATAGTTTTACCTGTTCATTGCCTTTCGGGTAAACACCAATATGTTTAGTGGTATCCTTATAACCGGCCACACCGCCTTTATCAAAAAAGTTGAGCACCTGTATAGCAATACTGTTTTTACCGGCATGCAACAATTTAGCCGGTATCACATAACGCCGGGCTTCGGTATTTTTTTGAGATCCTACCAATACACCATTTACATAGGTTTCATCTTCATCACGAATACGGTTCAGGTCCAGTACCAAATCCTTACCCTGCCAGTCAGCCGGTAAGGTAAAATAAGTGCGTAACCAAATAGCACCATCCAATCCTTCCTGCCCCACCAATTCCCAGCCATCATAAGCAGGCACCTGTAACAAGCCCCATTTACTATCATCATATTTTTCAAGGGCAGGATTACCCTTCAGCCCTTTACCGGCTTTTATTTTTTGCAGCCATGCTTCTTTTTTTCCTTCCTGCGATTTTAGTCCCATGAAATGTTCACCGGCTATCGCTTCTGCCTCCCGCTGCTTTCCGGCAAAAAGTAATTGCCGGATGGTATCCAGGTAATGCCAGGAACCCGGTTTGTTATAATCCCTGGGGCCGCCTGTCCATAAAGTCTCTTCGTTCAATTGAATGCGGTCCTCCTTTACACCACCAAAGACCATCGCTCCTATTCTGCCATTACCTAACGGTAAGGCATCAGTCCACTTTTCTGCAGGTTTATTGTACCATAATTTTACATCCTGTGCCTGCAATAATTGCATACACCCGGTTAATAGAATGGCTAATAAATATGTTTGTTTTGTTGTCATTATTTTTTTATCACCGTTCCTCCCTTGATGGGACTTTTGTTACGCTGCGCCCCAACAGCATTGTTGTGGGGCGTACACCTGGGCTGCAACAATGTTATTCATCATAGGGAGATACCAGCATGGTATCTCTACCAACATGGTATCTCTACCACCACGATGAACCATTAACCATGATCCATGAACTATTTTTTCACTTCTTCTCCGTACACTACTGCCGCTTCACCGGTTTCATTATTCAACAATTTCACATTTTCTGTTGTGGCTCCTTTTATTTCTGCAAATGTCCTGATGTTTTTAAACATCCAATTATTACGCAACAATACCTCTTTTACATCCGTTAACCGGATCATAGGTGATGCTGCCGGTAATTTGGCTGCGCTGATATTATCCAGGTCAATACGCTCCGAATTCATTACTGAAACGGCAGGACCAATTTCTGTGTTTACGCGTACACCGTGTAAGGTAATATCCTTTGCATTACGGATGGTAATGCCGCGTTTGGCTTCAAACACCACATCGTTCAGACTAATTTCCTGTACCGGCATTTCGGCAAGACCATTGATAAACATGGCTTCATTGGTATAGGCTGTTACATTACTGATGCGGATATTGCGAAATGCAGGTGTACGTTCACTCACCGGCTCTACAGGTACTTTGGCATATTCCATATCCATTACAATGGCCTGGTCACGGATATTTTTCATCACAATATTATCAATCCGGATATCCTCTACCACACCCCCACGGCCACGGCTGGTTTTTAAACGAATGCCCCTGTCCGTACCATCAAATATGCAGTTACTGATCACGATCTTTTTCACACCACCACTCATCTCACTGCCAATTACCACACCACCATGTCCCGCAAGCATGGTACAATTGGTAATGGTATAATTTTCTGCCGGCCTGTTCTTAGTACGACCTGGTAAGTCCTTACCCGATTTAATGGTAATACAATCGTCCCCTACACTAATATGACTATCGCTGATGCGTACATTGCTACAGGACTCGGGGTTAATACCATCTGTATTTGGCGCATTTCTTTGAGGGTTAGTAATCGTAACGGCATGTACCGTTACATTATCACAAAACTGCGGATTCACGGTCCAGAAGGGTGAATCCTTAATCGTAATGCCTTCAATCAATACATTTTTGCAATGCATAAATTGTATAAATGCCGGGCGTAAAAAACCCCGTTTCATTTGCTTGGGATCATCGGGCAATATAATATCCTTGTTCAGGTCATCAAATATCAGTTGCCATTTACTGCGGGGCTGATCGGCTTTATATCCTTCTACAAAATCCCACCATTTTTTCCCATGACCATTGATCAACCCACGACCGGTGATGGTGATGTTTTCTGCCCTGTTGGCATAGAACAAAGGCGAAAAGCTAGTCACATCTACCCCTTCATAACGACTCTCCACCATCGGCAGGTAGTCATCAAAATTATCACTGAAATGTAGCTCGGCACCGGCTTCAATATGTATGGTGATATTGCTTTTTAAATGTATCGGGCCTGTTAAATATTTGCCCGCCGGAAAGTATACCGTACCACCACCGGTTTTAACGGCTGCCTCAATGGCTTTTTTAATAGCCGCAGTGGCTTTGGCGCTGCTGTCGTTTTTTGCGCCGTATTTGGTTACATCAAAAAAACGTTGTGCCTGTATTACGGTACTGCTGACTAAAAAAGCTACCAATAAAATATAATTACGCTTACAATTCATCATTCCAATGATTTTATAATTATTCAAACAACCAATCTATCTCTTTGCTGGCTCCGCTTTCCGTTAAGCCTGCATCATACAGGGGTATTATTTCATCATCATATACAAAGCCCAGTATGATACATACGCCTTTTGCTAATTTCAGGGTATTGTTACCCGCCGGGAAAGTATAGGTATGTACATTTACCGGTGGCATTCCTTTTATCACCAGGGCATTGGCAATCTTTGTATCTGCCTGGCCATAATCATTAGCCAGTGCATTGGTTTCCAGCTCCGGTGCTTTCAGGTATACGGTGTCCTGTGTAAAAGCGGCACGGGTAGGCTTAAAATAGCCTACCAATACTTTTACCGGCTTGTTGTTAGTAAACTGTACCTGTGTAGGATTTTTTAATAGTTGTTTGTAGGATAATTGCAGTCCTTTTAACCCTTTCAATTCTTTGGCAACGGCAATAACCTGTAAACTGGTATCCGCAAAAATTGTAGCCGCACTATCCAATGTATAAGCTGAGATATTTGCGCCTGTTAATTTTACCGTTGCATTGGCAAGCGGTTTTACGGTTACCACCGGTGCATTGGCATTTCGTTGTAAGGAGTCTATCTTCCGGGAAAAATGTTTTAGTTCTTTTTCAAAAGGCGCCACCATCTCGTACCAATTTTTATAAGTAGCATCTACACCACGCATGGGTATTTTCCGTTGCTGGGTCTGCATGCTGTTGGCATATAAATAAGTTCCTTTGGTCAGGTCCGATAGCTTTTTATACCAGTCCACACTTTTTTGTAATAAGGGCAATGCTTTTTGCAAGTCCCTGATATCGTTGGAGTATTTGTAACGCAGTGTGTGCAGGGCTGCTTCCGCTTTGTAAGCAAAATGATAGGCCAGTGCACGGTAGCTGTACATATCATTTTTTAATCTTTCAAATTCAGCTTTATCGGCTTGTACACCTTTCGCCGCCGCTTCTATGGCGGCTACGGCTTTATCGCCATGTTGTTTTACTTCCTGTATAATTTGTACAGGTGTTTCACCAATATGTTTTTCACCCTTCCATTCCTTTTCAGCATATTGTATCAGCATCTCACCTTCCGGGCTTTCACCATCATATAACAAAGTAAACAGTCCGTAACGATATGGATTGATCAGTTGTGTCATCAGCATACCCAGGGTTAAAGTCTGGCGGTTACCATCGGTAATACCAAAGCGTCGTAATAACTTGGGCGCAATCTCACCCGACTCTTCATAGGCTGTCAAAATATCCTTTCCCTGCTGTTTGTTTGTTCCAAATTTTGAGGCAAGTAATCCGCCCCAATAGTTTATTTCTTCTTTCCGGTCACGCTTCGCCTTCCAGGCATAACGGCTCCAGGCAGCATACCAGATCCAGTCTCTTTCAATTTGTAATAAACGTTTGCCTTTTACACTGTCGGCACTGTAAGGCCAGTCCCAGTAAGAAGCCTGCGGGTACAAGTGCAGGCCATTGCCACCCATTACTTCATGCATGCCTATTACCGATTGCTGTATAAAATCGGCTGAGCCATAGCGGAATGGTTCCAGGTTGGCCAGTATATGAATGTTCTCTATTTGTACACTACCCAATTTGCTTAAAGTCTGGTGTAACTCGGCCCAGGCTCCTCTTGGCCGGGCATAGGTCAATGCCTCGCCATTGAATTTAGCTTCGGTGTATAAATTTTTATACAGGGGTAAGGAGGCCCGCATCACTGCCGGGGCATCCGTATCATGTGCCCGCAGAACAATCGGCGGTTCAGTGGTTTGGCCAAGGGCTTTTAATCCATCCTGTACACCGGGAATAATAGTTTTGGTAAACCATTCTATATCATCCGGCCCAACACCTTCCATAGCCTCTCCCAGACAAACCATCAACCCAACATTAGGATATTTTTCTACAAATGCGGCGATGGATTTTCGGGTATAATCGGCGATCAAAGGCGTAATCGGCCTTTCTCTTTCCTGGGTTTTAATGTTATGGTGTTCGGCAAAAGGTTTTGATACAATAATATTGTAGAACATCTGTATTACCCAGATACCCCGTTTATCTGCTTCCGTTGTGAGGAAACTGTACATCTCCTCGTTCTTTTTAAAAGTAGCATCATCCACTTCTACCGCATATGGATAGTCTTTTAATCGTACCAACGAAGCAAAGGGATGACCATTCCATAAATACAGGGAGTTCATCCGGTTTACTACCAGCGAATCCAGGTATTGTATCCATAATTGTTTATCATAAAACCAAGGGAATACTTCCGGTGTGTAAGGATATTCATATACATTCCTGCCCGGCAGGTAGTAAGGTTTTTGTACACCGATACAGGCTCCTCTCAATACCATTTCGGGCTGGTCCTGTAATTTCAAGTTAACCGGTAATTTTTTTGCCGTTTTCGACTGTTCCAGTAATTCCAGGCAACCATATAAAACACCCGATTCATCGGCACCCGTTATGTTTATTTTTTTATCGGCGGCCTCTATTACAAACCCTTCTTTCCCAAGTCCCTTCGAAGCATCAACATGCAGTACAATTATATTACCCTTTATATTTTTAGTGCCTGCAGTCGTTACTGCATCATAACCCCAGGTTTTTAAATTTTTCACCAGTTGTGCTGCACCGAATGCTACACGGGGTGCTGTTTTGGAGGGTACTACCACATACACTTTTTCTTTGGGCGGTGTTGCCTTTACAGCCGTAACACATAACACAAAAAAACAAGTCGCCAGTATAAAACAAAAAACTCTCATCACTTTTCAAAAAAAATTTAATTGCCTGTTACCATGCTAACAGGCATATTAACCGTTAAAAATTCAAAGGGAAATATTACCTGTTCCTATACCTCGCTTAACCAGGTGCCTCCTTTTTCATTACTGATATAAGCTGCTTCCACACAACGCATAGTATCAAAGGCATCATCCACGCTATTCCATGGTTTTGCTATTACACCGGCTTTAGCCAGCATCATCTGTTCCATGGTGCCAATAAAAGCATGCGGAAACCAGGTACCGGTTATTTCCTTTGTCTGCCATTCGGGTTGTTTACCCTCTTGTCTTATGATATAATGAAAACTGTCCGGTACACCATGCGGGTAATTGATCAGGGCACCATAGTTAATTTTAACCGCGCCGTTGGTGCCTTCTATTTTTATATACGATTCCTGTTGCTGGTAAGCATAGTCGTGGTTGTGATTGGTATGAATGGCTGCCCGCAGCATATCGCCATAATCCATAATAATATTACTGCGTACCGAGGTAAGTGGTTTGGATAAAGGATGTTTGAAAGAACGGCCGTATACCCGTTCAGGATTCCCCAAAAAGGAACGTATTAAGTCTACATAATGTACACTATGGTACACAATCTCCATACGGGGTTTGGTAAACAGGAATTCCCATAAATTCCAGGGCGTGTGTACATTTACATATACTTCCATATCAGTGATCGTACCCAGTTCACCGGCATCCATCATTTTGCGGGCTTCCGCCACATAAGGGGCAAAACGCAATTGAAAATTTACCCCGGCCTGCATTTGTTTGGCATGGGCCAGATCAAGGATCGCTTTTGCTTCCTCTATATTTTCACCTAATGGTTTTTGTATTAGTATCGTAGCTCCAACCGGTAGTTTGTGTAACACTTCCAGGGTTTCAGAAGCCGGTAAGGCAAAATCGTAGATCACTTCGTTGCCGTTTTCGGCCACCATGGCTTCCAGGCTGTCATATACTTTTTCAATCCCGAATTTTTGAGCCAGGGCAATTGCTTTTTCTTTATTACGGTTCACAATCCCTTTCACCCGGTATCCCGCCAACGCATAGGCCGGCAAATGCGCATCGTGTACAATGCCCCCGGCACCAATAATACAAATAGGAAAATGTTGATGATTAGCCATTCGCTTCGTTTCCTCCTAAATAATTTCCGTAAGTAATAACCAGTACAGCTGTTAATAATACCAACAGTGCAATAGCCAGATACGTTTTTGTTTTTTGCTGGGTAGGCTTCCATTCTTTTAACAATATGCCTACCAGCGAACTAATTAATACCAGCATGATCATGTGAATGGCCCAGCTGGAGAATTTATAACTACCCATACGCACATGTCCCAGGCCATAAAAGAAAAACTGGCCATACCATAATACGCCGGTAATGGCAGCCATTATATAGTTTTTGCTGAGTACGCTCTTACCGGCTGTGCGATATTCTGAAAATGTTTTTTGTTTCAGGTGTAAGTACAAACAGTATATAGCGGTGGTAACAAATGCACCGGTGTTTGAAAAGATATAGATCACATTACTCTGTAAATTACCGGCTCCGTAATTAGCCGCTATATCAGCAATCGGCTGACCCTGTTCAATAGCAAAACCATAGAAGGCAGAGAGTACCCCGGCCAGTAAACAGATAGGCAGTCCTTTGGATAAAGAGAAGCCGGTTTGGGTATTATGGGCTTTTTCCAGGTCTTTTTCTTTTTTCCGACCGGCTACACCACAGAGCGCAATACCAATAGCACCTAACACAATACCAATAATAACAAAGTTGGCACCATAACCGGAAAGTGTTTCCGCTAATGTGCCTTTTACCAATGGTGGTATTAAAGTGCCTAATACACAGCTAATACCAACCGAAATAGCATAGGTAAGCGAAAAGCCCACATAACGGATGGCAATACCAAAAGCCGTACCGCCAATACCATAACCCATTCCTAATAAAAAGGAGTTGATCATGGCCGAGGCAGGCGCTTCTTTCAATACCGTTGTTAATTGCGGAATGGTAAGCATAGCTACTAAAACCGGTAAGGCCAGCCAGCATACAAAAGCCTGTGCCAGCCAATAGGTTTGCCAGCTCCAGTTACGCACCTGTTTTTGTGGCGTATAACATAAAGCCGCACTGGATGCACCCACACCATGTAATAATATACCGTTAATAACTTCCATTTACTTAACCTGTTTTGTTTTTATTGTAAAAACAATTTATCCGTTACTCCTTATTTAATTTGCTCATAAGCGATATACAGCTGAAAGGAGCGTCGCAACAAATGTTCATCCGTGTTACTGTCGCCGGTAACAAAAAATAAACCGGTGTTTTTGCTAACAACTATAACTTATAAAATTGTACGGCGTTATCATGTAATACCTTGCCGCTATCTTCTTTGTTCAATAAACCATTGATCACTGTTTCGTATACCTGCCAGGCATGTTCATATGAGCCTGCCAGTAAACTCACAGGCCAGTCGCCCCCGCAAAAACAACGGTCCGCACCAAATGCCTGTAATACAAAATCAATATAAGGTGCTACATCATCAGCCTGCCATTGATGCAGCTTACCCGATGTTGTTCCAAGTCCTGATATTTTGGCGTACAGGTTTGGGTGCTGTGCTGCTTCTTGCATTAACCCGCCCCACTCACCAAATTTTTCCTGCTTTGCAATGGGTGGCTGGTTTAAATGATCGAATACCATTCTTAAACCCGGCACCTTTTTCGTTACCTGTAATACGGTTTCAATATGTGCAGCATGTATACCCACTATATCATAAGGAATATCATGGTCCGCTAATATGGCTAAACTTTTGATAACCGCCGGCTGCAATAACCAGTCTGTATTTTTTTCATCGTGTACCTGGTGACGTACCCCTTTGAAGTAAGGGTTGTGTAAGTATTCCTCCTTTAACAATTTACGCACAGCTTCGGGATCAGTAAGCGGCAACCAGGCTACTACCCCTTTTATCCAGTCGTTCTCACGGGCGGCTTCCATCATCAGGTCCGTATCTTCTTTATTACCCGCTGCCTGCACCAATACCCCACCTGTAACATTTGTTTTCTTACGTTCAGCTTCCAGTTGCGACAGGTCATAGTTATTACGAAGGATTGATTCATCTCCCTCCAGCCACGGATAGGCTGCTTTTTGTAAGTCCCAGATATGTATATGTGTATCAATAATCGGCTGCGGCATCGTTAAACTTTAAATCAAATATTGGCCAGCTTCGTAACCGGCTGTACTAATCCAAACTGGCTGTCAATTTCAGCATTGTGTTCTCCCAGCATAGGAGCACCTCTTTCGGAAGTGACAATTTTCCCGTCAATACGAATAGGACAACGGGTGGTAGTGATCTCCAGGCCATTGGTGGTTTTAACCACCGTTTCCATATTCAAGGCTTTATATCCTTCCTCCTGCATCAGCTCATCGTAATTTAATACGGGCGCACACCAAATATCGGCCTTTTCTAAAATAGCCAGCCAATGAGCGGCTGTATTCGTTAACAAGTGAGCCGATAAAATGGTTTTGATCTCGTCCCTTTTACTGAACCATTCACTGTTATCGGTAAATTGTTGTAATGGTACACAACTTAATAGTTCACCTAATACAGGAATGCTACCCATTGCCAGCGCAATAAATCCTTCCTGGGTCTGGTAAATACCATAGGGCGCCGCTATATAAGCATGACCGCTGTTCACTTCACTGCGTTCCGGTAAGGCATTACCATCATTATAATAACAGGTCAGTACTTCAAACTGGAAATCCAAAATACTTTCCAGCATGCTCACCTGTACCAATGCCCCTTTATTGGAAACAATACGGCTGTATAAGGCAGCCAGTATACCCTGTGCCAGGTGCGTGCCAGCCAATATATCTACCACGGCCACACCCATTGGTGTAGGACCTTCCTGTTTATTATTACTTAACCAGGTTATGCCCGATGCCGCCTGTAATAACAGGTCCTGCCCGGGCAGGTCTTTCCAGGGACCTTCATTACCGTAACCGGTTATCTCCGCGTATACGATCTGTGGGTTCAATGCTTTCACGGTGTTATAATCTAACCCGATACGCTCCATTACACCCGGTCGAAAATTGTGCATCATCACATCGGCCTTACGCAACAGTTCTTTTATTTTTACCAGGTCGTCGGGGTTTTTCAAATCGGCCACATAACTTTTTTTATTCCGGTTAATGGCATGAAAAATGGTCGACTCACCTTCTATCATCACATCCGATACATACAGCTCCCTGCATATATCGCCAATGCCGGGTTTTTCAATTTTAATTACCTGCGCTCCCATATCGGCCAGGCGCAAAGATGCGGAAGGTCCTGAGAGGAACTGGCTGAAATCCACCACTATTATATCTTCCAACAAACGCATAAACTACATTTCACTTATAAAATCGCGGTAAATAGCCGCATTATCTGCCCCAACTTTCGGGGCTGGTTTATCTGATGTTAATCTTTGACCGTTGATCCGGATAGGACAACGGGTGGTTGTAATATTTCGTCCCTCTGCCTGGATGGATTGCTCCATTTGTACGGCTTTATAAGCCGGGTGCTGTGTTAACTGTTGCCAGTTCAGCACTTCCATGGCCCACATATCACGGCTATGCAATTGCTCCTGCCAATAAGCAGTAGGATGCTGCAACAAATGAGCGGCAATGATGGCTTTTATTTCATCGCGATGCGTAAAGGCTGATTCCGATGTGTATGCCGCCAGCGCATCGCTGTGTATAGCTTCTGCCAGCTCCTGTATATCCATCATGGCTATGGCCAAATGTCCGTCTTTTGTAGCATAAATACCGTAAGGCGCACTTAATAAAGGATGACCATTGTTCACTGCACTGCGCACCGGCTGTTGACGGTCGGCATAATAAGTGGTCAGTAACTCAAACTGGAAATCCAGTAAGGATTCCATCAGGCTTATCTCTATCAAAGCTCCTGTATTTCTTTTCTGGCGACGGATCAATGCTGCCAGTATACCTTGTGTTAACTGTGCACCGCATAAAATATCGGCAATAGCAATGCCAAAAGGCACAGGCGCTTGTTCTTTATTGCCTGTAGTATGTGTTAAGCCGGCAATGGATTGTATCAGCAGGTCCTGCCCCGGCTTATGTTTCCAGGGACCGGTTTTGCCATACCCATTGATCTCCGCATATATCAGCCGCGGATTAATGGCCTGTACAGCTGCATAACCTAACCCTATTTTCTCCATCACACCCGGCCGGAAATTATGTATCAGTACGTCCGCTTTGGTAATTATCTTTTTTAAGGTTTCCAGGTCTGCCTCATTTTTCAGATCGGCCGCATAACTTTCCTTGTTCCGGTTAATGGTGTGAAACAATAAAGAACTTTCATCTACCCACAGGTTTTTAATGGATAGTTTCCTGCCGGCATCACCCACACCCGGTCTTTCAATTTTAATAACACGGGCGCCCAGGTCGGCCAGGCGCAAACCTGCCGCAGGCCCCGATAAATATTGGCTAAACTCCAATACCACTAATCCTTTCAACGGCAAATGACTCATACGGTTTGGTTTGATAATTTAGCTTGTTTACTATGTTGGTATATCTTATTCATTTCCTGCAACGCTTCCTCCGGGTTGCTGTTGTGTAACAGGCATTGCTGTAAAGGCGTACCCGCATGATCCTGGAAATGCAGGTACCCGTTGTAACGCGGACGGATATACCCGTTATCCATTACCGGCAACACGTTTTTAAAATAATCATTCGTTAATACATTGGCAGCCGGCGACTCCCATGCCTTGCGATGTCCCGGTTGTCCGCCATGTTCCATATAAAAAGTAGACTGGCATTCCGGCGATACAATCTGCTGTGCAAAATCTATCGCTATTTCCTTATGCTCGCTGAATGCGGAAACCGATATACCGGTACCGCCTACTGTTGTTTGTAATCTTTTTCCATTCACACGCACTACATCCGCATAATGCAATAAATATTTTGCATACCCCTGGCGGGAATAATTTGAATACCCATAAGCAAAAGGGCAATACCAGTAATCATTGGTCCGGCTCATGCGTTCCGCCACCGCTATCGGGTTATACACAAACATCTCCTTATCAATAACGCCATACAATTGCTGCATGGTGCGGATAGCTGCTACTCCGGTCTCCATATCAATCACTTCGGTTTCACTGCTGAAGGGAGTTTTACCCTGTGCTATACAAAAGGAGTAAAAATTCATCAGTATATCAATGGGTATGGCCGGCACAGCCACTTTACCAGCCTTTGCCAGGCTTATCACCTCCTCCCAGGTTTGCGGCAGGGTTATACCATTCGCTTCCAGCAGGCCCTTCCGGTAACTGGCGGCAGGTGTAGCCGCATCAATAGCCAGGGCCCATTGTTTATTGTCGTAATTATAACTTACATGTGATTGTCCTGCTGAATATTGCAGCTGGTCGGCTAAATATTCGGCAGATAAATATTCGTTCAAAGGCAGTACACAATTAGTGGCCGCGGCACAACCTACCCATGGATGGTCAATGATCAGCAGGTCATAATCCTTTGTCAGTACTTCAATCGGGAAATCAGCAAACTCCTGTAAGGTACGTTTCTGCCACACTATCTCTACACCCGGGTGCAGCTCGGCATAACGTTGCGAAAACGCCTGCAGCGGTGTAATGCCCCTGCTATGCCCCCATGTTATACCTTTTAAAACTACCGACATACTCAAGCTTGCTTTTTTTCAACCAGTAACAAATGTTCACAAAGCATTACCAGTTCCTTGTTTTGGTTAAACACTTCCACCAGTTCCGTTACCAGGCCAAAACCCGGTTTTTTGTGGTCTTTTTTATCTTTAATGGTAACTGTTACTTTAATGGTATCGCCAATAAAAACAGGTTTAATAAAACGTAGCCGTTCATATCCGTAAGTCATGGATACTTCGTTAATAAAACTGGCCGTTAATCCTATGCCAATAGTAAAGATCAAAGTACCATGGGCAATACGTTTTTTAAAGGGCTGGGTGCTGCACCATTCCTCATCCATATGATGCGGGAAAAAATCGCCTGACTGACCGGCATGTACTACGATATCCGTTTCGGTCACCGTACGGCCGATGGTCTGACGCTGTTCATCAATTTCAAACTCCTCGAAATATTTTTTTAAAAACATAAGCTTGCAATATGGTGTAGGCTGTACAGGATCATATGCTCAGGAATAAGCAGTTGTTGCGGATCATTTGCTTTGTAGCGGGCAGTTTATACAAGCTTGCGTTGTAATTTATCTATGGCTCATCACAAAAAATGCAATCATTAACTTACTCATAAGCAGCCCCGGAAAAGCCACTTAAATCAGGGAGTAAGTTAGATCAGGGTAGCAAAATGACCAATGTCAGGTCTTACTGTAAAGATGGCATATTTTACTACCCCGTTGCCCCTGCATAACGCCAAATAAGAGGCAAAACGAAAAATACGGGTACTATCTTCTTACAATACATTCCGTTAAACAGATTTTTTATGGGCTGTCGGCTGCAGTAACTCCGGTCAGCTGCAGTCCCCCGCCCGGCTGCAATCTTCCGGCTTTAAGGCCGTAAGGATTTGCGCCTAAGCGGGGCAGCCCTTCGCCTGCTTATAAGGTTTTAAAAACCTGGTGAGTATGATCGCTATTTCAAGTAATTTTATACCATGAAAATAACAGCACTGTTTGTTGCATTAATAGTATTAGTAACCGCCTGTGGCAGTAAAAAAAAGAAACGGGAGGAAGCAGATAAAAACTTTCCTATACTCCCTTACCTGTTAAGCCAGGTAAAAGATGTGGACACCTCCCTGTACAGCATTGTTAAAGTGGTAACCGTTGATTCGGTTGCTGATACAACCTTTATTCCACGCGAAGACTTCAGGAAACAGGCCCAGGACTTTTTAGACATTCCCGATATTTCTTCCGAAAAATACGAGGACGATTATACCGAATCAAAGTTTTTTGATGAAACCCTGAACCGGGTAGTAATGACTTATACCAAAAAGCCGGAGGCCAACCAGGCCGTACTGAAACAGGAAATAACCATCAGCCGGGATCAATTCAACGGTGATAAAATGGTGAGTGTGTATATAGACTATGCTACCTCCACAAAGGATAGCGCCGTACAGAAAAGAATGTTATGGATGGTGGATAAAAATTTCCAGGTAACCCGTATGGTACAAAAACCCGGTGGTGCAGAAACCATTACCACCACTACTGTTAAATGGAACGATTGATGTGTATTTATGACTGCAGAAGATTTTAAACATATAGCGCCCACCATACCGCACCAGCCCGGCATATACCAGTATTTTAATGACGAGGATGTAATTATTTATGTGGGCAAGGCCAAGGACCTGCGCAAAAGGGTAAGCTCGTACTTTACTAAAACATTTACCTCTTACAAAACGCATGAGCTGGTACAACGCATAAAACGTATTGCGTTTACCATTGTTAACTCGGAGCATGATGCGTTCCTGCTGGAGAACTCATTGATCAAAGAGTTCAAACCCCGGTATAATATCAACCTGAAGGACGATAAAACCTATCCCTATATTGTTATTAAAAACGAGCCCTTTCCCAGAGTGTTTTTAACCCGGTATGTGGTGAACGATAAATCGGAATACTTAGGCCCCTTTACTTCCGTACAGAAAGTTAAGGAACTGCTGGAGTTCATCCGTCAAACCGTACCGCTCAGGAACTGTACCCTCAACCTGAGTGCCGGTAATATTGCCAAAAAGAAATTCAAAGTATGCCTGGAGTACCATTTAGGTAATTGTAAAGGTCCCTGCGAAGGCCTGCAAACCCTGCCCGATTATTTAGAAGGCATACAGCAGATAAAAAATTTATTAAAAGGCAATCTAACTCCTGTTATCCGTCATTTTAAAGAGGAAATGAAGAATGCCGTGGCTGACCTCGCCTTCGAACAGGCGGAGATAGCCAAGCATAAAATTTCTTTTCTCACCAATTACCAGGCTAAATCGGTAGTAGCCGGTAATACGGCCGGTGATAAAGATGTATTTACCCTGGTAAAGGAAAAGAATGTGGCCTATGTTAACTTTTTAATGGTACGTAATGGTACCATTGTACAAACACAAACCACTAAAGTGCTTACTCACCTCGATGAGGATGAGCCGGAAATATTAAGTTTCAGTATTGCACGCCTGCGCCAGACATTTAACAGCGATGCTACGGAGATCATTGTGCCCTTTGCCATTGACTACCCGGAGAAAGATATCACCATTACCATACCGGTGAGTGGCGATAAAAAGAAACTCCTGGAACTGTCTTTAAAAAATGTAGACCACTATATTGAAGAGATAAAGAATAAGGAACGTTTAAAGCTGTCCACCAATACCAATAAAATAAAAGTATTGGAAAAACTGCAGGAAGCATTACAACTAGGCAGTTTGCCAACGCATATCGAGTGTTTTGACAACTCCAATTTCCAGGGTAGCTTCCCGGTATCGGCCATGGTCTGCTTTAAAATGGGCGTACCCAGTAAAAAAGATTACCGCCATTTTAATGTTAAAACGGTAGAAGGCATTAACGACTTTGCCACCATGAAAGAAGCAGTAACCCGCCGGTATAAACGCTTACAGGAAGAAGAACAGCCTTTCCCCCAACTGGTGATCATTGATGGCGGTAAGGGGCAATTAAGTTCTGCCCACGAAGCAATGGTGGAACTGGGACTTGCTGACAGAACCACATTGGTAGGCCTTGCCAAAAGAGAAGAGGAAGTATTTTTTGTAGGGGATAAGGAATCGGTAAAGCTGCCTTATAATAGCGAGGAGTTAAAACTGTTAAGACAGATAAGGGATGAAGTGCACCGCTTTGGTATTACTTTTCACCGCAACAAACGCAGCAAAGGCACATTTACCAATGAACTGGAGAGCATCGCAGGCATTGGCCCTAAAATAGCCACACAGCTATTACAACATTTTAAATCGGTAAAAAACGTAAAAGCGCAAAGCAAAGAAACATTAACAACAGTTGTAGGACTGCAAAAGGCGGTGCTGGTGTATAACCATTTTCACCCTGAGGATAATACTTAAAAAAAATGGGGCCAGGATAGAAATCCAGCCCCGTTTTTAAAATCCAATATCCTATGAAAAACCGCTACAAAAATACACAAAAAAGTTGATTTAACTCATTTATATCTATATTTTTCACCAGTTTCCTTTGACCGTTCGTCACATTTATTTTCCCCCTTTTTTACTACTATCCATTTATAGCATATTGCCGGAACAAACAGTTGTTTATCATTCAATTAAGCATTTTTAATCCCAAATAACCGAACAATAGCGGCCATAAAAAAAGCCCCGGAAAACCGGGGCTTTACTTTAATATTGTTCTGATTAGTAAGACCAAAGGTCCTGCTCAAAATTGAAGATCTTTTCTTTAATGTTCTCACCTTCCAGTAAAGCCAGGATCGGGTCTTTAATTACCTGCCTGATGGTCCTGTTAGCGGCATTATCCAAAGTTGATTTGGTAATATAACTGCTGAACATGCGGCTTTCAAACAATTCTTCCCAGGTCATGCGGCTTTGGCCCATGTTTTTAGGATTATATACTTCGTTCTTAGCCAGCATTGGCCTTAAGTCGGGGTAATATATCCAGAACATTGGCTGGCTACCAAACTCTTTACCATTGGGTAAGTATTTAGTAAGTACAGGGGCAATTCCTAAAATACGGCAGAACATACGGCTGGCCTCACGGTCAAATACCCACTCTTCCTTGATACGCAATTTTAAAACGCTCTTTGCATCAAAGCTGGCACGTGTAACTACATACTTAACAATCTTATTAATATCATTAGGATCATACTGCGGAACCGTATCGGCACTACCCAATGTCATTTGATTAATATCAGCTACAGTAATAGGTGTGGTGAACCTGTCGTCGGCAAAAGCAGTAACTTCTCCGTTAGTAACCGCATTCAGCAAAACATTGATGAAAACCTGGCTACCGTTATCGTCTTCCGCTTCATAACGGAAAGTCTGGTTCATTTTTTCACGCAGGTCCAGCTCACGCCAAACTTTCTCCGCATATAATGCATCGTCCCAGCGTAAATGTTCATACTCTAAAGGCGTACGTGCATTTAATCCTTTTTTATCAAAAGCATTATCCTGACGTAAAGAGGTCTTTTTCGTATTACTTGAAACGCCGGAGCTGTCTACTTCAATTGGTACACCACCATAAGGATCATAGCCTGAAGGCGGGCGGGTATCGTTAACCTGCTGTTGTTGCTGGTTATTCCCCTGCTGTTGTTGTTGGTTGGTATTGGTACCGGTATTATTTCTTCTTCTACCGGTTCTTTGGGCACTTGCATCTGCAACCAATAAAGCTGCAAAGGCAACCAACAAACACTTTTTATAAATTGATAATTTCATAGCGCTGAACTTTAAAAAAATTATTTAAGGTAGTACACCAGTGAGGGGGCAGAAGAAACCCTGCCATCCGGACCCTGTACTCTTATATCATCAATAGTTACTGTTTTACCACCTTTCGCATGAGCTTTGATATAATTTTGTGCTTGCGAGCTGAACAGGTTACCCTGGCAAACTGCTGTAGCCACATCTCCGTCATCAGTATCAATGGAGAAAGAGAATGATACCACTTTATAGCTTAATTCAAAAGGAAAGTCTTTAATACCTGCTCCTACACCTGTTTGTGCCCTGAATGCACCTGCTGCGATAGAAGCGCCACTTTCGTTACCACCTACATAGGCCTGGGCCTTAGGTATAGTACGTACACGGAATTGAGATGCACCGGCTACTTTACCATCCACTGATACCGTAATCCGGCAATCATCGGTAACGGTACCTACGCGGGCAATATATTTACCGGCACCAACTTTTGTAATAGAACCGCCACCACCACTGATGCTTACCTGAACCCTGTCATCACCACCACCGCTGGCAGCAATAGATACAGGATTATCAACACCGATATACAATACATTCATTTTATCCAGGGCAATAGAGGCATTAGCCTGACCTACTGTATAGGTAATTGTTTTGCTTATTGATTCAACTTTATTCGTTGTCTGGTTAAAGAACGAAATATTTACCGGAACAGTATGTGTACCAATTGAGTTGGCCATCGTTTTATAATGCGCTGCTCCATCTTCTCCAATGGCAAGGGTTGAACCACCAATTGAAATTTTAGGTTGTGCATTTTTACTGAAAGCACCCACACCTGCTGTAATTTCCAGTTCCTGGCCAGGCATCAGGTAATTTGAACTTTGCCCGATTACCGCAGCGTATGAATCGAATATTACTTCTACTTTACCAACCTGCTCGTGAATATGAGCCACTACATTGTTCTCAGAAGTTTTAATATCATTCTGCAGTTTACTTAAAATGGTTAAACCGGCTACGGTTGGTACCATATTAAAGTTGGCAATATCCCAATCTTTCTTTTTGCCGTCTTTACCAGTTGGTTCAGAAAGGTCTATTTGCAGGGTTTTAGAAAACTTCTCAGCAATACTTGGATCAATTGCCAATAAGTTCTTTTTATAATCAGCCAACATCGTATATAACTTTTTGGCTTCTCCATCCTTTACCATTATCCGGGTAACAATCTCCTGGCTTCCTTCATTCATATGTTTGTCAGGATTGTCAGGATTATTCGGGTCGCCTCCGGCTGATGTAATGATTTTGCTTTTTAAGCTTTGTATATAATCAAATACTGATTTAGACAAAGACGCAGCTTGCTGAGCTTTAGGATACCAAAGATTTGCTCTTTCTGCAGTTTCCGCTTTTTTTGTTTTTTCTTCCAATGAGGCTAAAATAGTAGAAGTAGAAGCATTTACGGTGGTATTCGTTTTCTCTAAGCTGGAGTTTACGGTTTTAAAGGCATTAAGAATCTCTGATGATACGTTCAGTGCTAACAGACAGGTTAACACCAGGTACATCAGGTTGATCATCTTCTGCCGCGGCTCTTTAGGTAGTGCCATAACTGGTCAAAAAATTTATAGTCTTTTATAAAATATTTTTCTTTTACAACTTTGGTTTATCAAACAGGATGATAATTATTTACCCTGCATAGCAGTTAACATATTACCATAAATGCCGTTCAGGCGACCCAGGTTAGTAGCCAGGCTACCAATCTGTTCCTGTACTTTCTTAGCATCATCCGCACTGTTGATCAGGCTGGCAGAAGTTTCGGAAAGTTTACCATAAAAACCATTCAGGGCTTTCAGGTGGTTATTGCTTTCCTGCAATTCCAGCTCATAAATTGTATTTAAAGACGACAAGTTTTTAGTTAATACCTGCACCTGGTCGTGGAAGGTTTTAGCGCCTTCAGTTGCCAGGTTAAAAGCACCTACCGAATTGGCCGAACTTACATACGCCTCTTTCACTTTATCCAGGGCGGCCGTAACTTCTTTTGTTTTAGCGGTATAATCACCGGTAGCCGCCACAACATCACTGATATTGTTCATGTTACCGATAGTTTCATTTAATTTTTTAAAGTTGTCACCTAAACGGTTTAACACTTCAGGAGTTACATGTGCATCAATTAATGCTTTATCTAAAGCGGCAATAGCGCCACCTTTTGCTGGTCTTACTACTTCACCGGCAACAGTTAATTCTTCAGAATGAGAATTATCAGGTAATGCAGGATAAATAACATATAACACACCATATAAAGCAAAGATAACAGCCTCAGTTACCAGACCGATCCACAGCCAGGTGTCGGCATCAGGAGCGTGGGTAATTTTTCTTAATGCACCCCATAATACAATTGCTGCTGCAAATGATACTGCTACGTCAACCCATTTACTAACTTTTGAAGGAATAGCTGCTGCCATAAAATAATGATTTTAAAAAAATAGTTTTTGATGAAGAAGATTGGTGAAATGAACCGGGGTGTGATGCAAGTTTTATTACACCCCGGTTATTTATAACTTAAAAAGTAATTACAATATTGTATTGCCCCAGGTAAAGCGGCAATTTTATTTATCTGCGGCCCCCGGCTGCGGGTAAATCAATCACCGAACGGAAACCGATGTAAGATTTTGCAGAATCCTGGTATTCGTAAGTGCTGGTACCGGTTTGCAGGTAGTATCCAACATCTTTCCAGCTACCGCCACGGATAATTTTACGTTTCATTAATGGTGGGTCGTCGTCTTTGGCATTCCAGCGTACATCAGGGTTCATATCGTGCTGAAAGTTGTTACGTCCTTCGTAGAAGATAGAAGAAGTCCACTCGGCTACGTTACCCGACATACAGTACAGGCCAAAGTCGTTAGGCCAGTAAGCATCGGCACGTACGGTATAGAAACCGCCATCCTCAGGGTAGTTACCACGGCCTGGTTTAAAGTTGGCCATTAAACATCCTTTTTTATTACGTAAGTAAGGACCACCCCAGGGGAACATAGATTGTGAGCGGCCACCACGGGCGGCATATTCCCATTGTGCTTCTGTAGGCAGACGGAAGTCAGACTCGGTTACCCTTTTTTTGCCTTCCAGGAAGGAATTCAGGTAATGTGTTCTCCATTCGCAGAAGGCAGTTGCCTGTTTCCAGTTTACACCTACAACAGGGTAATTATCAAAAGCGGGGTGAGAGAAATAACGTTTGGTCATGGGCTCGTTGTAAGAGTAAGAGAAGTCTCTTACCCATACCAGCGTATCCGGGTAAATAGGAACGTCTTTTTTAATGATAAATTTAGAGCGGGGTTTGTTCTCGTTCTCTCTTTTGGCATTTTCTTTCAGGTCATGAACCTCAGAGTGGTATTTCAACTCTTTCACATCCAGTTCTTTTTTGCCATAAATTCTGTCTTCAGGAGCCAGGATAAGGTTGGTATTTGCCAACTCTTCCATATTCTTGGGATCATCCCACCTGAATTTTTTCATCGCTGCCCAATCAACACCTTCAACGCCGTTGGCATCAGCTTTTACTTTGTTTAATTTACGGGCTACAGTTGAGTCGCGCACCCATTGTACAAATTGGCGGTACTCTGCATTGGTAACTTCGGTGGCATCCATCCAGAAGCCACTGATAGAAACGGAACGGTTACGGGCACTAAAGGCATAAGCAGGATCTTCATCGCTGGGCCCCATGTGAAAAGTTCCCTGTGGCACATATACCATGCCCACCGGCTTTTTCAAATTGGACCGCGTACCCGCCGACACACCATGTAACTGGCCGTCGTTAGGCAATGAACCGCCTTTGTTCTTTCCCGAATTACAGCTTGCAAACACCATCAGGGCTGCAAATGCTAAAAACGCATAGTTAGGGTTTCTCATTATCATACACTTAAAGGGTATTGGACAAATATAATATTTTGGTCTATTTGCAGTCACAAGGATACAATTTATTTTTAAACAAACAAATGGTTTAATACTTCGTAAATTATCTAACGCTGCGTTAAATATTTTATTGCATTTAACAGAAAATTAATTATTTTTATAATTCTTTGTTAATCAATATAATAAGTTCTTTTATAGTAGCAACTGGTGCCTTACAGCTAAACTCCCGACACAAAAAAATATTCGCATTTCCCAACTTTTTTTTGCCCCTGGCCCATTCCAAATGCTCATTTTTTTTATCCACAGTCAGCATTATTTTAAACGGCAGATACTCATATAGTGTTTTAAAATATATGTCTTTATCGGGTTCCACCACCACTATTTCCTGTGTACCCGCATATAATTCCAGCAACATACTGACCCATATGCCAAAAGAAGCCGGGTATTGATGAACAGATTTGCTTAAACCCTGCACCATCCCTAAACCCCTTTCTGCCCATTCGGCCTTGCCAAAAACGATGGACAACCTGTATAAATTGTGCGCCATCACACTATTTCCCGATGGTACCGCCCCGTCATACACTTCTTTTTTACGTAACAACAGGTCGGTCTGCTCTTTACCCGTATAATAAAAAAACAGGTTTTGCTCATCGCTAAAGTTTGCAATCACCAGCTCCGTTAGTTCCTGTGCTTTCAGCAACCAGTCAAATTCGGTTGTTATTTCATATAAATAATACAGGGCATCTATTAAACAGGCATAATCGTCCAAAAATGCCGGGTACCGGGCCTCGTTGTTCTTCCAGGTATGGTTCAACAACCCATTATCGCCCTTAAACACATCCAGGAGAAACTGCATATTTTTAATGGCCAGGGTTTTATAGGCTTCATTACCGGTAGCCATAAAAGCCTGGCTGCAGGCCTTATTCATAAGGGCATTCCAGCCCAGTATTACTTTATCGTCCAGCCCGGGTGCTATACGTGTGTACCGGTGTTGCAGCAATATTTCCTTCCCCCTGTTTAAAACAGCGTTTACCTCCGCTGCTGTTTTACCATAGGTTGCTGCCACTTTATCCAAAGGCGCTTTCACCTGTAAAATATTCACTTCTTCCCAATTACCGGCTTCGGTTATATCATAGTAAGCGCAAAACAAAGCAGCATCAGCCCCTAACAAAGCTGTTACCACCTCTTTGGTCCACACATAGTATTTCCCTTCTACTCCTTCACTATCCGCATCCAGGGCTGCAAAAAAACCACCCTGTGCATGCATCAGGTCTCTTTGTACAAAAGCCATGGTTTCCTCAATGGCTCCCCGGTAATGTGGCTGCGCCGTTAACTGGTAAGCCTCACACATTGCCGATACCAGTAAGGCATTATCGTATAACATTTTTTCAAAATGTGGCACCAGCCATTCCATATCGGTGGCATAACGGGCAAAGCCTCCGCCAAGCTGGTCATATATACCACCGCGGATCATTTTATCCAGCGATAAAAGGGCCTGCGCCTGGCATTCCTGCCCCAGCTGCGCATCTGTTTCCTGCAATTCCTTATTGTGTTTGCACAGGTAGGCCATGCGTAATAAAAAACGGATTACAAATGTCTGCGGAAATTTTGGGGCCGCCCCAAAACCACCAAACTGGCTATCGGCCTGTTGTAATACCTGCCTGGCCATGGCGGCGATATCTGTTGTGGTAATCCCAAACGATGTTATATCAGCCGGCATACCGCCAAACTGATTGGCCTTGTCCAGGTGGGCTGTCAGGTAACTCCCCTGTTCTTCAATTTCGGCCCGCCTTTCCTTATAGGCATTGGTAATACCGGTTAGTACATCTTTCCACGATTGCCTGCCATATAAACTTCGTGGCGGAAAATAGGTGCCACCATAAAAAGGCTTTTTATCCGGCGTTAAAAACACATTCAGCGGCCAGCCTCCCTGCCCGGTCATGGCCTGTACCGCATCCATATAAATATGATCCAGGTCGGGCCTTTCCTCCCGGTCAATTTTAATATTCACAAAATGTTCATTCATTATCGCCGCCACTGTTTCGTCCTCAAAGCTTTCCCGCTCCATTACATGGCACCAGTGACAGGCCGCATAGCCAATGCTCACCAGTATAGGCTTATCC
Source organism: uncultured Terrimonas sp. (assembly GCA_964445775.1). Classification (GTDB taxonomy): domain Bacteria; phylum Bacteroidota; class Bacteroidia; order Chitinophagales; family Chitinophagaceae; genus Terrimonas. The sequence continues at coordinate 32,791 of CAYUMH010000008.1, forward strand.
TCCTGCCTGGCTTTTGTCAATGCTTCTTCGCCCCAGGGGTACCACTGTACCGGGTTATGGGCATGCTGCAATAAATACGGGCTTGTTTCGTGAATTAAATGATTGGTATGTGTTGCCATACCGTAAATGTCGGTGAATAGTGCGGTATAAAAATATTTACGGCGTAATCGCTGCTGTTGTTTTTTTGAAGCAGCAACTGCAGTAACTCCGTTCACCGATAGTTTCCCGCTTTTGCTGCCAGCCCCTTCACCTTTTCATTAATACAACGTATATATATTGGCGTAAAAAATACTTTCGTTTAATTTTTACCCTGAAGGTGGGCTGTCCGCGTCAATCGGGGCTATCAGCAGCAGCAGTACAAAGCCGGGCTTGGGTAAACAGACGAAGGGCTGCCCGATGGCAGCGGCATTCCGCCGAAGGGCTGTGCGGGGCAGGGAGCGGCGGAATACAGCGTACAGCGGGAACTACAGCTGCATAGCAATGCTATAGCCGACAGCCCCACATAATCACTTAGTGAGGGGAGAACTTTGTTTATTTTTTTTGTGCTGCTAAAAAATGGTCCAGTGCCGATATCATGCTGGGCGCCTTGGGTTGCGGGGCAATAATGCCCGGAGCCAGGCCTGCTTCTTCGGCGGCCTTGGTAGTATTGCTGCCAAAAGTGCCTATTACCGTCCCGTTTTGTTTAAATTCGGGCTGGTTATCAAATAAACTTTTTATACCACTGGGAGTAAAGAAACAGATGACATCGTAATCGTTGCTGGTCAGCATCTCTTTTACATCATTACTTTGTGTACGGTACAAAAAGCCCATAGCAAACTCGCAGTTGTTGGATTTAAGCCAGTTTACAATATCATTATCCTGCTGGTTTTCTGAACAAACATAAAGGAACTTTTCGTTGCCCTTGTGTTTGTTGATCACATCAAACATGCTTTTGTTGGAGCCGTCGGCGCCATAAAACACTTTACGCTTACGGTACAGGATAAATTTTTGCAGGTATAAGGCAACCGCTTCAGTAATGCAGAAGTATTTGGTATCCTGCGATACGCTTACTTTCATTTCCTCACAAATACGAAAAAAATGATCGATAGCATTACGGCTGGTGAAGATAATTCCTGTGTAGGAGGCAATGTCAATTTTCTGACGCCTGAATTCTTTAGCCGGAATTCCTTCCAACCTGATGAATGATTGGAAGTGAAGATTTACACCATACTTCCGTTCTAATTCAAAGTATGGCGACTTTTCGCTCTCGGGTCTTGGCTGTGTGATCAAGATGCTTTGGACCCCATTGGTTTTTTTTCCAGTAGTTGTAACTCCGTTTTTTACCATGTGAATTTCCGCTAAAGTTGGGCGCAAAGGTACGTGTTTTATTTAAAAATTGTTATTACCAATTTATAAAGTACTAACACAGGGGCTACTTCAAAGGCACAGAAGTATAAAAAGAAATGAAAAACACTCACTTGTACATAGGTACGCACGGCCGAAAGGGCCAGGATATAGCGGTATAAAAGCAGGCCGCCAATAACAGTCCATGACAAAACCCAGGCCGCGCCGGCCACCCCCGCAGGGCTAAAAGCAACAATGAATAGTACCGGCAGTAAAAAAATACCCAGCACTTTGTTAATAATAAATACAATAAATATATAGGTATCGGTAAGGGCCCGTACATTAAACACCCAGCCCGTGGCTTTAAGTGATACAAACTTAACCAGGTATACACCGGCCAGGCCCGCACAACAGTACAAAACAAATAACCAGAAATTATGCACCGGCACCCTGTTTTCTGTATAATAAAACAGGAAGGCCGCATATAACCCGCCGGCTATAACAAATAATAAATTAAACAGTAAAGATGGTAAAGGTGTCTGGCTTAACTGCTCCGTTAACTGGCGTTGCTTTAAAGTGGTGCGGAAGAATAAACGCCAGAGATCACTTAAGTATTTAGGAAACAACAGGCGTAATACCGCAAAGTAGAGTAGTAAGCCCATCAGGCCATAAAACAGCATATCCTTATCGGTGCGTTTTTTAAGTTGTCCGCCAGCTACAAGGGGCTGTTTACCAAAACTAAAATAAGGCATGTGCTCCAGCACCTGTACATACAGGGGAATGCCCGGGCGTGTTTGCCAGGCCGCCACCGGCACCAAGGGTTTTTTAACGGTAAGGGTATCAACCGGTATAGTAACAGCCAGTGAATCCTTCCCTTTTTTAGTTAAGGAATCAGTAACAGGTTGCGCCAGCAAGCCCTGCAGTATCAACAATAAAAAAGAAAGTAAACCGGCTATTCGTTTCAAAAAAAGTAATTGTTTGTCAAAAATAAGCGAACACGCCGAAGCTATGAAACAGAATAGCTTTTATGTGATTAAAAATAACTGACAAAGCCAAAATGTATTTTAGATTGACGCAGGTTAAACTCCGTATCATTCCTTTTACCCAGGGCCCAGGCCAGGTTAAATATACCTACCTTGGTTTCAAAAGCTATACCCAGGCCACCACTAATATAGTTATAGCTCACATTGGCATAAGTGCTTTTATTGCGGCCCCAGCCACCATCACCAAAAGCATAAAAGAAAGAGTTTTGGCCTATCAGGTACCGGTATTCCACTGTGGCAATAGCGTATTGCGACAAGTATTGGCTTTCCTCATCAAAACCTCGCAGCAATTTATAACCGCCCACCTGGAAAAGTTCGTTCCGGAAAATATTGGCGCTTTGTATAAAGCCCCCGTTCAGCGCCGTTTTTACCGTACTTAATCCTTTACTGCCTACCGGAAAGTATTTTGCGGCCGCCAGTTTTGCCTGAAACTGGTAGTTCTTCAGTTTAACCGTATCGTACAATGATCCAAAATCATAACCCGGATCATTGGGATCTTTGAGCTCCATGATCGTATTATTCTTTTTTATTTGCCTGTTACCGGCTTTGGCAATAAACTGTATATCATTACCCCTTACCGGGTTAAAACGATAGTTGGTATTATTAAAGTCGTATTGCAGGCCCAGGTTGGTGGTGCGAATATCTGCCGCATTGGGTAATGTTTTGGTTTGTATCACCCTGTCAAGGTCAATACCGTTCAATATGGTCTGGAACCATTGTACAAATACCTTGGCCGATTGTTTGGTACTGTGCTGGTAAATAGCACCCAGCTGTATGTCCACGTTTAAAAACGTACTGTCCTTGCGAAACATATCAAAACCAAAATCTAATCCAAACGGCGATTGAAATAAATATGGATGCTGGTAAATAACATTTAACCGCTGCGAGCTTACCTGCAATTGCTGCCAGTTAATACCAATGGTTTCCCCGGCACCCAATGCATTTTTTAAATTCAGGTTACCCTCACCGGTCACCAGCATTTTTTTAGAAGATAGCTGGTCGTTATTAGGTAAAAAGCCCACAATTAAACTGGCCTGGCTGCTTTTCTTTTGTTTTAAATACAGGTCCAGTACCGCGCCCGAGGAGCGCCACACTACTTTAGGCGGGTATTCCTCCTCCACATAGGTCAGTTCGCGTATACGCCCTGTTACCCTTTGTAGTTTTTCTTTGCTGTATACCGACCCATGCCGGATATCGAGAAAACGCTGCAGGTAATCGTTGGAAACCTTGGCATTGCCTATTACCCTGATACTATCAATGGTATATAAAGGTCCCTGGTTTACTTTTAAGCGGGCGGTTACCTCATCACCCTGCATCACCAGGCTATCCAGGTAAATTTTTGCAAAAGGATAACCCGTGTTTTCCAGGTGGGCCAGCATACGTTTTTGCATATCGGCCACCTGTAACAGGTCAACCGGCTGACCACGATAGGCAGCGCTTCGCCAGCCAACAGTCTGTAATAACTCAAGGGGTACTTCGGAGGTATTTAACTGTGCCCACTTATATATATTTCCTACAAATAACACTACCCGGGCCGAAGCGGAGTCGGCAAAAAATGAATCCACCGAAGCGGTGATATATCCCCTGGCTTTTAAAATAATTGGAATAGAATCGGCATAACTTTTACAGGCCAGCTGGTCGGTAAATTGTTGTTGTAAACCCAGTGAGGTAATAAAAGCAGCATCCTTATCCACCGGCTGTATCTGTAACACATAATTATTTTGTGCCCTCAGCAGGGAACAATGTATAAAAATGAGCAGTACAGTAAACAGGTAAGGAGCTCTTGTCATGAATGATGTAGCAATAATACCGCTAAATTAAGGTATAAGGGTTAAGCTTTAAGGTGTAGGGTAAAATCCGTTATCGTATAAGCGGGTTCATAAGGCAGAATACAGTATTTACGCTGCATAAAGGTGTCAGGACAAAACTATCATAAGGTAAACAATAACTGCTCCCTCCCCATTTCCCTTTAAGGTTATAGTTCCTACCCTATACCTTACACCTTATACCTTACACCTTATACCTTATACCTTACACCTTCAACCCTATACCTTCCACCTTCTACCCTATTCCCTCCACCATCTACCCTATTCCTTCCATCTTCTGCCTTCCATCTTATTCCAGTACCTTTGCTACTTCATTTTAAAACAACTACCCTGGCCGGCATATATATTCATATTCCTTTTTGCAAACAAGCCTGTAATTACTGCAATTTTCATTTTTCTACCTCCCTGCGGTATAAACAGCCATTGATAGCAGCCATTGTACAGGAGTTGCAGCACCCGGCAGCCCTGGTTGAACAGCAGGAGCCCATTGAGACCATTTATTTTGGCGGCGGCACACCCAGCTTATGTAGCGAAGCTGAGTTAAACAGTATGCTGGCAGCCATTTATAAAAATTACACCGTCGTTCCGGATGCAGAAATAACTTTTGAGACCAACCCCGACGATATCAGTGTGCCGCAACTGGACATGTGGCAGCGCATCGGCATTAACCGTTTAAGTATTGGCGTACAAAGTTTTTTTGAAGAAGATTTGTTATGGATGAACCGTGCCCATAATGCCACACAGGCTGTTACCGGCCTGGAGCTGGCCCTGGGCCGTTTTGATAATATAACCATGGATATTATATACGGCACGCCGGGGCTCACCCACGAAAAATGGCAGCAAAATGTAGCCAAAGCGGTTGGCCTGGGCATACCCCATTTATCCTGTTATGCTTTAACGGTTGAGCCACAAACCCCGCTGGATAAACAGATCCGCCTGCACCAGAAAAACAATGTAGACCCCGGTTTTCAATCAGAGCAGTTTTTATTACTCATGCAATGGGCAAAGGAAGCTGGCTATGAACATTACGAGATCTCTAATTTTGCCAAACCCGGCTATCGCAGCAAACACAATTCCTCCTACTGGCAGGGAAAAAATTACTGGGGGTTTGGCCCTTCGGCACATTCGTTCAATGGCAGCAGCCGCTGGTGGAATATGGCCAACAATACAAAATATATACAGGCCATAACGCAACATCAACCTGCTTTTGAGATAGAGACCTTAACACCTGTACAGCAGGTGAATGAGTTTATCATGATCGCACTGCGCACGATGGAAGGATTGCCTCTCGCTGTTATTACAGAAAAATGGCCCTTACTCCTGACGGAAGATAAGGAAGTAAACCCGGCAACAGCCATACTAACCACTGCTCAACCGCATATACAACAGGGGCATATGGTACACTACAATAATCATTTACAATTAACCAACGAAGGAAAATTATTGGCCGACGGCATTACAGCTGACCTGTTTTTGTAGTTTCTTTAGCCATTATTTTTTTAGCCCGCCTGTTTTTAAACCAGAACAAGCCTGTTAATACCAATATCACTGCCGCAATGGCAATCATAAACTGGTACCAGGGCGTGGTTTGGGTTTCAATATCCAATTGCTGCCAGGCGCCGATATAAGATAACCCGGCCCAATAATAAGGCAGTTTTGCTACCGGGCGGTTGGCCGTATTTTGTAACCAGTTTATTTTGGTGGTTTGTAAAGCGGTTACCGGGTTATGTAAACGCACCATATTATTATAAAAATCAGGAACAAAAGCGGCACCCGTTTCATCATTCACATTCCACAGGGAGGCTATCACGGCTTTTGCCCCGGATGCGGTAAAGAAACGGCCCATGCTCATGAGACCTTCCCCCTGCCGTAACAAGCCCGTTGCCCCTTTGCAGGCATTGAGTACAATGAGTGGCGATTTTACCTGTAAAAATTGTACATGCCACTGGTATAATAAACTATCGGCAAATACCAGGGCCACATCACCATTGGGTAATTCCTGGTTATGGGTACTTACATGCAGGATATTATTGCTGGTTAATTGTTTTTCAAAATTGCGTTTAGTGGCCTTATTGTTTACATAGGCTTTGGATAATGTTTTTTTATCCAGTTCACGGTATTCATTCTTTATCTGTGGCAGATCGGGGTAAGCACCGTCAAACTCCGATACAAAATAACCATACACTTTTGCATCCGTTTGTTTAGCCGCATCACTCATTACCTGTTGCTGCCACAGCGAAAGTGAAAAGGCATAACCCACTACCGTCTGGTGTAACCAGTAAGGCCAGGCGCCGGGATTGGTAGCCGTAGTAGCTTTTGTCTGTAAGGCCTCAAAAGCTAACTGGTATAAATATTCATCCGGTAAAATAATCACGGAGCGGTAACTATTCCAATTCAACACGGGTAATAAAGTAGTGTACAGGTTATGTGACTGTCTGCAAAAATCTACCGATGCTTCCTGCATGGCGCCGGGGCCATTATAATAAAATTTCTGCAGGTAGTTGATCACACTGTCTTTAATAACAGCCGCATTTTTTAAAACAAACACATCCTTCACCACGTCTTTAGCCAGTGCGGTTATATAAATATCATTATTGCCTACATAGTAGTTCAACACCAGTTGCTGATCGCCTATTAAACGCAGCCATTGCTCTGCACTATCCGCTACAGCAAAGGCAGTAGCGGCATATTTATGATCGGCCTTTAACTGGTTATCGAACAAAGCGAGGGAATATTCCAGCTCGGCAATTTTTTGTTTTGTGCGGGTAATATCGGCACTGTCCCTTGTATTCTCGGCAAGCCACTGGCGGTAGTATTGTATATTATTGGCCAGTCTTTTACGGGTCAGCGTCAACGAATCATCCGGCTGGCTGTACACCGCACTGTTTTTTTCTCGGGCTTCGTATAAAACCTGGGCCTTGCTGCGTTCAATCTGTTCTACAATGGCCATGGCCAGCTCAGGCGCTTTTGTTTTTTGCCATTGGGCAACTGCCAGGGCTAATATTTTTTCTGTACGCTGACGCGAAAAAACATTCTGGTTGTATTTGGACTGAACGGCTAAAAATTTGCGGCGCAATTGCTGCTCCAGGGCAGATGCCTGTAACATACCTTCCAATGCCAGGCCCACATTGTTCTTCACCAAAGCACATTCCGCCTTACCCGATATGGTTTCAATAATCACATTATCCACCACCGCATCTGACATACCAGGATAATAATTACCACTTTTATAAGCAGGTATCAATTGTAACAAAGCCCTGTCATAATAAACAATGGCTTCATTATATTTTTTTTGCTGCAATAAATTATGCCCGATATTGGCCAGGGCCATCCCTTTTTCCCTGCGTAATGAACCGGGAAAGTATTGTTGTAATATCTGCAAAGCCTGCTGGTAGGCCTGGCCCGCCCGGCCCCATTCGCCTGCCTGTTCCTGTAGCTTGGCTTTTATACGGTAACAGGCGGATAATCCTTCCGCCAAACGGCTTTTTTCTGCATCGGCAGCCTGTTGCAATAACCGGTTATAACTGGTAATGGCTTTATCATTTGTAACAGCAGCCCCCGGTTCCTGTAATAGCTGTTGTAACTCTGCTTTTACACCGGTTAAATAAGTATGGTTATAAGACAGGCTGTCCGGCGCCAGTAAAAGTCCCTTTTCTACAGCGGTATAGGCCAGTTGCAGGCTGTCGCTCCACCGGTAAGCCACTGCCAGGTTACCATAGGAAGAAGCCAGTAATACCGAATCCTTATTACGGGCTGCATACTCATTGATCTTACGATGAGTTAAAACGGCACTGTTAAAATCTCCCAAACGGGTATAAATATTACCCAGTGGTGTTAATAAGTAACCGGCTATAAAATCCTCATCATAATCTATTGCAGCCTTGTTTTGTTCATAATACTGTAATGCCTCTTCATATAAATCCATACTTTCCGGCACCCAGCCTTTTATTTTTAAAGCATCATAAGCGTATTGTATTAAATAGGAAAAGTAGGCAGAGGCTTCATCCCCATTGTTTTTTTGCGGTTTACGCTGCAGTCCTGCAGTTACGGCTTCGTAATAAGTATAACGGGCAACGGGGGAGTCGCCTATAAATGCCCGTCTTTCGTCCAGCCATGCCGCATAATCAGCAGCCTGGCCGGTTGAATCTTCCATATAAATATAAATACTATCAACAGGCCGGGTTAAAGGAGCCGAAGGTTTTACTACCTGGGCCATCATATAAAGGGTGCCGGATATGATCAATAATATTACTCCAACCGTCCATAACTTTTCTTTTACAAATGGGGCCATGTTTCAAATTTACCTTTTATTGCAGAGAAGACCTGAAAACCGGTAGCAGTAATTCATAAATTATACCATAAGATGGCAACGGCCGGCAACAGCTTTTCAAAATAATTGTATCTTGACACCTGTAATAATCTATCAAATATTTACTTATCATGAATCCCATTCAGCAACTGGAACAATTGCTTAACACGCATCATTTATGGGAAGAAGAAAAAACCTACCCGCGTAACAGCTACCTGGTTACCAGGGGTACTATCAACAGCCAGGTGTTTTTCATTACAGCAGGCAGCTGCCGCGTTTTCATTCATGACGAAGAAGAAGAAAAAACAATTCGTTTTGGCTATAAAGATTCTTTTATTGTTGCACTCGACTCTTATATTACCAATAAGCCAACCATGTTTCATATGCAGGCCATTAAACAATGCCGGGTAAAAACGGTAAGTAAACCTGTTTTAGAGAAATTATTGCAACAAGACCTTGCCCATACCCTCCTCTGGCAACAAATATTAGAGGCCCTGGTATACCAGCAACTGGAAAGGGAGGTTGACCTATTGATCACCTCACCCCGGGAACGCTATAACCGGGTATTTGCCCGCAGCCCGCACCTGTTCCAGGAAATACCGCATAAATATATTGCCTCCTACCTGCGTATGACCCCCGAAACCCTCTCCCGTTTAAAAAAGTCTTGATCTCAATCAGTATTTACAGGTAAACAAAGCAGGAAATTTGCATAAAATAGTACAATGAAAATTTCGTCGAACCTTTTACTGGATGATATTACCCGTCAACTGGAACAATATATTGCCGAAGCCGAAACCATGAAAGCATTTCCCCTTACCAGTCTTAACTGGCGTGCAGCCGAAACCTCCTGGAGCGCATTAGAATGCCTTGAACACTTAAGCCTGTATACCGATTTTTATGTGCCGGAAATTAAAAAAAGCATCGCCGCTTCGGCTTACCGCGAACCGGCAGCAGTTTTTACCAGCGGCTGGCTGGGTAATTATTTTGCCAAGAGTATGCTGCCTAAAGAAAAACTGAATAAAATGAAAACCTTTAAGGATAAAAATCCTTTGGGTTCACAACTGGGTTACCATACCATTGATCGTTTTATCCAGGAGCACCGGCAATTATTACAGCTGGTACAGGCGGCTAAAAAAGTTGATATTAATAAAACGAAAACCGGCATCAGTATCACTAAATTATTACGGTTAAAACTGGGTGATACTTTTCGTTTTGTGGTAAACCATGTATACCGCCATATGGTACAGGCTAAAAAAGTACTGGCCGCGCAAAAAGCCTGATCTTTACCCGCATTTGTTTCTTATCATACATCAACCGGCAGTCCCGTACATTAGTTTTACTTTGCTGTATTAAATTAATCGTTATGAACAATACAGTAAAAGGCATACATCATATAACCGCTATTGCCGGCGACGCAAAAAGAAATTTTAAATTCTATACACAAATATTAGGTCAGCGTTTTGTAAAGAAAACCGTAAACTTTGACGACCCTCATACCTACCATTTTTATTATGGCGACGAACAGGGCACACCCGGAAGTATATTGACCTTCTTTCCCTGGGGTAATGCCGTAAAACAAGGTCGCCGTGGCGCCGGTTTAACCACCGAGTTTGGCTACAGCGTACCTGAGGGCAGCCTTGATTTCTGGTTAAACCGTTTACAGGAAAAAAATGTGATCTATAATAAAACAGCGGAAAAATTCGGCGAAAAATATATCACGCTACTGGACCCCGATGGGTTAAAAATGGAATTAACCGTTACCGGCAAACCCGATAACCGCACACCATTTGTAACTCCCGAGATCAGTGCCGATGTAGCTACCCGTGGCTTTCATCATGTAACCCTTACCTTAAATGATATTAAACCGACAGAAGAAGTAATTACCTCTTTATTAGGTTACAAATTAGTGGGCAACGAAATAAACCGTTACCGTTATATTAATGAGAACATTGATACCGCTAATGTAATAGACCTGGTATTATTACCTAAAGAAGAAAGGGCCATTAATGCCAACGGTACTATTCACCACGTAGCGTTCAGGGTAAGTGATGATGCGGCTCAAATGGAATTACGCAAAAAAATTGTGGATGCCGGTTTTCATATTACACCGCAGATCGATCGCAATTACTTTCATTCGCTGTATTTCCGCGAACCAGGTGGCGTATTATTTGAAATAGCTACCGACAATCCCGGCTTTACTGTTGACGAGCCTTTGGCTGAGTTAGGTACCAATTTAAAATTACCTGCCCAATACGAAGCTCAACGCAGCCAGATAGAGAAACATTTGGTAAAACTGGAAGATTAATACTGTTCCATACTCCAATTCATCATTCACCATTCATAATTCATAATTATAAGTGATGAATGATGAATTTTAAATAACATCTTCTTTCCAATAAAAATTTATTATATGAACTATACTCCTTTAACCTATATATACAAAGCGGCGGCTGGCCCTGGTGCTCCTACTTTATTATTATTACATGGCACCGGCGGCGATGAAACAGATTTAATTCCTCTGGCAAAACAGTTTGGCGAACAGTTTAATATCCTGAGCCTGCGTGGTAACGTGAGCGAACATGGTATGCCCCGTTTTTTTAAACGCTTAGGCATGGGCATTTTTGATGAGGCCGACCTGCGTTTCAGGACCGATGAACTGGTGAGCTTTATAAAAGAGCTGGCCATAAAAGAAAGTTTTGACATCAACCAGGTAATAGCATTGGGTTATTCAAATGGGGCTAATATTGCCGGTAGTATATTAACAATGTATCCCAACCTGCTAAAAGCTGCTATCCTGTACAGGCCCATGCAGCCCTTTAAACAATTACCGGAAGACTGGAAAACGGATCGACAGGCCCCGGTTTTTTTGAGCAATGGCAAACTGGATAATACCATTAACCCGGTACATACGCAACAATACAGCGATGCATTGCAACGTGCAGGCTTTGCCGTAACAAGTTATGAAGTTGGAACGGGACATCAACTGACCCAGGAAGATGTTGCAACATCAATTAAATGGTTGAATTCTTTATACAAATAATGTAAAATTCTTATATAGGTTTTGGTTTGTGTAAATACTGGTACTAAATTTGGTATAACAACAATTGTTCATGTATAAGATCAGGCCGGTTTAACCGGCTTGATTTATAGTGGGCAAAACTGTTACACTAATTTTATTTATTACACCAAAACCCTTGTAAATGCTATTAAAAACATTTCTCAGCAGTGTGGCGCTGAGCACCGTCCTTGTATTAAGTTCCTACCAGGCTGATGCCAAAGCAAAGATCCCATTTGGTAACCGTGAAGTACTGACACAGGTTGCCGACCTCCCGGACACTGAAGAATTCCTGATTGAAAAAGGCTCCAAACTTACCAACCGGCCCGACCAGTACCTGGACCTGGCTACCATTCACGAAGAGTTTAATATTGCCTGGATACTACCGCTCTGGATCAATAAAGAGCCCCGCCTCGTTGGCTACAATAAAGCCAAAGACCTTTACTACGATATTCCCGATGCCGAACTTAACCAGATTTTAGCCGAGAATAAACTGGACAGGAAAAAACTGGAGAAAGTAGGTTTTTACACGCGTTATGGCGGTAAACTGGTAGCATTGGCCATTATTGCTTTTATTATCTGGGGCCTAATACCCTCTAAGAAAAAAGCAGAAGACATAAAACCCCAAACCGTATAATTTTTTTGCAAAGCACCGTCCCGGTGCTTTGCTTCCCTTATATATTTTAATACTATTATCTAACCTACAACCCGATTGTTATGGGCACTTACATTTTTATTATCATTGCTTTTATTGCCATTTATGCCGGTATTTTTATCTGGTACCGTCGCAAAAAACAACAAAGCGCCGATGCTTTCAGTAAATTAAATATGCAGCAGGAAGCTGCAAAGGCCGAAAATTATAAAGCTGAGTTTTTATCCGGTGATTTTGCTTTTCTCAAAAAACATATTAAAGACAACCCCATTGACGCTTTTACTGTTGCCACCCTGGATTATGGCAAAGGCGATATGGCTAAAGATGTTGCCAAGGATACTTTAAAAAGCCTGGCCACACTTGGCACTGTAAAATATAATACGGTACAAACACCCAAGTACCTGGTATTAAGCGGCAGTGATCTCCACCTGCTGGACACCAACACAGATGGTGATGTGGACAAACATTTGATATTTGACAATTTCCGTTTACAAAATTCTACCATCGAAGAAATGCCCCCTGCTAAAATGGCGATGATGCGTGCGAATTATGGTGATTACAGCCTGAAAAATTATAAAGTGTCCTTACAAACCGATGGAAAAGAAGTAAAACTGATTATTCCCAATGGCATTGTACAGGCTATGGTAGCACAGGGCTCCGCCACTTCCTTTTTATCGAATAATGTAGAGAAACAGGTAAAAGAATTTGTACTGGGCAATTATTTCCTGAATAAATTAGGTGAAAAAGCACCTAACCTGAAGGTACAAACCTATTTACCAGCTTAAAATATTTGTATGGGCATTGTATCCAAACTATTTAATGCGCTCTTTAATAATTTAAGGCAAAATAAAAACAACCCTTTAACAGGCGATGCTTTAAAACAGGTACTGGTAAGTGCCATGTATGCCGAACAGCAATCGGCTTACCTGAACAGTTATGAAACAGGTATTGCTGCGGCCGATGCCAAAAAGATCCTGCAGGAATACTGGGGCATATATGATAAAGCTGATGCCGAAGACACTTTATCGTATTTATTGCGGCAAGGACATAGTTATTTTTTTGAACCGGTTTATAAAGCACTTACCAGTGAGAAAGATAATTATGCAGCTTACCTGCAATCGGCTTTTCCGCCGGAAGAGCTGGATAAAGCGGTCAATCTTTTCAGGGGCCTGCGTTCCAATATTGAAACGCTGATCAATGATAAAGTGATCAGCAAAATAGAGGACCTGCAGGTATATAAAGCCTATGGCTGGGATTATGGCCGCCTGGCTTTTATGACACGTCTTTGTTATGAACACAACCTGATACCCGAACATGTAATGAAACAGTTTTTACGCGAAGGGCTGGAGGGTACCAAACGTGCTTATACTAACTGGGAAGATTTTTCCAAGGGATATATCATTGGCCGTGCCATGTGGGGCGGACAGGATAATTCTGGCATGACCAGCATTGCCCATAGTCTTTTAACCGATAAAAAAAGCCCATGGGTACAACACCCGCTTTAAATATTATATTATGTTGCTAAAGATCTTTAGGCCCTGCTTTCTTGTATTAGTTATACTGTTTGTCTCCTGTGGCAGTAAGAATAATAAACAGGGAAAAGGTAACTGGTCGCAAAAGGACCGGGTAGAATATATGCGCGACTGTATCAGATCGGCCAGGAGCAGTATGACCGAACGCGGCATGCAACCGGATTCTACCATTATTACCACCCTTTGCAAGTGTTCCGGTGAAATAATTGAAGAACGGTATGATTATAAAGAAGCATCCTCGATAAAGAAAGAAGAGATAAAAGCCATTATGCAACAAGCTGTAGAGAAATGTTTAAATAAATAAAACACAGGTTGTACATATTTCAAAACCACTTACTTCTGTAAGTGGTTTTTTTATTGCCCGGAAGAACCACTTATTGTATTACTTATTTATAAAACATTGTAACTTAATTGTGTTCCCGGGCGTTTTACCGTTCGTCATAATCACGTATGGATATGTCTTATAAAACAGTTTCAATTATTATTTTTTCATCACCTTTACAACCATATCGCCGTCCAGTGAAAAAAAAGATTTACGAATATTTTCGTAAATTAACATTTCGCTACCATTACTTATCCATTTTTAATTCTATACTTGCGGCCATTAAAATTTTAAAATCAAACCAATAATATGCGAATCAAAACAATCATTGCCGCCAGCCTTCTTTTTACAAGCGGCACTGCTATGGCACAGATCAATGCCAATTTGTTACGCTATCCCGATGTTTCTAAAACCAGCATAGTTTTTACTTATGCCAATGATATCTGGATAGTACCCAAAACCGGCGGTACTGCTACCCGCTTAACCACGCCCAAAGGCGAGGAACGATATGCCAAGTTTTCTCCCGATGGCAAAAGCATAGCTTTTTCAGGCAACTACGATGGTAACCTGGATGTGTACGTAATGCCTGTTACCGGTGGTATACCCGTACGTTTAACATCGCATGGTAACTCAGACAGGGTTATCGACTGGACCACCGATGGCAAGTCAGTTGTATTTGCCTCCGGCCGTAACAGCGGTAAAGCCAGGTTCAGCCAATTTTACCAGGTAAAGGCTACCGGCGGACCAGTTACTAAAATGCCTTTCGAATATGCAGAATACGGCTCATTTAATAATGACGGAAACCAGATGGCCGTAGTATTTTTATCACAGGCTACACGTACCTGGAAAAGATACCAGGGTGGTATGCAGAGCGGTATTCATATTTACGACCTGAAGAATAACCAGTCAAAAAAGATTGCTGCGGATAAATACAATGGTCAGGAATACCCCATGTGGTACGGCGAAAATATTTATTATGTAGCCAATCATGGAAAAGAGGAAAAGATGAACCTGTGGAGCTATCATGTAGCTTCCGGTAAAGTAACCCAGCTGACCAATTATAAAGATGAGGATATCAGCTTCCCTTCTTTAGGTGATGGTGAAATTGTATTCCAGAAAGGTGCCGACCTGCATATTTATGATATCAGCAGCAAAACCGATAAAGCCGTTAAAATAAATATTGTTACCGACCTGTCTAACTTAAAACCCCGGACAGAATCTGTTGCCAATTTCTTAGAGAACCTGAGCATCAGTCCCGATGGTAACAGGGTATTGGTAGAAGCCAGGGGCGATCTGTTCTCCGTTCCCGCCAAAGAAGGTTTTATTAAAACCCTAACCGCTACTTCAGGTGTGGCAGAACGTTACCCCGCATGGGCTCCCAATGGCCGCTCCATTGCTTACTGGTCCGATGTAAGCGGTGAGTACGAGTTGTATGTAAAAGATATGACATCCGATGCTGCTGCAAAAAAAATCACTAACCTGGGACCCGGGTATAAACATAATTTGTACTGGTCGCCCGATAGTAAAAAAATAAGTTTTATTGATAATGATGGTAAGATATATGTAGCGGATGTAGATAAAAGCTCGGTAAGCAAAATTGACCAACTGTATCGCTTTATCAACTATGGCACCTGCGAAAACTTCAGGGCCAGCTGGTCACCCGATAGCAAATGGATGGCCTACAGCCGTGATATACCCAATACCCATACAGCCGTATTTATTTACGATGTGGAAGGGAAAACAACGAAACAGGTAACCAGCGGTTTTTATAGCTGCGCCAACCCGGTATTTGATGTAAAAGGCAAATATTTATTCCTGACCACCAACCAGGTGTTCAGCCCTACTTATGGTGATTTTGATAATACCTTTGTGTATAATAACTCCACTAAACTGGCCGCTATTGCACTAAGAAAAGATGTACCGGCACTGTTAAAACCAACCAATGATACCGTTGCAGTTACTGCTGCGGAAGAAGCTAAAAAAACGGAGAAGAAAGATACTGCTACAGCGAAGAAAGAAACCAAGCCTGCCAGCGGTATTGACTTCGATAGTTTTGAAAGCAGGTTAGAATTATTATCGCCTGCCCCCGGTAATATTGGCCGCCTGGCTTCGGTTGAAGGCAAAATATTGTTTTTGCGCAGCCCTAACAGGGGTGAAAGTGGTGGCATGACCAGTTTAAAATTTTATGATATTGAGAGCAAAACTGAAAAAACAATTGCTCCCGGTATTTTCTTTTATGAACTAAGCGCCAACGGTAAAAAATTACTGGTGAATAAAATGGGCGAGTTTGGCATTATTAGTCCTAACGAAGGTGCAAAAATGGAAGATCCCTTACGCACCAGTGAATTAACAGCTACCATTGATCCTAAAAAAGAATGGAAACAAATAATGGATGATGCATGGCGTTTTGAAAGAGATTATTTCTACGACAAAAACCTGCATGGTGTTGACTGGAATAAAGTAAAAGTGAAGTATAACAAATTACTGGAAGATGCAGTAAGCCGTGAAGACGTTAGCTTCCTGTTAGGTGAGCTGATCGGTGAACTGAACGCTTCGCATACTTATAACAATTCAGGCCCTGAAGAAAGAGGTAATAACATGTCAATAGGTTATTTGGGGGTTGACTGGGCTGCTGATGGTAATTATTATAAGATCAGTAAGATCATCAAAGGTGCCGGCTGGGATAATGAAGTAAAATCGCCTTTAAGCCAGTCCGGTATTGGTATTGAAGAAGGCAATTATATTTTAGCAGTAAATGGTGTTCCTTTAACAACGGCAACAGAACCATACGAAGCGTTTTCCGGCTTAGCCAACCGCACTATTGAGCTGACTTATAATACAACACCAAGCTTCAGTGGTGCAAAAACAACTACCGTTAAAACACTCTCCAGTGAATACCGTCTGCGTAATCTTGCCTGGATAGAATCCATGCGTGCTTATGTTGATAAAGCCACCAATGGCGAAGTAGGTTATGTATATGTACCCAGCACTGGTATTGATGGTCAGAACGAACTGATGCGCATGTTTAATGCACAGATGGATAAGAAAGCCCTGATCATTGATGAACGTTTCAATGACGGTGGCCAGATCCCTGATCGTTTTATTGAAATGCTGGAGCGTAAACCACTGGCATTCTGGGCAACCCGTGACAGCGAAGCCTGGAACTGGCCTCCTGCAGGACATTTCGGACCTAAAGTAATGCTGGTAAACGGCTGGAGCGGTTCGGGCGGTGATGCATTCCCCGATTACTTTAAGAAAAGAGGCCTTGGTCCGTTGATCGGTACCAGGACCTGGGGAGGTTTGATCGGCATCAGCGGCACCCCTTCTTTTATAGATGGTGGCAGTGTTACCGTACCAACTTTCCGTATGTATAATCCCGATGGTACCTGGTTTAGGGAAGGCCATGGTGTAGAGCCGGATATTGAGGTAGTGGAAGACCTGGGCGCTATGTCTAAAGGCGTAGATGTTCAGTTGAACAGGGCGATTGAAGAGATTAAAAAACTATTGAAAACAAACGCCTATACTATCCCGGCCAGGCCTGCTGCTGAAAAAAGATAAATAGTATTAGCCCAGCTGCAGTACTACCGGCAACGTTCCTTGCCCCCACAGCACTGTGGTGGGCTCCGTTCAACAGCAGTAATACTAATGAACAAAAAAGCACTCCACTGAAGGAGTGCTTTTTTATTTTGAAAGAGTGTATCTTACCGGGAAAATCAAGTAAAGTCATGCAGGATAAGCCCATTGTATTTAAGACACTTACCAATATTGAAGAAGCTGAAAAAATTGGTGAAGAACTTGCAATTGGTGGTATTGCTTACGAGATTGAAAGTCCGCCACAGTTATTGGACAGGAATTTTATTGGCGAACAACCCATGCCGGAGCATTACATAAAAATCAGGCCGGCCGATTTTACCCGTGCCAATGTTATTGTTGATGAATTATACAGGAGTCTTGCGGCTACCGTGGAAGAAGACTATTACTTGTTTACTTTTTCTGCTGAACAGCTACAGGATGTAATACGTAACAGGAATGAATGGGGTGATTTAAACTATCATCTTGCCGTACTGTTGTCGGGTAAGAAAACAACAGCCGCAACCGGTGCGTCATTTAACAATGCAACCGAAGAAACGGTCGTTGAAAATATGCTACCCATACCGGTGAATATATGGATATTGGCAGCAGGATATTTTTGTTTATTAACTCCTCCGTTTTTATATGGCTATCCCGCCGTAGGCTCATTGTTTATCGGATGGTTTATTGTTGGTGCTACCAGGACCACTTCACTGGGAGTTAAACACCCGGTTTACAATAAAACCGGCAGGATACATGGAAAAGTAATGATCACACTTTCTATTATAGTAATTACCTGCCTGCTTTTAATACTACTGAATGAGTCTTTTGCAATCTGGTTCTTTGATTCATTTGGAATTTTCTAAACCTGAATACGATACATACCGGTATTAAAAAGTATACCCAGTTTTAAAGGCCAGCGGCAATGCCACACCTACCCGCTTACCTTCTTTCGCAAACGCTGACCATATATTGGGGTGACGGGAATTAACCTCCTCGCTATCGGGATTTATTTTATTAGTATGTTTTGAATCAACGTAACGCAGGCCTAATCCACCACTCAAATCCATCATAAAATGGCCAAACCGCACTTTAAATCCTGCTTTACCGCTTAATCCAATGCTGTATCTTTTTACGCCTATCGAATCAAAATAAGGGTTATCATCCGGCCATGGAGTATCAGTAAAACTATTTGTTGCGTTGTATTGCTGATTAATGTAAATAAGCTCTGCAGCAATATACCCCCGCTTCCTGCTCAGCTCATTTGCCTTTTCAAACCATTTTGTTTCCACAGCCAGTTCAAACCCTTTCATGTTTCTAAAATCCTGCGCATCGGGTATAGGATGGTTGATCACTTTGCCTATTGTAAGCGCCGAGGAAAGATTTTTACGATAATACCTTTCATAGCTAAGCTCAACTGCAGGCAATAGCATACTTAAAGGCTGTGTAATGGATGTTTTTAACTCGTTGCGGTACACACCTGGATGCCGTTGAGCAATAAGACCATTTAACGTGGAGCTGAGTACAAAAGAAAGAAAGAGTAGCAGTAGTTTCATTAACACTGTAGTTTATACCCCTGACAGTGTCTTTTTGAATTACGTTGTATGTATTACCGGGGTTTTAACGCTTTTTCATACAGGCATGCACCGGCTCATTGCCCTGTAGCGTTACCCGGGCTGAAGTGTGCGACCCACAACAATGCTGTTGGGACAATGCGCAAGGAACGATACTAGCAGTACTGCTGTTTGAATCAACATTATTTTAACAGCGCAGCAATAGCGGCATTCACTTTTTCAAAAGGAAAACTACTGATCACAGTATCCATTTGCTGCTTGATGGCTGCCGTGCCTAAGTTACCGATACTGCCCTCGTGGGTATGTTGCACATGGGTATCGTAGGTAAATTTACCGGCCTCAATATCTAGTCCTACTTTTTTATAGGCATCGCGGAAAGGCAGGCCCTGTAATACCAGCTTGTTCACTTCTTCTACACTGAACAGGTACCTGTATTTTTCGTCAGCAAGTATGTTGTCCTTAATAGTAATATTATTGAGCATCAGCCCCGCCATTTGCAGGCAATTTTTCAAGGTAGCAAAAGCTGGGAATAAATGTTCTTTCAGCAATTGCAGATCACGGTGATAACCTGAAGGCAGGTTGGTGGTCATCATGCTTATTTCATTGGGCAGTGCCTTGATTCGGTTACAATGACTGCGGATCAGTTCAAAAACATCCGGGTTTTTTTTATGCGGCATAATACTGCTGCCGGTAGTCAGCTCCGGCGGGAAGCTGATGAAATCAAAATTCTGGTTCAGGTATAAACACATGTCCATACTTAACCTTGATAAAGTATCGGCGACATTGGCCATGGCCTGTGCCACAATACGTTCAGCTTTGCCGCGTCCCATTTGCGCATATACCACGTTATAGTTCAGATCGGCAAAACCCAGTAGTTGTGTTGTTAGTGTACGGTTAATAGGGAATGAAGAACCATACCCTGCGGCAGAACCCAAAGGGTTTTTATTCACCACTTCGTAAGCGGCTTTAATGGTGTGTACATCATCTACCAGCCCTTCGGCATATGCGCCAAACCACAAACCAAAGGAAGAAGGCATGGCAATTTGCAAATGGGTATAACCGGGTAACAGATGATCCTTATATTTTTCGCTTTGTACCTGTAATAGTGTAAAGAATTCCTGTATGGCCTCCACCAGGCTTTCCAGCTCGCTGCGTAAAAATAATTTTACATCTACCAATACCTGGTCGTTACGGCTGCGGGCACTGTGAATTTTTTTACCGGCATCACCTAATTTTTGTGTCAGTAATAATTCTACCTGCGAATGAATATCTTCTACATCATCCTGCAATTGAAACTTGCCCTCAATAATGGTCTGGTAAATATCTTTCAAGGCAGCATGTATTTGACCGAGTTCGCCTTTTGTCAACAGGCCAATTGTTTCCAGCATGGCCGTATGTGCCAGCGAACCCTGTACATCAAAAGCAGCCAGGTACATATCCATTTCGCGATCAAGACCAACGGTAAAGTTTTCTACTTCCTTTAACGAGGCGGTATCTTTTTGCCAGAGTTTCATTTACATATTTTTTGTAGGATGGTAATATAATCACTAACACCCTGGTGTATCTCTTCTATAAAAATAAATTCATCGGCAGTATGACTCCTGGCCGAATCGCCGGGTCCCATTTTCAATGCCTGGAACGACATGAGTGCTTTATCAGATGTGGTGGGAGAACCATAATAAGTTTTATTCATCTCCAAACCGGCTTTAACCAATGGGTGGTCTAAGGCAATACTGGTAGACCGTAACCGCGTACTCCGTGGTTTTATTTCACAACTTACATTTGCCCGGATGATCGCCAGTGCTTCTTCAAAACTATACAATTCATTTATACGGGTATCTACCACGAACTTACAAACTGCAGGCACTACATTGTGTTGTTTGTTTTCCGTTTCAATAACGGTAACATTCATACGCGAAGGACCTAACAGCTCTGATTTTTTATCAAACGTAAATTCGTTAAACCACTGAATATCTTTTAATGCCTTGTAAATAGCATTTTCGCCTTCACCTCTTGCGGCATGCCCCGCTTTACCATGGCTGATACAGTCCAGTACCATCAGGCCCCTTTCGGCAACCGCCATTTGTAATAGAGTTGGTTCCCCTACAATCGCTGTCCAGTTATGATAAGCATTTTCTGCTGGCTGGCCCGTTGCACTTAAAAAATCGGGGTGCTGTAATAACAGCTCCACCCCACCTGTACCGGATATTTCTTCCTCAGCGGTAGCAGCCAGTACAATATTATAGGCTAATCCATCCTGCTTATAGAAATAACAGAAGGCTGCTATCAGTGATACCAGGCAACCACCGGCATCATTGCTCCCCAAACCATAGAGTTTATTATCTGTTGTAATGGGATCAAAAGGGTCTTTGGTGTATTGTGGGTTGGGCTTTACGGTATCGTGGTGTGAGTTTAACAACACCACCGGTTTTGCCGCATCAAAATATTGATTAACCGCAAAAACATTATTATTGATGCGCTGCGCGGCTATGCCTTTCTGTTGCAGGTAATTAAAAATAATATCCGCTGTTTTATCTTCTTCCTTACTGAAAGACGGGGTAGCAATCAACTGCTGCAGTAATGCAATTGCTTCCTGTTGTAATATGTTTATATCCTGCATCATGCAATAATGGTTGTTCCGGCCTTACCTTCCGTTAATAAAGGTAATTGTTCCGCCTTGCCGATGATCACTTTTTTTACCCCGCTGTTAATGGCTGCAAAGGCATTGTCCAGCTTGGGCAGCATGCCGGCAAATATTTTTCCCGTTGTTTTTAATTCGGCGTAATAAGCCGGATTTATTTCATTGATAACAGTATTATCATCATTGGCATCCAGTAATACCCCGGCTTTTTCAAAACTATAGATCAGTGATACATCATAGGCACTACTCATGGCTTTGGCTATTTCCTGGGCAATAGTATCGGCATTGGTGTTTAACAGCAGTCCGTTATTATCATGGGTAATTGGGGCAAAAACAATGGCCAGTTCCTGTTGCAGCAAGGCATGCAACAGGGGAACATTCACCGCATCCACATCGCCCACAAAACCATAATCAATACTGGCATGTGTACGTTTATGTGCTGCAATAGCATTACCATCAGCGCCTGATAAACCAATAGCATTACATCCGTTGGCCTGTAATGCCGCTACCACATTTTTATTGATATACCCGGCGTACACCATAGTAACGATCTTCAGGGTCTCGGCATCGGTAATTCTCCGGCCGTCGATCATTTGCTGTTCCACACCCATGGTTTCGGCCAGGCGGGTAGCCAGTTTGCCACCACCATGGATCAATACCTTTTTCCCTTCTACTGCTGCAAAATTTCTCAGAAATGAAGCTAACTTATGCTCATCGTCAATAATATTACCGCCTATTTTTACTACGGTAAGTTTGCCCCCAGCCCCTGAGGGGGGGCTGGTAAGCTGTTGTATTGTTTCAGATATTTTTTCTATCACGAAAGAAATATTTTTAAAAATTTCGGCGTTGCTGAATCGTATTACAGTTATGCCAAAGTCACGTAAGTATTTTTCTCTTCTAATATCATTTTCACGAACAGCTTCTACATCATGTATACTGCCATCTAGCTCAATTACTAATTTTAGTTTATGACAATAAAAATCAGCAATGTATTGCCAGATAGGATGCTGTCTTCTAAACTTTAATTTCCATTCATTAATGTGTAAGTGTTTCCACAAAATCTCTTCAGCCGGTGTCATCCGGTTACGGAGTTCTACAGCCCTTTGAAAAATCAAGTGGTTAGCCCCGTAATACATATTGTCTTTCATATTACGATTTAAGTATTTACCAAAATCTGGTTAGCACTCAAATATAAAGAATAGACAACAATTCCCTTTAGGGGTTAGGGGTCAAAAGTTGACTCAATACGGCTTGTGCCGCCCAAACCCGGTTGGATGCTTCCTGTGTTACCAGGCTGTTAGTGCCATCCAGTATTTCATCGCTCAATTCCACATTCCTGCGAACGGGCAGACAATGCATTACTTTGGCATTATTGGTATGTTTCAGTTTATCATTTACCAGCATCCATTTAGGGTCACTCTCGTATATTTTACCATAATCCTTAAACGTGCTCCAGTTTTTTACATACACAAAATCGGCACCGGCCAGCGCTTCATCCTGGTTGGTTGTAATGGTAGCGCCTTTGGTAAATTCTTCACTCAGCTCATAATCTTCGGGGTGAGTGATCACAAAATCGGCCTGGCCCCAGGCATTTACCCATTGCGCAAAACTATTGGCCACGCATTGCGGCAAGGGTTTTACGTGTGGCGCCCAGCTTAATACAATTTTAGGTTTACGGCCCGTAATCGGTGTTTGCTTTAACTGCTCCTGGATAGTAATAATATCTGTTAAGCTTTGTAACGGATGCAAGGTAGCGCTCTCCAGGCTCACTACCGGGATACCTGCATATTTGATGAATTGTTTAATATACAATTCGCTGTAATCATCATCCCTGTTTTTTAAAGAAGGGAAAGTGCGTATAGCCAGTATATCAAAGTATTTACCAAATATCGGGGCCGCGTCTTTCACATGTTCTACGGTATTGCCGCTCATGATGGCTTCTTCTTCAAACTCCAAAGCCCAGCCTTCACTGCCTACATTAAATACAATAGCTTCCATACCCAGGTTTTGTGCCGCTATCTGTGTACTTAAACGGGTACGCATACTGGGGTTTAAAAACAAACAGCCAATACGTTTACCCTGGCCCAATGCTTTATCAATAAAGGGATTTGCTTTGTAAGCCAATGCTTGCTGCACCAGGGCATCAATATTGTTTACATCATGAACAGAAATAAAATTTTTCATTTTTTTTGCTTAATGCTTAATGCGGAATGCTTAATGCTAAGAGTCCTTAATCATTAAAATCCGCATTGTATGTTATACCATATTTATCGTCAACTGTATTATCCTTTTAAAGCCGCAATCTCCGCCTTCAACGCCTCCAACAATATATCGGCATCCGCTTTAGTCAATGCTAAAGAAGGTAATAAACGGATAGCATTAGGTTTGGCTTCGCCGGTGAATATTTTATGTTTCCACAAAAGATTTTTCTTCAGGTCTTTTATCGCATCAGGAACATCAAAGCCGATCATTAAACCACGGCCACGCACATTTTCAATCTCACTGATTTTTTTCAACTCAGTAGCAAGATAATTACCTATTGCATTGGCATTGTTAATTAATTGTTCTTTTTCCATTACCTCCAGTACCGCCAATGCCGCAGCACAGGCCACATGGTTGCCACCAAATGTGGTACCCAACTGGAAGTGTTTGGGTTTAATATGTGGCGCTACAATAATAGCCGCCAGCGGAAAACCATTGCCAATACCTTTAGCCATGCTATAGATATCGGCATTTACTCCTGCATAATCGTGGCTGAAGAATTTACCGGTACGGCCATAACCACATTGCACACTATCCGCAATATATACAGCACCATACTGGTCACATAAACTCCTGATCTTTTGTAAAAAGCTTTCAGTAGCAACATTAATACCTCCTACACCCTGTATACCCTCAATGATCACCGAGGATATTTCATTACCATTCGCTGCAAAATGAGCTTCCAGTGCTGCTTCATCATTAAAAGGCAGGAAGGTTACATTATCCGTTTCGTTCACCGGCGCCACATAGTTTTTATTATCCGTTACCGCAACGGCCAGTGAGGTACGGCCGTGAAAAGCTTTATTAAAGGCTACTACTTTTTTACGACCGTTATGAAAAGACGCCAGTTTCAACGCATTTTCATTTGCCTCGGCACCACTGTTACAAAGAAACAGCTGGTACTCTTCCTTACCCGATACTTTGCCCAGCTTTTCAGCCAGCTCCGTTTGCAAGGGAATACGTACCGAGTTAGAATAAAAGGCAATTTTTTCCAACTGCTCTTCAATCCTTTTTACCCAATGCGGGTGCGTATGCCCGATACTGATAACGGCATGACCACCGTAAAGATCTAAATACTCCTGTCCTTTATCGTCCCATACTCTTGAGCCCGCTGCTTTGGTAATGGCGATGTTGTTGATGGGGTAAACGTCGAATAAGTTCATAATGAAGCTAAAAGGTTTAAGCTTTAAGGTATAAGGTCTGCTACTTTTCTCTTACAAATTTTATAAAAGAAATAAGCATAGCTCTTACCTCGTTAATTAATTTATTTACATTATTGTAATCCTGTTCTGTTATATATGACAATTCATAAGCAACAAAACAGCAATATTCAGTTTCATTTGTTGAGCCAAGGGCATTATTAAGAAAATTAGCAAAATCCTTATTAGTATTTCGCCCACAGCCTTCAACAATATTTAACGGTATGGATAAAGAGGCCCTGGAAAGCTGTGATGACAATTCAAAACGCTCTTCCCGGGGAAACCTGACAACAATACTTCTCTTTACGAATAAATATTGTTCATGGGCCTTTTTCCAGACTTCCAGTTTACGGTAATCTCTCATAAGTATAGTGTTTTATTTGTTAGCTCAATCCTTACACCCTACTCCTTAAGCCTTATACCTAAATCAAGAATCAGAACATAGAAGGCTTCAACCCCAGCCCCGCCTTCTCCTCCATCCCAAACATCAAATTCATATTCTGCACTGCCTGGCCGCTGGCGCCTTTAAGTAAGTTATCAATGGCAGAGTGAACCACCAGTTTGGCACCTACCTTTTCTAACTGGATGATGGCTTTGTTGGTATTGACCACCTGTTTTAAGAAAATCGGTTCTTCGGAAATATGGGTGAATGCAGCATTGGCATAAAAATCTTTATACAAAATTTGCAGTTCGGTTAAACTTAAGTCGCTGTTTAGTTGCGAGCTGATGAAGATACCGCGGGTAAAATCGCCACGCCAGGGAACAAAGTTGATACCACCCTTGGTTTCTGCGGCACCATTTAATTGGCTGATAGATTGTACAATTTCGCCCAGATGCTGGTGCGTTAATGTTTTATAGGCCTGTATATTGTTGGCGCGCCAGCTGAAATGTGAAGTAGCCGATAAGCTTTGGCCCGCACCTGTAGAGCCGGTAATACCTGTTGTATATACTTCGCCTAACAAACCCGCTTTGGCCAAAGGCAGTAAACCCACCTGTATAGCCGTTGCAAAGCAACCCGGGTTGGCAATATTCTGTGCCTGTTGTATAGCCCCTTTATTCAGTTCGGGCAGACCATATATAAATGTGCGGTTACCGGCAACCGCATTGGCCTGTAAACGAAAGTCGTTAGCCAGGTCAATGATCCTGATATTATCGTGGATAGTATTTTCGGCAAGAAATTTTTTAGATTCACCATGACCAAGGCATAAGAATAATACATCGATAGTGCCGTTGCTTAAGACCGAAAGGTCATCGGTGAACTGCAGCTCTGTATCGCCTAAAAGATCCTGGTGTGTATTGGCCACCGGCTTGCCGGCCTGGCTGCGGCTATGGATAAAACTAACAGTTACCTGCGGGTGATGGATCAGTAACCTGATCAGTTCGCCGCCGGTATAACCTGCGCCGCCAATGATGCCAACCTGTATATTTTTTGTACTCATGGTATAGAAGTAAAAAGTGAAAATTAAAAAAGCAAAAAGCTGAAAGCTGTTATGTTCCCTGCTTTCAGCTTTTTGCCTTAGGCTTTTAGCTTTATGTTGAAAAGCGAACGGAACGATGAAGAGTGCGACGCAACAGACGATGATAGCAGTACTGTAGCCGACGCAACAAAACTATCGTCGTTCTTTTTTATCGTTTTCCTCTTTTACAAGGTGATACATCATGGTTTGGTTACCGAAAATACGGCTGAACCCTTTTACATCATCGCCGGTAAAGCCGGTATTCATTTCACCGTATTTACCAAACTTACTGTTCATCAGGTCGTAAGGGCTTTCAATACCAATAACCTGGAAACGGTAAGGCAATAATTGTACATATACCGCGCCGGTTACATTACGCTGGCTGCTTTCCAGGAAGTTTTCAATATCACGCATAATGGGGTCAAGGATCTGACCTTCATGTAACCAGTTGCCGTAAAACTGCGCCAATTGGTCTTTCCAGTTCAGCTGCCATTTGGTAAGCACATGTTTTTCCAGTGCATGGTGCGCTTTTAAAATAACCATGGGAGCAGCGGCTTCAAAACCTACCCGACCTTTAATGCCAATGATGGTATCGCCCACATGTATATCGCGGCCAATGCCAAAAGGACCAGCCAGTGTTTGTAAGTATTGAATAGCTTTTGACGGATGATCGAATGGTTTGTTGTTTACGCCTACCAGCTCGCCTTTTTCAAAATTAAGTTTTACTTCCTCCGCCTCGGTTTTGGTTACCTGGGTAGGCCATGCTTCCTCAGGTAAAATGCCTTTTGAGGACAGGGTTTCACGGCCGCCTACGCTGGTGCCCCATAAACCTTTGTTGATAGAGTAAGCTGCTTTTTCAAAATTCATGTCCACGCCTTTGCTCTGCAGGTAGGCAATTTCTTCTTCACGGCTCAGTTTCAGGTCGCGGATGGGTGTAATGATCTCCACACCGGGGATCATGATATGGAATACCATATCAAAACGCACCTGGTCGTTACCCGCACCGGTACTGCCATGCGCTACGGCATCGGCGCCAATTTCTTCGGCATAAGATGCAATGTGCAGGGCCTGGCTCAAACGTTCGGCCGATACACTTAAGGGGTAAGTATTGTTTTTCAGCACATTCCCGTAAATAAGGAATTTAATAATGCTGTCGTAATAACTTTTAACGGCATCTACAGACTTGTGTGTTTTTACACCCAAACGGTAAGCATGTTTCTCAATCTGCTGTAATTCTTCGGCAGAAAAACCACCGGTGTTTACAATAATGCTATGTACTTCGTAACCTAACTCCTCGGTAAAATATTTAACACAGTACGATGTATCTAAACCACCACTAAACCCTAAAACAATTTTTTTGCTCATGTCAGATTAAGAAAATTAAAAATTGAAAACGAAATGTAATAATGATTTTAGTTTACTGCCGGTGCCCGGCTTATTTTCTTTTTTACGGAAAGGCTTTAACAGTTTCCACTGTTTAAAACGCAGCAGGCGTTCGAAGATCTTTTTGTTTTCCTCGAAATAGGCTTTTGTTTCTTCGGGTTCGTAATGATCTTTGGGATCGTACAGCATGGCGGTACACATACAGTTCTTCCGCTCCTTGCTCATCAATATCTGGTAGTTCACACAGCTTTTGCACCCGGCCCAGAAAGCCTCGTCCTGTGTCAGTTCCGAATACGTTACCGGCTCATAACCCAGGTCGCTGTTGATCTTCATCACGGCCAGGCCGGTCGTTAATCCGAAAATTTTAGCGTTGGGGTATTTTTTACGGCTCAGCTCAAATATTTTTTCTTTGATACGCTTGGCCACACCCGTTTTACGGTATTGCGGTGCTACAATCAAACCTGAGTTAGCCACATATTGCTCATGGCTCCAGGTTTCAATATAACAAAAGCCTACCCAATCACCTTTATCGGTAAAAGCTATTACGGCCTTGCCTTCGTCCATCTTGGTAGCAACGTATTCCGGTGAACGTTTGGCTATACCGGTGCCACGGGCTGCGGCAGAGGAAGCCATTTCATCGGTAATGATGGTAGCAAAAATTTTGTCATCGGGGTTAGCAACCCGAACAACGATTGCTTGATTATCCACTGTGAAAAAGAATTAAAGATAGTAGGGATTACCAGTCCTGATAAGTTTTCGGAGATTTTTCACTGACAGGGACCTGGGTAAATGGTTCGTCCTGTCAGGACATGCGTCGGCACTGGGGACGGCAATACATAAATACGTCATACCCAACGGCATAAACTCCCGTTGTGATGGCTGCATGGAATGCAACTTGTTTGGTATGTGTAAGAATATTGCTCATTATGTTTTAAACAAACTGTAATTTCGGGTACAAATGTATAAACAAAATTGAGTAATTGCGATAAATTTTTTGTTATAAATATTTTACCATGGAAAGCATACCAACAACCGGCAAATCAAAGATGAGCGGATTTAAAAAAATCCTGCTAACGTTAGTTATTTTTTTAGTACTGGCGCTGTCCGGCTATATCTACTGGAAATTCTATTATCCCCTTACCAGCGAGGGGGTAAAATCGGGCTACCTCAACTTTGCGGTTAAAAAGGGGCAGATATTTAAAACCTACGAAGGCAAACTGATACAGGAGGGTATCCGCAGTAAAACCGCCGGCGCTATTCAAAGTAACGAGTTTGAGTTTTCTATAAAAGATAAACGCATTTACGATATACTAAAGCTCAACAGCGGCAAGTATTTTGATCTCCGTTATAAAGAGTATAACGGTGTATTGCCCTGGCGTGGTAATACCGTTTATATTGTGGACAGTATTATGGGCATGCGAGAGGTGGAAAGGGGCAGCCTGCCTTAACGGACTGTTATATTTATTTTTTTATCGGGGTTCCGTTCCCTGATGCCCCCAACCCCGGAGGGGCGGTTGGTTGCGTCGCACTCTTCAGCGTCAGTAACACTAATGATCAGAAAATCTATTTCCGGAAAGTATTCCTTATTATTTTATGATAGAAATAATAAGCGTTATTACAAGTAACGTCATTATAGCAGCGCCCAGGTACAGGTACACCGGATATTTGTATTTGTCTTTTATTTCATAGTAATTTCTGACATACCTATCCGAAAAAGGCAGGTCAATACGTTTAAGACCGCAGCTACTACAAATCAAGGTAACTTCTTTAGACTTTGGATAAAACGGGAGATAGTAAATATGAAAATAATTACCGGTTACCAACATATCCACCTCTTTCTCTGCTTCGCAGGAAGGACACCTGTTTAAAATAGTATCTATTCCTAAGTTAACCTTTGCAACACCTCCTAGTATGAACATATCTAATAAAATTATCCCGGTTTACTCATCATCTCCCATAAAACCATCCAGGTCCCTTCTTTCTTTTTTAGTAGGCCGGCCAATTTTGCTTAAACGTTTGCCGGTATGAAAACTGGCAGCCTGGAATTGTATGCGCTCCAGTTCTTCAGGTGGGGTAATATCTTCATAATATTTGATGGCTTCGCTGTAAGCCTGGCGGGTATGCAGTAAACCGGTTACTTTAATACGCCAACGTTTAGCTTCTGTCTTTACCTCGTATTCATCGCCCACCTGTACGGTACGGGCCGCTTTTGCCGGCGCATCGTTAAACTTTACCTTATTGGCATCGCAGGCCGCTGCCGCTGCCGAACGGGTTTTGTACAACCGGATACTCCACAAATACTTATCTAACCGTAGTTTTTCTTTCTCTGCCATATGCTGTAAATAAACAGTACAAAGTTAACCAAACTTATACATTTATAATTGCAGCAGCAGGATATAGGCTGGCGGCTATATTTGAAAGCAACCTCATATTCCTTTTATTGAACAAGCAGTTTACCACTATCCAGTAATTGCCCTGAGCGGTTAAATAGTTTATATAGCACTAATCCCGGACCAAGCTTAGCCGGGTTAATGGACGAAGGAATGGGATTGTATTGTTTTACAAGCCGGCCTGTAATATCATACAGGTGTAAATAACTGTCAAACGGCACACCCTGTTTTAGTAAATATTTTAAAGTGCCGGACCGCTTTACGGGGTTTGGATAAAATAAAATAGTATGTGCCCCGGATGTTGATATGGTAATAATTTCTGTATACACATAACCACCCGTTTTCATCTTTAATTTGGCACGCCAATAAGTTTCACCGCCGCCTGGTTTTTCAACTATTTGATCGTATTTAAAAACAGCTGTGGCCTTTTGTCCCGCCAGTGTTTTCACCAAAGCGCCCTGTTTATCAACCTGTTCAAAAAAAATACTATCGGTGTACGATGGCATGCTGACATTGAGCTGCAGTTTAATCACATTATCGTCCTGCAATTCATGATACAGGTTCTGATAAAAACATTTCACCCCCTGGAAATCAATATCAAAAGCAATACTTCTTGATGCGGGAATACCATTGCTTAATACCGGCTCTACGGCAAACACTTTAAATGGATATTGCAACCGGTTAATAACAATAAAACTGTCATTGGTAGTAAGTATAGGGCTGAGATAAGGCCCATCCGTCAAGGCAAATACTTTATACGCTTCGGCATAAATATGTTTATTCCAGCTGATCCTTAGGGAATCCTCACAAATAAAATCGGGGAAGGGCTGAACGGTTTTTGTAATAATAAATTCCTTTGACAGGAAATGCCCGAAAGCCGTTTCCATCTTTAAAACAGCCCGGCTGCTGGTATCTTTTATCATCCACGGGTATTGATTAATATTGAGCAGCAGGTTTTCCGCGATAAGCTGCCAATCTGTGCCGTTATTATAACTGATATACAGGCTACCCTTTTCATTTGTATTGGCAACAAATGTTTTCCAGCGGATAAAAATTTCCGGGGTCTCATAGCGGTTAACTTCCGAACTATGTTGCGGGCTTGTAAATACAAAACCATTAAGGGTATCAGTATTAATGGCTACATTAAAAGGTACAGTTCCATTGGTAACAGCGGTTCCATAAACCTTTAACAGGTAATTACCGGCCGATGGCAACACTATGCTTATTTGTTCTGCCGTATTCAGAGAATCTCTTTTCCGAACGGCAGGTTTATTCAACGAATCGGCATGTGCAGCAACATTCAGCACCCAGGGCTTATACACGGTGCCGCTGCCTAGTTCTACCAGTTCAAGGTCCAGGTCATTCACCAGTGCCCTCCCGTTATTATTCACCGTTGTTGCCATATCTGTCCAGGCCAGTGTAATTTTCACCTGCGCGGCTGCAGCAGGTATTACAATGGGTTTGGTCCATACCTGGCCCTGTGATACCTGGCCACCATCGTATTTTTTTTGCTGCACAGATCTTACCGCTTCGTAGGCATTTAATGAACCGTAGCCGGTTTTAAAATCAATGCCCGGGTTATGCAGATCCGTTGCAGTATTGTATAAAATGGCTTTAATTAATGCTGCGGGAGCTACTGCATTATCATTACTATCGGCATACACCTGTTGCATTACGGCTGCAGCACCACTCACCATTGCAGCCGCATCTGAAGTGCCATTAGGACCAAGTGCCGCTAACTGGGGCAGCAGCCTGCCATCATAAGCCGGACCGGCAGAGCTTTCGGAAATAATATTTCCCATATTATCAATGGCCCCCACAGTAATAATGTTTTTAGCCATTTTAAAATTCCCGGTAAGATTACCAAAGCCCGTAATATTGGCATAAGGCCCGTTGACAGCAGGTTCCCGGCCCTTGTTACCCGATGAAAAAACATGCAGCATATGTTTATTTTCCCAGGTTTGCGCATCGTAACTCAATGCTTCTGCGCCGTAAAACGGTTGTATAACAGTACCGTAAGAGTGATTCTGAATATTTACTATTTTTGATTGTAGTATTGCGGGGTCATCAGGAAAAAGATCATCAAAAGAACTCGGAAAAAAATTACAGGCATTGGCAATGCCCCTTCCATCGTAAAAACTATTACCGGCACCGCCTATGATAGAGGCGATGACGGTAGCATGATTTGTTTTCGTGCCAGCGGCAATGGGTGAAGCCAGTACCCTTTTATACAGATCAAGATCTGCGGATTCCATTGTCTGTTCTTTTACGCCAACCGTTATACCCCTGCCATTTGCACCGGGAATATTATAATCGAGTGCGCTCAACACATTAATGCCCCTGTTATACCCGATAATACCGATCTCGGTAACAGGCTTTTCCTGCCTGTCAATAAAGATGACTTCGGGTAAGGACAGTATTTCTTTTAAAACAACAGTTGTTACATTTTTTATGCGGATAGAGGCAGAGGCTGTGTCGACACCGATGATCTGTAAGCGTGGCTTGTACTTTTCTAAGGCTGACTCAAGGCCGGCAATATGGTGTGTCCCGATATTGTATACCAGGTGTTCATTATCATCCGGTATTACTAATCCGGGCGATAACTTCCAGTCATTATTAGCCGTCATGATCTGCGCATGCTTTTGCAGCCGGTAATACCCGGCAGCATCCTCAATTTTTACAATAGCGGTCTGTGCATCAAGCCATCGTACAACAGATGCGGGTTCTAATTTTTTTTCTTTGGTGAAGATGATGTAGTAGGGCCCGGATTGGCTATACCCAATAATTTTTTTATTAGCATACTGCTCAAACAGATCAGGGCTGCCGGTATTTTGTCCTGTAACAATTGTACTTGCCAGTACAGCAAGTATAAAGCTACAGAAGGCCAATATGTTATTTATCTTAAGCATGAATATTTGTCAGCAATAAGCGGTTTTAATGCATGCGGGGCGTCTCCTGTTTATATAAAAAGAGGTTGTCCCATTATCCTGGAACAACCTCTTATGTAATTATTGTTTAGTAAACATAATTCAAAGCAGTAGCATCACTGGAGCTGAATGCCGGGTTATTATTGGTACAAGCCATCATCCATGAATTGTAACTTCCCGTTACAGTAGTAGGCGTACCTGGTATATGCACGGCGCCAATACCGGCAGAGCCTTCATTCTGGTTCTGTCCGCAACTGGACCTGTTCATATAATCCGTATGGCGGAAACCGATACAATGACCTATTTCATGGGCAATTACCTCATCGGCCCTGTTAGCAGTATTTAAATAAGCTAAAGCACAGCTACTGTTACTCAGCGTAAAGCCGCTGGCCGGGTTACCCCCTGAAGGAAAACCTGAAGCCTGGCCCAGTATACAGCCACCGGTTGATGTGGTACCCAGGTTAGCACTGGTAATAACAATATTACCTCCCGTAGTTACCCTTAAAAACCTGATTTTTAAGTTAAGGTTATTGTACCTGGCCAATGCCTGGTCAAGACCTGTAGAAAAATAGGAAGGGAAACCGGAACCCAAACGAACAGTGATCGTTCTCTGGCCTGAACTGGGTGTACTCACCACATTGGTAGTACGGTAATGTTCCTCGTTGGCAACAATCACCTCATGTGATGAGCCCGCGCCGGCCATTTCCTTTAATTGCGAAGATGTCAATAAGATATCTCCTTCAATTAAATAATTTCCATCGGCCGTTTTTTCTGCCCAGTTGCCATTAAAGCCTGCCGACACCACCAGTGATGTTTCATCCGGGGTTAGCTCATGGGAGTCTAAAGCATTTTTTACCGATTTTTTACAACTCATCATTGCTACAGTTAGTAAGCAACAGGATACAGAAAGGAAAATAGTTTTTTTCATGATCTCATGTGTTTTTAAATGAAGCGTGAATTATTAGCACACTAAACCTAATATGAAAAAACTGTAAACTTTTTCTGTATTATAATTTTTTGTTAAAATTTGTTATTTGTACTTTGCCAGTAAAGTAATACTTACGATTGTTAGTTTGGTAATTTTACGAAACCCCGGCCCCTATTGACTTTTATCACAGCACCAGGCCCTCTGTCAGGCCCCGGTTACAGGATGATGAAAAAAGCCGGTTGTAA
Source organism: uncultured Terrimonas sp. (assembly GCA_964445775.1). Lineage (GTDB taxonomy): Bacteria > Bacteroidota > Bacteroidia > Chitinophagales > Chitinophagaceae > Terrimonas. The sequence continues at coordinate 67,429 of CAYUMH010000008.1, forward strand.
AAACCGGCTTTTTATCATTTGTTGATTAGCTTATTGTGGCACTTCCACTACGGTCCAGTTCTGCGTCCGCCGGTTAAACATCACCGTATAATCCGTTCCATGCATCAGTTTAAACACGCGGGAACCATTATAATAAGGCAGTTTTAAGTAACCATAGTTATAAATCTCGAATTTGATAAACTGCGGCTTACCGGCTTCAATGACCAGGGATTCATATTTTTTCCCATCATCACTTAACTGCAGGGTTTCGTTTTTATTACTCACAACAGACAATAAAATCCAGCTGGCATCGGTCTGCGGATTGGTATTGGTTCCCTGGTTACCTCCCGTATTTACCGGGGGTGTGGTAGGTTTGGGATAAGTTGGCTGCGGGTTAGTAGGTGTTGTGGGTGTGGGAGGATTGGTAGGCGTAACGGGTTTAGTCCCAGCTTCGCCTTTTGATTGGTTCCAGCCGCGGGTAATAGCATTTAACCGGTCCTTCTTGGCCGGGTGGGTGCTGGTTTGCCGGTCGGTACCAATAGCCTGCATAGCTGCCGTTGCCTGCTCCAGGGTAGACCCCAGCTTATGCATCACATAACCTGTAAAAAAATCTGCTTCCAGCTCTTTGGGTACGGTACTGCCACTGTTGCTTACTACGTGATTATAATAGTGATGCCCTACTTCATGGGCCAGCACACTGATAGAAGCCCACTTGGTTTCTGCATAGGCATCAATATCCTCCAGGAAAGCATTATCATATACAATCCAGCGGGCCTTGTTAATAATAGTAGCATAGGCATTACGAATGCCGTTTTGTTCCCGTACACTAAAGTTCTCCTTCCATTTTACACTGTCGGCAATACCCACAATAATACTTTTTGCCTCGTATACCGAAGCAAAGGATGATTTTAAAGACCGGGGCGGGACAATAAAGCCACAACCGGTTGTTTTTTGTGCTTCAGCCTGTATACTAAAGCCAATAATAAACAGTACTAAAAAAGAGAAAATGCCTTTTTTCATTTGTAAAGGTGTTTTTAAGTGTTTGGTTGGTATAGAAGGCAGTGTAAAGGTATAATTAGCAGGCAGAAAGTGAAAGGCCGGGCGGTTATTTCTTTTACCCGGTATACTACCTGCTACAATAAAAGAACCCTGAACAGTTGCCGCTGCAATACAGCCGCATGGAATATTCAGGGTTCTGTAACTGGTTAAAAATTACAATTATTCGGCAAAGAACTTATGAAAGTAAGGAATAGTCTCTATGCCTTTATAATAGTTCTCAATATTATACTTTTCGTTAGGACTGTGCAGGTTGTCATTATCTAAACCAAAGCCCATGAACACGATTTTAATACCCAGCTCTTTTTCCAGTAAAGAACAGATAGGAATACTGCCGCCGCCACGTACCGGTATGGGCGTTTTACCAAAGGTTGTCTCCAGTGCTTTGGATGCCGCCTGGTATCCTTTACTGTCTATTGGCGTCATATAAGGCTCACCACCGTGGTGTAATTCCGCTTTTACTTCTACACTTGCAGGAGCAATAGTGCGGAAATAGTTCAATAATTTTTCAGTTATCTTTTCAGAGCTCTGATTAGGTACTAAGCGGGCCGAAACCTTGGCATAAGCTTTTGAAGGCAACACGGTTTTTGCTCCTTCGCCGGTATAACCACCCCAGATGCCGTTTACTTCCAGTGTAGGACGGATGCCGGTACGCTCATAAGTTGAATACCCTTTTTCACCCCATAATTCTTTTACGCCTAATTCATCTTTATATTCCTGCTCGTCGTAAGGCGCTTTATTGATCAGGGCCCTTTCTTCCTCGCTGGCCACCACTACATCATCATAAAAACCGGGGATGGTAATATGGTTGTTTTCGTCATGACAGCTGGCGATCATTTTTGCCAGTATGGTAATAGGGTTGCCTACTGCACCGCCATAAGTACCACTGTGCAGATCGCGGTTAGCGCCCGTTACTTCAATTTCTATATAACTCAACCCACGTACACCGGTGTCAAGGGACGGGTTCTCCATACTTAACAGGGAGCTGTCGCTGATCAGGATCACATCGGCTTTCAGCAGCTCTTTATTGGCCGCAACAAACTTGCCCAGGTTGGGCGAGCCCACTTCCTCTTCCCCTTCTATTAAAAATTTAATATTCGTGGTCATGGTATTGGTCTTTACCAGCGTTTCCAGGGCTTTTACATGCATGTAAAACTGGCCCTTGTCATCGGCGCTACCGCGGGCAAATACTTTACCGTCTTTAATGGTCGGATCAAAGGGGTCGTTATGCCAAAGTTCCAGCGGCTCTACGGGTTGTACATCATAGTGACCATATACCAGTACGGTTGGTTTTGCAGGGTCAATTATTTTTTCGCCATATACCACCGGATGTCCGTCTGTAGCCATTACCTCAGCTTTATCGGCACCGGCAGCCAGCAGGCTGTCTTTCACCGCTTCAGCACAGCGCTGCATATCGTTTTTATACTCCGATTTTGCACTAATGGACGGGATGCGCAACAGGTCAAGCATTTCATTTAAAAAACGTTCCTTATTGGCTTCCTGGTATTGTTTCCAATCTTGTGACATAGTATTTACTGGTTTGAAAATGTAAAAAGATAGACTGCGAAGATACAGCGTTTTTATAGTTACTACCGAACGTTAATTTTAGAAAACGGCGGTCTTTTAAAGCATTTCCTGATGACCGGTAATAAAAAAAGGCAATGAATATTGCCTTTGAATTTGATGTACCGGCGGTATTTATAAAACCTTTTAAATTATCGGCTATAAAAGCCTGGTCCATTATTTACGTATCACTACCCTGGTGCCTACTTTGGTAAAATTATATAATTCTGTCACTTCCCCGTTTTTCATGGAGATACAGCCCAGGGTCCAGTTTTTATACTTGTCAATAACAAAATCTTCGCGGGGCCATACGCCATGAATACCAATACTGCCGCCTATTTTGGCATCGGCCGGTATTTGCCCGCTGGCTTTTCTTTGTTTAAATTTTTCGTAGCTCTCTGCCGTAGGATAATCAATGGCTAAAAACCTGCACCATTTTTCGTGTACCCTTTTTGCATTAATGGTAAAAGTGCCCTCCGGTGTATTCTTATCCCCTTCCATTTTTTTATCGGCCAGGCTGTTATTGCCAAACACTACCGGGTAAGTAGCATACCAGCCCTTTTCATCATACACGGTCAGCTCATAATCCGATTTGTCTATCACAATATTAATGGTCCCGGTTGGTCCCGCGGCTGGTAAGGACGTGGCATACCTTTTCACCGTTCGCTCTGCACTGGTATACTTGTGCGTACCGGAGGTTGTAACGCAAACACTGGCTCCAATAAATGTGGTAAATAAAAGGGCTAAACTCTTCATGGTAAAATCTATCTGCGTAATCAGTAACGTCAGAAAATACACCGCTAGTATCTGTTAATACTTTTTTAACGATGCATTGGCAAGATATTATTTCCCGCTCATTTTCACCATGAAAAATCCCGCCGGAAAATTCCGGAGGGACCTGTATTTTATAAATTGTTGCGCGAGATCAAGTGTTTAGTAACTGAACCTTACGCCCACTGTATAAGGGGTCATGTCAAGGCCTTTATTGTACATGCTTTTAAAGGCATATGATCCGTAAAATTTAATAAAGCCCAGTGACAGTTCACCTACATAAGACAGTTTCCAGCGGTTCAGGTCAAAATCATCTTTTACCTTTTGTTTACCGTCTTCAGATGTTTTTACTTTATGTCTTGAGTTATATAATACACCTGCGCTAACACCGGCACTAAAGCCAAACTCACGTTGATTATGCGGGGTGAAGTTAAAGTTCAACATCAAAGGCACGGTAATATAATCTGCAGATAACCTGTCTTTTTTATAGTTCCTGCCATTATCTATAACCACTACAGGATCGGTAGGATTTGCGCCTGTTACTTTTTTATACAAAATAGGCGATTTGTAGTGATAGTTATTCAACTCCAGACCGGCAGCATATTTTAAGTTAACATAGTGTTTTACCAGGTTTACTTTTTGCATGGCCAGCCAGATATTTACGTTGATGGAACGGCCGAATTTTGTTTTAAACCAGTCCTCGTTACTGCCGGGCGCATAACTGTCAGCGGCTGTACCCACACCATATTGTGTATTATCAATAAAGTTGGAAAATCCAAGGTCCAGTACAAACCAGTTAGTCGTGATGTTTTTAGGCTTGTACATTTTTTTGCGTAACATTTTTGCTTCGGCATCATTGCCACGGATGATCACCATGCCGCCTACGATCAGGGTATCGTTTTGACCGCCCAATGGAAGATCTTTTTTAGGTAAGGTATCGGTTTGGGCATAACTGCTTAGTAATGTGCATACAGTTGCACATAATAGTAATATTCTTTTCATCGTTAAGTTGTTTGAAATTTTATGGATTACATTTTGAGGGCAAAACCGGCCACCAACAACTGATCGTCACCATTTGTCATGTCAATACTGGTTTGCTTTTGAAAATTGCGGGTTACTTTGCGTAAAAAGCCACGAAGTTTGTTTTTCTTATTCTCGGGCTCTTCTACTTCCACCACCTCATCAAATACATGCTGGCTGTTGGAAGCGAACGCCGGCTGGTTATTATTTTTAACCTGGGGCACTATTGTATTACTACCAGTAGTATTGAGGGGTTTAATTTCTACTATACCATTTTCAACAGCGGCATTGTTCATCCCGTTTATATACGGATTTTTATCCCCTGATGGCAGGTTATTATTTCCGTTTTTGTTTGCTACCACTGTTTGTAATAACGTTGTTGCCTGTTGATTAGTTACAGCTACATTGGTATTACCTGTATTTTTATTAGCGGCATAACTAGCGGTATTGGCAGGCTGTTGTATAGTTA
>CAYUMH010000009.1:0-8556 GCA_964445775.1 uncultured Terrimonas sp.
GTGAGTATTGTACCGGGTTGCCTGGTAGCGGCTTATTTTATGTCAAAGTATAAAAAGATCGTGTATAAATGGGATAAGAAAATATTCAGGGAGTACTTTTCATTCGGGAAATATGTATTAGGTAATAATTTCTTTTCGCTTGTTTTTGTTAATTCCGATGCATTCATGACGGCAAGGTCCATATCGGCAGGTGTTTCTACCTCCTATAATATTGGTTCGCGGATACTGAATTTTGGTGATATTCCTTCACAGGTATTTGGCGATATTATGTTTCCCCGTGCAGCTGAGATTGTGAAAACCGGCGCAACGGAGGATGTGAAACGCATTTATGAAAAAACGGTAGCGGCTACCTTATGCTTTTTAATACCCTTTGTATTGTGTGGCATTTTGCTGGCCGATGTGGCGGTATATATTCTCGGTGGCGAGGGTTACCTGGGCGCGGCCAACATTGTAAGGGTGATGTTATTATACAGTCTGTTCTTACCCTTTATCAAGCAGTTTGGTAATATTATGGATGTAAAGGGCCGGCCGCATGTAAACTTCTGGCTGATGTTTTGTTTTGCAGGTATCAGCATAACTTCTACTTACTTGTGTATTACCTGGCTGGGTGATATTGGCGCGGCCGTGGGATTATTAATGGCGTATATTTTACTATTTGCCGTTAGCCAGTACATACTTTACCGTTTTATCGGTGTAAGCACTATCGCTGTTTTTAAATATATTTTCACCTTATACCCGGAGTTTTTTAAGTTGTTTAAAAACTTCTACGCTAAAAAAATTGCCCGATGAAGAACTGTGATATAATAGTAATGGGACTGCAGTCCTGGGATATAGGTATCGGCAGTAATTGTATCAATATTGCAAAGGAGTTTGCCGTTGATAACAGGGTATTGTATGTGAACAGGGCGCTGGACAGGGTAAGCAGTATTAAAAATAAAAAAGATCCTAAAACAGCGCGACGATTACAGAGTGTAAGAGGAGAAATAACCGACTTGACCGAAGTGGAGAAGAATATATGGGTACTGGACCCCACCGTGGTACTGGAATCTATTAACTGGATGCCAACAGGCCTGTTTACTTTTTTTAATAAACGAAATAACCGCAAACTGGCAGGGGCCATTAAAGCGGCAGGAGATAGACTGGGTTTTAAAAATGCTATACTGTTTGTTGATAATGACTTTTTCAGGGGGCAGTATTTAAAAGAGTATTTACAACCTTCCTGTTTCATTTACTATATCCGTGATTATTTATTGCAGCAGGCTTATTTTAAAAAACACGGACCTGCCTGCGAAAAAGATATTATGGGTAAAGCGGACCTGGTAGTGGCTAATTCCTCCTACCTGGCACAGTATGCCGCGCAGTTCAATAAAAACAGCCATGATATAGGGCAGGGTTGTGATTTTACCTATTTTAACCCGGATGTTCAATACAATAAACCCGCCGACCTGGAAGCTGTTCCACAACCGGTGATCGGTTATGTAGGGGCCCTGGTAGGATACCGGTTAAATATACCGTTATTGGAAGAGCTGGCAGCACGCAGACCGGAATGGAACTTTGTATTCATTGGTCCGGAGGACGAAAGCTTCCAGGCCAGCCGTTTACATCAATTGTCCAATGTGCATTTTTTAGGTAAGAAAAAGGAAACGGAACTGGCAGCTTATGTCAGCTATTTTGATGTTTGTATGAACCCGCAGCTGGTAAACGAAACCACGAAAGGGAATTACCCGCGTAAGGTGGATGAATACCTGGCTTTGGGGAAACCCGTTGTTGCCACTTATACAGAATTTATGCTATCCTTTGCAGATTATGTATTTTTGGGGCATGATGCGGACGATTACGAACGTATTATAGCAGGCATTATACAATCACCCGCTGACCGGGCAACTGTAGAGAAACGCCAGGCATTTGCTTTATCCCATACCTGGAAAAACTCGGTATTAAAAATTTACCATCAATACAACAACGCATTATCCAATGACAGAGGATAAAAAGAAATTTTCGGATAACCAGATCCAGCAGATCATTATATCGGTATTCCTGATACTGGTAATGACCATTATTTATATTAAAATACTGTTTTTCTGATATGCCCGGCACTGTAAATAAATATGGTTTTAAGGGTAACAATTTGTTATTGTACTTTTCTTTACTGGTGGCAGTACTGGCTACCAGTTATGCAACTGTTGTATTGGGGCCGGAAAAAGGGGTAGTAGTGGTAATGGGATTAGTAGCCCTGGCCGTTGGTATTATTGCCATCAATAATTTTGTGTTCGCATTCTATGTGTCCACTTTATTAAGCTTTTTCATTTTCTTCATCGGGCGCTACCTGGGCGATAGTATGCCGAGTGGTTACTGGATAGACCTGTTGATATTGCTGAGTTTTTCGGGCCTCATCTTACACAAGGTCCGGCTTAAAGAACCTTTCTTTTACCGGGCACAACACACTATCACTACTATTTATATCCTCTATACATTGTTCCTGGTACTGGAAGCATTTAACCCCTGGATGCATTCCATGGCAGGGTGGTTCCTTATTTTCAGGAAATATATCCAGTTCCTGATGATCTATATTATCGCGATCAATGTATTCCAGGATTACCGGTCAACTATTAATTATTTTAAATTCTGGATCGGCTTATCACTTGTTGCAGGTTTATATGCCTGTTACCAGCAGTGGTTTGGTTTCCTGCCTTTTGAGGAGGCATGGATCATGAACACACCAGGACGGAAAGGCCTGTATATACTGGTTACGGGTGTTTCCCGCAGGTTCTCCACTTTTTCAGACCCGGCCGCATTTGGTATTATCTCTGCAGCCAGTTTTACTTTTATACTGGTGCTGCTGGTTTCGGCAGAGAGATTCAGGACAAGGATGCTCCTGGCGGTAGCAGGTATATTTATTATACTGGGAGTAGCGTTCTCCGGTACACGTACCGCCTATTTTATTATTGTTGCCGGGGTGGCTTTGTATATATTAATGACGATCACCAATAAGCGCACCCTTGTGTTTGCCAGCCTGTTTGTATTAGGCTTTTTAGTGATCATGTTCGGGCCCATTTATGGGAATGCCACCATTAACCGGATCAGGAGTACATTTGAGTTTTCTGAAGATGCTTCACTGGAAGTAAGGGACGTGAACCGTGCCATGATACAGCCTTATATTTACCGTCACCCCATAGGCGGAGGCCTTGCTACCAGCGGTATCCAGGGACTTGAGTATAATCCCGGTCATTTTCTTGCCGGCTTCCCTCCTGATAGTGGCTTTGTAAAAACGGCTGTTGAAACAGGCTGGATCGGGCTGTTATTACAATGCCTTATCTACCTTATTGCGTTGCTGGCCGGTGTACGGGCTTTTTACCATACCGATGACAAAAAGGTAAAGGCATTGATACTGGCGGCTGTTGTTTGTTGTTTCTCTTTTGTTATCGGGCAATACGGGCAGGTGGCCATTGGTCAGTTCCCGGGTTGTTTTTTATTTTATTCCTGTCTTGCATTAATCGTTAAATCAAAATACCTTCAAGCCGAAAATAAGAACCCATGAAAAAAATAATGCTTTGTGTTTTCATCCTTGCCTGTTCCCTGGTAAAGGCCCAGTCTATTGTCGATTCTATCAGTGATCCCAGTTTTATCCTGCGGGATACAGTATCGGAAAAACTGGCCGAATTTGCCGTTAACAATTACCAGATCATGATGCAAAAATCGCGGGTGAATGAAATGCAGTATGAAGTGAAAAAAAGTAAAGCAGCCTGGTTAAATAATATAGCCGTAACGGGTAACCTGAATGAGGCCAACTTAAAATCATCAAATACCGGCGGACAAAATGTGTTCTTCCCCCGTTATAACTTTGGTTTAACCTTACCCCTGGGAACTTTCTTTACCAAATCCAACGACACAAAAATTGCGAAAGAAAAATATAACCAGGAAGTATATAACCTGAAAGGGCAACTGGAGTTATTGAAAAAGGCAATTAAAGTAGAGTATCAGAACTATTTAAGTAACAAATATTTTATTGCCTTACATGAATCGGTGATACAGGATGAAAAAGTGTTATTGTCGGTGGTAGAGACAAAATTCTCCAAGAATGAAGTGAGTTTAGATGCTTACACACAATCATCCAAGAGATACAATGACGCATTGATCAAAAAAGTGGAACTGCTTAAAAACCTGAACACCTCAAAACTGGAGCTGGAGAGTTTATTGGGTATGAAACTGGAAGAAGCGCTTGTACGTATGGTTTCTAACAACTAAACTGTTTTACTAAAAATACTACACCCGGATATGCTTGCTGCAAGGCTGGTATTCCGGGTTTTTTTATGGGCATAAGGAGCTCTTTATAACGGGCGAACGATTGAGCAGGGATATTATCCTGTTACCTTTTATGGATAAAGAACAGCCAATGTTGCAAAGCCTGCATAAGCGAAAGGGGAGTAGTAAAACAAAAAAAGTTTTCCGCAAAATGGTTTTTCTGCGAAAAGCGGTAAAACCAGCGTCCCTACTGCATTTTGCCAGAGCGGCATCCAACTTTTTTCCATCTTTTTATCCACATGTGTTTATAATAATTTTTTTCCGTGGCATGGGTTTTGCTTTATTGTAAGGTTTGATTTTAAAAGTCATTAATGGTTGTTTAGTTATTGTGTTCAGATTACACAAATGACTGTTTGTTAAGGCTTTTTTAACTGTTTTGGTTAAGTAACTCTTTGTTTATCAGTAGCTAAAAAGAATAATGATCCTTGTACCGTCGCATTTTGTGCAAACACGTTCCTGTATTACATACTGGCCGGGTGTATCAATTCCTGTTATTTACGCTTTTGTGTACTTGTTCCATGCATTTTGCAGGGGTGTTTTTGCGCTTGATATTACTCAATTTTTTATGGAAATGAAAACTTTAACTAACAGGTATGAGAGGCAATTTACCAACACCAACTTGTTAAATTGACTCCTGTCCTTATTTTCGCACCTGTTACGCTGTAAATGAGTATTTATTCGTCCGCTTTTAGAATAGCATGAGCAACTTTGCAGAATAAATATGAAAACTTACGTCGGAATTGCACGAAAAACCACCATTTCATTTGCATAATCTTTTTGTAGTTATTTATTTTGAATGAAAATCCAATATTAAGAAACCTATGATGATGTTAATTCACAGAGGGCTCAAATGCGTAATGCTCCTTACGCTTCTATCACTGGCAACCTTTAAGGGCAAGGCTCAAACCCTGACCACTATAGATGGTTGGAACGCTTATGTTCATCTGCCGGCTGATTATAATACAACTACAACAACTTACCCGGTTATTATTTTTATTGCAGGTATCGGGGAAATTGGTACCAATGCATCGGCTATGTTAGCATATGGCCCGTCAAAATTTATTGCTGATGGTCATAATATGCAGTTCAATGTAAACGGTGTAACAGAAAAACCAATTGTTATCTCCATTCAGCCTACAGCGGCCTGGCCAAGTGCAGCCGTGTTAAACAGGAAAATTGATGCTATTGTTAACGGCTGGCGTGTAAATACAAACCGTGTTTACCTCACTGGTCTGTCAATGGGTGGATGGTCATGGGACAATTATGTATCTACCAGCCAGTCCTATGCCAACCGTATTGCAGCAATCGTAGCAATGTCAGCGCCTCCTCCCACCACCATGGCCAATATGAGCTGGTTCGCAAATGCCGGTGGTAAATGGTGGGGCTTTGAAGGTACACAGGATTATCGCCAGATGGATGTTTTGCGTGATGTGATGAATGCGGCCGTAGCAGGTTCTGCCAGGTATACCAAGTACACCGGTGGTCACTGCTGCTGGAACACCTGGTATGATCCGAATTGGACAGAGAACGGTGAAAGCATTTATACCTGGCTGTTAAAACAAACGAAAGGAACAAGTGAAACCGTAAATCAGCCTCCTGTTGCCAATGCAGGCAATGATGTAACAATTACCTTACCGGTAAGTACCGTTACTTTATCAGGATCGGGTACTGATACCGATGGCAGCATTGTAGCCTATAACTGGGCTAAAACAGCCGGCCCTAACCAGTTAACGATCACTAATACCAATGCGGCACAAACTACAGTTACCAATTTAGCAGAGGGAACCTATACATTTGAACTGACCGTTACGGATAACCGTGGCGCTACAGCTAAAGATAATATGCAGGTAATTGTAAAACCTGCTGTTGCGGTTCCTCCTCCAACCGCACCTGTTAACGGTACAGCAAATGCGGGTAATGATACCCTGATATACCTGAACCAGGTGGCAGCCAATACTGCGGTATTGAACGGTGCCGGCTCGCTGAATGCAACCAGCTATTTGTGGACCAAGGTTAGCGGACCGGGTAACCCGACCATTCTTAATCCCACAGCAGCGGTAACAACGGTTACCAATATCCAGGAAGGGGTGTATGAGTTTGCTTTAACGATCAATGGTTCGCAAAGAGATATAAAACTGGTGGTAGCGAGGGATTTCATGAAAAAAAATATCCGCCCGTGCAGAACAGGTCAGCCACAGGCTTTTACACTGGCCAAGACCAGCACCACTGAATTATACCGGCCCTATATTACCAGGGATAATATTTTACCTAACCTGATGGGTGGTGATACTTTGTATATTCCGGGCGGTATCTATACCAAGGGTATTGAGATCGGTGATGTATCCGGTGGTCCGGGTTGCCCGATTGTAATTGCTCCCAAAGATGAGCCGGTAATCATAAAAAATGACGGTTACTTCAGGGTAGCGGTAAAAGATACAGCTGTAGTTTCTTACGCGAAGTTTGACGGTACCTTATTGCGTGCGAAAGGACATTCTTTCGGATGGGTAGTGGATAACAGTGACAGGCAGCCTTCGCAGGTAACCGGTGTAGGCCTGGCTATGAACTGGGTACACAATATGGATATTTCCGGTTATTATACCAATCACACCGCTTTAGGACTGATGGTTAAGTTAAATGCCAAAGAGATCATCCAGGGACAGTATGATAAGTTCGTATTAAAAAATATCCGGATTTTCGATAACTATATCTTCCGCAGTAATGGTGAGGGTATGTATATCGGTCATACTGGCATCTCGGGTACCGCCTCCGGTAACTCAACCGGTTTTGGCCCTCCTCCAAGGATGGACCAGGTAGAGATATTTAATAATATTGTTGATAGTACCGATTGGGACGGTATCCAGCTTTCCAACGCATTAACCGGGTGTAAAATTTATAAAAATATTGTTCGCCGGTATGGTCTTGCAAACCATAGCAGCCAGCAGGCCGGTATATTATCGGGCGCTAATATTGATGGTGTACAGATTTTTGATAACATGACAGTGAATGGCACTGGTACTGGTATCGTTGTCTTTGGTTATAACAGGTCAAATGTTTACCACAATATTGTGGATAGTGTGAAAAGCGGTAAGGGTATAGAACATGGTACTTACCTGAAGCGTAATGATGTTGCCCCGGAAACCGTATCACCATTGATACCGGTGGTTACCAACAATATATTTAAAGATGTGGAAGCATATCCTGCATATACTTTTGCCGGTCCCGGAACTACGGGTGGTGAAGTATCAGGAAACTACTTTATCAATAACGGGTTTTCAACTGTAGCCAATAATTCCGGTGCCGCTGTATCCAATAATAAAGTAATTCAGAATTTTCCTATTAAAGTAAATACGGTAAGCAGGCATAGTACGGGTTACAGTATCAATGTTACCCAGGGCGATGCTACACGTACCTTTAACCGGGTGGATAGTATGGTTAACTGGATCTTCTCCAGGTTAAACCCGACCGCTCAGCCGAATATTCCGCCTGTTGCCAATGCCGGAAATGACCAGACCATCACTTTACCCGTAAGCACCGTTACGTTAACCGGTACGGCAACTGATGCCGACGGATCGGTAACCAGTGTTCAATGGCGTAAAATAAACGGGCCTACGGCTTTTAACATTGTATCGCCCGGGCAATTACAAACGGTGATCAATGGCCTTGCCGCCGGTATATATAGTTTTGAGCTGACCGCTACTGATAATATTGGTGCAACAGCAAAAGATACGGTGAATGTAACGGTAAACCCTGCAGCGAACCAGGCTCCTGTTGTTTATGCAGGTAATAATGTAAGCATTACCTTACCTGTAAATACGGTTACTTTAAATGGTACTGCTACAGATGCTGACGGCACTATTGCCAGCGTGCAATGGCGTAAGGCAAGTGGCCCTGCCAGCTTTAATATTGTTTCGCCTGCACAATTGCAAACCGTGATCAACGGGCTGGTAGCAGGAACCTATAGTTTTGAATTAACGGCAACAGATAACAGCGGTGCAGCCACTAAGGCCACTGTAAGTGTAACCGTAAACCCTGCTCCAAACCAGGCTCCCACTGTACATGCGGGTAATAATGTGAGTATTACTTTGCCTACCAATACCGTTACCTTAACCGGTACGGCCAGTGATGCCGACGGTACGATAGCCGGGGTACAATGGCGTAAACTAAGTGGCCCTGCCAGCTTTAATATTGTTTCGCCTGCGCAATTGCAAACCGTGATCAACGGCCTGGTAGCCGGTGTATATAGTTTTGAATTAA
>CAYUMH010000009.1:8656-36338 GCA_964445775.1 uncultured Terrimonas sp.
CAATTGCAAACCGTGATCAACGGCCTGGTAGCCGGTGTATATAGTTTTGAATTAACAGCGACAGATAACAGCGGTGCTACCGCAACGGCAACTGTAAGTATCACAGTTAATACGGCTGCCAACCAGGCGCCCACTGTACATGCAGGTAATAATGTAAGTATTACCTTACCCACCAATACTGTTACCTTAACCGGTACGGCCAATGATGCTGATGGCACTATTGCCGGCGTGCAATGGCGTAAACTAAGTGGCCCTGCAAGTTTTACTATTGCATCACCGGCGCAGCTACAGACTGTGATCAATGGTTTAACAGCCGGTGTATATACTTTTGAACTGACTGCTACCGATAACCATGGCGCAACTGCAACAGCAACTGTTAGTGTAACGGTAAATACAGCTACCAATCAAACACCTACCGTTAGTGCCGGTAATAATGTAAGTATTACCTTACCTGCCAATACGGTTACCTTAACCGGTACAGCTAATGATGCTGACGGCTCTATTGCCAGTGTACAATGGCGTAAACTGAGCGGTCCTGCCAGCTTTACTATCGTATCACCCACACAGTTACAAACGCTGATCAATGGTTTAACGGCCGGTGTATATAGTTTTGAACTAACGGTTACCGATAATGAGGGTGCTACTGCATCGGCAGTAGTGAGTGTAACGGTGAATGCTGCATTAAACCAGCCACCAACCGTTCATGCCGGTAATAATGTAAGTATTACTTTACCTAATAACTCTGTTACCTTAACCGGTACGGCCAATGATGCCGACGGTTCTATCGCAAGTATACAATGGCGTAAAGCGAGTGGTCCGGCCGGCTTTAATATCGTATCACCCTCGCAGCTGCAAACGGTGATCAATGGCTTGACAGCGGGTGTATACAGCTTTGAATTAACGGTTACTGATAACAGCGGTGCTACCGCATCTTCTACCGTAAATGTAACGGTGAATGCTGCAGTAAACCAGCCACCAACCGTTCATGCCGGTAATAATGTAAGTATTACTTTGCCTAATAACTCTGTTACCTTAACGGGTACGGCCAATGATGCCGACGGTTCTATCGCAAGTATACAATGGCGTAAAGCGAGTGGCCCGGCCGGCTTTAATATTGTATCACCCTCGCAACTGCAAACGGTGATCAATGGTTTGACAGCCGGTGTATACAGTTTTGAATTAACAGTTACCGATAACAACGGTGCTACAGCGTCTTCTACGGTAAATGTAACGGTGAACCCTGCTGCCAACCAGGCGCCCACTGTACATGCCGGAAATAGTGTGAATATTACATTGCCAACTAACTCAGTTATCTTAACCGGTACGGCAAATGACGGCGACGGTTCTATAACAGGCATACAATGGCTTAAAATAGGTGGCCCGGGTAATTATAATATTGTATCACCATCACAATTACAGACGGTTGTAAACGGGTTAATAGCCGGTGTATACCGCTTTGAACTGACGGTTACCGATAACAGCGGTGCAACAGCATCATCTACTGTAACTGTAACCGTAAATGAGGAAGTTGCCAGCAGGAACCAATTACCGGTTGCCAATGCCGGAAATGACCTGGTTATTACCTTGCCCGATGATGAAGTGCTATTAAGCGGTTCAGGTTCTGATCCTGACGGAACAATTATTGCGAAAGAATGGCGTAAGGTAAGCGGACCTTCGGCTTACACCATTGTTGAGCCGGGTGCATTTGTTACCAATGTTACAGGATTGGTTTTAGGAACTTATTCATTTGAACTTACCGTTACAGATGACATGGGCGCCATTGCTAAGGATACTGTTCTGGTAGAGGTAAAAGGACCGGACGCGACTAAACTGGAATTGTACCCTAACCCTGTGATGAACCAGGCCCAGGTTACCCTGGTACTGACCACTTCCGGCGCACAAAGCAAAGGCTCTATTGTAGTGGTAGATGCGAAAGGAATGGTCGTATTACAGGAGCAGTTCACCGGACACAATGTGGTTACGGTGCAAAAACTAAATGTATCCAGGCTTGTTAAAGGCGTATACTTCATTACTGTAAGAATGGATAAGATTTCGAAAACAGTTAAATTACTGAAGCAATAAACGCTATAAAGTCTTTATAAAAAAAGCAGCCCATGAAACTTCATGGGCTGCTTTTTTTATGTTACTGTTCTGTTCGTAATTATTGTTTAACGATCTTTTTGGTTTCCAGTAAAACACCATCTTCATATATACCTACCAGGTAATAACCGGTAGCATAAGGCTGCATGTTAATGGTATTGTTACCCGCTTGTAATAACTTGGTTAAAATAGTTTTACCGTACATATCTGATAACGAAACCGAGATATTGTTAACCTGTACATTGATATTCAGTTTGCTGGTAACAGGGTTAGGATAAGTGTTTACCTTAACAATATTGCCTTTACTGAATTTTACAATGCGAACATCAGAGTATTTGCTTTGGCCGTCAATATCAACCTGTTTGATACGGAAGAAATTAGATTTTTCCCTGTCAGGATTGGTAAAGCGATACTCATATTTTTTGCTGGTGTTGCTATTGCCCTGGGCCGCAACAGTAGCAATGGCTGTATAATTGGTGTTGCTGCCGGAAGCATGTTCAATAACAAAGCTGGCAGTGTTTTCTTCGGCAAGTGTTTCCCAGTTCAATACTACTTCATTGTTTTTGGCAACTGCATTAAACTCGCCCCAGATCACCGGCAATGGAAATAAAGCAATTTTTTCTATAGCAAGCGAAGCGCCTGTAGTACCGGCTTTTGAGTAGTTTGTACCAACGTTTACATTGTTAATATTCAAACTTGTAAAGGTACCGGTCATCAGGTTGTTATAAGTGCCTAAAGGTGCAGGGTTATTGGTTGGTGATATATCAATAACGTTAATGATAACATTGGAAAGGTTGGGTGTACCGGTGATAGCCAGTTGGTCATATCCTGTACCTGCACCACTGTTGTTCAGTATTTCCAGGTCAACGGTAGCAGACTGGTTATGTAAAGTGCCGGCTGATACGGTTAATATACCGGGTGAAGTACCTGGTTTTATTTTACCGTTATTGGTAACCGTGTTTGTTAAGTTAAATGTTCCGATACCGGATAAAATGCCGGTTGCCGAATTAGTAAAAGGAACAGTCAGGTTATTAAAAGTCTGTGTGGTTTGTTTGTTAAAAGTACCATTATTTAGAAAAAGGTTGGTAGTACCACCTTCGTTGAAAAAGCCCCTGCCTGAAGAGAAGTTCTCATTAATGGTGCCATTGTTGGTGAAAGTGATGTTGTTATTGAAGTATATACCACCGCTTGAAGCGCCTGTACTCCAGTTAATAACACCATTATTTGTAAGCGCAGCATGTAGATATTTGATATTGTTGCCGGATAAGTTAGCAATACCACTGCTGCTGATTGCAGCAGGTGCGGAAATGGTGCCGCCAATCCAGCTAAGCGTACCGTTAATAACTACATTTCCCGGCCCGCTTACAGCATTTGCCGCGAAATTATCTATTTGTAAAGTACCGTTTACAGTCAGGTCATCACCGGTACCGTTGGCCAGTTGTAAAACACCGGCAGCGCCTGTAACCTGGATGGAGCCTGTATTAGTAATGGTAAGCTGATCCGCACTCACGTTGGTGTTGATCACAACAATATTTCTTACCTGAACGGTTAAATCAGCCGTGGTAGGAGCAACAGTTGTATTGGTCCATCCGCTTACGCCATCAGCAGACATCTCCCAAACTGCAGTGCCGGTCCAGTTGCCGTCACTATGGGTGCGATAGTGGTTTTGAGAAAATACATTGGTGGAAACAAAAGAGGTTAACAATACAAGTGCAGCAGCATAGGTAAATTTCAGTTTCATAACTAAACTTTTTAAGGTAACTAAAAGATTATTCCAAGGGAGGTAGTTCAATTTTAAACCGGCTGGTTTAAAACTTTAGAAGAAATCAGATTAGTTTAGTCATGATGGGGATTGGAAGATAGATTGGTTACATAAAAGTAAAGAGAAAAACTGATTCAGCGCCACTTTGGGCACATGTTTTTAATGATTTCCCTGTGCGCAAAACAGGAAAGAAACCGGGGTAAAACCCGGGGATGGATAGGGGAAAAGATGGTGCAGTTACCGGAAAGGTTTATAAAAGGCCTGGGTGGCCAGGGCCAGCATCGGCCGGTCACCACTGCTATCACCATAAGCATAAATGGTTTTGTAACTGGCCAAATTGTATAATTTATTGATTCTGTTTACCTTTTCTTCGCCATAACAGTTATGGCCGTTGATGATACCGGTTAGCTTATCCTGCTCTACAACCAGGTTGGTCGCAATTAAATCCATACCCATTTTGGTGGCCCAAGGTTTGATCCAGTTTTCGGGGGAGGCAGAAACGATCACCATTTCGGTTCCCTGTTGTTGCAAACGGGCAATCTCTTCCAATGCTTTCGGGCGGATGAGGCCGGGTAAAACAGTTTGGGTAAACTGGTCGGACAGGCGTGAAAATTCAGCGACCGTAATGTTTTTAAAGAAATAGGCCAGCACTTTTTCTTTTGCCTTTTGATTGGTGATAATACCTGCTTTATACGCCACCAGGTAAGGACTGTTCAGCAAAAAGCCCTTATAAAAGCTCAGCTTTCCTTTACAGAACTTAATAAATTCCAGCAAAGTGTCTTTGGTGGTAATGGTCCCGTCAAAATCAAAAAAGGCGATCGACTTCACAGTTTTTTCTTTTTAAAGATAAACTCCGGTACGTTTACGATGATACACATGATCCAGC
Source organism: uncultured Terrimonas sp. (assembly GCA_964445775.1). Lineage (GTDB taxonomy): Bacteria > Bacteroidota > Bacteroidia > Chitinophagales > Chitinophagaceae > Terrimonas. The sequence continues at coordinate 13,405 of CAYUMH010000009.1, forward strand.
GCCAGAACCACTTTACATACACGATATTCTTTTTCTTTTTTACTGCTGTATAAATAACATTGGCAACATCTTCCGGTTGTGCGGTCAATAGTTTGGGCAGGTTAAGGTCGGCGGTCATCTTGGTATTAACAAAACCTGGTAACACCGTAACAACATGTACACCATCATGAAATAGTTTATTCCTTAATCCCGATAAATAAGCGGTAAAACCGGCTTTGGCACTGCCATAGATATAATTACTCTGTCGTCCTCTCAAACCCGCTACAGAACTGATGCCTACAATAATTCCTTTTTTTTGACGGGCAAAATCGGCGGCAATAATGTTGAGGATATTTACGGGTCCGGTATAATTGGTATGCAGGGTACGCAATGTTTCCTCCTGGCTGGCAGCTACTTTTTCATTATCGTTCATATAACCCACTACACAGATCACAATAGCAGGCTTTTCAGTTAAGCTGGTATAAAAAGCAGCATGACTGTTAAAGTCCATTGCATCAAAGAGATGCGTACTGCAGGTTACACCATAACGGATCTGGATATCTGATTGAAGCGGTGCTAATGCCTGCAGGTTTCTGCCGGCCAGTTGAATATTGTATTGCTGGGAGGCAAATTTTTTTGCAGTGGCAAATCCCATGTCAGAAGTAGCGCCTAATATAAGTACGGAGGGCATGTAGTATCAATAGTTTAAATAATTGTCAATCTTACCGGGTTGTTTATTCCTTTAGTTCAGTTTAAATAGGGTGTAATCTTTCATATAAATAATAGCAAAGAAACTGGCAGCCCAAAGCAGCAATACTACCTGTATAAAACGGTCTTTATACAATATTTTGGTGGGGGAGCCGGAGTCCGCTATCACAAAAATGATCTGTAAATAACGCATAATACCCGCCACTACAAACAGGCAGGTATAATATAAGCGATGTGTCTGGTAACGTACCATTACTTCTTCGCTCATGGTGTACATAAAATAAGCAACAATGATCACGGCACAGATCAGGGCCATCAAGGTGTTTAAAAAATCAAGGTTATAACCTTTGATGGATTTACGCATATCCTGGCCTGAGCTTAGTTTTAAAATAACATCATCACGGCGTTTACCAATGGCCATGAACAGGGCTAACAGGAATACCATGATAATGATCCACTCTGATAACGGTACCTGCGCAATAACAGACCCTGCTTTAACCCGCAGTACAAAGCCGGCAGCCAGTAAAATAATATCCAGTATAGAAACATTTTTCAAGCCGAATGAATAACCCAGGTTGATAACATAGTAAATGGCAAGTACAAACAGGAACTTATCACGGATATACCAGGCCAGTCCGAATGCAAAGATGATAAGGCCAATAGCAATGATCAGGGCTATACTTTTAGATACGGCACCACTGGCCAGGGGCCTGAATTTTTTAACCGGGTGTTTACGGTCATCCTCAATATCCCGGTAGTCATTCAATATATAAATGCTGCTGGCAGCTGCTGAAAAAGCAATAAAACCCAATAATACTTCCAATACCTTGCCTGTATCGGTTATTTCACCGGCAAAAAAAAGCGGGATAAAGAGAAATATATTCTTTGCCCAGTCTTTGGGACGCAAAAGTTTAATATATGCCACGAGGTTTAATATTGGGTGCCAAAGTACAAACTTATACGCATAATTTATAGCATCGCTTTTAGTATTATGTTTTTTAGTATATGTTTACATAAAAATAAGTCACATGACCGTTAGCCAGCTTTTGCAAAACAAGAGGTTCCTCCACATTACACCAATAGTGCTGATCGTATTATTGGCGATGGTACCCTTGTTCAGCACATTCCCTTATCGTGTGAATATATTTTTATCCTGGGAAGGCGCTTACCGGATCAGTAACGGAGAACTGCCCTTAAGAGACTTTGGTACACCGCTGGGAGGGATGTATTGGGTGATACCAGGTATTTTTTTCAAGATTTTCGGACCGCAGATGGTTACCCTGATCAAAGCGCAGGTCTTTATTAATATTATATCGGGCCTTGCATTCCGTTCTATATTAAAAAGCCTGGGTGTAAATAGTGTGATCGCTTTTGTGGCTATCCTGTTATACTGTTTATCTTTTTCCTTTTTTAACTTCTGGCCCTGGTATAATCATACGGTGATCGTATATGAAATTGTGGCTTTTGCCTTCCTGTTTAAAGGATTGCTGGTGGCTAAAAGTAATGGAAATATAATATTTAACCTGGCATTATCAGCCGTTTTCATGGTCTGCTCTTTCCTGACCAAGCAGGATGCCGGGGCGATGGCTTTTTTACTGGGAGCAGGTTTCGTGGCCTATGCTGCCTTACAAAGTAAACGCTGGGTCGATATTGCAGTATACCTGGGGACATTCCTGTTGTTACTGCTTTTCTTCATTTTTGTATTTGCCAACCAGGGCTTTTCTTATTGGTTCAATCATGGCCAGGCACCACATTCCGCACGGATCTCTTCTACCGATCTGCTGAATGAATTCTTTGCCGCTTCACAGTGGATCAAGTTTTACATTTTTGTGATAGCGATATTGGTGTTTGTTAGGTTCAGGCAATGGAAAAGCCTGTGGAGCAATAAACAGGAAATGTTGTTCCTGTTACTAACGCTGGGTATTTTGCTGGAAGCAGCTGTTTTCCAGGTTACCAGTTATACACCGCCGGATAATAATATTTTCTTTCACAGCTTTGCCATTGTGTATATTTTATATGCCATTGTTGATATAGCTAAGGATAAAATATCATCTACCAAAGTATTGGTAATTGGTAGCCTGGGTATATTATTGTGGTGGAGTGGGGTGTACTGGAAGTATATCAGCCGTATCATCAGCCATGGCAAACCGGCAAAGGAAATGGCTGCTAATGCTTCAGCCGAAAATGTGGTGAACAAGGAAACCTATATGATCGACCTGTCACCGGTGGATACCAATATGATCCCTGAATCACAATGGCGTTTTTCCAAACTTAAATCTTTCCATAAAATCTACATGCCGCAGCCTACTATTGATGGTATGGAACGTTTATTAAATATGGACCTGGTGAAAAATAAAACAGGTGAACTGCGGGTGTTGAATATGTCGGAGTTAACACCACTGGCTGTTGAAATACCTTATAAGCTGGAAAGCGGCAGTCATTATCCTTTGTGGTATCACCTGGGTGTGGGTATGTTTAATAAACAGGCCGAGATGTTTGAACAAAGGATCGTCCGTAATGAATATGACCTTGTTTTATTCGAATACATTCCCTCCCTTAATAACTTTTATCCTTTCAGGGTTCGGGATACCCTGTTAAACCATTATAACAGGGTAGATGCTTTCCCTGCACCGCGCAGGGGCGAAACGGCAGGATCTATTGAAGTGTACATCAAAAAATAAAGGACCGGTTGCGGATATTTATTTATAAGATACCTGCTGCAGGTCAATCCCTTTTATATTATCCACTTTAAAAGGTTTACCATCTTTTGGGCGGATGATCACATTTTCAAAGGTCCAGTTCTCTGAGAAAGAAATAATGCCCGATTCGTTAACGGTGAGGTCAATATTTTTAAAGTGAATATTGTGTACATAGGATGCCGGTAAGCCGGTACTGCTGAAAGCCAGTAAAGCGCCCCTGGAATGTATATTGGATATGTACATATTACGGAATACCGGGCGGCCCTGTTCCGGTGTAACTACCGTTAGCAGTTTATTCCAATGTGCAGGAGCATTGCTGCTGTCATAACCTGCCGGTAGTTTGGAATAGCTATAGGTGGGGTTCCAGTTCATATTAAACTTAATGGCATTTTTCACACTGTCCATCGTGATATTCCTGATATGGATATCCTCCACTGTACCGCCACGGGTTACAGCGGATTTAACGTGAAAGGCATTGCCGGTACCAATAGCTACCAGGTCAGTTGCCAATACATGACGGATGCCGCCACTGGTCTCGCTCCCCAGTGTTACAAGTCCGCCGCCACGCCTGGCCAGGCTGTTCCTGATCACTACATATTCAGTGGGACGGTTCACCCTTAAACCATCTGCATCACGGCCGGCTTTCAGGCAAAAATTATCATCATTACAGTCAATATCACAATTCTGTATCAGTACCCAGCTGGAAGAATCTACATCAATACCATCGGTGCTGGGACCATGGCCATCCTCGTTATTACGGATGATAATACCATCCACCGTTATCCTGGTGGAGTATAATAATTGCACGGTCCAGAAGCCGGCATTCTTTACAGTGATGTCTTTTATGTTAACGTCAGCAGCATCCTGGGTTAAAATAGTGCGTACCCGTTTGGCATCATAATCTACCACCCAGCGCAGGCCTTTGGGTTCATACTCATTGCGGCGCATACTCCAGTATTTATCCCAGCAAAACTTGCCTCTTGCATTGATCACACCTTTACCGGTTATTGCTACATTCTTTACACCGATCATATTGATCAGTGCAGCGGGCCATTTCATTTCAATACCGGCTACACGGGTATCAATCTCCGGGTAATCATCAAAACTTTGCGATCCCAATATCAATACACCCAGGTCAATACGCAGGTTAACATTGTTTTGCAGAAAAACAGATCCTGTAACATAGGTACCAGGCCGGAAGGCGACAATACCTCCGCCATTTTTTGCTGCTGCATCAATAGCTGCCTGTATGGCTTTTGTATTAACCGTTACCGTATCATTCACCGCACCATAATCGTTTACATAAAATAGTTTCTGCGAGGAAGGAAATTTCTTGGCACCCACTTTCTTTGCCCATTTTGGTTCCGGCTCCTGTGCCTGGCTGTATGAGGAAACAAATGAAAGGCAAATAAAAAGAGATAACAGAGAATTTTTTTTTAATATATGCATGGCGTTATTATTAGTTAATAGTTCATAGTTAATGGTTCATAGGTTTGCAATAAACCGGAAGTAATATTTGCAGGTTTAAAAGCTTGCTTATAGCCTATTGCCCGTTGCTTATCATGTTTATCTTCTTCATTCCGATTTTCTAATTCCTAATTCTTAAATCCTAAATCATAATTCAACATTCATAATTCAACATTCATCATCACTCTTTCCCCTGCGTTGCCACCGGCCAGTTATCTGTTCTGAATGGTGTTGCGGGTAATCCGGCTTTGTTGTATAATTCGGCTACGGGTACTTTGCTCCAGTTAAAACGTACGGTTACCGGCTTTGTAATTGCATTATTCCATACAATAACGGTATTGCCTTTTATAATAGCTTGTGCCGGCATAAACTGCTGGTCATCGCCTGCAATGAGGAACTGTTGTAATGGCGCTTTGGCGTAAGCATATATGCCATCTGCATACTTAAATCGGATAATAATTTTATCGCCGTTTACTTTCATAGATTGGTAGACGGGACCAGAGGTTACCACGGACTTTTTACCATACTCATTTTTTAAAGCCCAAAGCGATAATCGTTTCCCGATCACTTCTTTATTACGCGGATGGATATCCAGTGAATCGCCATGATCGGTACTTACCACCATACCAGTGTAGGGTGTGGTTTGCCAGCTATATAACTGTGCTTCTCTTATTTCAGGACCCTGGCTGCGATGAGGGGCAATCTGCACAAAATAAAAAGGGAGTTTACTGTTATGCCAGTCCTCTCGCCAGCCTTTGATCATTGCCGGGAACAGGCGACGGTATTGCCAGGCACGATCGGCATTAGATTCGCCCTGGTACCAGATCATCCCCTGTAAGGTGTAGGGAATAAGCGGGGCGATCATACCATTGTATAACTTACCGGGCGATTTATTATGGTTAGGACCTACGGGTTCTTTGGGCGCTCCTTTTTTATTGCTGCTAGTATCGGCCTTCCATTTTTCATAACTGGTTTTATATTTGGCATAAGCGGCTGGATATTTTTCTACATCCTGCTTATAACGTTCCAGTATTTTTTGAAAACCGGTATCACTTTCTAAAATATCTTTTCTTGTCCAGGACTCGGCCGGTGTGCCGCCCCAGGTGCTGTTAATAATACCGATTGGGTAACCGGTAGCAGCCTGTATGTCTTTGGCAAAGAAATAAGCCACGGCTGAAAAATCTTTCACCGTTTCCGGCGTACAAGCCTGCCATTCGCCTTTAAAATCTTCCTGTGGTACATCACTCACCCGGTTAGGCACATCAATCATACGGATATTGGGATAGTTTGCTTTGGGTATTTCCGTTTCCGCATTGTGTGCACCGGTACGCCAGCCTTCGCCTTTACCCATTGGGAATTCCATATTGGATTGGCCCGATGCCAGCCATACTTCACCCAATAATACATTGTTGACTGTTATCTTATCAACACTTTTAAATTCGATAGTATAGGGACCTCCGGCTTTATTTGTCTGTAGTGTTGCCTGCCATTTTCCTTTGGCATCAGCCTTTGTTGTTATAGCCTTATTATTCCAGGAGGGAGTGATGGTGATCATTTCACCGGGCGCAGCCCAACCCCATACCGCCACTTGTTTATTTTGCTGCAACACCATATTATCACTGATCAATGCCGGTAGCTTTAATTGTGCTGCCACAATAATGCTTATCAACAAACCCGATAAAGCGAATAAAAATTTTAACATGGCACTTTTTTTAAAATGGCGATCATATCCAACTTCCAACTCCAATTCATAATTCATCATTCAAAAATCATAATTCATCATTCAGGGAGTCTGTTTCAAAGGTGTAATACGCACCGGCCCGGCCAAACCCGAAGGCATTACTCTCCAGCCGGAAGCATCAAAATTTTTATAATGGATATTCACAAAGTTTATTTCGTGGTAATTACGCCAGCTGATATTATTGCGATCCATATACCGTATGCGGTTAGCCATCAGGTTGGCCACTTCAATACGAATGGTGTTTTTGCCTTTTTTTACATACCGGCCGATATTAGCCTGGTAAGGCACGCTCCATAAAATACCTACTTCCTTATCATTGATCCAAACCCTGGCCGATTCGTTCACTTCGCCCAACGATAATAAATACTCTTCTGCTTTTTTATTGATCGTAAAAGAAGAGCTGTATACAGCGGTCCCTGAAAAATTATCAGCTGTTGTATCACCCAGGCTGGTCCAGTTACTTAACTTAGTTAATATACGGGAGGCGGGCAATGCGGGTCCGCCTTTTGCAAATGATAATTCCCATTTATTATTGATAACAACCGGTGTGCCGGCCGGTTTGTAAAATACCCAGGGGGAGCCGGCTACAGGCGCATGACTAAATTTGATCACCATTGATTCACCGGGCTGCAATTGCAGGCGTATGGCAGGTTTGCTGTTTACCTGGCTGGTGATAATAGTACCCGAATGACCGGTCAGCGGATTTAATAATTTTGCTGTTGTTGCAATGGTATTAAATGAAAAAATACTGTCAACATTATTAGGGGTATGATTTACCACATAATAGTAGCTTGTATCTGCATCCATTCTTTTTACATACTGTAACCCGGCTTTGGCAATATCTTCACCGGCTATCTGTACATGACGTAACCCTTTTTGCAGGGTATTGGCAATAACAATTTTGCCTTTTCCCCTGGTAATTACGTTTAAGCCTTTACTGACTACTTCAACGGTCAGGTTCTCTTTAATATCATTCAGTTCCTTGCGTCTTTCTTCCAAACGGTGCAGACCGGGTACATCGGCCGGCAGTTGTTGCATAATGATGGTGGCGCCATTGTCGGCCAGTTGTAACAGGCTTTTAAAAGTAGCCAGCGGCATTAATTCACTCTCCGATATAATGATGGTTTTGTAAATATTACCATTATTGTCAACCTGAACCTGGTTGTTCTTAACGGTTGCCTGCTCTATCATTTTATCCGATACAAAATCGTAAGCATAACCATTCTTTTGTAACCACACGGCATCTTTATAAAAATCGGTAGGGTATAGCCATTTGTTCAGGTTATGCGCTCTGAAGGGCATATCCAGTCCTTTGCTGTCATGCCACTGATCATATACCGGCCAGTATAATAATACATCATTGGCGGCTTTGCCGGCCTGTAATACCGACTGGCATCGGGTAATATATTCGTTTAAACCTTTTAAGTGCGGCCACAAACTGTTTTCGGGTACTACATTTAATGATGCATAAAATAACCAGCCCGGCCATGGGGCTGCGGGTGGTGAATAAGTAGTGCCATGGTAAAACATATGATTGACACCGGCTAAGAGCAACTGCTCTATCTCCGGTTTGCACTGTGCCCAGTTGTTTTTAAAATGTTCGCCCAGCCAGGTAAAGGTTTCGCTGGATACCAGGTTATTGCCTTTTATATGTGCGGCCGATGAGGCGTATTTAAACATATAAAAATCAGGATCTGCATGTTTGGTATCAGCTGTATCACGCTTTAAACCCGGTATATCAAATGGGGTAGAGCCGAATGTTTCGGTTTCGGGTATATCCACCGCCGCATACATATCCAGTAAATTACCCGGCGATCCGTGTGCCTGGTTTAAGGATAAGGATTTATTCCGGTGTGCCCATTCAGTAAAAGGATGGGAAAAGTTATCCAGCATCAGGTCAGCAATGGTTTCACGGTAATCCGATTTTATCCGGGCTACCAGTTCACTGCTGTCGTTACCGGTTAAGTATTTTATATAAGGTTTTAAACTATAGCCGCGTCTTTTTTCAAATTCAGTAAACAGGTTTGGGGTCCAGTTGGCGCCAAATACTTCATAACTGTCATTGTAAAATGCATGTATCTTAGCTTTGGTATTACCTAATGCCTGGTCAAATTTTTGTAAATAATGATTGATGGCATTGCTGGAAAAATGATCCAGCGTATAACCCACACCACCAGGCGCTGCACGTTTTACCTGTTGCCTTGTTTTGGCATTAAAAGCTACATATACTTTCCACTCACCGGAGGCGGGTTTCCAGTTCAGGGTGCCGCCGGGTTGTAAATAAGAGCTGATATCTAACACCTCATTTTTATTGCCATAAGCGGTAATAGCGCTTACGCCAACGCCTTCCAGGTTCTTTTGTTTGCTATCGTCTATTTCAATTTTTGTGGTAAAGGGCTGCGTGGCGTTAATGGTGTATTGCTGTATTACTAATTTGGTAGCTGCATCGGTTAAACTTACCTGCGGCCCGCCAATGGGCCAGCCACTGCCTACCGATATGTTTACGCCCATGTTTAACAGATTGGCTTTGTCGATGGTGGCGTTTAACATGCGTACCCATTGCGGCGATAAATATTCAATATACTGTTGCTCGTATCCTTTGGCGCCATAAATGGGCACTACTTCCACACCGCCTAAACCAGCTTCCTGGTAAGAGGTAAGCATACTATTGATATCTGCTTCATTCACCGCACTGCCCATCCACCACCAGCGGGTCCATGGTTTAGCCGTTTTGTTTACCACCGGCCACGGGCTTTGTGCTGCCATTTGTCCCGACAATATAAACAACGCTACCCCTGCTATAATTTTATTCACTCGCACAATTATATTTTTCTTTTTGTTATACCCTAACCCTAAAGGGAGGTATCGGTTCGTGAGACAAGAACCGTGGCTCTCATGGCCTCATGTTATTAAACTATAGAACTGGTAATTAATCTCATTAGTCAATTTTCAATTACCTAATTGTCTAATTGCCAAATTATCTAATTGGCACTACCTTTTCATCTTATATATCTCGCTGCCCGCTAATAAGAGACAGCCTAAACCGTAATCTTCAAAATCGGGTTTGCTGGTATGTGTTACCGGCTGGCCATCCTTTGGTTCTTTACCGGTACCTTGTACATAACCTAAAAAACCGTTTGCGTGTACCGCATCTGTTACAATAGCATTCCATGCTTTGGTGATCAACGGTAAATAAGTATTCCGGTCTAAAATGCCTTTGTTAATACCATAAGCATATCCATAAATGAACAGGGAGGTGCCGGTGATCTCTTTACCGCCATAGTGATTAGGATCATGCAGGCTCACATTCCATAAACCATCCGGCCTTTGTACTTTGGCAGTCGCTTCGCAAAGGTCTTTAAAATCCTGTAAATACTCCTGGTAGTGAGGGTCGGTTTTAGGTAAAGCGTCTAAAGTGCGCACCAGTGCGGCTACTATCCAGCCATTACCACGACTCCAGTAACAATCTTCGCCGTTGGGTTCGGTATAGGGTGGATCAAAGTCCTTATCACGCCACCATAATTTATCAGCGGGGTTATATAAGCCGTTTGTGCCATGTTTGTATTTGGTATAGGCATACATCTCGTACATGCGGTTATGATAAGCCGGGTTTTTAAATTCGTTGCCTAAGTACACAAAAACAGGCATGGCCATCTGCAGGGCATCGATCCATGACCAGTCGTCAATTTTATCGCCGGCTAACATGATATCAATGCTGGCTTTAATACTGTCTAACATGTAAGGCGTTTTACGTTTGTGTAAAACGTAGAGATCGTAATAGGTCTGGCCGGCACAATGGTTATCGGCGTTGCGGGTTTTAATGCCACCGTTCATGCTCCATTTGTGTTTCTGCCCCCACTGCATGGCATAGTCAACATACTCTTTCTTCTTTTTCTTTTGTGTTTCTACATTGTGTAAGGCCATCAAACCTTCGTAGTATACACCTCTTGTCCAGATACTGGAAGGACGTTCTTTATTGGTGATAATTGTTTTACCGGCATCGGGCCATTTATCCATAAAATACTGGTTGGTCAGCCGCATGGTAGTCAACAATTCTTTTTTTGAAGGCAACTGTTGCGCCTGGATTTGTAAACTGCTTACAAGGACTGCTGCAATAAAAAACAATTTCACGCTCATCATTATTTGGTTTATCGTTATACTTTGTAAGGGGGATTGCGTTAGGGATTGCAGCGGAAATACTTTTTGTGTGCTGAGCACAAAAAGATTGCAGCGGAAAGCCCGACCCGCAGGGGAACGCCCTTATTATTTTCTTAAATATTTTTTCAGGTTATCTTTTTTAATGTTCTTAATGCCTTCCACTACCTGTGCTGCATTTAAAGCGGAGCCGGCTTTATCGGGATGCGTTTTATCCTGCGGAAAGAATTTATCTACTTCCGGCTTGCCCATTTTTTCATAAGCGGCGCTGATGAGTTCAAACAAAGGAATATAGTAAGCGCCTTCTTCTTTGGCTACCTGCTGTGCCCAGTTAATATATTCGTTGGGTACCGGTTTATTGTCTTTCCAGTTATTACGGGGTACGGGTGAGCAGATAATGGGAATAGCGCCTTTGGCTTTTGTCTCGCGTACATACCTGCGCATGTAAAACCCATAGCTGTACACTGTTTCGTTTATTTTACGTACCGGGTTGTAAGTAGCCATACTGTCATTGCCAATACCTTTTAACGTACCACGGGCACGGGCTGTATCATCTAAAGGACTGGCATCGTTATGACCGAATTGCATGATCACATAATCGCCTTTTTTTAAAGTGGCCAGTATTTTATCCCAACGGCCATCAGTAATAAAAGTGCGGCTGCTGCGGCCACCGATGGCGTGGTTCTCAATGGAGATCTTACTGGTATCAAAATGCGGAGCGATCAAACTGCCCCAGCCCCAGATAATATCTTTATCCGTTTCTTTACCGCTTTTAACGGTAGAGTCGCCAATAATATACAGTACGGGCTTTTTGTTGTTGTATACAAAAGCCACGCTGATAAAAGCCGCTAGTATCAATGCCGGGACAAGAATTTTATGCTTCATTACTTATTAGGATGAATGATTTTAATATTTGGTTGTTTGGGCAGGGGAGCGGCTTCGTCCAGGTAATAATCAACATGAGGCGGCTGGTTATAAGCCACATTCTGCCAGGCAATACTTAAACGGTATTGTGGGTTATGCATCAGGGTGTAAATACGGTGTTGGGTAGGGATGCTGGTGGTGAAGATGCGCAGCTCCTTATTATCCGCTGTCCGGTAAATTACTTCTTCCCGCCAGTCGCCAAACAGATCGGCCACCAATGCCGGTGTTGATTTGGTGCCGTTATTATGTGCACAGTTGTATTGACGGGTGTTTAATAAGGGAATGTTTTTTTCATTGTTGTAATCCCATTTGCTGATCTGTGTACTGTTCAATATTTCACTCAACAGGTCGCCATCCCAGTAAATACCCATATTACAGGGCGGGGTACGGTTGGCTATTTTATTACCTTTGGCATCAAACAAACCATAGATACCTGCACCGGCTACCCAGCACTCAGAACCGGGGTAACGCGGATCAATATTTAAAGCCAGGCCACGACCGGGACCCTCACCATCTTCACCGGCTTTAACGGATGCTTTTTTCCAGATCACTTCACCGGTGCGGGCATCGCGAAAGCTGGCTCCCGCATCATCAAAACGTTCCTGTATATCAAACACCTCCAGCCCGGGGCGTGTGGGGTCATGATCGGTTACATGTAAGGCATCACCATGTCCTAAGCCGGTTGTGTATAAACCTTTTCCATTATCATCAATGGTCATGGCGCCGTATACAATTTCATCTTTGCCGTCACCATCCACATCGGCAATGGTTAAACTATGGTTACCTTGTCCGCCATAGGCTTTATTGCCGGGTGTGCCATCCTCACTATCAAAAAACCAGACAGGCTGTAATTGTTTGTTCACAAAATTCCAGGCAGCCAGGGTAGTGCGGGTATAATAACCGCGTGACATGATCAGGCTGGGCCTTACGCCATCCAGGTAAGCTACACCGCCCAGGAAGCGGTCCATACGGTTGCCACGTCCATCGCCCCAAAGGTCTTTTAGTTGTTGTACTGTAGGAGTGATGGTATCGGGATGGCGCGGCGGGTTAAAGTTTACAGTGGATAAAGCTTCACCGGTTAAGCCGTCAAACATGGTCAGGAACTCCGGCCCGGCAAGAATATAACCTTCACTGTTGCGCCAGTCTTTGGTGCTGTCGCCGATTACTCTTCCTTTACCATCAATACTGCCATCCGCTGTCTTCATGGCCAGCTCGGCTTTACCATCACCATCAAAATCATACACCATGAATTGGGTATAATGCGCACCCTCACGAATATTTTTTCCCAGGTTGATGGTCCATAATAAACTGCCATCCATTTTATAACATTGTAAAACAGGAGGAGTGGTAAATCCTGCCTGGCTATTGTCCTTGCCAAGCCCAACCTGGTGTAAGATGATCTCGTATATACCATCGCCATCTACATCACCCACTGATGCATCATTAGGCGTATAACCTTCCGGGGTTTGTAAGGGAATGGATAAGTAAACCGGCGCATTTGCTTTTACAGTATAAGGATGGCTGCTACCGGTTTCTTTGTTATGTAAAACAGTTTTTACTGTGTAAGTGTTAACCTCTTTTGTATTTGCAGCGGCATCAGTAAAATTGGTGACAGTACGCAGGGGTGTTTTATTTAAAAGCGTGGTTTTGTTATTCGCGGTACGGTACAGGTTAAAAGCTATATTTTCCGGGTCATTACCCAATAAACGCCAGCTGATAAAAACCTGGCCTTTGTCGTTGGGTATGGCCACTACACCACGGTCCAGGTATTCCATATGCCTTTGCGCACTTGTTGTAAAGGGTAACAAATGCAGTAACAGGGATAGTATGGGTATTGAAAAATGTTTCAAGTAAAAATTTTAAATTAAAAAGTAAAAAGTTCCTTCTCTGATCTATATACTTTAACCTGTATACTAAAATCAACAATCTGTATACTGAAATATATATACTGTATACTAAAATCTACATACTGTATACTATAATCTACATACTGCATACTGAAATCTACATACTAATATCTATCCACTAAGGCATTTTCACCAGTCCTTCCCATTTCACCTTCCAGCCGGCATCTTTAGGGATACCGGGGTTGTTTTCTTTTACGCCATCAAAGCCTGCGGTCATCATGGCAATGGCGCTCAGTATACCACCGTTGCCGGGCATGTAAATGGTTAAGCGGCCTTCCTGGTAGTTATGGCCATTGGGTAAATAGGTATTGGTTTGTATGGGCATTAATAAAGCTTCCACTGCACGTTTGCCATCGCCTAAGCGGGAGGCGGTCATGGCAGTCATGGGGAAATCCCAGCCCCAGGTTTCATGCCAGCTCCAGTTATTCCATATCCAGTTAAAGGTATTCTGCATCCGGGTTGTATCCATCGTGCCGGTTTGCGGCATCATACCAAATGCACCTAATACAGACATATGATCGGTTTTATATACAGGGTTGGTATAGGAGTCGGTACCACTTTCGGTAAATAAATATTTATCGCCCTGTGTTGGTAGTGGTGCTAGTTTTTCCAGTACTTCATCCCATTTTTTATTGCGCGCTAATTTTAAACGTTCCCGCCATTGCTGTGCAGTTTGTAAAGCCCAGCGCCAGTATACTAATTCGTAAGTAGGGTTAAATGTTTCCACGGCTTTAAAACGTTCCTGAGCAGGAATAACGCCTTTGCCTAAATTGTATTTACCGGTAACTGAATCGAAGTGTGGGTAGGAGGCCATGAAGTCGGCTGTTGCAAATACATAATCCTTGTACTTATTCAATGTAGCTTCATCGTTTTTTGCACGGTAGATCAGTTCCGAGAAATAAATAAAATGCGGTTGCTGCCATATTAAAAAGGCGCCTACGGAAGATGGTCCTTCTTCACCGGCATTGTCCGTCATTTTTTGCCAGCGTACGCCATCATATTTCTGACGCTCAGCAATTTTTTTTGCATTGTTATATACTGAGGGTTGTAAGTACCAGTTCAAGGATTTTTCCAGTAATTCCGGGCGGCCCCATAATGCAAAGTGCACGCCATGCCACCAATGCATTTCTAAATGCGGACGTCCATACCAGCTGTTATAGGTTAAGCCGGTTTCCTGTGGCGGATAATTGCCCGAGCATTGTACCTTGGTTAAGTATTGTGATAATACAATTCGCCGTTCCAGTTCTTTGGCCCTGCTATCAGTGCTGCCTTCAAAATCAATTGCTCCACCGCTTGACCAGAATTTTTTCCATTCATTTGTACTGTTTTGTGCAGTGGCTGTAAAGTCAGGTAAACTATTTGTATTTGCTTTGGGTGCAAAACGTGCGGATAATTCAAAACTATTACCGCCTTCAGGACTTACCACAAAATAATGCGCTTCTTTATTGGTGATAGCCGCATTCTTATTCCACTGCAATTGTACAAAATAGGTAGTGGTATCCAGGCTATGCTGAATAGTGGCTGATGTATTGTTATTGCCGGTAATGGTGGTTGTGTGTTTGTCAGGATTACTGAAGTGGTTACTGAAATCGCCCCAGCCGCCGGTAGGATAGGGGAAGCGGATATTGAGCTTCAAACGTTTTTGTTCAATCAGGGCCGAGTTCACTTTTACTGCCACCAGGTCTTCCTGCTGGTGACCATAGGTGATCACGTCTACTTTCTCCCCTTCAATGGTAAACTGTGAATGTATCTGGCCGGTAAATAAATTCAGTTCCTGCTGTATATCTTTTACATCGGTGATCAGGATCTTACTGCCGTCTTTTTTAGTGATCTCAAAACCCAGGTTGCCCAGGAACAGGCGGTGCGGGTTCATACGGAAATAGTCCACAGCCTTCTTACTTCTCTCCGGCTCTTTTACCTGTACGGAATAAGAAACAGGACGGCCGTTAAGGTCAAAATCTTTCAGGGTTTCTTCAAACCTGTATTTTTCTGTATTGGGAAAACTATGCCAGCCCCATTCGCTCTGTGTGCCCAGGGGTACCCCTTTGGCATAAAACTCGGGAAAAGTTTGCAGGCCGGTAATATCTGCTGTAAAAGCAAAAGATCCGTTACCTACTGTCAGTGATGCTAATGTATCCGCAGCATTCAGTTTTACGGTATGTCTTTCTACCAGTACCTGGCGGTTGATTTTTTTTTCACCGCTGCAACTGAATATGATACCGGCAGTCGTTATTAATAAACCTAATACCCGAACACTGTTTCGCTTCAACATGATAAGAATAATTTAGTAATGACAATTTAGACGCTGTTATAGCCCGGAAACTATCGGTGACAGCTGGTTAATAAACCTTTTTTGCAGGTGAAAGGACTAATGAAGGTGCCAATAAAGACTGGTAAAATGAGGAGCAGATAAACTCCCTGTCCCGGCAACGTAAGTACTATTCAGGCATGGCAAAGCAGGTTTAGCATGGCTACTGTTTTGTAGCGGCACGCAAATAGCAATTTTACCCAGGATAATCTGTTTAGCTATCCTGAACTGTCGGGGTTTTATCCGGATGGAGCCTGGTAAAATTGATTATTCCGGCGCATTTATTTGCTTCTCTCTGCAATTAAACGGTGACAATATTCTTCCAGGTAGGAATAACCTGTTTTGGGATTGATAGCCGTACTTTTTTGTTTTAATTTTTGTTTGCTGCGCCAGGCATCGGGTATGCCGTCAGCATCACTATCCTCAGGCCCATAAGTAATAGCTATATCGGGTTGCCCGCCTGCATCGGCCTCGGTTTTAAAAATAGCTCCTTCCTTGCCGATGGTTTTGGCGTAATTCATTAACCGCTGGTCTACTGCATCATACTGCAGGGAAGCGCCGGCACGGGTTAATATACGCCTGAAAGCTGTAGCGGCATCGGTGATGGTAACTGGTACAGGTGCTTTATGTTGCCTGGCAGCAATAAATGTGGGCCCTTCTTTTTTTACAAAATCGGTATCTGATACGGCACGGCCATTGAGTATACCATCCTTATTCATATCGGCCATATTGCCGGTATGGTAAACATGGTCGGTGGCAGAGAACATGCTAAAGAAGCCCTGGTTGGAATTGGGTCCTGCTACAAAATAATTATTAATGATATCCTGGTAATGATCGGCGGCGGAATGACCACCAACAAAACCGCCCCCTGTACCCCAGTTATACACTACATTGTTAATGTATTCAATAGCCGCTTTGGCTTTGGGGTTGCGGCTGGTATTATCAATCCATAAACTATTATGAATAGTGAGATTGGTGGGGCGTTCCAGCAAAGCACCAAAACGTTGCGGATCGATGGACTCGCCGATGATACAATGTTGCAGGGTAATATTGTTGCTGTTCTGTATGTGCAGGTTATCCCAGCGGCCCCACTGAACCGAGCAGTGATCAAAAATAATATCCTGCGCATCATCGGCCGTAAGGGTACATTTACCACGTGGCATATTAATGCTTCCCCTGAACCGGATGTAACGGACGATAATATTTTTACTGTTACTGAAAGAAACTCCTACGCCATAAATAACAATACCCACACCCGGAGAAGTTTCGCCGGCAATGGTAATATGGGAGGCAACCTGTATTCTTTCTGTGTGCCTGATCACACCACTGACATTGAATACCACCGTGCGGTTGGGTTTACTCACTGCATCGCGAAAGCTGCCCCGGCCGCTATCAGTCAGGTTAGTTACTATGTATACTTCACCGCCACGGCCACCGGTAGCTAAAGCGCCAAAGCCTTCGGCCCCGGGAAATGCAGGTAACTGGGCAAGGATAACATGGGAAAACAGAATAGACACAAGTACAAGACAGTAATTGGCAAAACGCATGGCAAACGGGGTATTAGTGTCAGCAAGTTAGTTATTAGGCAGGGCAGGCTGTCCTGTGCTATCTGTTGGGGTAAAAGAAAACGGTCTTTTAATTATACAAGCCCGCCGGCATAATTTTTAAATAACATGTCCTATTGTTCCGCCATCTCTTTCAGTGCCTGTAATGATTTTGGGAATGCATTGTTCATCATATCGAAATGCGCAGGCTCCACATCTACTTTTACATTCAATGTTGATCCGCCCTTGCCATTAGGGTACAAGGTATAGGTTTCAATACAGCCCGACCATTTTTTTGTCGCTGCATCAACCGGCTGTTCCTTAAAATCCTTTATTGTACCAATATGTTTAAAGGCAATATAAAAATTGGGTACATACGTGTCTACATTACTATACATGCCATCGCCTTCGGCCGATAAAAAATGTACCCGGCCTCCCTGTTCAATATTGCCGCTGATACTGCTGCCCGGGTTAAAAGGTTTGGTCCATTGGGCATATCCTTCTTTATCCCACATAAGTGACCATATTTTTTCCGGTGTGCTGTTTATATTCACGCTGAATGTTAATGTACCCAGGCCTTCGGGACGGTCCAGGAAATGTCTTAATCCTAATTCAAAACCTTTCCAGCCTTCGGTAAAGCTGGCTTTGGAAAAAGCTTCCCCTGCTTCTGCAAGGTTTTCAATATCTGCATGCGTTAGGGTGAGTTTTGTACCGCTTCCTGCTGCTTCCAGGTCCCAGGTAAGCGTTGTTTCGCCGGTTGAAAATTTGGGATAAGCCCATGTATGGGAAAATCTTTTTTCAGGTATTACTTCCAGTATCCTGCATTGATGTAAATAGCTGGTGCCACCGGGTTCGAAAAAGTGAAATTCTTTCCCCACTTCCGGTTCATAATCCTGTACGTCAAAATACCATTCTTTCATTTGCTCTTTGCTGGTGAGCGCTTTCCAGACCTTTGACACAGGCGCATTAAAATGCATGGTTAAAATAACAGGAGAATTATCCATAACAAGTGTTTTAATGATACCCAAGCTACAAATTTTGAACCAGACTATGGTGCAATAAAAAACCGCTGCTAAGGCAGCGGTTCTGGTATCGGTAAACTTGTGTTTGATTAGATAACCAATAAGGCATCACCGTAACTGAAGAAACGGTATTTGTCTTTAATGGCTTTTTTGTACGCTTCCATCGCTAATTCGTAACCGGCAAAAGCACAGGTCATGATCAGTAAACTTGTTTTTGGCAGGTGGAAGTTAGTCACCAGTGAGTCGGCAATATTAAACTCATAAGGCGGGTGAATGAACATATTGGTCCAGCCTTCTGAAGGTTTTAATAATTTTTGTGCGGTGAATGATGATTCCATACCACGCATGGTTGTAGTACCGATAGAGCAGATACGGTGACCATACTCTTTGGCTTTGTTTACAATTTTGCAGGCTGTTTCATCAATACGGTAGTACTCGGCATCCATTTTATGTTTGCTCAGGTCCTCTACCTCAATAGGACGGAAAGTACCTAAACCTGTGTGCAGGGTGATCTCGGCAAAGCGGATACCTTTGATCTCTAAACGTTTGATCAGCTCGCGGCTAAAGTGTAAGCCGGCAGTAGGGGCGGCAACCGCACCTTCATGCTTGGCATATACGGTCTGGTAACGCTCTTTATCTTCTTCGTCCGGTTTGCGTTTGATGTATTTAGGTAAAGGTGTTTCACCTAATTTTTCTAATTGCGCACGGAACTCTTCCTCGCTGCCTTCCCATAAAAAACGGATGGTACGGCCACGGCTGGTAGTATTGTCAATTACTTCTGCTACCAGATCTTCCTGGTCGCCGAAGTATAATTTATTACCTACACGGATCTTACGGGCAGGGTCAACAATTACATCCCATAAACGGTTGGGACGGTTTAATTCACGCAATAAAAAAACTTCGATTTTAGCACCTGTTTTTTCTTTGCGGCCGTACATACGGGCAGGAAATACTTTGGTGTTATTTACTACAAATACATCCTTATCGTCAAAATAATCCTGGATATTGCGGAAGTATTTATTTTCAATTTGTCCGGTATGGCGGTGAACCACCATCATACGAGCATCTTCACGTTTTTTTGTAGGAGTTTGTGCAATAAGGTTTAAGGGTAGATCAAAGCGAAATTGTGAAAGCTTCATGCGGTAATTATAATTTTTATTCTAAATAGCTTGCTGAAAAGTTACCGGTATAGTAGTGCAGGAGACGGTCTTTATCACAGGTGATTGTTATGCGCAAGGCATATAGTTACAACCAAGTGGAAGAAAGGCAATCCCCGGTCTTACGGCACCGGGCTTGTCAGTTTTGTTAACCTTTTATAGCTAACGAAAGTGTGCAAAGGTACAAAACTTTGTAAAAAATACGTAATTTTTAATAATGTAGACAGTTCCCCCCCTATTTTATTAGTAATTTATTGATTTTTATGGGTTTAGGGTTGGGAAGTTGGGAAGACAGAAAGTCCGGAAGTCAGGAAGACAGGAAGTTGGATAGTCTGGAAGACGGGAAGATAAATACAATATGCAATGGGCAATAAACAAAGCTGGAGCCATTGATCAACCCCTAACCCGATCAAATAATTATTAATTATTAACTACTAATTATTAATTAAACATTCCATTATCACCTGTCAATTGTGAATCCCCCATGGTAAAACCATGCTTATTTTAAGCTATAATGATTGTTAAATATGTAAAATTGTAATAAAGACATCTTATTTTTACTATTGTCCACCAAACTTATCTTTTGTATGATACTGAAGCGTTTAGCCGTACTTGCAGTTGTCTTGTTCTTCATTACCGGGTTGTCAGCACAAATAACCACTCAAAAAAAATATCCGAGTCTATTATGGGAAATATCGGGGAATGGCCTTAAAAAGCCCTCACACCTGTTTGGTACCATGCACGTAAGCAGTAAAATTGCTTTTAACCTGTCCGATTCTTTTTACCTCGGAATAAAACATGCCGATGTGGTGGCACTGGAAACCAATCCGGAATCCTGGCAGGATGATATGGATAAATACGAGCAGGATGATATGGGTTATGATTACCTGCGCAGGATGGGGTATAATGCCTCGTTTGGTGACTACCTGACCAGCAGTACCCTGAAGTTTGATGCATACGAAAAAATGATCCCCTGGGCTTTGGCATCCAGTCCCTCTATCATTAATAATTTATTGTACCGTAGTTATGGCAATGATGCCAGTGATTTTGAGGAGGACACTTACCTGGATATGTATATTTACCAGTGTGGCAAAAAATGGGGCAAAAAAGTGGCCGGGGTAGAGCATTACGGCGAAAGCATGAAGTTAATGATGGAAGCTTATGCCGATGCTGCCAAGGAAAAGAATAAAAAGCAACGCAGTTATGAGTACGACATCAATATGTCGCCCATGAAGCTGCAGGAGGCTTACCGCAGCGGCGACCTGGATCTATTGGACTCTATCAATAAATTCAACAGTTATTCCGATGCTTTTGATGAAAAGTTTTTGTACAAAAGAAACGAGATACAGGCCGATAATATTGACTCTATCATTAAAACAGGCGCCGTATTATTTGTAGGCGTAGGAGCCGCTCACTTACCTGGTCCGCGTGGTGTAATTGAAATGTTGCGGGAAATGGGTTATACATTACGTCCTGTAAAAATGGGTATCCGGAACAGTGAACATAAAAATGCGGTTGATAAAATAAGAGTGCCGGTGACCTTTAATAAACAAAGTTCGGAAGATGGTTTATACTCGGTAGAAATGCCCGGCAAATTGTTTGAATCGCCTTCTATGAATGGTATGTTTGAACAGCGCCAGTATGCCGATATGGCCAATGGCAGCTATTACATGGTAACCCGTTTACAAACCAATAGCTGGATGTGGGGCCATTCGTTACAGGATGTGCAGAAGAAAGTGGATAGCATGTTATATGAAAATATACCCGGCAGGATCATTCAGAAGAAAACCATTATTAAGAATGGCTACCAGGTATTGGATATTACCAACAAAACAAGACGCGGCGATACACAACGTTATAATATTGTAATGACCCCCACCGAGCTGATTGTTTTTAAAATCAGCGGTAATGGCGATTATGTGGAGAAGGGGGAAGAAGCTAATAAATTCTTTAACAGTATACAACTGAAGCCGGCCGGTAAAACCTGGGTAAATTATACACCTGCATTCGGAGGCTTTACGGTAAAAATGCCTCACGCACCTTATGCTAAAAAAACAGATAACTGGCTGTTTGATGCCATTGATTCGGCTACAGCTACGGGTTATAGTGTGATCCGTACCGATGTATTCAACGGCAGTTTTTTAGGTGATGATAAATTTGACCTGTCCTTGATGGATGAAAGTTTTGCTACTTCGCCGTTTATTGATACGGCCATTACCGCGGCTACTTATTTGAAAGTAGGCAATTACCCGGCTATGGAAAGAACCTATAAAGGCAAACAGGGTAATGTATATAAAACCCGTTACATTATCCAGGGCCCGCATTATTATACCTTACTGGCAACGGGTAAAAAAGAAATACCACAAATGCAGGATTTCTTCCAGTCTTTTACCATCAAACCATTTATATACAAAGATGCCACTAACCGTGTTGATACTTCCTTATACTTTACGGTGAAGTCGCCGGTTTTTCCCGAGTCGAAAAAAGAAAAGCTGCCTGCTCCTAAATACAGTGCCTATGGTAAAGAGGAGGAGGAAACTGAAGACGGGCTGCTGGAGAATGGTGTATACCGCAGCAGTGTGGTGGAGAACGATTCTACCGGCGAAAGAATTTTTGTAAGCTTTTATAAAAACCCGCGTTACTATTATACCGCCGATAGCGCTGATATTGACAGCGAGATGGGCAGGATGATGAAAGATACTACCTGGATAGTCAGGAAAAAGGAAACAAAAGTATTACCCGATCAAACTAAAGTGACAGACTTTAAACTGGCCGATGCGAAAAGCAGCCGCCAGTTCTGGTATAAAAACTTTTATAAAGAAGGTGTTTCCTTTACCATTTTCACGCAGACAGATACGCTCTCCAGTCCCAGTGCTTTCCTGCAATCTTTTTTTGACAGCTTTACCCCTGCGGATACGCTGAAGGGCTATAACCCTTATGTGAAAAAAGGAGCGGTTTTCTTTGCCGATTATTTTAGCCAGGATACGGTAGTAAAGAAGAGAGCAGTGAACAATATTGCCTCGGTTAAAATGGATGCGGCCGATTTTCCGAACTTACAGAAAGCGATCAGTTCGCTGAAATGGACGGAGAAGAAGTATATGGATACTAAATCAGCTTTGATCAGTAAGCTGAGGCAGGTACCGACAAAAGAAGCAACCGATTATTTAAAAACATTGTATTATGCTACCAGCGATACGGTAGACCTGCAATACCGTGCCCTGGAGGCTTTGCTGATGCAGGGGACAGCACATTCCTTTAATACCTTCCGCGATATTGTTACCGCCGAACCACCGGTTTTGGAGTTCAGTAATAAATACCGCAAT
>CAYUMH010000009.1:36348-40621 GCA_964445775.1 uncultured Terrimonas sp.
GCAATGAGTATGATTATCCTGTTGTAACGGTTGATGTGACGGATGACGAAGATTATTCTTATCGCAGCTCTTATGCCGATGGCATGTTCCTCGATAATTTGTTTGATACACTGGCACTGACAGAAAAAATTTATGCCAAACTATTGCCATTGATCAACCTGGAAGATTATAAAGAAACCATTTTAAGGCTGACGGCCAGATTGGTGGATAGCAGCTTTATCAGGACAAAAGATTATAAATCGCAATACAGTAAAATTTTACTGGAGGCAAAACATGAACTGAAAAAGCAATTGATAAGTGAAAAGAGAAAAGCCATAGAAAAAGCGAAAGATGCGGAAGATGATGAAGCGGTTGCTTATGGCGGATACAGAGATGGGGATGGCAAAGGCAATAGCCGCCTGGCACTGTATAATACACTTTTATTGCCTTATTGGGATAAGGAGGCCGCGGTGAAACAGTATTTTGCGGATGTACAAAAAGTGAGCGATAAAAGACTGAAGTATAACACGCTGAAAGCACTGATAAAAAACAATAAACCTTATGATGATACCCTGGTTGCTTATTTTGCCAAACAGGATGATTACCGTTATGAACTGTATAAGGACCTGGCCCGTTTGAAAAAGGCCGACCTGTTCCCCAAAGAGTATGCTTCACTGACAGACCTGGCAAAAAGCCGTTTGCTGGCCAACAGAACCGGTTATAACCGTCCCGATACCCTGGTGTTTATACAGAAGATGGAAACAGCAACTGATAAGGCAAAAGGGTATATTTATTTCTTTAAATACAAAACCAAGAAAGATGACCTGGTGTGGAAAATTGCGGCTACCGGCCTGGTTCCAACCGATGGTAATAATTTGCTGATGGATGAAAAGATCATTAAATCGGCCAGTGAAGAAAGATACTCCTTTAACTATGGAGGCTCTAATTCGTATGGCAACAACCCTTACAGTTTTGCCGTATTTACCGATGTTAAGTTAAAAGAAGAAACAGAGGAGTCTTTACAAAAGCAACTGGAAAAAGAAGTAAAAAAATACAAATATGCCCTGCAGAAAAGCGGTGCACGTTTCTTTGTGAACGAGGAGTATGCGGGACTGGATTACGGACAGTTTAATCTTAAATACTGATAAAAGAAAAGCCCTTGTTTACAACAGGGGCTTTTTTATACAATGCCTTTTGGAATGGCCGCTATCAGTTGTTGGGTATAGGCCTGCTGCGGATGATGATAGATCTGGCTGGCTTCACCACATTCCTCAATTTTTCCTTTATTCATCACCATGATACGATCGCAGATATAATGTACCACCGATAAGTCGTGCGAGATAAAGATTACCGTAAATCCATACTCCTTTTTAAGGTCGGATAACAGGTTCAATACCTGTGCCTGTACACTTACATCTAAAGCCGATACCGATTCGTCACACACGATAAAAGAAGGATTTAATCCCAGCGCTCTTGCAATAACAATACGTTGCCGCTGACCACCGGAAAATTCGTGGGGGTAACGGTTATAATGATCGGCACTCAGGTTTACTTTCTCCAGCAGGTTTACCACCAGCTCCTTTCTTTGTTTTTCTGTTTTTGCCAGGCCATGTACTTTTATCGGTTCGGCTATGGCCTCACCAATACTGATACGTGGGTTTAGTGATGAGTAGGGGTCCTGGAAGATGATCTGGATATCCTTCCGCATACTGCGCAGATCACGGGTTGAAATGCTGTGCAGTGATTTGTCTTTATAGGTAATACTTCCAGCAGTGGGTTCTATCAGGCGTAACAGGGTTCTGCCTAATGTTGTTTTACCACAGCCGCTTTCGCCTACCAGGCCTAAGGTTTCTCCATCGTACACGTCAAAGCTCACATTGTCCACTGCTTTGTTAAAGGCCGTGGGTTTGCCAAAGAGTGCTTTTTTAGCGGGAAACCATACCGATAAATTGCTTACCCTGATCAGGGGGGTATGAGCATTTACAGGAGCGGGAGCGATGACCGGTTCCTCAGTAGCCGCTATTGTCGTAATAGCTTTACCCTGGTGCCAGAAATCGGACACTACCGGTAAACGTTTTCCACGTGGGTGATTAACCGGGCGGCAGGCCAGTAAGGCTTTGGTATAGGGGTGGGAGGGATTTGTAAATAACTGTTTTACCGGGGCCGCCTCTACTATTTCCCCTTTATACATCACAATGGCTTTGTCTGCTATTTCGGCTACAACGCCCAGGTCATGGGTAATAAAAATAACACCCATATTCAGCTGCTGCTGTAATTCCTTAATAAGTGTAAGGATTGTTTTTTGTACCGTTACATCTAAAGCCGTAGTGGGCTCATCGCAAATAAGTAAGGCCGGCTCGCAACACATGGCCATTGCGATCATTACCCTTTGTTTCTGGCCACCACTTAACTGGTGCGGGTAACGGTCAAAGATAGCAGCCGGGTTGGGCAGCTTTACTTTCTCAAACCAGGCAATGGTTTTTGCCTTTGCTTCCACTGCCGATAATGGTTTATGGGTAAGCAGGGCTTCCATTACCTGTTGCCCGCATGTATGTACCGGGTTCAGCGAGGTCATGGGCTCCTGGAAGATCATGGCAATTTTATTACCCCTGATCTTTTGTAGTGCCTTCCTGCTTTGCTCCAGTATGTTCACGGAAGTATTGCCATCCTGCGAGAATAAGATCTGCCCCGAAGTATAAACAGCAGGCGGTGTTGGTAGTAATTGTAATACAGATAGGGAAGTGATGGATTTACCCGAACCGGATTCTCCTACCAGGGCAAGAATCTCCCCGCTGTTTACAGTGAGCGAAATATTTTTTAAAGCAGGTGTTAACCCGCTTTCGTTTTTAAAAGCAATGGAAAGATCCTTTATGGCCAGTAATGGCATCATGGATTAGGCAGTACTTTTATCGATAACTTTTTTTGTGGCGTAGGGTAGTAGGCCATACAAACGGCGCAATCCTGTTGTTTGCTGGTGTCTATTACAAAATAAAACTCATCACCTTTTTTAAGGCCGGAAGGAAAATTACAGGGATTGGCCAGGCCAAATACATTGGTATAAGCCGTGCCGGTCGTTTCATCGGTCCAGTTGGCCTCTATTAAACTTTTATCCAGGTTGCCCTCTAATAGTTTAATAGTGTAGTTAGAGCAAATGCCCTGTACTTCCAGCCTGGCTTTTAAAGTTTGTGAGCCGCTTTTTTTAGTACCTGAGCAAGCACTGAACAAGCTAACCAGTAATACGGTTGTTAATAAAGATAGTAGTTTCATACATTAAGTTTTAAAAACGTAAATGTCTTACTGTAAGACCGTCATTGATCAGTTGTTTTAATGAGTCAATACCGATCTTAATATGATTCTCTACAAAGTTACCGGTTACTTTTTTATCACTCTCTTCTGTTTTTACACCTTCCGGTATCATGGGCGAATCGCTCACTAATAGTAATGCGCCGGTAGGTATTTTATTATAGAAGCCAACAGTAAAGATGGTTGCTGTTTCCATATCAATGGCATAGGCCCTGATATCCTGCAGGTATTCTTTAAAAACTTCATCATGCTCCCATACCCGGCGGTTGGTGGTGTAAACAGTGCCGGTCCAGTAATCTACTCCATAATCACGAATGGTAGTAGAAACAGCTTTTTGTAAAGCGAAGGCGGGCATGGCCGGTACTTCTGCCGGGAAATAGTCGTTAGACGTACCTTCACCCCTGATAGCCGCAATAGGTAAAATAAGGTCGCCGATCTTATTCCGTTTTTTCAGGCCACCGCATTTGCCTAAAAATAAAACCGCTGCCGGCTCTATGGCGCTTAAAAGGTCCATAATGGTAGCTGCACCAGGGCTGCCCATACCAAAGTTGATAATGGTGATATTATCAGCTGTGGCACATTGCATGGGGCGGTCCAGGCCAATTACTTCCACGCCATGCCATTCGGCAAACAGCTTTACATAATTACTAAAATTGGTAAGCAGGATGTACTTACCAAAGTTCTCTAATTTTTCACCGGTGTACCTGGGTAACCAGTTGTTTACTATTTCTTCTTTTGTCTTCATAATCTTATTATTTTATATAGGTAGTTTTGGTTAATGGACAATTGAATATTTAATTAATAATTAGTAGTTAATAATTAATAATTATTTGATCCGGTAAGGCGTTGATCAATGGCTTCAAACTTTGTTTATTGCCCATTGCTTATTGTATTTATCTTTCCGTCTTCCCGGCTTTCAGCCTTCAGCTTTCAGCTTTCAGCCTTCAGCCTTCAGCCTTCAGCCTTCAGCCTTCAGCCTTCAGCCTTCAGC
>CAYUMH010000009.1:40721-63789 GCA_964445775.1 uncultured Terrimonas sp.
TTCAGCCTTCAGCCTTCAGCCTTCAGCCTTCAGCCTTCAGCCTTCAGCCTTCAGCTTAAATTTTGGTTAATCGGCGAATATAATGTTTTATTTTTGAACTCATGATAAAGGTAAAATTTCCGGAGCCTGATTTTCGCATTAAAAGGGAAAATAACAAAGACTTTTTATTTGATCCCATCCGTAAACAATGGATAATGCTGACGCCCGAAGAATGGGTGCGGCAAAACTTTGTGCAGTACCTGGTAAAGGAAATGTTATACCCCGTTCAATTGATTGCCATTGAAAAGGAATTAAAACTGGGAACCCTGAAAAAACGTTTTGATATACTGGTGTACGATAAGGATACAAAACCCTGGATGTTAGTGGAATGTAAAGCGCCTGAAGTGTTGGCGGGCGAAAGCGCTTTTCACCAGGCTTTACGTTACCAGATTGTGCTGCCGGCGCCTTTTATTATAGTGACCAATGGCAGCTTAACCCAGGGGTGGCATAATGACAGCGGCGTACTGAAGCCCTTAACAGGTTTGCCATTATGGGAAAAACCCTGATACAAAAGCATGGCTGAAGCAGGCTGTAAACAATAAAACCGGCTTATGCCGGTTCTAGATTTATTTTTTGGGTTCAAACAATTGTATCGTATAATCCAGCAGCGAAACATCGCCTGTAATACCATGACCAGGGATCACTTTTTTTACACCAGGATAAGCTTGTTTAACCTGCCTTACCGTATTGGACCAGGCAGTGGTGTCAGCATCGCCCAGGTAGCCCTTGGTCGCATCCAGTTCCTTTATTAAACATCCTCCGAACAGTACCTTTTCACCTGGATAATATCCAACAATATTGTCATGGGTATGTCCTTTGCCGAAATAACGCGCCTCCACGCTGGTATTGCCTACTGTTAACGATATGGAGTCGTTAATGGCATGTTGTGGTACCGTCAGGCTATCCCTTATAGCAAATGTGATAGTAGCCGCATTGGCATAGGAGGGGATTTTATGCTGGTGAAAAGCATTCAGACCACCTAAACAGTCATTATGGAAATGGGTGGCTACAACGGCTTTAATAGTATAACCCAGGCTATCCGTCAGCCAGCTGATCAGTTGATTGGAGGCGCTGTCGTTGGTAGGCGTATCAAAAATAATGGCCTCCTTATTATCCGTTACGATCATACCATTACATTCTACATTACCAAAATCCTGCGTTTGCAGGTAACTGGTATGAGTAAAGGTATTGGGCGTAACAGGCGTTACAATCAGGGTAGCGGTCTCTAATGCCACCGACCGTGAAGTTTCGCTTTTATTGTTACAGGCAGCCACTACTGCCAGCAGCAAAAGAGGGAAGAACCGTTTCATGGGTATTAATTATTATTTTATAAATGCAGGGCTTACTGTTAGTTCTTTACTTCCGGGCGTATGTACATAAAAACCTTCACCCGATTTTACGCCTAATTTTTTAGCGGTTACCATATTGGTGAGTAAAGGACAGGGAGCGTATTTAGGGTTGCCAAAACCATCATGTAAAACCTTTAAAATAGCATGGCATACATCCAGGCCAATAAAATCGGCTAATTGCAAAGGTCCCATGGGGTGGGCCATGCCCAGCTTCATAACAGTATCAATTTCTTCCACACCGGCTACACCTTCGTATAAACTATAAATAGCTTCATTTATCATGGGCATTAAAATCCGGTTGGCAATAAAGCCGGGATAATCATTTACTACACAGGGTACTTTATTCAACTGTTTACTCAGGGCAACAATGGTTTCGGTTACTTTTTTATCGGTAGCATAACCATTAATGATCTCTACCAGTTTCATCACCGGTACAGGGTTCATAAAATGCATACCTATTACCGATTCGGGTCTGTTGGTTACTGCCGCAATTTTAGTAATGGATATAGAGGATGTATTGGTAGCCAGTATACAACCTGCCGGTGCAACGGCATCTATCTGTTTAAATATATTTAATTTCAGTTCGGTGTTCTCTGTTGCTGCTTCCACCACCAGGCCTGAATTGCCAATGCCTTCAAAGCTGGTATGGGTGGTAATATTAGCGAGAGTATTATTTTTTATTTCTTCAGTAATAGCTGCTTTGCTTACCTGGCGGTCCAGGTTTTTACCAATAGTGGCAATAGCTTTTTCCAATTGTGCGGCCGATACATCAATTAAGTTAACGGTAAAACCATGCTGGGCAAAAACGTGGGCAATGCCGTTACCCATGGTGCCGGCTCCAATTACTGAAACGATCATAAAGTTTATTTTTTTCTTAGCAATCTGTTATGCTGCAAATGTAAGCGATACGGGCAGATATGCTTACGCAAATATTGGTTTCTGTTTGCAGAAAAGAATAAAAACGAATGATTATTGTACCACGAAGGTTAGAGGCTGTTTGCGGTATGCTTTTACCGTACGGCCGTACTGTTGCGCAGGCACCCATTTGGGTGATTTTTTAAGAATACGTATAAACTCTGCTCCCATGCCAAAGCCGGGATCGTGCAGTATTTTTATATCACTGATGCTCCCGTCTGCTCCTACTACAAACAGTGCCATGGCCCTGTGGTAGCCAACAGGCGCGCCTTTCCTCACCGGTACATTGGCGTCCAGGTTCTTTCTTAAAAAAGCGGCCCACCCGTTCTGGCCTCCTTTAAATTCGGCCTCCTTCTCAATGCATAATTCATCAGCAATGGGGTCACCGGTTTCGGTAAAACACTTGCAGGTTTCCAGCTTCCCGTTCTTATACATTTCTTTGGCCATTACGGTGCCGTTTTTATGGTAATAATTCCAGGTGCCGTTTTTAAGCGTATCCTGTACCCAGCGGCCGGCACTGTACACTTTCCCTTCACCGCCGCTATACATATGCATTTGCACGCCATTACCCTGGCCGTCAAAACTGGTACTGTCATTTATATACCCGTCTTTATCCCATCCCAGGCTGATGCCTTTACGGCGTCCGTTCTCATAGGTAACAGAGTCTTTCATCATGCCATTATCATGAAACTCCAGGGTAGTACCATTCATTACCCCGTTCTTGTATTCCTTAATACTGCTAACGGCTTTATTATCATGGTACCAGATCTGTAAGCTGTCGGCAATAGTACATTTTTCATCCAGGTACCAGCCCTGCATAGCAACGGTAGTCTGGTGCAGGAGATACAATACCCGGTGCCATTTGCCATCCTTTTTCTCCGTAATGGCCAGGTACTTGGAGTCGTTTCCTTCCGTCGGTTGAAAATCGCTGTTCAGAATTTGTTGTTTTTGCCCCAGGCAGGCAATAGATAGAGCTAAAAGAAAGGGGAGAAAAAACAGGCGCATGTAAATGTTTTAAAGAACTAAGATAAATACTCGCAGGTAAAAAGGACGTATTGACATATAAAATTATAGTGAAGTATAAAAAAATCCCGCAACTCAATGCGGGATTTTCTATAACTGGTTTATATATTATTGTTTTTTATAATCTCCTCTTTTCCAGGATTGTATAAAATCTGCCCAGGCAGCCGGGTTAAATATATTCATGGGCGGTGTTTGTCCCTGGTAGCGGGCCTGGTTGGCTACATTATTAAACTGTATCCGGGTAGCTTCGCCACCATCGCCGGGCATGGTCTTTAACAACACTTTCCGTGTAGCAATATCGGTATTTTTCCGGGCTATCTCTATATCATCATCCGGTACTTTGGTGTTCACAAAATCGCGGGCAAACTGTTCAGGGGTGGGCCTGGGCCTGATAATAGTGGCCGGCAGGTACACCGTATCGTTTACCATTAACTGTACCATACTATACTGGTTCCCCTCAATATTTCGGGGAATGGTCACCAGTTTGCTTTTATAACTTACGTGCGAAAATTCAATCTGGTCGCCTTTTAAAACGGCAATGGAAAAAACACCTTCACTATTGGTCAGGGTACCCCGGTTCTGGCCTTTTACCATTACACTCACCGCCGGTATACCTACCAGGCTATCGGAGGTCATTACTATACCGTATAACTGAACAACAGAGTCTCTGATTGTTTCAAATTGCGCTTTGGCAGCAACGGGGATTAAAAAAGCAGTAACTAAAAAGTATTGTAAATATTTCTTCACACAGTAAAATTAAGTACAAGTTGTGGATTTCAGACAACAAATTAGCCGTTTGTATGTTTAACTTTGCATCATTCTAATTTTTTTAACATAAGCTTTAATAAAGTCGTGGCAGAAATTACTTCGCAAATTATACTGGATGCACTCAAAAATGTGCAGGACCCCGAAACCGGAAAAGATATCGTATCTGAGGACATGGTGCAGGATATTGTGGTAGAGAAATATTATGTTTCTTTCACCTTATCTGTAGCCGGCCGGTCGGCCGAGATCCGCGACCAGTTAAAAATGTTATGTATCGGCACTTTAAAAAAGCTGGTACATAAGGATGTAATTGTGCGGGTGAATTTTGCGGCCAAGCAGGCAGAACAGCCCGAAACGGCCCAGGCCCGTAAAATACTGCCCCAGGTTAAAAAAATCATTGCCGTATTCAGTGGTAAAGGCGGCGTGGGCAAAAGTACGGTGG
Source organism: uncultured Terrimonas sp. (assembly GCA_964445775.1). Classification (GTDB taxonomy): domain Bacteria; phylum Bacteroidota; class Bacteroidia; order Chitinophagales; family Chitinophagaceae; genus Terrimonas. Next base: position 45,255 of record CAYUMH010000009.1, read on the forward strand.
CGGCCAATTTAGCCATTGCCTTATCGGAGAATGGCGCTAAAGTAGGCCTGATGGATGCCGATATTTATGGTCCAAGTGTGCCCATTATGTTTGGTGTTCGCGGCGAACGTCCTATGATGAAAGATGTGAATGGTAAGGGCATGATCGTACCGCTGGAAAAATATGGCATCAGTCTTATGAGTATCGGTTTACTGGTTGATGAAAAAAACGCGGTGGTATGGCGTGGTCCTATGGCCAGCAGTGCTATCAAACAATTTATCAGCGATGTGGAATGGGGCGAGCTGGATTACCTGGTCATTGATATGCCTCCAGGCACCGGCGATATTCATTTAACACTTATGCAAACCGTGCCCGTAAATGGTGCTGTTATCGTGTCCACACCGCAGGATGTGGCCCTGGCCGATGCCAAAAAAGGTATTGCTATGTTTGGACAGGCGCAGCTGAATGTAAAAGTATTGGGACTGGTAGAGAATATGAGTTATTTCACACCACCCGAATTACCCGATAACAAATATTATATTTTTGGTAAAGAAGGCGGTAAAAACCTGGCTGAAGAATACGAGATACCTTTCCTGGGCCAGATTCCCATTGTACAAAATATCCGCGAAGGTGGTGATGCGGGTAAACCGGTCATGCTGAGCAACGATGAAATGGTGAAAAACGCTTTCAGGGAATTTGCCGATAAGGTAAAGCAAAGTGTATAAACAATAACTGAAAACAAGGTCCAGTAGTCTTGCAATAGTTTTAGGTAACCGGCTGCATGACTCCTATGCCCGCGACCCCAAAAGGGGAGGCCGGTTGTGTCACTCACTGCATCGTTCGGTAATCCTGTTCGACAATAGGAGGATGCAAAAGACTTTTGGCTTTCAGCGTTCTGCATTTAGCTTTCAGCGTTCTGCATTCAGCCTTCTGCTTTATTCATAACCAAATTATCTAATTACCTAATTATCTAATTGTCCCGTGTACAGCTTCTCCTACTATACCGAAAAAGACAGGACCAAAGTACTCGCATTTATGCAGGCAAATCCTTTTGCCATGCTTATAGGGAGTAACCAAAATATCCCCGCTGCTACGCAGGTGCCTTTTTTTATTGATGAAGTGGAGGGTGAACTGGTATTGACCAGCCATATCATGAAAAACACGGATCACCATAAAGCTTTTGTCAATAACCCGGAAGCACTGGTGGTATTTACCGGGCCGCATACTTATGTCAGTGCATCCTGGTATACACATGCGCCCTCTGCCAGTACCTGGAACTATATCAGCGTACATGCCCGGGGGCAACTTAAGTTTATGGATGAAGAAGGATTGAGAAATATACTGCGTCGTACCACCGATCATTTTGAAAACAATCCCCAATCAAAAGCAGCTTACGATCAGTTGCCCGATGATTATATCCGCAAACTATTACCCGCTATTGTTGGCATTGAAATAAAAGTAACAGCCCTGGATAATGTTTTTAAACTAAGCCAGAACCGCGATGCCGAAAGTTATGATAACATTATTCAACAGCTGAACACACAGGATGCCGGCGCACAAGCCATTGCCAGGGAAATGGAACTGCGCCGGAAAAACAATCCTATCGAATAATAGCAGCACGTAGAACTCCGTTTACATATTTACCTCTTCGTGGTATGAAAAACAGCCCGTATCGCTGTTTACGTAAAAGTTTCACCAGTTTGTAGTATTGACTTTGGGATGGTTGACATAGTACTTTTATTCTTTATTAAACCTTAAAGAAAATTCATTATGTCAAAAGTCCTCAAGCCCAAACTGGCGGCCACTGCGGCTGCCCCAAAAGTTGTGTTTAAAAAGAAAAGCAGCCTGGCCGATATGGTCATGGTCAAAAAACCGGAGTTTAAATTTAAACTCAGGCCTAATCCCGTACTCGACAAAAGGGATATCAGCCTCGCCGGTGGCGGTAAGGTAGCTGTAACCGCTAAACGCAACGTCAGTAACTATGCATGGATCGTGCCCGATCCTAATTTTGCCCAGCAGGTAAAGAACGATAACTGGTCCTGTAATATTGAAAAATGGTCAGGAGAAGTTCATACCCAGGAAACGGCTATCTTAAACAGGAACTTCGATGAAATTTATCCCGGAGCTATTTTTGATTACGAAAGTATTGCCAATGGTACTTTTAAAACCCTGCCTTACCAGCGTAAGCCATTGGGCATCACCATTACCGATCACCGTCATAAGATCACAAAGGCAGATGTTGCCAATCCTACTTATGGCGATGTAATGGGTGCTGTGGGTAAGATCATTAACAGCCAGATCGGTAACGGCGCTGCCAGAACTTACGGGCAACGTTTTCATGTATTAAGCGAAGAAGACCTCTTTATCCGCACCGGCGGCAGCGGTTACTTCCTTGGTTTTGGCGGAAGCCACCAGGTGGATTACAAATCCAACTCAAAAAGTAATAAATACTTTGTGGAGATCATCCAGGAGTATTTTTCTATCAAAGTGAATAACACCGTATTTGAGCCTAAAGATTTTTTTGTTATGAAATCGGAAGCGCCCAATAACAGTAAAGCCCTGGATGAAAATAAGGTTGATCCTAACTGGGTATATGTGCGCTCGGTAGTATATGGCCGTATGTTACAGTTAATGTTTGAAAGCGATGAGTCTTTTGAATCAGTGGGTATTGATATTGAAGCGCATGCGGATATACTGTTTGCAGGTGGCGAAGGTAACTTTAACTCCAGGCAAAAAAATGTGTTGAAAAACACCAGTGTAAAAGTAGTGGCCATTGGCGGCGATCCCGTTTACAGTGCGCAACTATTAAATGCTGACAGCTTAAAAGATCTTAAGAACAGGCTGGACAATTATTTTGATGGCCGCAAAGATGAAATGCCTATCGGTTATTCACTCAGCACACTGGACCAGGAAATTGTAGGTGCACAACTGATGACCAACTTCACCAGCCGCCATTGTGCGCCAAGGGCCAATAAATATGCGGTGGAATGGGACCAGGTAACCTGTTTAAAAGAAGATGACGGCGGTGGCGGTGAACAAATAAAAGCCATGGCACGTATCCGCTGTTTCGACGGGAACGGGAAAGATATACTGGATGTGGAAAAAATTAACAATGGCATACTGGTAGCCGTAAAAGCAAAAAAAGATACAGGCCTGCCGATACCGGTACCTTTTACTTTTTCCAAAGGAAGTGATAACTCACCATTGAACCTGACCCAGGGTGAAACCTATAAAATGGATAAAAAAATTGTATTTAAGGTTGACCCTGATGATGCCAATGCCAAGATCGGCATTCGTGCCGATGTGATTGAATTTGATGACTTCGGTGATGATAATTTTACCGATGGTGAATGGCAGATGAAAATAGGGGAGATCGGTGCCTCGCAAACCGTCAAGCTGGTTTGCTCACACGATTTATCACGCATTGAATTTAAATTTATCGTTTATCCTGTTTTTGATTAGTGTAAACAGGAGCCAGGTAAAAGACAGTCAGCAATGACTGTCTTTTTTTGTATCAGGAGACACTCTTTTATAAGTTTTGCGTAGGTTTGAGGGTATGAATATCTCTTTGCAAAACAAAACGGCGCTTATCTGCGGCAGCACCCAGGGCATAGGCCTGGCCATTGCACAAACACTGGCTGCATTAGGGGCTAACTGTGTACTGCTGGCACGTAATGAAGAAGCCTTAAAAGCAGTGGTGCAAACCCTGGATACAATCCTGCAGCAACAGCATAGTTATTTAGTGGCTGACTTTGCCAACCCCGCACAGGTGAAGGCAGTGGTGGATGCCTGTGTAGCCACAACAACCATTCATATTTTAATTAACAATACGGGTGGCCCCGCTGCAGGTCCAATCACCGAGGCAAAACCGGAAAGTTTTGAAAAAGCGTTTCAGCAGCATATTGTCAATAACCAATTGCTCACCACTGCTGTGGTACCAGGCATGAAAAAAGACAATTACGGCCGCATCATTAATATTATTTCTACCTCTGTTAAAATACCTATTGCTAACCTGGGCGTGTCCAATACCATCCGTGGAGCAGTGGCATCCTGGGCTAAAACAATGGCCAATGAGCTGGGGCAGTTTAATATTACGGTGAATAATATTTTACCGGGCAGTACCAATACCGCACGTATTACGGGGCTCATTAACTATATAGCCGAAAATACCCATACCCCGGCCGAACAGGTAGAAGCCCGGATGAAAAATGAAATACCCATGAAACGTTTTGCGCAGCCTGAAGAAGTGGCCAATGTGGCGGCCTTCCTGGCTTCACCCGCTGCCTCTTATGTAAACGGTGTAAGCATACCGGTGGATGGTGGTAAAACAGGAAGCATATGATTGTTAATGAATAATTAGTAGTTAATAATTAATCATGTTGAACGGGAATTAAGATCTCTATCTTTACTCCGAATGCTGTATACTAAATACTTTATACTACATACTATAATCTATATCAACGATGGCTTTTGAAAATACGCTTGCCTTTGCACAACAACTCGATGAACAGGATATACTAAAGCCTTTTCGTTCAAAATTTCATTTCCCGCAACGTAATGGCAAGGATGCTATTTACTTTACCGGTAACTCACTGGGCCTGCAACCTAAAAATGTAAAGGAGGGTGTATTGCAGGCATTGGCCGAGTGGGAAACACTGGCTGTAGGAGGCTATTTTGGTGGCCCTCATCCCTGGATGGATTATCACCTGGAAGTAGCGCCAACCCTGGCAAAACTAATGGGCGCTAAAGCGCATGAAGTAGTAGCCATGAACCAGCTCACCATCAATATTCACCTGTTATTCGCCAGCTTTTATAAACCAACCGCTACACGGTATAAAATTATTTGCGAAGCCAAAGCTTTTCCTTCCGATCAGTATGCCCTGGAAACACAGGTGCAGTTGCATGGACTGAAAACGGAAGATGTTATTATAGAGATAGCACCCAAACCCGGTGAGCAGATCATACATACCAAAGATATTGTGGAGCTGATACAGCAACATGGTGAGTCGGTTGCTGTTGTATTTATTGGCGGTGTAAACTATTATACCGGCCAGTTCTTTGACCTGCAGGCTATCACCGCTGCTGCACATGCCGTAGGCGCTTATGCCGGTTACGACCTGGCACATGCTGCCGGTAATGTAACCCTGCAGCTGCACAACTGGGAAGTTGATTTTGCAGCCTGGTGTACCTACAAATATTTAAACAGCGGTCCCGGTGCAATTGGTGGCGTATATGTGCATGAACAATTTGCTACTGACCCTGCTTTTCCGCGCCTGGCGGGCTGGTGGGGTTATGATAAAGCCACCCGTTTTTTAATGGACAAAGGGTTTAAAGCCATTCCAACCGTGGAAGGCTGGCAGATGAGTATCAGTCCGCTGTTGTCGATGGCTATACACAAAGCTTCTTTACAGCTTTTTGAGGAGGCGGGTATTGATAACCTGCATGCCAAACGGGAAAAGCTGTCCGCCTTCCTGCACTTTATCCTGGAAGATATCAACAACAGCCTGCCGGAAAAAATAATCGAGGTCATTACACCGGCAAACGAAGCAGAAAGAGGCTGCCAGGTATCCATACATATGTTAAGGGACGGGAAAAAAGTGTTTGATGCTTTGATGGCCGAAGGGGTAGTAGCTGACTGGCGTGAGCCGAATGTGATCCGCCTGGCGCCTGTGCCTTTATATAATACGTTTGAAGAAGTATGGGTTTTCGGCAATATCATCAAACAGATAACAAGCACCCTGTTTTAGCAATAAATTGTTTGAAAAATCACAAATCCCCAAATCTTAAATCATACATTCTCATTTATCTTCGCAGCTATGACAAGGCAACAACTGGTACAACTGATCCGTGAAAGACAATCGTATTTATGTGTAGGTCTGGATACCGATATAGAAAAAATTCCGCAGCATTTATTGCAGGAGGAAGACCCCGTTTTTGCCTTTAATAAAGCCATCATTGATGCCACCAGGGATGTTTGTGTAGCCTATAAAATAAACACGGCTTTTTATGAAGCACTGGGTGTAAAAGGATGGATTGCCCTGGATAAAACCGTACGTTATATTGGTGATACTCATTTTACCATTGCTGATGCCAAGCGTGGTGATATTGGAAATACCAGCGATCAATATGCCAAGGCTTTCTTTGAGGCCATGCCTTTTGATTCGGTAACGGTTGCGCCTTATATGGGCGAGGATAGTGTAAAGCCTTTTTTACAACATGCCGGTAAATGGGCCATTGTACTGGGCCTTACTTCCAACAAAGGCGCCAGCGACTTTGAGCTGCAACCCTTACAAAGCGACGAACATTTATACGAAAAAGTACTGACCTCGGTAAGTAACTGGGGCAGCCCGGATAATTTAATGTTTGTTATAGGCGCTACACAGGCCGAACAGTTTGTGCAGATACGTAAACTAACACCGCATCATTTTTACCTGGTGCCCGGAGTTGGGGCGCAGGGTGGAAGCCTGAAAGAGATATCTGAAAAAGCGATGAACGAAGATATCGGCTTACTGGTAAATGCCAGCCGGGCTATTATTTATGCGGGTAAAGAAGAAGACTTTGCTGAGCAGGCATATAGAGTGGCAAAAGAATATCAGGTGGAGATGGCGGGGTATATCAGCGCACAATAAACTACAATTTTAAATAATCCCCCGGTGTCATTACGGCTATACTACTATGTTTGTAGTCTTTCGTGTTCCTGGTAACAATTACTGTAATATTGTTTTGTTTCTCTGCTGCGTGACTTTGTAAGGCGTCTTCAAAGTCTTTAAATTTCGATTGTAAAGCTGCAGCAATAACAGGTTTGTCAATATGCAAAATATCTACCAGGTCTAACAATTTCTTCAACTCCTGTATTATTTTTTCGTGGGTTGTTAACTTGCGTAAAACATAATAAAGATTACTGAAAATAATAGGCGTAACAAATCCCTGAACCTGTTTTTGTTCACAGCGGGTAAGTAATTGCTCTGCATCCTCTGCAAAGGGTTCACGGTTTAGTAACAGGTCAAGGATAACATCACTGTCGATTAAAACCTTATTCATCCCTGTATTTTTTTGTCAGTGATTCGCTGAGTGCATCTTTATAGTTGAAATCATTGGGGGCCTTAAACACGCCTCTTAAGGAGCTTACTTTTTTGCTTACGGGGGACAGCTCTGGTTCTTCCTGCGAAGTAGTTAATGCCATTAAATAATTTTCAACAATATCCGATAGGCTCCTGCCTTTTTTATGGGCATACTTTTTTGCTCTTTGGATCACCTTGTCTTCTATGGTTAAAGTAAGTTTAGTAGTCATAAAACCGCTGTTTGGTATAAAGTTACCATTTTTTTATTACACGTGTATATTTAAAAATTTTAATACGTGTTAAAAATTACTTATTTACCGTGATATTTGTCTGAATTTAAACCTTCCTGATGAGAAACAATAGTACACTGCTGTTAAGAATAATTGTCGCCATTATTTTACTCATACACGGTATGGCCGGTATGTTTAACAATGGCGTAAACGATTTTGGTAACCTTTACCTCAACGAAGTGGGTTTTGCGCCCATTGGCCTGCCCCTGGCCTGGGCCATTAAAATATCACATGTAATAGCCGCTATCTGTTTATTATTGGAGAAATATGTAAAAGCCGCCTGCCTGGTCACCATTGCCATATTGATCACCGGCATATTTATGGTGCACCTGCCTCATGGCTGGTTCGTGGTGGGCGGGGGTAGTAACGGGGTTGAGTTTAATGTGTTGCTGATTGTGGTGTTAATAACGATTATGTTTTCGTATCGAAAAACCGGAAGTACTTAGTGTTATGTAATCAGCTTTTTTTAATCCTCATATTTAGAAATATATAGGTTATTAATCTCCTTTGGTATATAGGTGCTTAAAATGTTCAATATATTTTCTGCAGTAGAATCAGATGTGTTATATAAATTGAACGTTAGCTTTTTTCTTCCTGTTTCTACAGAAATATAGGTTGCAGAACCGCTCAGTACATTTGCTGAACGGTTGATGGCACTATCAGCAGTGCTATGAACAAGATTAATGATTGAGTCAACGGAGGAATCTCTAAACTTTCCGGTTAATAATGTATCTCTCGGAATATTAGTTTGATCTGGTAATACCCAAACTGTCTCCATGGTATAAATGAAGTGTTTGTCATTTACCACAAACACTGGTTGCATCTTAAACCTGTTACTGCCGAAACCTACATTCATATAATGAAGTTTAAAATCAGGGTATGCAATAGCGCTTTTTTGTGCAAAGGAAGAAAATTGAGTAGGGTAAAAAATGGCTGTTGAAATTAGTAACAGTAGTAGCTTTTTCATCACCTATTATTTTATAGCTAAAGAGTTAGTGTATATGTTGGGCTTTAAGTGAATGTATGCACTTTTTTACCCCGTCCCTTATTTACTATGTTTATTACTTGTTAAAACGCACAAAAAAGCCCCCGATAAAGATCAGGGGCCAACACATCTATACAAAAATACTATTAAGCTACGGCTTGTTTTACCAGGTCAGCTGCTTCACTTAACAGGATAGCCGACTGTACTTTTAAACCGCTTTCGTCAATTAATTTTTTAGCTTCCTCAGCATTGGTACCCTGTAAACGTACAATGATCGGGATATTGATATTGCCTAAGTTTTTATAAGCATCAATAACACCGGCCGCCACACGGTCGCAGCGTACGATACCACCGAAAATATTGATCAGGATAGCTTTTACTGCAGGATCTTTCATAATGATCTTAAAGCCCGCTTCCACGGTTTGCGCATTGGCTGTACCACCTACGTCCAGGAAGTTAGCCGGCTCACCACCGCTTAATTTGATCATGTCCATGGTAGCCATCGCTAAACCGGCGCCATTTACCATACAACCTACGTTACCGTCCAGTTTTACAAAGTTCAGGTTGTATTTACCAGCTTCTACTTCTGTAGGGTCTTCTTCGGTTACATCACGTAAAGCCGCAACATCCGGGTGACGCATTAAAGCGTTATCATCCAGGCTCATTTTACAGTCAACCGCGATAATTTTATCATCAGCCGCTTTAAATAAGGGGTTGATCTCCAGCATAGCGCAGTCTAAACCAACATATGCATTGTATAAATTGGTAACAAACTTTACGCAGTTTTTAAAAGCCTCGCCGCTTAAGCCTAAGTTAAAGGCAATTTTGCGGGCCTGGAAACCCTGTAAGCCACCACCGGGGTGTACCCACTCTTTAAATATTTTTTCAGGGGTATCATGTGCCACATCTTCAATGTTCATACCACCTTCGGTACTGTACATGATCACGTTTTGTCCTGTGCTCCTGTCCAGTAAAATAGACAGGTAAAACTCTTGTCTTTCAGAAGGACCATCATAATACATATCCTGTGCAACCAGGATCTTGTTTACCACTTTACCGGCAGGACCGGTTTGTATGGTTACCAGGGTACCACCTAATAATTTGGTAGCAAACTCCTGGATATCTTCTAAAGATTTACCTACTTTAACACCATTCAGGCCATTTTCTTTAATGGCACCTTTACCACGACCGCCGGCATGTATCTGCGCTTTTACAACTGCAAATTTGCTTCCCGATTGTGTCTTAATTTGACGATAAGCTTCTTCCGCTTCCTGTACCGTACCGCAAGCATATCCGTCCTGCACGGGCACATTGTACTTTTTTAATAGTTCTTTGGCCTGGTATTCGTGTAAATTCATGGATGAAAAAATTTGTCGCAAATATAGGTGATTATAGACAGAATTCCGACCCGGGGCAGGGGATTTAGGATTGAAGATTTGAGATTTCAGACTTGAGAACTCCGATACAGTCTCTTGCCAATTGCCGATTGCTCATTACACTTGCGGTCTTTCTGACTTCCGTCTTCCCGACTTCCTAACTTCCTGACATTCGGTCTTTCTGACTAAGATCTTCAGCTTTTAACCTTCAGCTTTCTGCATTTTGCTTTAAGCTTTTAGCTTTCGGCTTTCCGCCTCCTCCCCGTGGCCTAATATTCTATATATTTGCTCCCTATTATTACCATTATGGCAGCAGATATTATTGCACAACTGAACGAGACCGTCGCTTATTTAAAATCGCAGTATGCCGAAACACCCTCAGTAGGAGTGGTATTGGGCAGTGGACTGGGTAATTTTTCTACCCAGATACAGGTGGAAAAAGAAGTGCCTTACGGCGATATTCCTCATTTTCCCGTGTCAACCGTACAGGGTCATAAAGGCAGGCTGATATTTGGTAAACTATCCGGTAAAACGGTGGTGGCCATGGCCGGGAGGTTTCATTTTTACGAAGGGTATACGGCCCAGGAAGTGGTTTTCCCTATCCGTGTTATGAAATTGTTAGGTATTGAAACCCTGTTACTGTCCAATGCGGCCGGTGGGGTAAATACCAGTTACAATGTAGGCGATATCATGATCATCCGTGATCATATCAGCCAGTTTACGCCTAACCCGCTGGTGGGTAAAAATATTGAAGCATGGGGTCCCCGTTTCCCCGATATGACCGAACCATACAAAAAATCCCTGATCGCCAGGGCCAAAGCCATAGCAAAGGCCAATCATATTGATGTAAAAGAAGGGGTATACCTGGCTGTAACCGGCCCAACCTTTGAAACCAAGGCCGAATACCGGATGATACAGGTATTGGGCGGCGATGTGGTAGGGATGAGCACCGTACAGGAAACTATTGTAGCTAACCATATGGGGCTGGCGGTATTTGCGGTAAGTATTGTCACTGATATCGGTATCCGTGAAGATGATAACGTGATCACCCATGAAGAGGTGTTGGAAGCTGCCCATGCGGCCGAGCCCAAACTATCTGTCATATTTAAGGAACTAATTGCATCGCTTTAACATTTTACAATGTTTTGCCAGGTTAGTTTTGCAGTTAAGGAAGCCCGGCTTCGGCTGTAAACTACCGGCCAACAGTAATGCTTAATACATTTTATCTGTACAAATTAATTACATACACATTCTTAGTGGGTTTACTGGCGGTATCGTCCATCGTATCGGCACAAAGGGGTAACCCCGTGCGTGGTGGTATGGACAGGGTACGCAGCCTGGGTGGTGCTTTAAGCGGCGGGGGTAAGGACAGCCTGCAGCGGCGTGATGCCAATGAAGACTCCATTACGGTTGGTTTCAAGTACTTCGATTCAACCCGCACCAACCGGCTGGACAGTTCTGTGGCGGATATGCCTAAAATATTCCCTTTGCGGGCAACGGATGTTTATTTAGGTAATATTGGTTCGGCAACCCGTTCTGTTTTATTTTCACCCATGATGCAGGCCGGGTGGGATGCCGGTTTTCATGCCTACGACCGCTATAGCTGGACCCTGAACGATGTCCGCTTTTTTACCGTTACCCGCCCTTACTCTGAAATATATTATATGCTGGCCAGTAAATCGGAACAGCAGATCGGGCTTTTACATACCCAGAACATAAAACCCAACTGGAATGTACTGAGCCAGTTCAGGATGTTAACGGCGCCCGGTTATTTTAATGCCCAAAAAAACGGTCATAATAATTACCTGTTAAGTTCTAATTATGAATCGGTAAATAAACGGTACCATAATTTCTTTGCTATCGTGGCCAACAATATCCTGGCATCAGAAAACGGGGGCATCCAGGATACGGCTGACTTTTTAAATGACGGCAATTTTAAAGACCGTTTTAGTATACCCACCAAGATAGGGGGACAAAATGAGTTTATAGGTGGTAACTTCTTTAACAAGAATATAAAAACCGGTAATAAATACAAAACCTTTACTGCTATGATGCGCCAGCAGTATGATTTTGGTAAAAAGGATTCATTGGTTACCGACTCCAGTGTAGTGCCTTTATTCTTCCCGCGTTTACGTTTTGAACATACCATACAATATAATACTTACACTTACGAGTTTTATGATAGTCAGCAGGATTCTGCTTATTTGCGGGACTATTATGATATTGCTTTAAACAGCATTCGTGATACCCTGTCCATTAAAGACAGCTGGCGGGATATTATCAACAGCCTGTCTATTTACCAGTTTCCGGATGCCAAAAACCTGCACCAGTTCATTAAGATTGGCGCGTCGGTGCAAAACCTGGTGGGGGATATACGGAATGGTAAATCACGTTTTTACAATATTATCGGTTATGGCGAATATCGTAACCGTACCAAAAATCAGCGCTGGGATATTGAAGCCAATGGTAAGGTTTATTTTGCAGGACTCAATGCCGGCGATTACCAGGCATATATCAGTTTACTGGGCTTTTTAAGTCCCAAACTGGGGTACGCAAAAATCGGCTTTGAAAATGTGAACCGGACGCCATCCTTTTTATACAACCCGCTGAGTAATTTTAACCTGTTACAGACAAGCGGCTTCCGCAAAGAAAACAATACCCATATTTTCGCACAGGTGAACCCCATTAAACTGGGCCTGTTGTTAACCGGTCACTTATACCTGGTAACCAATTATACCTACTTAACGGGCTTTAACCAATTGGAGCAAAGCGGTACCCCTTTTAATGTACTGCAGGTATCGCTGAATAAATCTTTCAGTTTTGGCCGTAAAAAAACCTGGAAATGGCATACCGATATATATGTGCAACAGGTTATTGGTAACGCACCGGTAAATGTGCCGCTGGTATTTACCCGCAACCGTTTTGGTTATGAAGGAAGCCTGGGCTTTAAAAACCTGGCCCTGGCACTGGGGCTGGATATGCGTTATCATACGCCGTATAAAGCAGATGCTTATTCACCTGTACTGGGCAAGTTTCAATACCAGGATACTACCACTATTAAAAACCTGCCGGATATAGGGGCTTATGTTAATTTCCGGATTAAAAAAATGACCGTGTATGCCCGTGCCGAAAACCTGAATACAGTGAGCCTGGCCCAGGGCTTTGGCTTTACCAACAACAACCTGGCGGCGGTTAACTATCCCACACCGGGTTTCCTGTTAAGGGTGGGTTTACTATGGCGGTTTGTTAACTGATTTCTAAAAAATCCTCCTTTTGGGCTAAAAACTGTGAAAATTGTAAAATCATAGTATCTTTGGTACGTTCATGAAAAAGTTAAGCATTTTCATATTGGCCATTTGTTATCTCGCTGTCAGCAGCGGGGTAGTGATCAGTCAGCACTTTTGCATGAACCGCCTCGATTCGGTTCAGTGGTTTGCCACTGATACACCTGACGAATGTGGCCGCTGTGGTATGAGCATGGAGGAAGCGCATGGTTGTTGCCACGACCAGGTAGATCTTGTAAAACTACAGAATGATCAGCAGCAGGCATTTGCCACACTTTTCCAGTTCAGTGCTCCAGCCGTATTACCTCCAACTCCCATCGGCTTTTTCTCCACTACATTTCCCTCTCAGGATATATACATAGACAACCTGGCCCATGCACCTCCCTTGCCGGATGATGACCTGTGTATCATGAACAGCGTTTTCAGAATTTGATATTGGATTGGTTAAACTGATGCCGGTAAAAGCCTCTGCTTTTATCACCTGTACGCTATTGCGTACTTTCTATTCATTTTTATTCAATCAAATTATACTATCAAATTTTTTAAATAATACATCATGAAAACGTTAAACATATTTGCCGCTTTATTATTCTCTTTCACTGCTTTAACCGCTACAGCACAAAAAAACACTACCGAAACCATTCCTGTATCAGGTAATTGCGGTATGTGTAAAAAGAAAATTGAAACCGCTGCCAAAGATGCGGGTGCTACAGCAGCTGACTGGAATGCGGACAAAAAAACTTTGACCGTTACTTATATCTCTACCTCTACCAATGCCGCCAAAATTCAAGAGGCCGTTGCCGCTACCGGTTATGATACCCGCGATGTAAAAGCTACCGATGAAACTTATAACAAGTTACACGGCTGCTGCAAATACGAGCGTGTTGACCTGGGTGGTAAAAAAACAAAAGCACCTAAAACTGAAAAAGCTGACGGTGTGAAAAAAACAGAGAAAGCCTGCTGCAATAAAGAAGGCAAAGAAGAAGGTAAAAAAGAGTCTTGCTGCAGTGACGGTGGACATCATTAATAATCGTCCGCTTCGTTTACCACCATTTTTTACAATGTTCAGTTAATACAGTAATTTTATTGTGTTACGGACTGCATGGCTACCGGCATCGGCTTTGTGCTGAGCCCCAACGGTATTGTTGCGGGTTGCACACTTATGCTTTAGTAACTATATGCAGCATTTGCGTTAAGCATTTTAGCGGGGTATAAGTCCTGCCCCTTAGTAATCAACAGTACTGTTTAAGCTGTTAAAAATGGTGGTATACCTGCCGGCGCTGTTGCAGGCACCGGTTTGTTAAAACTTTTACCTGACCTAAAATTTAAGTAATGAAAAAAATCATATTCATAGCCTGTAGCTTGCTGTTGGTAATAGCTGCCCAGGCACAAATAAAAAAAGCCGAATTAACGGCAACGGGCCTTACCTGCGCTATGTGCAGTAATGCTATTAACTCGGCATTAAAAGAACTGCCCTATGTAGATAAGATAGTGGTGGACATTAAACAATCGCAATACCGAATCAGTTTTAAAGAAGGAGCAGCTGTTAGTATTGACGGCCTGAAACAGGCGGTAGAAGATGCCGGCTTTTCTGTTGGCAAATTAAATGTTACGGCCAATTTTGATAATGTGGCAGTAAGTAATGATGCCCATATAAGCTATGCAGGTACAACGCTTCATTTTTTAGAAACAAAAAACCAGACCCTGAACGGTGAAAAAAGTTTTACTGTGGTGGATAAAGGGTTTGTTACCGATAAGCAGTTTAAAAAATATGCTGCGGCTACAAAAATGAGCTGTGTACAAACCGGTAAAGCGGCCAGTTGCTGTGTGGATGATAATGTAAAAGAAGGCAGCCGTATTTACCACGTAACTATTTAATTTAATGACTGTAGTTGTCCCGCTTGCGGGACAACTATTAAAATGTATGAACAATGCGTCAAAAACTGCGTCAGCTTTTTTTGTGGGTGGCTTGTGTCTTTACCTTATCTGTTCAGGCCCAGCAAACCCTTCCCGATGTTAACTATAACGATCCCCGCTTACCCCTGCGCCTGCCAACGTTAAAAGGCGACTCCATTAGTCTTACCTCCTTTAAAGGTAAAGTGGTATTGCTTGATTTCTGGGCCAGCTGGTGTATACCCTGCAGGAATGCCAATAAGGACCTGCGGAAATTATACACTGCCTATAACAAACAGGGTTTTGAAATATTAGGTGTTTCCCTGGACGAAGAAAAAAGCGACTGGGAAAAAGCGGTTAAAAAAGATAAGATTACCTGGCCACAGGTAATTGATAACAGGGGCTGGGAAGCCGTAACCGCCGTACAGTGGAATGTGCAGGCCCTGCCCACATCGTACCTGTTTAATAAAAAGGGACAGTTAGTAGCCATGAACCTGGAAAGGGAAGAGCTGGAGCTGAAAATTAAAGAACTATTGGCCACACCTTAAAAAAAATCGAATGAAGTATTTAATAGTAATCATAAGCCTGTTTGCCTTTGGGGCAACGCAGGCACAGGAGCTGTATGTGTTTTCGGACCCGGCCTCCAATGTACCCGCAAAATCAGTTACCGCCAAGGCTTCGGCCATGGTAATGCCTGCACAGGCCTGGAACAGCAGGGCCATGCAACGTTATGCGCCCGAAGTAATGGTAGGCCTGAATAAAAAGTGGATGCTGAGAGGAGGCGCTACTTTTGCCGATGTACATACTACCCGTTTTAAATGGGAATCGGTATATGCTTATGCCAAATACCGTTTTCTTTCCAAAGACGAGTTGCATTCGCATTTCCGTATGGCGGCTTTTGGCGAAGTGGCCTATAGCAGCAGTCCTTTTCATAATGAAGAAATAAACCTGATTGGCGATAAAAGCGGCGCCCAGCTGGGTATTATAGCCACCCAGTTATGGCATAAATTTGCTTTATCGGGTACAGTGAGTCATACACAGGTGTTAGACAAATCACGGAACGATAAAGTGGAGTATATACCGTCGCGCCTGTACCAGTCCATGAATTATTCTTTATCGGCAGGTTATTTGTTGCTGCCTTTTAACTATACCAGTTATAAACAAACCAACCTTAACCTGTATACCGAAATACTGGCCCAGCAAACAATGGACAGGCAGCGCTGGTATGTTGATGTGGCGCCGGCCGTACAGCTTATTTTTAATAGCAGCTCCAAACTGAACCTGGGTTACCGTTTCCAGGTAGGGGGTAATATGCTGCGTATGTCCGAAGAAACATGGGTGCTGAGTTACGAGCGTACATTTTTAAACCTCTTAAAAAAGAAACGTAAATAATATGGACTTGCGTATCCGGAATATGGTCTGTAACCGGTGTGTGAAGTCGGTGGAAAATATTTTTCACCAGCTGCAGATACCGCTTGTTTCCATTAACCTGGGGCAGGCTGTTACACGGGATGAAGTAAGCGAAACAGGGCTGAACCTGTTACGCGAAAGACTGGTGGCCGAAGGGTTTGAGTTGCTGGAATCGAGGCCGGTGCAGGAAGTGGAGGCCATTAAAAATGCAATTGTGGCATTGGTACAGGAAGGCAAACTGGATGAGCTGGAAGATAACCTGTCCACTTACCTTGCCACTGCTTTGCATAGAGATTACCATTACCTCAGTACGCTTTTCTCCGATTATGAAAATACGACCATTGAACAGTATTTTATTTTACAAAGGATTGAAAAAGCAAAGGAATGGCTGGCCTATAATGAACTATCGTTAAAGGAAATAGCTTTCCGGCTGGGTTACAGCAGTACGGCGCATATCTCAGCCCAGTTTAAACAGATTACCGGTATGACAGCCACCCAGTTTAAAAGCCTGCATACCCATCAACGGAAAAACCTGGATGATATTTAACAGGCAGGTGCTTAAAATATAAAGTGCTGACAGTAAAAGGGATAACCACGGTTATCCCTTTTTTTTATGGCTTTGTAGTAAAACCCGAACTAAAATTTGTAAATATTTTAAAAATATATCTATATTTGACTAAATATAAATTTAGACGAGTCTAAAAATAAATATACAGTGAAACAAATATTTACTTTAATCAGTATAACCATAATAACCATCACGGCTGGCGCGCAAACAAGAACAGGATATATTAAAGATGCGGATACACAGGAGCCGGTAGCGGGCGCCACCATTAAAACCGGTAATAAAGGTATACAAACCATCAGCGATAAAACCGGTAGGTTTACCCTGGAACCAACAGCCGGCGATACTTTATTTATTACGGCAATCGGGTATAATACTTTAACCTATAGCTGGATAAATGATAACGCAGTGATTGTACTGAACAAAATAAACCAGGAGCTGGAAGATGTGGTAATAACCGGTACCATGCGGCCGGTAACAAAAGCCGCCAGCCCCATAGCGGTTGAAGTGTACTCTCCGCAGTTCTTTAAAAAAAATCCGGCACCCAGTTTATTTGAATCGTTGCAGAACATTAATGGCGTACGGCCACAATTAAACTGTAGTGTATGTAATACCGGCGATATTCATATTAACGGGCTGGAAGGCCCGTATACCATGGTAACCATTGATGGAATGCCCATTGTAGGAAGCCTGGCATCGGTGTATGGTTTGTTTGGCATTCCCTCGCAATTAATAGAAAGGGTGGAGATAGTAAAAGGCCCGGCATCCGGTTTATACGGTGCGGAGGCCATTGGCGGTTTGGTAAACGTTATTACCAAATCGGTTGATAAAGCGCCCCTGTTATCGGCCAATATCATGACCACCAGCTGGCTGGAACATAATATTGATGCCGGTATGAAATACAGGGTGGGTAAAAAGGCAGATGCCATTGTAGGGATAAACTATTTTAACTATGGCAATAAGCAGGACAGGAACAACGACAATTTTACCGATGTTACTTTACAGCACCGGATATCGGTGTTTAATAAATACCAGTTTAAAAGAAAACATAACCGCGTGGCATCATTAGCTGCCCGTTATTTTTACGAGGACCGATGGGGTGGTGAAATGAACTGGAGCCGTAAGTTCAGAGGCGGCGATAGCATTTATGGCGAAAGTATTTATACCAACCGCTGGGAACTGCTGGGCAATTACCAGCTGCCCGTAAATGAAAAAATGTTCTTTGCTTTTTCTGCCACCAGTCATGATCAGAATGCCGCTTACGGTAATACACCGTACATAGCCAAACAAAATATTGTATTTGGCCAGCTTACCTGGGATAAAGCCATTGGTACAAAGAATAATTTTTTAGCTGGTCTTACTACCCGTTATAATTATTACGATGATAACTCTACAGCCACCCTGGATACACTGACGGGTAAAAACAAACCCGAGCAGTATGTAATACCAGGCGTATTTGTACAAAATGAATGGTCGGTTAATGCCAGCCATTTATTGCTGACAGGCTTACGGTACGATTATCATAAAGCACATGGCAATATTATTACGCCACGGCTGGCCTGGAAATGGAAGATGAATAACCAGCAGATCCTGCGGCTGAATGCCGGCACCGGTTTCAGGGTGGTGAGTGTGTTTACCGAAGATCATGCGGCATTAACAGGTGCGAGGAAGGTGGAGATCATCAATAGCCTG
>CAYUMH010000010.1:0-63761 GCA_964445775.1 uncultured Terrimonas sp.
TTCCTACCGTGTGGGATGAAACGATTGCCCTGGATGGTAAGATAGGAGAGTATGCGGCTGTAGCCCGTAAACAGGGGAATAATTGGTATATCGGGGCAATGACCAATTGGCAGCAACGCAGCCTGCAGGTAGCTTTGCCATTTGCAAAAGGAAAAAAATATAAGGCACTCATTTTTAAAGATGGTATCAACAGCGATAAACATGCGTCCGATTACCAGGTGATTGAAACAATTATTTCAGGCGATGAGCTGTTAAAGATCGATATGGCACCGGGAGGTGGCTGGACAGCGATATTGACGGAGGAGTAGAGACGAATTATGAATGAAGAATTATGAATTATGAATGATAAATTATGAATTAATTGCTAGCTCTATTTTACATAAATAGTTGCACGCACAGTTAAGAAGCCCAATTCATAATTCATAACTCATAATTCATAAATCATATCGGTTTCAAAAAAAGAATATTCATGCGGAGTATAATAGTTTTTTGTTGTACTGTATTGTCGTTAGTAATAAACGCACAAAGCCTTCCGGCTCATCAACAGCCTGGTAAAGGTAATCCTGTAATACCGGGTTACTTTGCCGATCCCACTATCAAACAAATTGGTGATACTTACTACCTGTATGCTACTACGGATGGCAATGGTGGCGGGCTTGGCCCCTCACAGGTATGGACTTCCAAAGATTTTGTGAACTGGAAAATACAACCCATGAACTGGCCCGATACACATTGGTACTGGGCGCCTGATATGACCAGGGGGTATGATGGCCGTTATTATTTGTATTACAGCCAGCCCGTAGAATTATATGGTGCCGTAGCCAATTCACCTGTAGGCCCCTGGACACCATTACTGCCGGGTGGCAAACCTATGGTGCCCAACTATATGATACCCGGTGTAATTACACTGGACGGGCAAACATTTACCGATGATGATGGTAAGATATATATGTACTGGGGGACCTGGGGCATTTATCCCGACCACGGCTGTGCAGTGGGTTTGTTAAATAAGGATATGACCACTTTTGAAAAAACAGCCCTTATACCCAATACGGTAGCAAAGGATTTTTTTGAAGCGCCCTTTATGTTCAAGCGCAAAGGGGTTTATTATATGATGTATTCTTCGGGACATTGTGAGGACCATACCTACCGCGTACAATATGTAAAAAGTACTGCCGGACCTATGGGACCGTTTGAATATCCAAAGCATAATCCCATACTGGTAACCAATGATGATGGCACTATACATGGTCCGGGGCACCATAGCATTTTAAAGAAAGATGAAGATTATTATATTGTTTACCATCGCCATAACAACCCGCATTCAGGCGGCGGTTTTCACCGGCAGGTAGCTATTGATAAAATTGAATTTGATATCAATGGTGATATAAAAAATATACTTCCCACACATGAAGGCGTTGGCCTGCTGGGCGTTAATACCATGCCGCAAAAAGATATTGCTTTCGGCAAGCCTGTAACCGCTTCCTCATATTACAGTGATGATTTCAGGCCTTCCTTTGCCGTAGATAACAACAACGGTACTTTATGGCGTGCGGCTGATAATAACAAAGCGGCCTGGTTACAGGTCGATCTGGGAAGTAATATGCCGGTACAAACTATTCATACACAATTTGAATACCCTGCTTACTATTACCAGTACAAAATTGAATATTCCACAGATGGAACAAACTGGAACCTATTTGCTGACAGAACGGGTAACCTGCAATGGGGGAGTCCTTTTATTGATAAAGGAAAAATTACCGCCAGGTATATACGACTGCATATTAGCCGGGCGCAGTTAGCAGGGCTAGCTCCGGCTGTATGGAATATAAAAGTATTCAGTGAAGCAAATGCAGGTGGAGAGGAACAGTTATCCGAACCGCAAAAAATATCACCGCCGGTTACACCACAGGGTTTGCTGGTAGATATTAATGCCAATGACCTGGATAATAATGCAGCGGTTACAAAACTGGTAAATAAAGGAAAACTTGGGGGTGCATTTAATTTACAACAGGGCAAAGCCTATACCGGCATGATCGATGGTAAACAGGGAATATGGGTAAATGGTACCGAAACATTTTTATCCGATTGTAAAGTGCCTTCCTCTTTATCGGGCAATAGCAGTTTTACAGTAGCGGCCTGGTTATATAACCCCGATATCAGCAGGTATGAACCCTTTTTAAGCTGGTCGCAGGGTAACCAGGATTTAACAAGGGCTGTGTTTGGGTATGGTGCCGACAGGGGACAGGGAGCAATAGCCCATGGAGCCTGGCCTGATGTAGCGTATAAAAACTTACCTGCTGCCGGGCAGTGGCAGCAGATCACCTATACATTTGATGGCTATTGGGAACGCATATATGTGAATGGTAAAGAAGTACAGGCCGCACAAAAAATGTTATTTGTTAAAACAGGCGAACACTTTTCGCTGGGAGGTGTAGCCAATGCAGGCCAGTATTTCAGCGGGGCGCTGCACAGGCTACAGGTATATGACCAATCACTAACGGCAGATGAAGTACAACGGTTATTCGGGCAACCAACTGCCAATAACATTGCAGTAGATTACCAGGCGGCATCTTTACCTTATGGCAATTTAACACAATGGAAAAACAATGGTTTTACAGCCGGTGAAATTATATTAAAAGGTAATCACCAGGTAAAGGAACATCAGTCCAGGCTGGCATTGGTGAGTGCGGCCATACCCGAAATTATTACCACTACAATTGTAAAGCAATTACAAAACAGGGATGTACTTACCGTAGAAATGGAGATTAGTCCGGTCAGTAAAAAATCGGCCTGGTTAAAATTACTACCGAAGAGCGCTGTACCGGGTAAATGGTACCAGGTAACAGCGGTACAGGAAAAAGCGCATACCCGTTTTTTTGTAAACGGTGAGTTGCAGCGGGTAACAGGTGAAACCATTGCAGCGAAATTCAATGAACTATTCTCCAAAGAAAAATTAACGGAAGTGGCCGTAGTGAATATTGGCCTGGGTACACCACAGCGCTATAGCTTTAATACCAAAAACAAAGCTACTGACAATACGGTGGCCATTACCCGGTTAACAGTTTATAGCGAAACATTGCTACCCGCAACCATACAACAACATTACCGGGACTGGTTACAAACTGCAAATGAAGGATTGGCAAAGGATAAAGCAGTATTTGAAGTAAGACCAGCTAATGTTAATGGAAATACCATCTTTATGCGTGCGGCTATGCCGGATGTACCTGTTGAAGGATTGAGTTATTTATTTATAGAGCCAAACAGTAACTGGCAAAGTGGCTGGCAAAGCCAACCCTATGTTTTCTTTCACCAGGAAGGGCATAGTATTCATTCATTTACAGTAAGAACCAAGGACCGGTACGGTAATATCAGCCAGGCATCTTTACCGCTGGCGGTTTCAGCTCATGAGTTAAAAATAAAATCTACCACTTTTACAATGGCCAGGCCAACAGATTGGTCGAAAGGATTTACGCCCCATGATTTTTGGAATGGTTTAATACATGCCCCGGCGGATAGTATTTTATTAAAAGCTCATGCCGGTGATGATTCCGTGTTCTTAGGCTCTGCCGCCAGTAAATGGGATGGGGCTGAACCTAGGGGTCCGTTTGTTTACAAAGAGGTAAAAGGAGATTTTCTATTGCAGGCAGAGATCGCTGACCTCAGCGGTTTACAAAATAAAAAAGCCAGTGCAAATGAAGTGGGCTTAATGGTACGTTCCTCAACAGGCAAGGGCCGGAGAACGGAGCAGTTATTACAAAATACCATCCTCACCGGTTGGAATATCGGGAATATCAGTACCGATTTAAAACAGGGCCAACGTTTACAGGAGAACAGGGGTAACGGCTGGAGCTTTCACCGGTATTTACAAATATTAAAACAAGGCGATTATTTTTATATGCGCAGCAGTGCCGATGGAAAAAACTGGTCCGATATGCCCGGCTCACCATTTTTAAGAAAAGATATGGCGGCGCAGGAAAGCCTGCAGGTAGGTTTGTTCCAGGCCAGTAATAATAATTTAAATGGTTATGGCTATGGTGTGTTCAAAAATATACAACTCATACAACTGTCACAATAATGTTCTTTAAAACACAGGTGTTGCATAATGTTGCCCAATGAACGGAACGGAGAAAGGATTGCGACCCGCCACAATACTGTTGGGGCAGGCGCAACAGGTGACGCCATGAAAAACAGCAGCTGGTATTAAAAATACCAGTTGTTCCCGTTAGTCCTTTTTCTTAAACGAATACATTAAATAAAACAAGGCCGGTAATATAAATACACTGCCGATGAGTAAGGCCCAGCCAAGGCTTTGCATGGTTTTCTCACTGCCGCTATGTTCGGTCAATGATAAATAACCACCGTCTTTAAACAATACGATATTGGGATAGTGCTGGTAGGTAACGGCTACCAGTATCATCACGATCTGGAAAGCAGCCAATACCCGTAAACGGTTGGGTTTATTTTTATTAAAGGAGAAGAATAACCATACCAGCGACAGGGAGGCCAGTAGGATGGCCACCTGGCCAATGGTCCCGCTGAATATCCATTGCATTAACGGAATACCTTCAATTAATGCAGTAATAAATACCAATGCGCCTGCCAATACTACGGCAATGATGGTATGTTTGGCTTTCCGGGTAAGATAACTGATCTCCTGCTGTTCCCTGGTTTCGCCAATTACATAAATAGCAGCGAGGTAGGCGCAAATAGTTACCGTAAACACACCTACAGCAATACAAAAAAGATTGAACCAGCTGAAAATATAAGTGGATACAAAATCGGTTCCGCTGCGGTCGATACTGCCGGCAACCGTACTGCCGGCTATAATACCCAGGAATAAAGGTGTAATAAGACTGCTCCATAAAAATATCTTGGTGTATACTTTTTCCCAGTCATCCTGCACGGCATCGTAATGACGGAAAGTAAAAGCCGTGCCACGGGCAATAATACCCAGTAACATGACCACTAAAGGTATATGAAGGCTTACCGATATGGAGGAATATATTTCCGGAAAGCCCACAAATAAAATTACAATGGCAATGATCAGCCACATGTGATTAGCTTCCCATATAGGGCCGATAGCATTGTACATGATGCGTTTTACTTTGCGTTCATTTGCCTTGCCGGAAAATAATTCAATAATGCCCGCACCAAAATCGGCACCTCCCAGCAGCAGGTACAAACATATAGAAGCCCATAAAAAACCGATTACTACCAGTGTCATGCTTTTTTCTTTTTAGGTTGATAAGAAGGGTCGGTTACATCGTACAGGCGTCCCACCATCTTCATTTGCCGGTGCAGTAAAAAAATTACTATGGCCGATAAGGATACAAATACGGCGGTAAAAATGTAAAAAGAAACAGCAATGCCCGGCATGGGAGTAACAGCATCTTTGGTACGCATAACATTGTAAATGATCCAGGGCTGCCTGCCTACTTCGGTTACGGTCCAGCCGGCTTCCAGCGCTATATAACCAAGCGGTATGGACCATACAAATAATTTCAGCAGCCAGGTTTTGTTTAACCAGCTCTTCTTTTTAATAAGGGCCAGCATATATAGTGCGGATACCAGGAACAGGATCATACCCAGACCGATCATGATCTGGAATGCATAATGGGTAATAGCCACCGGGGGCCTGTCAGCTTCGGGTATATCATTCAACCCGGTAACAGGTTTGCTGGCATCGCCATGCGCCAGGAAACTTAAGAGTCCCGGAATTTTAATACCATACTTAACGGTCTGGTTCTTTTCATCGGGTATACCACCGATAACAAAGGGCGCATACGCTTCAGTATGGTAATGTGCTTCCATGGCGGCCAGCTTAGCGGGCTGTCTTTTGGCTACATCCTTGGCCGAAAAATCGCCGCTTAAGGGTTGCAGTAAGGCGGCAATGGTGGCACATAAAGCCGCTATTTTAAAAGCTTTGGTGTGAAACGCAATATTCTTTTTACGCAATATCATTACCGCATGAACACCGGCTACCGCAAAACCGGTGGCGGTAAAGGCTGCAATGATCATATGAATGGATTGTGATAACCAGGCATCATTGAACATGGCTTTAATGGGGTCAATATTAGAATAAACGCCATCGGCATAATCAAAGCCGGCAGGACTGTTCATCCAGGCATTGGCTGCCACCACCAGTATGCCCGATGCCAGGCCGCTGATGCCTACAATGAGGCCGGTGAACCAGTGAAACCATTTATTAAACTTATCCCAGCCATATAAAAAATACCCCAGGGCAATGGCTTCAATAAAAAATGCCGTTCCCTCTAACGAAAACGGCATTCCAAAAATAGGTCCGGCATGCTGCATAAAACGCGGCCATAAAAGGCCGAGCTCAAACGACAGCATAGTGCCCGATACGGCACCGGTAGCAAATAAAATGGCCACCCCTTTGCTCCAGGCTTTGGTGAGGCCCTTGTATAATTCATTCCCGGTTTTTAAATACTTATAGTGAGCGATGGCCATAAAAAAAGGCATTACCATGCCTACACAAGCAAAAATGATATGAAACCCTAAAGACATGGCCATCTGCGAGCGGGCTGCTAAAAAATCGTCCATGGTTGGTTGGTTAGAGGTTTATAAGCGGTGTAACAATATCACCGTTATATAACAATATTCATGCTGCAAAGTTTGCGAATTATTGCCAATAAACAGGGTATTTATTAAAATATATATGGTGTTTTTCGTGCTGCGGTTTATGAACAATAGCGCGGTATATAAAGCATAATAAACAAGTTTAGTAACTTTGTATTTATGACGCCTGAAAGAACAGCTGCCTTATCTAAAGCTTTAGCCAAAAGGCAACAGGATATTACTATTGTTTTAGAGAATGTTTTTGATCCGCACAATATATCTGCCGTGATGCGCACCTGCGACTCGGTGGGGATACAGGAAATTTTTATCCTCAACTCTAAAATTCCCCGGCATAAAAAATGGGGTTTTAAAAGTTCATCCGGCGCCAAAAAATGGTTAACGGTTCATGAATTTGAAAAATTTGAGCCCTGTATGGAGGTGTTGCGCCAACGATATGCCCGTATTTTAACAACCCACTTAAGCGATGATGCCGTAAATTTATACCAGGTAGATTTTACGGAGAGTATTGCGCTGGTTTTTGGTAATGAACATGGCGGTGTATCGCAGGAGATGGTAGCAGCTGCCGATGGTAATTTTATTATTCCGCAGGTGGGCATTATTAAATCCCTGAACATCAGTGTGGCTTGTGCCGTTACCCTATACGAGGCTTACAGGCAAAAAACACTGGCAGGGCATTACGAACGTAATAATATACCCGAGGCACAACAGCAGCAACTAATGCAGCAGTGGTCATTGGCTAACCGGCAGGAGAAATAAGTTGTAGCCGGCTGCAGTGCCCTGATGGGGCTGTAGTTGCGACGCTCCGTTCAACAGCATATCGCTGTTCAGCAAAACTGAAGGAATGATCTTTATATTTTAAGAAAGGTGTAAATATAAAAGCATGAAACTATTATTTTCTCTTACACTTGTTTTTTTCAGTATGGTTGGTAGGGCCCAGTTGCCGGTAGCAAAAATAAAGATCACCGACCTGGAAAAAACAATAGCTGAAAGCAAAACACCCCTGGTAATTAATTTCTGGGCCACCTTTTGCATCCCCTGCATTGAAGAGCTGCCTTATTTCCTGGAAGCTGCCAGTACCTACAAAAAAGATAGTCTTAATTTATTACTTGTTTCGCTTGATCTGGAAGACGAATATCCCGCAGGCATACAAAAGTTTATCAATAAACATAAAATACAGGCGCCTGTTGCCTGGCTCGATGAAACCAACGCCGATTATTTCTTACCTAAAATTGATAAGAAATGGGAAGGCGCTATTCCCGCTACCTTGTTCATTAATAATGCTACCGGTTATCGTAGTTTCAAAGGTGACCAGTTATCAAAAGAAGAACTGAATCTTACAATCAGGCAAATGTTGCAACAGCAATAACAGGTAATAGTCATAGGACTATCAACTACTATTACAGAAACTGGTTTTAAACTTACAAACCGATAGTATATTATTGATCTATCTCGTCCATGGCTTTTCTGTACTGCTGCAGGAAATAAATAAAACACATAATGGAACTAAAACAAACCAGGGAAAGAATAATAGCCAGGGTACTGTTGGTTTTAAGTGACCAGGCAAACCCATAACCATTAGCTATTAATGCAATAATTACCAGGCTGGTACTCAGGAATTTGTTGGCAAACATACGCGTAGTTTTTGGTGAATGTTTTGGTTTTACGGTAAAGGCTGTAAGCCGTTTACAGAATATGATGCTGGCTTTCCATAAATCCATAAAACTATTATCAACTTTTTTTAAAAGTTAATATGGCGTTCAACTGATGAGAATAAATAATATAACAGGATTATCGTACCTGCCCGAAAATTAGTAACCAATCACCTGTTTCAGGTACCCCCATAGTTCATTATCAAAACTGGAAACAGCCAACTGCACATTACCGGCGCTATCGCCCATACGAATGGCTACAATATTTTGTGAGGGTACTACATATATTTTCTGATCGTTCTTGCCTAAAGCAGCGTACATATCTACCGGTGCGTTGGGAAATAACATACCCGGAAATTTTACCTGCACGGTTGGGAGCATATAGCTGGACTTGCCGTTGAGCCAGGTGAGGTAACCGTAGGAAGGGTTTAAGTTTTGCGAACTGTTTATTTGCGCCTCCAGGTAACCTGCATCGGACAGTATGGTGGTTTGGTCCCATTTGCCTTTGGCCAGTAACAATAAACCGTACCGGGCCATGCTTCGCGGGGTACTCCAGTACACGTTATTATAACCATCCTTTACCCATAAACCGTTCATGCCTATCCTGTCGCGTATCTTTTGCTGGAAGTACTGGTTAAAGGTTTGGCCTGTGGCATTTTCTATCACTTTATCCAGCAGGGTATAGGGTGCATTGTGGTAACTCCACCTGGTACCTGCATCGGCTTTATATAACAGGCATTCGGGACTGGTACAATAATTATCGGTTACACCGTCATCAAGGCCGGTGGTCATGGTTAACTGGTGACGTATGGTAATTAAGTCTTCTTTGGCGGGTGGGGCATTGGTCCAGCCGGTGCCCAGGTACCTGGATGTTTTATCACCGATACTCAATTTGTTTTCGGCCTGCGCAATACCTGCCAGCATGGCCGTAACGGTTTTACCGGCCGAAGCCCAGTACCAGTTACTGGTAGCAGTAAAAGTTCCATAATATTTCTCCAGTACTATTTTCCCGTTTTTTAATACAATAAAAGCCCTGGTATTTTTTTGGTCCAGGTAATCATACAAGGTATTAATGGCTGCCTGATTCCATTGCAAAGAAGCGGGTGTAGTACTTTCCCAGCTATCCCCGGTAAGGGGTGGAAAATATAGGGTGGGGGAAGGAGGGGTATCAGTTCCTGGCTTATTCTTTTGGCAGGAAACAAGGCCAACGGATAACAGCAGGATCATACATATACAGGGCTTCATGCAGCAGGATTTTAACTGGGACGATCAAAACTCCGGTAAGTTTAAACCGCTTAACGTTTCTTTTACGGGATATATTGCACCCTGCATAAACTACCCCAAAAAATTAAGGTGTAAGATAAGGGCTTTACTCACCTTAAACCTTACACCTTAAGCCATTAACCCTTAAAGGGCAATTATTTTACTCTTTTAATACCGCAGCCAACCGATTTGGAGGTTTTAACGGATACTTCTTTACCGGCAACAGCTTCATCAATAGCTACCTGTAAATGCTTGCGTGAAACATCCTTCGGGCTGGAGGGACTATCATCAAAAGCACCATGATACACCAGTTTGCTGTCCTTGTTAAACAGGAAAATCTCCGGTGTTCTGGTTGCGCCAAAAGCATCGGCTAATGTTGAATTTTTATCTACCGCATAGTTCCATTTATAGCCCTGGTCAGCAGCATATTTTTTCATCGCGTCATAAGAGTCAGCATCATCTCTTTGCGCTTCATTGGAGTTAACGATCACTACACCGATATTATTTTTTTCGGCATAGGCACACATTTCATTATTACGTTCCTGGTTCTTTATCACGTAAGGGCAGGTATTACAACTGAAAATAACCAATAAGCCATTTTTCTTCTTGCTGCCGGCAAGGGTTACTTCCTTACCTGATACATCGGTTAATTTGGTATTGGCTTCCGGTAAACTGGAGCCAATGGCCAATGGTTCAATAGCGTAATGGGTAAATGCCATGGCACTAACGGCTGCAATGGCCAAAAGAGGGACAAAGAATTTTTTCATGATCAAAGTTTTTACCGGTTTAAGAATATCCTGTTTGACGTTATTGCTGCAGGGAGTATGACCCGGGAATAGAATTTTATGTTTTATTATATCCAGGCAATGGAACGTATAACAGGCGTATGTTTAAGTATGGGTAACAAGCTAAACCGTCGCGGTTTATGCTTTATATAAAATTAATACAATTATGCGGGTATTTCCTTACCGCTGGCGGTGGCGGCAGCCCGTTCATCCGCAATTTTTTTCTGGGCATTAATACTTACATTCAGCTCAAAACCTACCATTAATACCAGTGAGTTAAAGAATATCAGCAACATAATGATCAGGATGGCGCTGATGGAGCCATATAACTCATTGTAATTACTGAAGTTGGTTACCCACCAGGAAAAAGCCAATGTGAACAGGATCATTAAGAATGCAGCAAGAATTGAGCCCGGATTAATAAAACGCCATTTTTTATGCACGGCCGGGGCATTACGGTAAATATAGGAGATGCTGGTAAAGAATAAAATAATGATCAGTACCCAGCGTACTATATTCAGTACACTACGCACATTGGCATTTTGTATACCCAGCCACTTTAAAACAGTACCCTGAAGCACCAGTAATACAATACACAGGATGACAAAGAAAAAAAGGACCAGGGTTATTTTTAAAGCGTCCCTTCTTTTTTGCAGTCCCTTCCTTTTCCTGAAACCCACGTAATTTTTATCAAAGGAGCGCATAATGCCGATCATGGCATTGGAGGAGAATAATAAGGATAATAAAAAACCGATAGACAATAAGCCGCTGCGGGGTTTATTGATAAAATCTTTTAAAAAAGAGATGATAGCGCCGTTATTCTCATCGCCCGGAACAATACTACGAATGAGGTTATACAGCTCAAACTCAAACTGCCTGCTGATAGGAAAAAAAGGTACCAGTGTAAATAAAAAGATCAGGGATGGAGGAATGGCCATTACAAAGTTAAAAGACACGGCCGCTGCCCTTTCGCTCATTCCCACGGTCTTTACCTGTTTGTAAAAAAACTGTATTACATCAAACAGGGGAATACCCTGGAAGCCAGGTGGTTTCCATTTTTTACTGCCGCGTATAACAAACTTTACCGGTGGCGATGTGATCAGCCACCGTTTAAAAAAAAGAAATAAGTTTGCTATCTGTGTAAAAAAAGGTTTCAATGTAACTGACTGCTGTTTAAATTATTGGGTGGCGGTTGAATCTGCAGCAGCCTGTTTGGCCTTGGTCCTGCGGGTCAATTCATCCTGGAAAAGTTTCGCGTATTTTAAATGATCGGTATAATTGGTCGTAAATATATGTGAGCCTTTAAAATCGCTGTTGGCCACAAAGTAAATATATTCCGTTTCAGGGGCATTTAACACGGCATCAATACTCTCCAGCGATGGCGTACAAATAGGCCCCGGAGGTAAACCTTTGTTCTGGTAAGTATTATAAGGCGAAACGGCTCTTAAATGACCATGTAATATCCTGCGTAAGCTAAAATCCTTTAACGCAAATTTTACGGTAGGATCGGCCTGTAATAACATGTTTTTACGGTAGCGGTTAATATATACGCTGGCAATATTGGGTTTCTCGGCATTGTCACGGGTTTCTTCTTCCACTATAGATGCCAGGGTAATTATCTGTACCGGTGTAAAACCTTTTGCACTGGCTTTGGCTTTACGGTCATCGTTCCAGTAGGTTTCATAGGCTTTATAAAACTGGTCAAAAATAGTACGGGGTCCTGCAGTCCAGTTAATATCGTAAGTATAAGGCATTACCATGGCCATATAGGTATTACTATCCAGGCCATAAGGCTGTAAGGAGTCAGCAACAAAGTTTATTACAGCCAGGGAGTCAATCTCAAAATGTTTATTGATACGGCTGGCCAGGTTTTCTGTTGTTCTCAGTTTGGTTATAACAAAGCTCACGGGTGTCTGGCGGCCGTTCTTTAATAAGCGTACCAGGTTCACGATGCTGGTGCCGGAAGGTATTTTATAACGGCCCGGTTTTACCTGTTCGTAGCCGGCCATATTGCTTACCGTACTGAAGAGGCCGGTTCCGTTCAATACTTTTTGAGTTACCAGTTCTTTTTTAACATCGGCAAGGGTTGCACCCGATTTAACATAGAAAAAGCCATCGGCAGTTGCTTTGGTGGCCGGTCCAAAAAACAAAAAGCCTGTAACTGCCGCCACAACCAGTAAAGCCAGCCCGATAATAATGATCACTTTTTTTATGCGCATAGTATAATTTAAAATGTTAGCGTATAACAAAATAAATAAAAAACCCTGTCTACCGACAGGGCTTTTTAAAATATTCTCAACTATTTAATAGTTTATCTTATTTATTACCTCCGCTATCAGGCGTAGTTGTCAAAGGAACCGTAGTAGCAGGATTTGGTGTAGCAGGCGTTTGGGCCGGTGCTGTTGGTGCGCCACCTACATCATTTAAACGGTTATTTCCTTTTGGTCCGCTGGAAGTATTAATGAATAAAGATGCGGTTAAGCATAAAATGCCAATTACGCCTGCAAAGATCCAGGTACCTTTTTCCAATACATCGGTGGTTTGTTTAACACCCATGAACTGGTTGCTGAATCCGCCAATATTACTGGCTAAACCACCACCTTTAGGGTTTTGTACTAATACAATCAGGCTCAGCACGATCGAGGCAATAATCACTAAAATTAAAAACAGGGTGGTCATATTAATTACTTTTCTTTAAATTTTCTATTCGGCTGGCAAAGTAAGTACTTTTAGCGGGATCAAGCAAACTTAATTTCTGGTATACTTCTATGGCTTTTGCCGTATCGCCTTGTTTGATCCATACTTCGGCCATGGTTTCCGTAATGATCTTTTCATCTTTCAGGGAAAGGCCTGCCATTTCTGTTACTTTTTGCTCAGCCCTGGTATCATTTGCTTTATCTGGTTGATTATCAGGAGATTTTTTAATTATTTTTAACCAATCGGTAAAGCTTTTCAGCTGCAGGTCAAATTTGTTCAGTGGTTTATCCTGCTCTTTAAATTTAATACCCAGGGAGGCAAAATAGTCCACAGTATGCAGGTGAACCGGGGTAAGGTTCAATTCGGCTGTTTTGGGGTCAATAGCTTCAATTTTCAGGCCTGGTATTACTATTTCGTGCCCGTCGTCGTCCGCTATTTCATCATCGGGTAAAGGTTCGTCATCTTCCCCTTCAAATGCTTCATTGGGTAAAGTTATTACAGGCACATCAGTTATCACCTGTGCAGCTGTTTCCGCCGGTGCGGGCTCTTCTGTTGTTGCTGCCGGGGCAGGTGCTTCGGTAACGGGTTCAGACGCGGTTTCCGGCACTATAACTTCAGGTTCCGGCTCATCAGCAATAATGGTTACCGGGCGACTGATAACAGCCGGCTGTGTAATACTTGCTTCACCACCGCCATTTAATAAATAATCCAGTTGTATGGCATTGGGAAAATGCAGGAGTGTTCTGTTGTAAACAGTTGTATCCTTTATTCCTGTATGATTGTCTTTTGCAGCCAGTAAAAACTGTAGTGGGGCAAAATAGGGGTATTGCTCTGCCAGTGACCGCAGTTGTTCATGCGACAAATCATCCAATGTCTGAACATTCGAAAATAACAGGTCCGTTACTTGATTGGCAATTACAGTCATTGGCGCAAGTTAAGTGTTTACTGTTTGTTAGATTTATCTTATCACAGATTTCCTTTGAATAATCAGCAAATTATCATATCAGCAAATTGTTCTACTTACCAGTTGGAAAAAATCCGGTTGAACATATCATCGGTCAGGTCCTTGGTCATCTCCTCCGCACGGCTTTGTTCTACCTGCTGGATGGTTTGTGTGGCCGGGAAATCATAGGTGCGGGTTACGGTATAATCCTTACTCTTCTGTTCCAGGTTACTATACACGGTTATCTTTATTCCAATAGTCAACCGGCTTTGCGATGCCTGTACAGTCCGTCCGCCGGTACCGGCGCCTACACCAGCCGTACTAAAACTATAGTCAGTTATCTCGGCCGAGAACTCCCAATCCGCATCGCCGCTGGTGATCAGCCGGAGCTTTGTTTGTGAGATCATTTTCTGCCTTAACCTGTCGGTTAGTCTTGGACTTAATTGTGTATTAACATAACCGGCCCTGTTTTCAATAGGAGCAATACTGATACTCTTTACATCGGGAGGAATACTTACATCCACAAACTTATATGTTTTACAACCCCATAAACCCATTAAGAGCGTAAGGGTTAACAGTAATAGTTTGTCTATTTTTTTTATGGTCACTTTTTTTAAATTAAAAAGTAAAAATTAAAAAGTAAAAAACTGCAGCCGGTCAAACAAATCCGGTAAATCTAAAATCTAAAATCTTAAATCCTAAATCTTAAACCTGCATTCCTAATCCTCAATATCATATTCCTTCAGCTTCCGGTACAGGGTTCTTTCGCTAATGCCCAGGTCCAGCGCCGCATCCTTACGTTTGCTTTTGTGCTTTTTCAGGGCTTTAATGATCAGTTCTTTTTCCTTGTCCACAATATTCAGGCTTTCCTCCACTTCTTCATGTTCATAAATATCATTATTATCCATGAACATCGGCTTGGCTGCAGGCTGCAGTACCGGTTGTACATTCATCTGCTGCGGCAATACCGATAAGTTATCCTGGCTTTTTAATTCTTTGAGCTCATTAATAAAACCGGGGTTTTGCGATACTACGGCCGGGTTTTGTAACACGTCCAGGAACATACGTTTCAGTTCAGTTACATCCTTCTTCATATCAAAGAAAAGCTTGTACAATATCTCCCTTTCGTTCGAAAAATCCTGTGAACTGCCATTTGCCGGTTGTGCCAGCATGGGTAAACGGTTGCTGGAATAAGGCTGGAGGTAATGGTTCAGCTCCCTGGCCGTGATTAATTTATCCTTTGATAATACCGAGATCTGCTCTGCAATATTCTTCAATTCACGCACATTACCGGGCCATGGATAGTTAATTAACACGTTTTTAGCGTCGTCATCCAGCTGCACAGAGGCGGTTTTATATTTATCGGCAAAGTCGGCGGTAAATTTCCGGAACAATAAATGAATATCCTCCGGGCGGTCGTGCAGGGCCGGTACACGGATAGGCACCGTGCTTAAACGATAGTAAAGGTCTTCGCGGAATTTACCTTTTTCCACCAGTTGCAGCAGGTCCTTATTAGTGGCGGCAATTACCCTCACATCGGTTTTTTGTACTTTGGATGAACCTACACGAATATATTCACCGGCTTCCAGTACCCTTAGTAAACGGGCCTGGGTGCCCAGCGGCATTTCCCCGATCTCATCTAAGAAAATAGTGCCGCCATTTACCGTTTCAAAATAACCTTTACGGGAATCCGATGCACCGGTAAAAGCACCTTTTTCGTGACCGAATAGTTCGGAGTCAATGGTGCCTTCGGGGATAGCGCCGCAGTTAACGGCAATAAAGGAATTATGTTTACGGGCCGATAAAGCGTGTATGATAAGGGAAAATGATTCCTTACCCACACCGCTTTCACCGTTTATGAGAACAGTCAGATCTGTAGGTGCTACCTGTGCCGCAACCTGCAAAGCATAGTTAAGCGAAGGTGCATTGCCTATGATACCAAACCTGTTTTTAATACTTTGAATGTCCATATTATTTTTAATTAGCTGATGAGCTAATATGCTGATGTGCTAATTGCGTGACGGTCCTTTATCGTTTATCATTGGCTAATTAGCATATCAGCAAATTGGCATATTAGTCTACAATTTCTCCAAACAGCGTACCCTGGGTACAATCTGTAGCTCTTACATTAACATAAGAGCCGGGAGCCAGGTTGTAATTGCCTTTGGGAAACACGAATACTTTGTATTGCGAACTGCGGCCCATCCATTGCTGATCGCTTTTTTTACTTTCACTTTCAATCAATACCTGGAACACTTTACCAATATCTCTTTTATTACTTTCCAGTGATAAACGGTTCTGGGTCTCAATTACTTCAGCTAACCTTCTCTTTTTCACGGGCTCCGGTACATCATCGGCATAACGGCGCTGGGCCAGTGTGCCGGGACGTTCGGAATAAAAGTACATATAAGCATAGTCGTATTTGGAATACTCCATTATACTTAGTGTATCCTGGTGGTCCTGTTCTTCTTCGGTGCAGAAGCCGGTAATAATATCGGCACTGATACTGCAATCGGGCATGATCTGTTTGATCCTGTCCACCTTGGCCATATACCATTCACGGGTATAGGTCCGGTTCATCATTTGTAAAACACGGGTGCTGCCGCTTTGTACCGGCAGGTGAATGTATTTACATATATTATCATACCTGGCCATGGTGTGCAATACCTCATCCGTTATGTCCTTGGGATGAGAGGTGGAAAAACGCACACGCAGCAGGGGAGATATCTGTGCAATAGATTCCAGCAGCATGGCAAAAGTTACAGCGGTTGATTGCTCATTACCATTTGCGGAAGTGAAATAATAACTATCTACGTTCTGCCCCAGGAGGGTTACTTCCTTATAACCTTGTTCAAACAGGTCTTTACATTCGTTAATAATACTGGCTGCTTCGCGGCTGCGTTCCCGGCCACGGGTAAAAGGTACCACGCAGAAAGAACACATATTATTACAGCCCCGCATGATGCTGACAAAAGCACTGATGCCGTTACTGTTCAGCCTTACCGGTGAAATATCGGCATAGGTCTCATCGCGGCTTAATAAAACATTGATGGCCTTTTGGCCGGTTTCCGCTTCTTCCACCAGGCCGGGCAGGGTACGGTAAGCATCGGGGCCTACCACCATGTCCACCAGTTTCTCTTCCTCTAAAAATTTAGATTTTAACCTTTCGGCCATACAGCCCAGTACGCCAACCAGGGTTCCGGGGCGGGCACGTTTCAGTTTTTTAAATTCGGTCAGCCTTTTCCTTACTGTCAATTCGGCCTTTTCACGGATGGAGCAGGTGTTTAAAAAAATCAGGTCAGCTTCCTCCACGTTGCGGGTAGCACCAAAGCCTTCTTTATTTAAAATGGAAGCCACTACTTCACTATCTGCGAAGTTCATGGCGCAACCATAACTCTCAATGTAAAAGCGCTTTTTATACGAGTTGGGATCTAATTCAAAAGGAGCATAAGCTTCCCCCTGCCTGTTCTCATCATGTACCTTGTTTGTCGCTAAATCCAACATCTTTTCAAAAAATTAAATAAGAGGGCAAAGATAAATAAAAGAACTGAGTTTTGCTGACAGTATGACAGGCGGCTTCAATTTTATTTTTCTTAGTCCCTTTGCTCAGTGGCGCTGAAAGCCGGCTACAAGACCCGGCTTAAATTTTATGACCGGTGGATGGAATTTCAGTTAAATTTTTAATTTTGAAGATGTTCAAGCCGCTGATAATCATGTTTTTTGCCCTGATCACCAAGGATATATGGGCTCAAAGCGCCAACCGGGACAAAGTACTTGGCCTGGTAATAGGAAATATTATTGACAGCACCACCGGCAAAGCGGTAGAAGGAGCCAATGTGCAGATGCGGTCCCTGGGCGCAACAAAGTCCATTTTATCTACCGTGGCCGGTAAGGGGGGCGCTTTCGAGATCACTAAAATTCCCTTTGGTTATTATTCCATCAGTTTTTCTTTCAGTGGTTATGGAACTATTTTGTTTGACAGTATTCATATCCGTGAAGACCGGTTTGATTTTAACCTGGGTGATATAAAAATGTATCCCTCCCTGAGTGAAATGGCTGAAGTGGTGATCTATAATGAAAAGCCCTTGATCGAATCCAAAGACGGTGCTATTATTTACAATGTAGGAGAGTCGGCTTTAAGCAGTGGCTCCAGTACTTCCGAATTATTAAAGAATATGCCACTGGTATCAACCGATGCGGATGGCAAGATATTGTTGAAAGGAAAGGAACCCAGGATCCTGATTGATGAAAAGCCCACAGAGCTTACTTCGCAGCAACTGGCCGATCTGCTGGAATCCATGCCCGGTCACCTGATTGAAAAAATTGAACTCATGACCAACCCGCCTGCCGAGTATGCCAATGAAGAAGGCGGGGTGATCAATATTGTTACTAAAAAAGGAAGGGTTGGATTGACGGGCCGTATTAACCTGGTGGCCGGCACCAGGGGGGAGGCCTCCTTAACAGGCAATGTATCGTACCGTACACAAAAACTTATTATGAATATAACGGCCGGTACCGGGGCCGGAAGGGTAGTAGGCGACGGTCATTCCACCCGGCAGAATTTTTATGCCGATTCTTCCAACGCTTTATTAACGGCCAATGAATACAATAACAAAAACCTCCGTCCCAACCTGCGGGTGAATATGGACTATGAGTTTAATAAAAAGAATATACTGAGTTTTACCGGCCTGTTAAATGCTAACCTCTACGATAACCTGGGTGAGACATCCTATAAAAACATCAATCGTTTTGATGAGTTATACCGTTACAGTACCCGCAGTAATGCTACTGATGGTGGTACAGTTACCGAGTCGGCTTCTATAAGTTATACCCATAAGGGCAAGGATAGCAGGGAGCTCCTGCGCATCATCTCTGCGCTTAATTTTGGCCAGTACGATAATACCCGGAAATTCTTCCAGCAGTTTTTACAGCCCAATGGTGCACCTACAGGAACAGACAGTACCCAATACCAGAAAACGGATAACCGTAATACTTCCTGGGATATACGCCTTACCTATAACAAGCCTTTAAATAAAGCCATTATACTGAATACAGGTGCAACTACTTTAAATAGTTATTTTCATAATACACTGGCCACCACGGTACTGCAAAAATCAACCGGGGAGCTGATTGGTAGGCCTGATATGAGTAATGATTTTAAATTTAACCAGTCGGTACATAGTTTAAGGGCCGGGGTAACCGTTAGCCTGCCACAACGCTGGCGTATTGTCGCCGGTATGCAGGCCGATTATACCGGCATAAAATTCAGCTTTATTGATAATATTAATAACAACAGTAATCACTACTGGAGTTATTTGCCCAATATACTGGTGCGTAAAGAATGGAAGACCCAGGGATTAAACTCTTCAGTCAGTTACCGAAAAACCGTACGCCGGCCTGGTATCAACCAGTTAAACCCGAGTATTGACTATAGTGATCCGTATAATCTGCGGTTTGGTAATATAGGATTACTGCCGCAACTGGCTGATAATTTTGACTGGACATTCGGTTTATATAAGGGCAAGTATTACGTGAACTTTACAGCGGGGTATAACCATGTAAAAGATATTATCCAGTCCATACGTACCCTGATACCCGGTGATAAAACACAGATCACCTATAATAATATCACGGATAGAAAAGAGTATGAAGCTACCATTTTTGGTGGTTATACTTTTTCCCGTAAGCTGCGCATGAATGCCAGTATGGGTTATACCTATAACCAGTATAGCAGGTATGACCGGGAAGTGAACCGTTACCGTAACGGCAGTACCTATTATGCCAGCGTAAACTATAATTACATGTTAAGCGACCGTATTACTTTTGAAGGCAATGTGCGGTACAATTCAATTGCCGATGCGCAGGGACGTTCGCGAAGCAGTATTAAACAAAATATCGGTGTACAGTCAAAATGGATGAACAAACAGCTAACAGTGGGTTTATTACTGATTGATATATTTTCGCAGCAACAGTTTAACCGGACAACTTACGGCGCTAACTATACTTTACAAAGTGTAACAGCTTCTCAAACCCGTAATATACGTTTATCCGTGGCCTATAATTTATTGAAGAATAAGAAAAAAGTATCTGCACAGCAGCAGAAAGCGATTTTAAAGAGTTTACAGTAGGAAGAGCTGCTATCACGGAGTAGCACAGAGGGTTTTCACGGAGTGACACAGAGGTGTAGGCTTACTACAGAATTGTTTGAATTTAGCCGGTATAAAACTCCGGGTGATTTTGTAAAACCTCGTCAACTCCGCGGCTCTCATCTATGAACCATTAACTATTAACAATGAACTATTACCTCACTTCGCTCTCGCCGCTTTCTCCCATAACACCGTCTGCCGCCCTTTTATAAAACGTACAAAGCCCAGGTAAAGACAAACATTGATAAAGAGGAAATAATAGGGTACATATAACAGCTTTGACTTAATATTTTTTTTGTGCAGCACCCAGCCACCTAATGCTGCTATATAGAACAGGAGCTGGAGTACTAATATCAGCTGGTAAATAAAGCCTTGTTCATAAATAACCAATACAATATTCAGCAGCAGGATAACCGGTAATAGAAACGGGCAGATGGCCCAGCGCAATACCCGGTGTGATATGTACTGAAAGGATAAACGCGGGTATTTAAAAAAGTTAAGCAGGGGTAATAACATCAGCATGGATTGAAAGCCTCCGGCACCGATACGCACTTTTCTTTTTTGCTCATCTTCAATAGACGCTGATGGTGTTTCCGATGCAAAAGCATCGGCTGCATATTTTACGGTATATCCTTTCTGGCAAACCCGTAAGGAGATAACAAAATCATCCAGCAGGGTAGTGGGCCCCGGGTTTTCGTAGAGGGCGGTTTTTACAGAGAATAATTCACCGGCAGCACCTACCACCGTGTAAAAATCAGAGTCCATCTGTTTCAGGAAGGATTCATATTTCCAGTATAAGCCTTCACCTGCCCCGGCAGTACCGTCCTTTGTGGTAGCAATTACTTTCTTTTCGCCGGCCACGCCGCCTACTTTAGGGTCCTGGTAATGACGCACAATATTAATGATACTGTCTTGATTCAATAAAGTATTGGCATCGGAAAAAACAACATAGGGAGTGTTGACAAAGCCCATGGCCCGGTGCATGGCTGCTACCTTGCCCCTGCGTTCGTCACTGTGTAACAGGGTGATACGGGGGTATTGTTTAATGATATCCGGTGTGGCATCATTGGAGCCATCGGTGATAAACAATAACTGTAACTGGTCTTCGGGATAGTTTAACAGTAAGCTGTTGGCAATCTTCTGTTCAATAAAATCGGCTTCGTTATAGGCGGCAATGATCAGTGTAACCGGCGGGCGAAAATCATTGGCCGGCAGCTTTTTTTTACCACTCACCGCATTTTTAATTTTTACCAGTACCCAGATCACGATACCATAGCCGATATAACTATAGAAGATGATGAACAGGGAAATAAAGAATAATAGTTTAAGGGCCAACATGGGGTAAAAGTAATCAGGAAAGTTTAAAAAGAGAAATGTGGGGAGGATTTAGGATTTGTTGATGTGAGAGGTGGGATTTAGTATATAGTATATGGTATATAGTATTCAGATGTTAGTATACAGACTTCGCAATATTTTACCAGCTTTTACAGGTTACTTTCTATATAATTAGTTAAAGAAGATCGTATAGCGTATCAAGTATATAGTAATCAGTATTGAGTATAAAGACCATCATTCCATAAGTACTAATATCTAAATACTAATATCTAAATACTATTGTCTAAGTACTATTATCTAAATACTAATATCTAAATACTATTACCTGAATTCTCACACCTGAATGCTGTATACCCAACTACCCCTTCAACGCCTCTCCCATCTGTTGCAGTACATCTGTCCGGATCATTTTTTCGGCTACCATGATCATGTTTTTAAAGGCCATAGCGCCGGAAATACCGTGCCCGATGATAACGGGTTTGGCCACACCTAAAACGGGCGTGCCGCCATAAATTTCAAAATTGAAACGGCTGTAGTAGGGATCTTTGGCAGCATTTTGTGGGTTGATATCGTATAAGGATTCGGCCATTTTTAAGATCACGTTGCCGGTAAAGCCTTCACATACGATCACATCGGCTTTATCAATCAATATATCACGGCCTTCGATATTACCAATGAAGTTTATTTTATTATTCTCCTTTAACAAAGGGTAGGTGGCCTGGGCCAGTAAATTACCCTTGCCTTCTTCTTCACCTACGTTTAATAATCCAACACGGGGGCTGTCGATACCCAATATCTGCTGGGCATAAATACTACCCATGGTAGCAAACTGGTTCAGTTGTTCAGGTTTACAATCGGCATTAAGGCCTACATCCAGCAATAAGCCGGTAGCGCCGTTTGTTTTGGGGATAATGCTCGATATGGTAGGGCGGATAACACCTTCCAGTGTTTTGATACTGAATAATGCACCTACCAGCATCGCCCCTGTATTGCCGGCACTGATAAATGCATCTATTTTACCGGTGGCCAGTAAGTGAAAACCAATGGCTATAGAGGATTGCTGTTTTTCTTTTAACGCTTTGGTAGGATGTTCGTGCATATCGATAACCTGCTGGGCATGTACCACTTTTACAGGTGTATCGTTTAGCTGGTGTTCGGTAAGTAATGGGTTTACCTGCTCCTCGTTACCTATCAGTACCAGGGTAGCAGGAGATTGAACTGCGTTGAAATAATCTTTAATTCCTTTAACTGCTTCCAGGGGGGCATAATCGCCGCCCATCATGTCTATACCAATTACCATAACGAAGGGTTGTTTCCGAAAATTAAAAATTCCAAACCCAATAGCGATCCGTTTATAACGGTGCTATAGATTTGGAATCAAAATTGAGTAAAAAAAACAGAAGTTACGCTTTTGCCGGAGCTTTTTCGCTAACAACTTTTCCTTTATAGAATAATTTACCTTCACTTACGTGTGCACGGTGACGAACGTGAATCTCGCCGGTAGTGCTGTCGGTAGTTAAAGTAGCTGAAGTAGCTTTATAATGTGTTCTGCGTTTTGCACTTCTTTGCTGACTGTGTCTGCGTTTGGGATTTGGCATATCTATGCTATTATATCAGTTATCAAATATTATTTAATTGTTACCTAAGTTTTTGAACTTTTCCAAGTCCTTCCAGATAGGGTTTGTCTTGTCTTCTTCTTTTTCTTCCTGCTCGGGTTCTAAGTTGTCTAACATTTGCAGTACATCAGGGTTACAGGTAGTGGCTCCGTTATCAAACTGGCCGCATACTTTTTGCATCGGTAAGCTCAGGTTAATAAACTCGTATATCCAGTTGGCCACATCCAGGTGACTTTCATTACGGCCGATATAATAAACATCGGGGTCTCCTTCCTGGTCGTTCATCATTTCGGGTTCTTCTACCAGT
This sequence comes from uncultured Terrimonas sp., assembly GCA_964445775.1. Lineage (GTDB taxonomy): Bacteria > Bacteroidota > Bacteroidia > Chitinophagales > Chitinophagaceae > Terrimonas. The sequence goes on from CAYUMH010000010.1 coordinate 23,345, forward strand.
TTAACAATAATATTAAACTCGTCCCAAAGATCAACTACCAGCGGGTTGCCGCAACGGTCGCAGTAACTTTCCAGTTTACCACCTATTTCAAACTTAAGCTGCATGAAGCTGTTCTTTTTGTCCAGCGTCAACTTAATATTTGCATGGCAGTTTTTGAAATCCTGCTGCTGAAATGTCTCAAAGAACTTATCCGTTATCTCGTAGTCAAACTCGTGTGTACCTGGTTTTAAACCAACAAATGCTATTTCAAAGTCTCTGCTATACCCCATGAGCCAACTTTTAAGAGTGGGCAAAGGTAATGCTTTTCAGTTAAAAAATGGTATCGTATATTATATTATTTTAAAAACTGCTGCTCAAGGCGTAAAAAATAATATAAATACATGAAAATCAGATATTTAATTTAACTGTAGCCCGAGTGTCAACTATCCTGTAAAGATAAGCATAAAACCGGTCTTCAAGGAAGATGGCACCTACCGGCAAAAAGGCTTTATGCCCGGCATGTTTTGCCAAACCCGTTAACAATCTTAACTTGCCCGTTTCTACCACCTATAATTTACCGGTTTGCAACAGTTTATTTCAAGATTATTTAAAAGGCTTTTAAAAAGCTGGAGTTGGATATTATTGATCGTAGGCGCTATTGTGGTTAAATGGGTATCACTGTATCCCGATTGGATTGAACGCAATTATACCTATGGCATTTACCCTGTTATTGCCAAAGTGCAGCGGTTTTTATTGGGTTGGATACCTTTTAGTATTGGTGATATTTTTTATCTCTTTTTAATCCTGGTGCTGGTTTTCAGGGTGGTCAAGTTTTTCAGGTTGTTATTACAGCGTAAACTGAACCGGGTTTATTTTGCCGCAGCCCTGCAGCAGTTTATCTTTTTAATATTGTTTGTATATGTGTTCTTCAATGTATTGTGGGGATTAAATTATAACAGGGTAGGTATTGCACAACAACTGGAATTAAAGGTGCAGAAATATTCTACCGAAGACCTGGATACGCTGGTGAACCTGTTACACGATCATTTAAACTACCAGGCTGGTTTTATTAATGAGCAAAGCCGCGATTCCTTTCACCGTAAATCAGCTTTGTTTTCGGGGGCCGCCCAGGCTTTTGCCAGCGCCGCGCCACAATTTACTTTCCTGAGCTATACCCCCAGGTCGGTAAAACCATCATTGTATAGTTATATCGGAAATTATCTGGGCTTCCAGGGATATTATAATCCTTTTTCCGGCGAAGCACAGGTAAATACCTACACACCGGCCTCGCTGCATCCCTTTGTGGCTACGCACGAAATTGCTCACCAGCTGGGCTATGCCAAAGAGAATGAAGCCAATTTTGCCGGCTTCCTGGCCTGTCGCACCCATCCTTCACCGGTATTTAAATATTCGGTTTACTTCGATATGTATAATTATGCCAGCCGTGAACTGGCCCGGCGCGATACGGCCTTATACCGTCACTACCAGCAAAGTCTTCATCCACAGGTAATAAATGATATAGAAGAGTACAGGGCTTACCTGCGTAAATACCGTAATCCCCTTGAGAGCGTGATGACCTGGGGGTATGGACATTTTTTAAAAGCCAATAACCAGCCTTCCGGCTTTGAAACCTATAGCGAAGTAGTGGCCTGGTTAATTGCCTATTATAAAAAATATGGTAAGGAAGTAATATAAACTGGTAAGAAAAGGTCCGCTTTACACTTCTAACATAAACACGGTCCCTATTATCATCCACAATGATAGCCATATAAGTATGTGTTGTTTCGCTCATCAGCACCGGACAATTTAACAGGAGGTGATTGCCCGGATGAAAACTACAAAACAGTTTCATTTGCCGCACTTAATTACCGGTTGATCATTTTTGTTAAACATGGAGGGGTTCTCATGTTATTTGGTTTTTTGCCGATCCTGCCCGAAGCTATAACTTTAGAGGATATTACCAGGTTTGATAACAGTACAACTCCAATCTATAAGATGAAAAAGATTATTTTAAACGGCACGGACACAACTGTACGTATCCAAAGGCAAGCCGGTGTATTGCCTTCGCAGCAACAGGTCCTGGATTTTGAAACGGCGCTGGGTTACCCGCTGCCAGCAGATTACAAAGAGTTCCTGCTTACCTATAATGGGGGTGTATGCGAACTTAAAAACATCATCAAGCCCGTAAGCGGTTATCTCTGCGACCTGTTCGGGTTATTCGATCAGAGTGCCGACCCCGGCATCATGCCATTGAAACTTCCGGCCAGCGATGAGTTAACTGAACTGTGGGGCCCGCTCCCTTCCAATTTATTGCCCGTTGGTGAAGTGGATAGCGGGGATATGATCGCTATGCGGTTTTACCCGGCAGGGGTGGAAATGGTTATCGTTGATCATGAAGATGACCAGCTCAACTCCCTTGTGGTTGCAGATAGTTTTACTGCGTTTTTAATGAGTACAATACGGGAAAGTGATTAAGCTTGCGGGGTTTACCGGGAAAAATAAAACTTAATCTTTTAATGATCTTGCGATCTTTACAAAATCATTCTTCAGCGCCGCTTTATTATCTGCTATGGTCCAGGCCAGTATTTTGTAATAATGGTTTTTTGTTTCTACCGCCGTTACCAGCATATAAAACTTGCCATCTTCGTCCGACCAGGTAAGTTCGGCCTGTGCATGTTTGTTGTTGTTGGCAGTAAATTCAACCGGTGTGCTCTCTTTCCTGTCGGCTACATCGGTATTATAACCGTTTAAAAAATCGACCAAAAACTCTTTTACGCTGGCAAAACTGATCTCTGCTTCTTTCAAATGTTCCTTATTATCATCAATCACTATACAAAACGCCACTTTATCCTCATTCATATACTGCAGCGAGGCTACATCATTTAATGAGTAAGTCTTTTTCAGGTAATCGGGCACATCAAGCGTATAACAATGGCCACCTTTCTGGGTAACAAATTGCTGGCCCTGTGCGGCATGCATAAACACGATAAAACACAGGGAGGCGATGAATGATTTCATAATAGTAGTTGGTTGATAATAGCAGGTATGTTTATTTAAAACTTATTCTTCCACATCATACTTTCAATGGGCCTGTCCGGCTGGCCGCTGTATTTGGCATTGGCTTTCTGGTTATAAGCCACTTCAATGGTTCCATCCACCGGGAAATAAATTAACTGGCCTACGGGCATGCCTTTATACACCTTCACCGGTTGTTTCACCGATATTTCAAGGGTCCAGTGACCGCAAAAGCCAACATCACCCTTACCGGCAGTAGCATGAATATCAATACCCAGGCGGCCTGTGGACGACTTGCCTTCCAGGAAAGGCACATGCGCATGTGTTTCTGTGTACTCCAGCGTTACACCCAGGTAAAATATATGCGGGTACAATACAAAACCATCTTCCGGAATTTCAAAATACTCTATCTCGTTATGCTTTTTAGCATCCAGGATATGTTCCTTATAGGTAGCCAGCCATTTACCCAGGTGCACATCATACGAATTACTGCCCAGGCAATTGCGGTCATAAGGTTTCAGCACAATTGTTTCTTTGGCTATCTCCTCTAAAATGCGGGTATCTGATAAAATCATTTTTTTAATTTTTTGTTGGTCAGCTGCCTTGTTTCATGGCATCATTCCAGCGCCTGCCCCAACAGTAATGTTGCGGGTCGTAAATTCTTCAGCTGCAGGAATATTGTCCGGCAATGATGCCTTTCCCTATCCGGTACACTATTTTTCTTTACTTTGGCAAATAAACACAAATTTTAAGTATTAATAAAAAACAGGTGTGTAAAGTGTTTTTTCAGTATAAACCGGCCCTGTTTAAATATGTACTTTTACATCCTTAATTTACCCGATGCCTATTTTTTTTCAGCAGCAAATAAACGAATTTACCAGGCTTGGTGTCTGGAAAATTGAAGAAACAGAGGAGTTTTTCCAGAGTAATGTGCCTCAACATAGGGATGTAACACACCCGCACAAACGCCTGCAGCACCTGGCGGGCCGCTATTTACTGCAATACCTTTTCCCCGGCTTTCCTTACGAAATGGTGCAGATAGCCGATACCAAAAGACCTTTTTTACCTAACGAAGAATACCATTTTTCTATTTCCCATTGCGGCGATTATGCTGCGGCCATCGTCAGCAGCCGGCAAAGGGTGGGTGTAGATGTGGAACTGCCCACTGAAAAGGTAGGCGCTATCAAAGAAAAATTTTTATCACCTGCCGAGCTGAGCCGTTTACAGGATCCCACCGACCTGTACTGGCTTACCGTTTGCTGGAGTGCCAAAGAAGCGGTTTTTAAATGGTATGGCGAAGGTAAGGTCGATTTTAAGCAACATATTCAACTCAGGCAGCTGAATATTGCCGATAATGCGATTGATTGTTTTTTTGAAAAAAATAACACACCGTTACAAATCAACTTCCATCAGATTGATAAACTGGTGCTCTCCTGGGTGGTAAACTGATCCCGTATAATTTTTTTATTCCTGGCAGCGCTGTAACAAACGATTGTTATCGTTTTTTATATAATTAATCTATAAAACAGGTAGACTAATAAATTTTAATCCTATATTTGTCCCAGTATAACAACTGACATGTAAATGGATCAAGCTTTTTTGTATAATAAAATGGGTGTGTGGCAACGAATGTGTATGCCTGAATTTTTGTGTTGCTGCTGATACCTGCAGTAACGGGAACAAAATTTATTGGCTAACACATTTTACAATATAATGAACGAGCAACAATCCATAAACATTACATCATTCATCAATTTTTCAGCACAACACGATATAGCTGAAACCCTGGCTTACCTGGCATCCTTATACCCGGGTGATATTGTTTTTTCTACCAGTTTCAGTTACGAAGACCAGGTGATCACCGACTACATTGCAAAAGCAGCTCCCGGTATTGAACTCTTTACCCTGGATACAGGACGCCTGTTCCCGGAAACCTATTCAACCTGGAGCGCTACGTTAGATAAATACCAGCTGCCCGTTACCACTTATTATCCCGATGATATTGCCTTAAAAGAGTATGTTACCAATAATGGTCCCAATGCGTTTTATGCATCACCGGAATTGCGTAAACAATGTTGCCATATACGTAAGGTAGTGCCTTTGCAAAAAGCACTGGCCGGTAAAAAGATCTGGATCACGGGTTTACGTGCCGAGCATTCACCTAACCGCCAGTCATTACAACCATTCGAGTGGGATGATGTAAACAATATCATCAAATACCATCCTTTATTACAATGGTCAACGGATGAAGTAACGGCACATATCCATCAACATAATATTCCCTATAACGTATTACATACCCGCGGTTTTGTAAGCATTGGCTGTGCACCCTGTACAAGGGCCGTTAAACCCGGTGAGGATTTCAGGGCAGGCCGCTGGTGGTGGGAGGATAACAGTAAAAAAGAATGTGGACTGCATAGTACCACGGCAGCCGTAAAGGCATAAATATTTTAGTAGCACAGGTAGTAACCTGTAAAAAGCGTGAAGGAATGAGTAAGTATAATGTAGATTATTTAGAACAACTGGAGGCCGAGAGTATTCATATTTTCAGGGAAGTGGCGGCACAGTTTGAGCGCCCGGCTTTATTGTTCAGTGGCGGTAAGGATTCTATAACATTGGTTCACCTGGCAAAGAAGGCATTTGCCCCGGGTAAAATACCTTTTCCCCTGGTGCATATTGATACCGGCCATAACTTTCCCGAAGCACTGGCTTACCGCGATAACCTGGCTAAAGAACAGGACGCTACCTTAATTGTAAGGCAGGTGGCCGATACCATCCAACAACGTAACCTTACCGAACCCAAGGGCAAATTTGCCAGCCGTAACTGGTTACAAACCTATACGCTGCTGGATACCATTGAAGAGTTTGGTTTTGATGCCTGCATTGGTGGCGCCCGCCGCGATGAAGAAAAAGCGAGGGCCAAGGAACGGATATTCTCTGTAAGGGATGAGTTTGGTCAATGGGACCCTAAATTACAAAGGCCCGAGTTATGGAACATCTTTAACGGCCGTATACATAAAGGTGAAAATGTAAGAGTTTTCCCCATCAGCAACTGGACAGAGCTGGATGTATGGAATTATATCCGCAAGGAAAATATTGAATTACCTTCTATCTACTTTTCGCATGACCGTGAAGTATTGATACATGAAGGTCAATACGTAGCTACTTCACCCTTTGTGCAGATTGACGAGACCGATACGGTGGTTACCAAAAAAGTACGTTACCGCACCGTGGGTGATATGACCTGTACTGCAGCAGTGGAAAGCACGGCATCTACTTTGGATGAAGTGATCAACGAGATCATTGCGGCCCGTATCAGTGAACGTGGCGAAACCCGTATTGATGACAGGGTAACGGAAGCAGCGATGGAAGACCGTAAGAAGAACGGGTATTTCTAAATAAAGGGAAGATAAAAGTTAAAAGAGGGTAGTGGTTCTTTTGGTATGAGTTATGAATGATGAATTATGAATGAGGAGTTATGAATGACTTACCATTAACTATTAACGATTAACAAATAACTAAACAATGGACTTATTAAGATTTATAACCGCAGGCAGTGTAGATGATGGCAAAAGCACATTAATTGGCCGTTTGTTATACGATAGCAAAAATATCATGGTCGATCAGCTGGAGGTATTGGAAAAGCAAACCAAGAATAAAGCGGCCGGTAGCATTGACCTGGCCTTATTAACCGATGGCCTGCGTGCAGAAAGAGAGCAGGGTATTACCATTGATGTGGCTTACCGTTACTTCACTACACCTAAACGTAAATTTATTATAGCCGATGCGCCCGGGCATGTACAGTATACCCGTAACATGATCACTGGTGCGTCCAATGCTTCTTTAATTATCATTTTAATTGATGCCAGGCAGGGTGTGGTGGAACAAACCCGCCGTCATTCTATTATAGCTTCCTTATTAAATATACCACAGGTAGTAGTGGCCATTAATAAAATGGACCTGGCAGATTATTCTGAGGATGTGTACAATAATATTGTGATTGACTATGCAAAAGTGGCCACACAATTAGGATTGAAAAATGTAACCTATATCCCTATCAGTGCTTTGAATGGCGACAATATTGTGGAACCTTCTGCTACCATGGACTGGTACGAAGGCCAATCACTGCTTGGCTTTTTAGAAGAGGTAGAGACTGAAGTAGACAATGATACTGATCAGGCCCGTTTCCAGGTGCAATTTGTCATTCGCCCGCAGACCGAGGCCCTGCACGATTACCGCGGTTATGCCGGTAAAGTGTTAAGTGGTGTGTATAAAACAGGGGATGCGGTTAAAGTATTACCTGCCGGTATCGATAGTACCATCACCACCATTGAAGTGGGTGGTAAAATAGTGGATGAAGCATTTGCCGGCCAGCCGGTGGTATTACAGCTGAAAGATGATATTGATATCAGTCGTGGCGACACCATTGTAAAACAGGAGCAGGAACCAACAGTAGCTAATGAAATAGAAGTGTTATTATGCTGGCTGGGCGACAAACCTTTACAGGTGGGTAATAAATACTACCTGCAACATAACAGCCGGCTGGTAAGGACGGTAGTAAAAGAAATTGAATATAAATTGGATGTAAACACCCTGACCCGTGAATCGGTGGAAGGTAGTGTAAAACTGAATGAAGTAGTAAAAGCCACTATTAAAACTGCATCGCCGCTGGTATTTGATGCTTACAAAGCCTTGCCGGCGAATGGGAGTGCCATCCTGATAGATGAAACCAGTAACAGCACGGTTGCCGCTGTTCTATTGCAATAAAATTTTTTGAACTAATTCTCTACTAAACGAGTAGACTTATGAATATACAATACATATCCGGTAAAGTGATACTGGCAGGTGCCGGTCCCGGTGATCCCGAACTGATCTCGGTAAAAGCGGTTAAATGGCTGCAAAAAGCTGATGTGGTATTAGTGGATAGGCTGGTGAGCCACGAAATTATCAATGAGTATGTACCTGCAAAAGCACAGGTGATATGCGTGGGTAAACAGGGTCGCTTTGGTTTGTCAACACCACAGAAACGTATTAACCAGATGATGATAGATTATAGCCGTGAAGGTAAAACGGTGGTGCGCTTAAAAGGTGGTGACGTATCGGTATTTGCCAATGTATTGGATGAGCTGCAAACCCTGGTAGAAAATAATATCCCTTACGAAATTATTCCCGGTATTTCTGCTGCATTGGGTGCTGCTGCATATACCGGTATTCCGTTAACGGCCCGTAACTATGCCAATGCCGTACGGTTTTTAACCTATTACAAAACGGATATATTAACCGATGAATATTGGACTGAACTGGCCAATACCAATGATACCCTGGTGTTTTATATGTCATCGGGTACCCTTAATGATATTGTAGAGAACTTAAAAAAACAGGGTATTACTTCCGATAAATATATTGCTGTGGTGGAACAGGCTACTACCCGTTTACAGAATGTACATATCAGTAATATTTACCGTCATCGCGAAGAATTTGGTGATAAGGAATTTGCCTCGCCTTCGCTATTAATTGTGGGCAAGGTAGTGGTATTACATGAACAATTTAAATGGTTACGTAACAGTAACAGCCAGGAACAATATTTTGAACCGGTAGCTTCTTTGCGTAAAGAAGCCGTGTAAAATACCTCATATGTTAAACGAAACGAAACATAGTTTACTCTCTACCCTGGTAAAACAATCCAGCAAAGAAGAGCTGATATGGATACAGGGCTACCTGGCTGCGGTTGTAGCCGGTAGTGGTGATACTACCACAGGTGAAACGGCGGCCCCTGTTGCCAGCAAAAAAATTACGCTGGTATATGGTACCGAAACCGGTAATGCAAAAAAACTGGCCTCACAGTTAGCGGGTATTGGCAAAAAGAAAGGCGTAAATGTAAAACTGGCCGGGCTGGATCAGTATCGTGTAACTGACCTTGCAAAGGAGGAGTTCTTATTTGTGGTGATCAGCACCCAGGGTGAAGGAGAGCCACCGGCATCGGCTAAAAAGTTTTACGAATATATACAGGCCAACCAGCTGCAATTACCCAACCTGAAATTTGGTGTACTGGCCCTGGGCGATAGTTCGTATCCGTTGTTTTGTCAAACGGGTATTGATGTGGATGAGAAGCTTACACAGTTTGGCGCCACAAGAGTAGTGCCATTGCAAAAATGCGATGTGGATTATGAAGAAACGGCGCTGGCCTGGTTTAATGAAGTGTTGCATACAACAGCTGCACAATCTGCAACCGGTGTAACAAAAACTGTTACCGAACCAAAAACAACCGGTAAAAAATATTATGAAGGCAGGATCATTGCTTCGGTTAATTTAAATGACAGGGGATCTAAAAAAGAAACCTATCATATTGAAATTGCCACAGATGAAGTAGTGCATTACGAACCCGGTGATGCCATTGGTATTGTACCGCCTAACCGTTTAGCGATTGTAGACAGGATCATTGAACTGACCGGTGTGGAGGCTGAGACAATTGTGGATACAGGCAAGGTAACAGCAGCTATAAAAACCATATTGACACAACATGTAAATGTGTGTTACTTATTACTGCCTACTATTAAAAAATATGCGGCTATCACTGAACAGGAAATACCTGAAATACGCATGGACCTGGTTGACCTGTTGCGTATTTACCCGGTAAAAAATCCGGCGCAGTTTGAGGAGGTAGTTAAAATACTGACTCCTATTGCACCCCGTTTGTATTCACTGGCATCGGCCCCGGCAGCGCATGGTGATAATGAAGTGCATATCACGGTATCTAAAAACACATTTGTAACGGATGATGAACGTCGCTATGGTTTGTGCAGCGAATTCCTGGGTGATCAGCTCGTAGATACGGCCATCACCTTTTACGTACATAAAAACAAAGCTTTTAAATTACCGGATGCAGAAAAAGATATTATCATGATCGGCCCCGGCACGGGTGTAGCACCCTTCCGTTCTTTTTTAGCAGAAAGGGATGCAGCCGGCGCTACCGGTAAAAACTGGTTGTTTTTTGGCGAACAACATTTTGTGACTGATTTTTTATACCAGGTAGAAATGCAGAAGTATGTAGAGACCGGTGTGCTAACCAACCTGGACCTGGCTTTTTCCCGCGACCAGCAACAGAAAATTTATGTGCAGCATAAAATGCAGCAAAAGAGCAATGAACTGTACAACTGGTTAAACAATGGCGCTGCTTTGTATATATGCGGGGCAAAAGAGCCGATGGCCAATGATGTGGAGCAAACACTGATCAACATCATCAGCGAACAGGGCAATAAAACAACAGCCGAAGCAGAAGCCTTTTTACTGCAGTTGCAGGAGGAGGGAAGGTATGAAAAGGATGTGTATTGAGAGGGCGGAAAGCTAAAGGCAGAAAGCTGAATGCAGAAGGCTGAAAGCGGAACGCAGTGGTTCGTGTCTCACGAACTGCAAAAGAGCCATGGTTCGTGTCTCACGAACCGTAAAAGCTAAGTATTACAGAACGATGAACGGAGCCCGCCACAGTACTGTGAGGGCAAGCTGTCGCAACAACAGCTCAATCCGGTTATTACAGCCGGCAAACAAAAAAAACTGAATTGATATAAGATGGCAGCAAAAGACAGTAAAAAATTATCGCCCGTTGAACGGATAAAAACAGAGAGCAAGGGCTTACGGGGCACTATGAAGGAGAGCCTGGCCGATGATATTACCGGGGCCATACGTGAAGATGACCAGACCCTGATCAAATTTCATGGCATGTACCAGCAGGATGACAGGGACAGGCGTGAAGAGCGCAGTGCAAAAAAACTGGAATGGTTATACTCCTATATGATCCGGTTGCGTTTACCCGGTGGATTGCTGAATCCGCAACAATGGATAGGCCTGCATCATATAGCAGGGGAGCATTCAACCGGTGTGATCAAGATCACTACCCGGCAAACCGTGCAGTTACATGGGATATTAAAGTCTTCCATCAGACCAACGATACAGGCTTTTAATACCCTGCAGCTGGATTCTATTGCGGCCTGTGGCGATGTGAACAGGAATGTGATGTGTAGTGCCAACCCCGAGGAATCGCCGGTGCATGCGGAGGTATTTGCCTATGCCGATAAAATAAGTTTATTGGGCCTGCCCAAGACAAGGGCTTATTATGAAATATGGCTGAATGAAGAGCAACTGGCTGATAGGTCGGAAGAAGATCCTTTGTACCAGGACCGCTACCTGCCCCGTAAGTTTAAAATAGCCATTGCTATTCCGCCTAATAATGATATTGATGTATTTACCAATGATATTGGCCTGATCGCTATTATAGAGAATGATAAACTGCTGGGATTTAATATTGCTGTAGGCGGTGGTTTGAGCACCACCCATGGTAATCCGAAAACCTATGCCCGTCTGGGCACTGTATTGGGCTTTTTAGATACGGAAGAAAAAGTATTGAAAGCGGTGTATGAGATACTGACCGTGCAACGTGATTTTGGCAACCGGGAGGATAGAAAACAGGCCAGGTTAAAATACACCGTGGACCGCTTGGGAGCCGATGGGTATAAGAAAGAAGTGGAACAACGCTGTGGCTTTGCCTTTGAGCCGGAGAGGCCTTACCAGTTTACCGAAAGAAAAGATCATTATGGCTGGCGGAAAAATCATGCGGGTAAATGGTACTATACCATCTTCGTGGAGAACGGCAGGGTACTGGACAGTGATACCGTAGCTTTAAAAACCGCTTTGTTTGAAGTAGCCGAAACGGGTAAAGCCAATTTCAGGTTTACCGGTAACCAGAATGTAATACTGGGCGATATTGAAGAAGCAGATAAAGAGGAGATTGAGGCCATCTTAGCCAGGTTAGGTGTAAAAGCACATAATGAAAATGCCGGTGCGATACGCCGTACGGCTATTGCCTGTGTGGCATTTAATACCTGTTCGCTGGCATTGGCCGAGGCGCAACGTTATTTGCCTACGCTTATCTCCAGGATAGAGCCGATTGTAGAGAAATATGGATTAAGTGATGAGGAGATCAGTTTGCGCATGACCGGTTGTCCGAATGGTTGTGGTCGTTCGGCTGCGGCGGAAATAGGATTTATTGGTACTTCCTACGGACATTATAACCTGCATATAGGCGGCGACAGGCAGGGCCTTAGGCTGAATACAAAATATAAGGAAAGCCTGAATGAAGAACAGATACTGGAAACACTGGATGATTTGTTTGCGGTATATGCAGCGGAGAAAAAAGAGGGTGAAATATTCGGCGACTTTGCTTATAACAAATGGATCAGGCAATAGTAACAGGTTGCTGAAGAAAGCTATTGGACAAGCATAATTAAATTAATAACAGTAATACCGGATGAGTGTAGCAACAAAAGATATAACATCAAAAAATGAGCAGGTAACCAATGAGTTGTTCCCTGTTTTTTTAAAGTTAGATCACTTAAAAGTATTACTGGTAGGGGCCGGTAAAATAGGGCTGGAAAAAATAACTGCTTTATTACAAAACAGCCCGGGAACAACCATTAAGGTGGTGGCTAAAGAAGTAACACCCGCTTTCAGGGCTTATACCGAGGGACATAATAATGTGCGTATTGAAGAAAGGGAGTACGAGGCAGCTGACCTGGAAGCCTGTGATGTGGCCATTGTTGCAGCGAACGATAAAATATTGAGCGCGGCTATATTTACGGCGGCCCGGCAACAAAACAAACTCATTAATGTAGCTGATACTCCTGAATATTGCGATTTTTACCTGGGCTCGATTGTAAAAAAGGGTAACCTGAAAATTGCTATTTCCACCAATGGAAAATCGCCTACCATGGCCAAACGCATCAAGGAAGTATTGAATGATGCCCTGCCCCATGAACTGAATGATAGTATTGATAACCTGCATAAAGTACGTAACAAGCTGAACGGCAATTTTGAGTACAAGGTTAAAAAACTGAATAAGTTAACCAAAGTGCTGCTGGAAGATGATACGGCTTTTAATGAAAAGAAGTGGCGTCGTATTGCAACCTACTCTTTACTGGCTTTTGGTTTAATGCTGGTGGGACATTTTACCTTTACCTATATCATCCCTTTTGAGAGTATCAAGAATGGGTTACTGTCTTTATACAGCACCCTTGATGCCAGCTTCCTGGTGATGTTTGCTGCAGGCTTTTTTGCCCAGCTGGTGGATGGGGCATTAGGCATGGGGTATGGAGTGGTGAGTGCTACTGTGTTATTATCGGCTGGTGTAAGCCCGGCTGCTATCAGTGGCAGTATACATACGGCCGAAATGTTTGCCAGCGGCGCCAGCGGGTATAGTCATTATAAATTTGGTAACGTAAACAAAAAACTGTTTAAAGCACTGGTATTACCCGGTGTAATAGGAGCGGTGGCAGGTGCCTGGTTATTATATTATTTGGGAGAGGAATACAGCAACCTGGTAAGACCCATACTGGCCTGTTATACTTTATTGCTGGGCATAAAAATTTTATATACCGCTTACCAGAACCAGATAAAGAAGAAGAAATTTAAACACTATAAAGCACTAGCCGGCGCCGGTGGTTTTTTTGACTCCTTTGGTGGCGGTGGCTGGGGACCGATTGTTACTACTACCTTGATCACAAAAGGCAGAAGTCCCAAGTACGTGATCGGCTCCGTAAGCATTACCGAGTTTTTTGTTACCCTGGCCAGCGCCCTTACCTTCTTTCTGTTACTGGGTGTTACGCACTGGCAAATCATACTGGGATTGATAGTAGGTGGCCTCGTGGCTGCGCCTATCGCGGCAAGACTGGTTGGTAAATTACCAAGACGTACAGCCCTGATACTGGTAGGCGTGTTGGTAATTGTATGGAGTGTAAGGATCTTAATAAAAGTTTTATAACTTTTATTATAAATAATTAGTCTACAAAATTGGTAGAGTAATTGTAAACCTATATTTTTGAATTATATTATCAAAAAACTGTATGTTAAACAGGCTCTTATCTTTCTTCCCGGCTCACCGATGTTGTTGCCGGTTATACCCCTAACGGTCGCTTACTTCAATTCTTGAAATATCCATATGGTAGCATCACTATAATGTGATGAAAAAATAAACAATCTTGGCTTTATTTAGTCTATAAAAATTATAGACTATTAATAATAAATAAACGTAACAATTAAACAACAATGCTAAAGACCTTATCAACTGCAATTATTTTCTTATTACTGGCCGCACCGGCATTTGCACAATACAAACTAAGTGGTATTGTGAAAGAAGAGAATGGGATCTCGGTGCCCAACGCTACCATCGTTGTAAAAAATAAAGGTATTACTGTTTTATCTGATAAAGAGGGCGTTTTTGAAATTGAAAATATAGCGCCGCCGTTTACCATAACGGTAAGTTATGTTTCTTTTAAAACCCGCGAGGTACATATAAAAGATGCGGCTGTTACCACCGTAAATGTGGTATTGTTTAAAGAAGACCTGCTGTTATCCGATGTGTCGGTATCATCACGCCGCCGTTTGGAGAGAGTACAGAATGTGCCTATCGCCATCTCGGTTATCGGTGGTTCACAGGTAAGGGAAACCGGCTCTTTTAATGTAAACCGCTTAAAAGAACTGGTACCTTCAGTGCAATTATACTCTTCCAATCCGCGTAATACGGGTATTAATATTCGTGGTATTGGTTCGCCGTTCGGGTTAACCAATGATGGTCTTGACCCCGGTGTTGGTTATTATGTTGACGGAGTGTATTATGCCCGTCCTGCCGCCACTACACTTGATTTTATTGATATAGCACAGATTGAAGTATTACGTGGTCCGCAGGGAACCTTATTCGGAAAAAACACTACATCCGGCGCATTTAATATTACTTCGCGTAAGGCCAGCTTCAGACCCGAAGCAGATTTTGAAGTGAGTTACGGTAACTACGGTTATATACAGGCCAAAGCTTCTTTATCGGGCCCACTGACAAAAAAATTAGCAGCCAGGGCTTCTTTCTCTGGTACGCAACGTGATGGCTTAATTGACAATATAAAAACCAATAAGGCCACCAATGATATAAATAACCTGGGCTGGAGAGCACAGTTATTATACCAGGCATCGGATAATACGACCATTACTTTAAATGCCGATAATACCAAACAACGCCCGGATGGTTATGCCCAGGTATTAGCCGGTGTGGTAACCACCAAACGCCAGGCATACCGACAGTTCAATAATATCATAGCGGACCTTGGTTATACAGTACCCACACTCAATGCCTTTGACCGTGTTATAGACCATGATACGCCCTGGAAATCGGATAATGATATTGGCGGCGCTTCTTTAAATATTGAAACGCAGCTTGGTCCCGGTACACTTACTTCTACTACAGCCTGGCGTTACTGGGATTGGGGTCCTTCCAATGACAGGGACTTTACAGGCTTACAATCCCTGGCTTTATCACAAAACCCCACCAAACACCATAACTGGTCGCAGGAGATCCGTTATGCCGGTAATTTCAGCAACAAGCTCAGTGGTGTTATTGGTGTGTTCTTTATTAACCAGCGTGTAAAAACCACTGGCTCCGAAGTAGCGGGTGATGCACAATGGCGTTTTTCACAAAGCTCTACCAGCAATTTATGGCGCACTGATAGTTTATTTGAAGGGTATGGTGTGTTTACCAATTCCTCTATCAAATCAACCAGCGCAGCCATATTCGCCAATGCTGACTGGGAAGCTCTGCCGGGCTTTCATGTACAACCCGGATTACGTTTTAACTACGATAAAAAAGATGTGGTATACGATCGCCAGGCGCGAGGCGGAAAAGAATTTACTGATCCCGCTATCATTGCTATCCGCCAGGGTGTATACAGCGACCAGTATTATGCAACCGACGCTAAGGAAAATAAGTTTACTTATCACTTAACCTTATCCTACCGCCCGGAGGAGAAAAATTATAATGCTTATATAACCTATTCAACCAGCTTTAAACCGGTAGGCGTGAACGTAGCAGGTTTACCAACCGTTAATGGTGCACCGGCTTTGGACCTAGCTGTAATTAAACCGGAGTATGTAACCCATTATGAAGCCGGTATAAAAAGTACGCCATTCCAGAATTTTAACCTGAACCTTACTTTATTTAATACCGATATTAAAGATTACCAGGCCAATGTACAATCCCCTCAATTGGGCGTAAACAGGGGCTATATCGCCAATGCGGAAAAAGTTAGGGTAAGAGGAGCGGAGCTGGATCTGAATTACCGTATCAATAAGAATTTTAACTTTTTTGGCTCTCTTGCCTACACTGATGGTCAATACCTGAAATTCCTGAATGCTCCATTGCCTTTAGAAGAAACAGGTGCCACCAACGATGCGGGTCAGCAGGTGGCTTTTAAAAATATTTCCAAAACAAAACTGCCGGGCATCTCCAGGTTTGCAGGATCGGTTGGCGGTGAGTTCTCCACACCGGCAACTTTCTTCAAACAGCATGGCAGTTTCTTCATTGCGGCGGAAGGTTTTTACCGTTCTTCTTTCTCATCCAGCCCTTCTGAATCGGCTTACCTGAATGTTGATGGATATGCGCTGTTGAATGGAAGGATTGGCTTCAGAACAACCAATAGCTTTAGCGTATATGTATGGGGGCGTAATATTTTAAACCAGGATTATTATGAGCAACTATTACCGGCAGGTGGCAATGCGGGGCACTATGCGGGTGTATTGGGCGATCCGGTTACCTATGGTGTAACCCTGCGTTTTGCATTCAGGGGAAATTAATAATATCATAACGGCTTCATGAGCCGCTATGATACCAGCCGTGTGGCCGAGAGGACAGGTACAGGTCTGCAACACCTTTCACGTCGGTTCGAATCCGACCACGGCGTCACAAATACTAACCCAATAAAAAACTCATCATGCATTTTCATGGTGAGTTTTTTTATGTTGTGCTGAATGATTATTAAAATATAAATGATAAATAAACATGCGACCCCTCCGGGGTCGTACATCAATTGTGGCTATGGGTTATAAATATTTTATCCCTACGGGATAGTAACGGATATCAAAAACGATCAGGTCCTTCTATGAACTATCAACTATGATCCATGAACTATTAACTACTTCCCGGTCAACTTGTCCACTTCCGCATTAAACTCCTTTACAAACGCATCGTAAAACTTACCTGTAGCAGGGCCGGAATAACCGGTATGTATTTTAGATACCTTACCCTGTTTATCGATAAAAATGGTTGTGGGGAAGGCCAGGAAAGTGTTTAAAGCGGGTAAGGATAATGCCACCTGTTGTTTATCGGCAATGCCGGCAAATAGCTGGGTATAGGTAATGTCTAACTTCTTCCTGAAGCCGCTCAGTGCTTTTTTTACATAAGCGCTATCGTTCTGACGTTCGTAGTGCAGGGCAATTATTTCCACACCTCTTTGTTTGTTCTGTTTATACCATTCCGATAAAAAGCTGGCTTCATCATAACAGTTGGGGCACCAGCTGCCGGTAATGGACAGTATCACCACCTTATTTTTAAACCTTGGATCGTTTAAGGAAACGGGTATTCCGTTGGCATCGGGAAAAATAAAACTAAGTGCATCATACCCTTCTTTTAAGGTGGTCAATGAATAGGCATCTGGCAGGGCAGCTTCTTCGTTCTCTGTAGCTGTGAACACTGTGTTGCCACGGGCGCCTACAATTTCACCTGTAATTTTTCCTGCTGCATTAACAGTACCGGTATAATAACTTACGCCTGAACCAATGAATGACGATAAATAAAAGGTATTTCCATTCATTACACCATCTAAAAAACGGGAATCCCCCGTAACACGTAAAAAACT
This sequence comes from uncultured Terrimonas sp., assembly GCA_964445775.1. Taxonomy (GTDB): domain Bacteria; phylum Bacteroidota; class Bacteroidia; order Chitinophagales; family Chitinophagaceae; genus Terrimonas. Next base: position 41,065 of record CAYUMH010000010.1, read on the forward strand.
GGCCTGTAGCCGGTTTCCTTCCTGTGTAAATAAGCCTACCGCTTTTTCTTCTGTGCCATCAGCCTGTTGTATCACCACATCATAAGTACCGGAAATATCTTTTAACGGAGCCGATTTGGGTTGGGTAAAGCGTTGTGTAATTCCTGCAGCGGCAGTTACCGGGTAGACTGTTTTTTTAGTAGCCTGTTTACGAAAACTGCCGTTTAAGGTGGTATTATTTGTTATGCCAAAAGCCAGTTCATTTTCAAACTGGTCAATATAAATAAAAAGCGAATCCTTTGTCCAGTTGATACGGCCCGCATTAAACCGTTCCTGCCCGTTAATAAAAAATGCCTGCGCATTGTTTGCATTGGTACCGGTGATCTCAAAATTGAAAGGCACTTCCACACCCGGTTTAACGGTAAACACCCCCCGCCATTGTTTAAAAGGGCTGAAAGTCTGACTATTGGGTGCGGACTGTACCGTAGTGGAAAGCAACAGCGAAACGGGTACAAAAAATAAAGCCTTTTGCAGGAGATTCATTTGTGAAATTTGTTTAAGTCTACTAAATTTGTAGACAAATATAACCACCTACAGCGTAAATTGTTTGGCATCTGTGTAAAAAAAGGCGCATTACCTGGTTTAATAACTGATAATTAACATATTAATAAACGATAAAGTAAACAACGTTAACTTATGGAAAAGATTTATTTAAGTGATTCGGGGCCAAAAGTTTCCCCGGCCGTGTATGGCTTTTACCGGTGGAGCGGGAAAGATGCACTGGACACCAAAAAACTGGATAATATTATCAGCCTTTGCCTGGAATTGGGTATTAATACTTTTGATCATGCCGACCGGTATGGCGATTATGAAATAGAAAAACTATTCGGCGACGCCATCATTGCCAAAAAGATAAAACGGGAAGACATTGTCCTCTTTACCAAGGCCGGTCTGCGTCGTCCGCATGCCAAACAAAAAGGGGTAGAGGTATCGCATTATGATTCTTCTGCCAAGTATATTACCGAAAGTGTGGAGCAGTCATTAAGAAATTTACGGACCGATTATATTGATATTTTTTTACTGGAAAGAATTGATCCTGTATCCAATGTAGAAGAAACGGCTTATACTTTGGAGAAACTACGTTCCAGCGGCAAAATAAGAAATATCGGCATTACTAATTTCACCGTATTCCAGCACCAGTTACTGGCTTCTGTACTAAGAGTACCTATTGTAACCAACCATATTGAATTAAACCTTTTGGAAACAGAGGCTTTGGATAATGGCCAGCTGGATTATATCAAACAAAAATTCATGAGACCATTGGTCACCTCACCATTGGCCAATGGGCGGATAGAAAACGGAACGGACGAACTGGCTTCAAGGGTGCATTACCAGCTGAACCTGCTGGCCGAGAAGTACGATGCCAATATTGAATCTCTGGCGGTTGCCTGGCTGGTTAAACTGGGGGCCTTGCCTTTGATAGGTACCCTGAACGAGGAAAGAATTAAAAACATTGCCAACTCCTTTACCATCCATTTAGATCACCAGGACTGGTATAAATTATACAATGCCAGCAAAGGGCATACGATTGAGTACAGTTAAATAAAAAGGCGCAGTTTACTGCGCCTTTTTATTGTATAGATCAGGTCAATCATCCGCATCACTGTCTTCCAGCAGGTTCAGGTCAACATCGCTACCCGAAATACCTTCAATAGAACCCCTGATATGTGCTGCATTTAACAATACTTTTTCCAGCTGTTTTTCACGGGCCTTCCACAGTTTTTCCATGGCGTCCCTTTCTTTTTGTATGGATAGTTTCATGCTCATAAAACCTTCCCTTACCGCCTTCCATTGCTCGGCAAATTCGCGACTGGTGAGGTAGTCATATAACAGGTGCATTTTATCGCCGCTGTTCTCCTGTTTTTTTACCGCGTTGAATATTTTAATAATGCTGTCGCGCAACATATGGGTAATGGCTTTTACCTCGGCAAAACTGCAGATCCACACCCCGTCCTTTTCACCAAAACGTTCCAGGTCCTTGGGTAGGGCCTGGGTAACGATCACGGCCACATCGGCCCCCTGGCTGCGCATATCGGCTTTTAATTTTTCTATCCAGTCGTTGGCAAAATCCTTGGTACGTTTACTTTCAAAAATGATCTTACCGCATTCCTGGCCAAACTGGTTGCGTACGGTTTGTATACAGTCTGCCCCGCGAACGCCTTTACCTACTTCGCTGATCACATCAAAAGGAAAACTGTTACGTAACAGTTCTTCCAGTGCCAGTTCCTGTACTTCGCCCTGTAACTGCATAGACCCCTGGTCGGCTTTACGCTTCATCTCTTCCACCAGTTTCTTCTGGTCTTCCAGTTGTTTTTCCAGTTCTCTTTGTCTTAACTGGAACTCTGTTTCTTTGGCCGCTACTTTTTGCTCTTCAATTTTCCTTATTTCTTCAGATAGTTTCTCTCTTTGTTCCTGCAGGGTTTTTTGAACGGTGATCTCGATCTCCGCTTCTTTATTTTTTAGAGCCTGTTCCTTTTGTAAAAACTCCAGCTCTTTCTGGCGGGCCTGTTTTATTTTTTCCTCGTTGTCTTTATTATTCTGTTGTAATAACTGGATCTGGTTTTGAAAATCGGCCGTGATGGACCTGCGCAGCGATTCCTCTAATTGCTGCTGCAATTTGTTTTTTTCGCTTTGCAATTGCTGGGCATGTTCCGCTTCTTTTTTGCTCAGTTGTTTTTCAAACTCCTCGGTTTTCTTTTTTTGCCATTCACTTACTTTGGAACGTAATTCTTTTTCTACCTGGTCCCGGATAGCTTCATTCGGTTCAAACTCGTGACCACAGTTGGGACATTTTATATCAGCCGGCATAATACGATACTTTGGTTCAAATATATGAAAAGAGCACTGACTATCCGAAGCCTCCTGTTTTAGCCTGAAGCGGTACAAAATAATGCAGCAGGCCATTTATCGATTTCAATGGTCGTTCATCGATTATCCATTGTCACTCAATAGAATGGATAATACATTTGATCCGGTAACAATACACACATTATTAATACTGATAACAAAACCGGATTATGCATTACAATAAAAAAGTAACAGGCTATTATTATGGTATCAACCCCGTTTTCCCGGGTTATTCTACCATTTTTCTTTATGGAGAAGCCGGTAATGGTAACCTGGTGGGACGTTTGTATTTTGAACCAGACAATAAGCACACTTTAACACCACACCGGTTTGAGAACGGTTGCCCCGTGCTTTATTTCCGGCGCAGTGATATGTCCCTGCTCATTGATATGCTGCGGAATGAAGGCCCCATCTGGTTATGGGCATATGTGAGTGATGGCATTAACATAGCCAACGCCATGTTAAGTACCGATTACACGGAGCCGATAGGAGAGGGGGAGAATATTTCACCTGGGGCCTGATCATATTTGGCTTGCCTGTGTAAACACTACCATAACCCTTATCTTTCCCTGAAATGAAAAAGAGTGCTTCGGAGCACTCTTTTCTTTTATTAGTAACGTTGATTTAAAGTCCTTCTTTTTCTTCAATCAGGTAATTATTACGACCGGTGGAATTACGGGAGATCAGTTCGCCTAAAAAGCCCGCCAGGAATAATTGTACCCCAATGATAATGGCCGTAAGGGCTATAAAAAAGCCGGGGCGGTTGGTGATGCCATATTCAAAATTGATCAGTTTGCTGATGATCAGGTATAAGGAAAAGGCAAAGCCAATTAAAAAGAAGATAGAGCCCCATAAACCAAAAAAGTGCATGGGTCTTTTACCAAACTTGCCCATGAAAAATATGCTCAGCAGGTCCAGGAAGCCGTTCACAAAACGTTCCCAGCCAAACTTGCTTACACCGTATTTACGCGCACGGTGTTCCACCACTTTTTCACCTATCTTATTAAACCCGGCCCATTTGGACAGTACGGGTATATAACGGTGCATCTCACCGTATACTTCAATACTTTTTACTACTTTTTTATCGTAAGACTTCAACCCGCAGTTAAAATCGTGCAGGTTGATCTTGCTCATTTTGCGTGCAGCGGCATTGAACAATTTGCTGGGCAGGTTTTTGGTCAGTTTATTATCGAAACGCTTCCTTTTCCAGCCGCTTACCAGGTGATAACCGTCCTCTACAATTAAACGGCGCAGTTCGGGTATCTCATCGGGACTGTCCTGCAGGTCGGCATCCATCGTGATCACCACATCGCCCTGGGCTGCGGCGAAGCCTACATTCAGGCCGGCGGACTTACCATAATTCCGCTGGAATTTAATACCTTTTACATGCGGGTTTTTGGCACGTAACTCCTGGATCACTTTCCATGAATTATCGGTACTACCATCGTCCACAAAGATCACTTCGTAGCTATAGTTGTGCTCGGCCATTACCTTCTCTATCCAGGCGGTTAGTTCAGGTAAGGATTCATCTTCGTTCAACAATGGTATTACTAGCGATATGTCCATAAATTATTTCTTCTTCAGTAAAGTTAACAAGCCGGTGCCAATGGTGGTAAATATAGCGCCGGTTATCAAATATCCGAAAATTGAGGATGAAACAATCGCCGTTAAATAGCCTTTTTTTGCACTGGCCACCATGGTATCAATTTCGGCGGGTGTTTTATTCTTTTCTTTAATCAATGCTTCCTTGTAAGCGGCAGCACTCTGTTCGGCAAATTCCGGGTGTAACTGGTTAAACACACCTGTGAAAATAACCATTACCAGGGTTACGATAATAAAACACCGGAACCCCTGCGCAAAAGTATCACCAAACTTGCCGGTATATTGTTCCGATGCGGCAAATGACATCAGTGTCCAGGCAATGCCTGCTGCGTACAAAAAGTAAATAATGTAGGGCAGGGGAGAATTGGCCGGTACTTTCTGCTGGTAAATGATCAATGTTGCAATGATCATTAATACCCCGGTAATACCACCTTTTATTAAGGGCGTAATTTTTATATTCATTTCTTTAGTTCAACTTTATTCAAACAGCAACTGGTTCATTAGCACATCAGCATATTGGCTAATTAGCACATTAATTCAACACTACCTGTCCTTTATTAATAATACCCACTACTTTCCCGGTAAGTGTTTTACCGATAAAGGGCGAGTTTTTCGATTTTGAGCGGATGTCTTTCTCCGTCACCGTCCATTGGGTAGCAGGGTTGAACAGGGTGAGCGTAGCTGCGGCTCCTTCTGTTATACCAGTCAGGGGCCGGTTAAATAACTGACGGGGTTGTTTGCTTAATAAATTTACCCAGTTTTCCTGCGGTACAGCCGGTAATACGGTATTTAACACCGCATAGGCTGTTTCCAGTCCTATCATACCGTATTTGGCATATTCAAACTCCAGTACCTTACTGTCGTACTCATGCGGCAGGTGATGGGTGGCTATACAATCCACCAGTCCACTGGCAATGGCCTCCTGTATGGCCTGCTGGTCCTCTCTGGTACGTATGGGCGGGTTAACCTTCAGGTTAGTATTATAGCTTACAATATCATTGTCGTTAAAATAAGCATGGTAAGGGGTTACCGAGCAGGTAACAGCCACACCTTCTTTCTTGGCAGCCGCTATCAGTGCCAGCGACCGGGCCGATGCCACCCCTGTAAAATGTAATCTGGAGTCGGTGTATTTGGCCAGTTCAATATCACGGGCCACCATTAACTCTTCTGCAATGGCAGGTTTGCCGGGCAGACCCAGTTGGGTAGAGATAATGCCTTCGTGTACCAGGCCATGGGGCTGGATGTTTTTATCGTCCGGCACCTGGATCACGGTGCCATCAAATGCTTTTACATATTGCAAAGCCTTTAATAATAAACCGGATGATTGTATGGATCTGGTACCATCGCCAAAAGCAATGGCGCCGCTGGCATGCATATCGTACATTTCGGCCAGCTCTTTGCCTTCGGCCTGTTGGGTAACAGCACCAATGGGGTGTACATTCACCGCCAGCTGTTTACTCTTTTGTACAATATATTCAATATTGGTCTTATTATGCAGGGCCGGGTTGGTATTGGGTATCACCATTACATCGGTATAACCACCCGCTGCGGCAGCGGCTGCGCCTGTTTCCAGGGTTTCCTTAAACTCGTAACCGGGGTCACCAAAGCCAGCAAAAACATCCATCCAGCCGGCAGATACATGCAGGCCATCCTGTTCAATTACCTGGTCGGCTTCAGGTGTAAGGTTGTCGCCAATGGCAGTAATACTATTGTTCTCAATAAATAAATCGGTAATCCGGCCGTTAAGGGGCGAGGAGGGGTCAACAATTGTCGCCTTTTTAATGAGTATTTTCATTAAGGCGCAAAGTTAATGGTTGTTCACCTTTTTAAAAAATATGAGTCCAAGATCTCAGATCTAAGGTTTCAAATCTAAGATATTGGGTCTGAGATTTCTATAAATGGTAAACAACATAGAAGTAAAAAAACTTATCTTGTCAGTTTTATTTACAATTCAAGCGTCCTTCATATGAAATTAAGAACATTATTGTTTTTTACGGCAATAATTGCCACCGTTAACGTAATGGCGCAGTCAAACCCGGCCTGGTTACGTTATCCATCCATCTCTCCCGATGGAAAAACCATTGTATTTACTTATAAAGGCGACCTGTATACGGTGAGCAGCAGCGGGGGGAACGCCATACCGCTGACCCTGCATGAAGCGCATGATTTTATGCCTGTATGGAGCCACGACAGTAAAAGCATTGCTTTTGCCAGCGACCGTTACGGTAATTTTGATGTGTTTGTGATCCCGGCCACCGGTGGCGAAGCTAAAAGAGTAACTTATCATTCGGCCCAGGAGTATCCCTATGAGTTTACAAAGGATAATAAGCGCATTATTTTTGGCGGCACCCGCCTGGATATTGCCGGTAACCGGACCTATCCCACCGGTTCGCAACCCGAATTATACAGTGTACCGGTGAATGGTGGCCGTGTGACCATGTTCCTGCCAACCCCCGCGGAGGACATTAAATTCAGCAGCAACGGTAGTTTTATTTTATACCACGATAAAAAAGGTGGTGAGAATGCCTGGCGTAAACACCATACATCGGCCATTACCCGTGATATATGGAGTTATGATACAAAAAGCGGTAAACATACCCGTATCACCAGCTTTAATGGCGAAGACCGTAGCCCGGTATTTGCCGGCGACGATAAAACCTTTTATTATTTAAGTGAGCAGAGCGGTACGTTCAATATTCATAAACAAAGTATTGACGGCGGTAAGGCCGAGCAGATCACCAGTTATAAAAAACACCCGGTACGTTTTTTAAGCAGCAGTAATAGCGGTTTATTATGTTATGGCTGGAACGGGGAAATATACACCCAGCAAAACGGTAAAGCACAAAAAATAAATATTACCATTACTACAGATGGCCGTAAAAATAACGAAGAGCTGGTACGCGTAACCAGTGGCAGTGGTATGAGCGTGGCCGCTAACGGTAAGGAACTGGCCTTTGTTTACCGTGGCGAAGTATTTGTGAACAGTGTAGAAGGCGGTGTGACCAAACAGATCACCAGGTCGGCCGGCATGGAAACATCGGTAGGATTTTCACCGGATAATAAAGCGATCATCTATGCTTCGGAGCGTGATGGTAAATGGCGCATTTTTGAAACCCGTAAAGTGCGTGATGAAGAACCATATTTTTATGCTTCTACCTTATTAAAAGAAACTGCAATTATTGATAATCAGCATGAGAATACACAGCCGTTGTATTCGCCGGATGGTAAAGAGATCGCTTATATTGAAGACCGTAATATTTTAAAGATATACAATATTGCCAGCAAACAAACCCGCAGCCTGTTAGGCGCGGAACAGATGTTTGCGTCGGGTGAGGGTAGACAATACTTTCAGTGGAGCCCCGATAGTAAATGGATATTATTCAACTATGATATACCCGGTAATGCTGCCGGCGAAATTGGACTGATAGCAGCCGATGGTAAATCAAAAGCGGTGAACCTTACCCAAAGCGGCTTCCGGGATAGCCGTGCCAAATGGATATTGAATGGTAATGGCATGATATGGTTCAGCAACCGTGATGGCTTAAGAGGCGCTGCCATGAGCGGTGGTTCACAAAGCGATGTATATGCCATGTTCTTTAATAAAGAAGCCTGGGAGAAATTTAATTTAAACAAAGCTGATGCGGCATTACTGAAAGAAAAGGAAGATGCAAAACCCAAAGGTGATACCACTAAAAAGAAAGAGGTAAAAAAAGACAGCACTATAGTAATTGACCTGGATGATATTGCCATACGTAAAGCAAGGTTAACTATTCACTCCTCCGCTTTAGGCGATGCCCTGGTGAGTAAGGACGGAGAAACCCTGTATTACCTGGCAAGGTTTGAAAAAGGTTTTAATTTATGGAGTACCAACCTGCGCACCAAGGAAACAAAAATGTTGATTCCGCTGGCCGGCAATGGCGGTACCATGGCATGGGATAAAGACCAGAAAAGTATTTTCCTGAACAGTGGCGGCAGCATTACCAAAATTGAACCGGGCAGCGGCAAACAGGAAAGGGTAAGCATTAACGGTGATATGGTGGTGGATACACGTGCGGAAAGAAACTTTTTATTTGATCATGTATGGCGTAAAACAAAAAGAACATTCTATACAGCCAGTTTCCATGGTGTAAACTGGGATAGTTATAAACCCGATTACGAAAAATACCTGCCCTATATCGGAAATAACTATGAGTTTTCTGAAATGCTGAGCGAGTTATTAGGTGAACTGAATGTCTCACATAGCGGTTCATCCTATTTTGCTTTTAATGCAGATGGAGACGCAACCGCATCACTGGGCGTGTTTTATGATTATGCGTACACCGGTAATGGTATTAAAATAACGGAAGTAATCAAAGGTGGTCCTTTGGATAAAGCGGCTATCAATATTAAACCCGGTTATATTATCGAAGCTATTGATGGTGAAACCATCACGGCGGATAAAGACCTGCCACAGTACTTAAACCGTAAAGCCGGTAAAAATACCTTGATCACTATTGTGAACGGTAATAAAAAAGAAGATGTTATTATTAAACCGATCTCCGCGGACGAAGAAAACGGTTTATTGTATCGTCGCTGGATACGTAACAACCAGGAGGAAGTAGAAAAACTGAGCAATGGTAAACTTGGTTATGTGCATATTCCCGGTATGAATGATGGTGCCTACCGTACCACTTATGAAGAAGTATTGGGTAAATACTTTGATAAAGAGGGCCTGGTAGTGGATACCCGTTTTAATGGTGGTGGCGACCTGGTAGGAGACCTGGATATGTTCCTGAGCGGTAAGAAGTTTATGGATTATGGTACGGATAAACATAATAACGGTTATGAACCAAACTTCCGCTGGACCAAACCCAGTATCTCTATTGTTAACGAAGCCAATTACAGCGATGGACATTGTTATGCATACATGGTATCGCAGCAACATATCAATAAGCTGGTAGGTATGCCGGTACCTGGTACCTGTACATTTGCCGGATGGGAAGGATTGATGGATACCGGTATTCGCTGGGGTGCGCCACCTGTTGGTGTAAAAAATACGGAAGGTAAATTTTTAGAGAACCTGCAAACCGATCCTGATATCAAGATCATGAACGATTATGATAAAGTGATCAATGGCGTTGACCAGCAATTACAAACAGCCGTGCAGGCTTTGTTAAAAGACCTGAAAAAATAATACAGTTCTGATACAGATAATTAAAAGCATACCCGATGGTATGCTTTTTTTGTGTTGGCGTTTCGTTAAAAAGCAATATTAAAATGTCTTACGTTATAGTTTTTTTTATCAATAAAACGATGGCTATTACTAACATGCTGAGCGTATCCGCTTTGTATTTAATGTAGACAGGAAGCCCTAAAACCCTTTATTTTCCCTATCTTCGCCGCTTTGCAGGCTGCACATACTATTGTAGCCATATATATGCATCAGGCCGTTGTGGTCTATTTTTCTTAATTATAAAACCTGAATGCTGTAGATGGAACTATATTATTCCTTTTCTGCCTTAATTGTATTAGCTGCTATTTTTTCTTACGTTAATGTCCGGTTCTTAAAATTACCTTCCACTATCGGGGTCATGTTAATTGCCATGGCTGCTTCTGTTATACTGGTTATTACCGGTAATATGTTCCCTAAAATGTTTTATGCATTTTCTAAACTGCTGGAAGGCATCGACTTTACGGAAATATTAATGGGTGGGATGCTTAACTTTTTACTATTTGCCGGGGCTATACATATTCATCTGTCCGACTTAAAGGAGCAGCGTTTGCCGGTAGTTGTGTTTTCCACTTTAAGCGTTATACTGTCAACTGCTATTGTTGGCGGACTATTGTATTTTATCTTTCCGCTGATTTATAAAGAGATCCCTTTTATTTATTGTTTATTATTTGGGGCATTGATATCGCCTACTGATCCAATAGCTGTATTGGGTATTTTAAAAACGGCCAATGTGCCCAGGAGCCTGGAGACCAAAGTGGCCGGTGAATCATTGTTTAACGATGGGGTAGCGGTAGTGGTATTTGCGGTATTGCTGCAGATCGCACAGAATACCGAAGCCGAAGTATCCGCATTAGGTATTTCATGGTTATTGGTAAAAGAAGCAGTGGGCGGTTTATTGGGTGGTATACTCATTGGCTGGCTGGTGTCCAAAGCCATGCAAAAAGTAGATGATTATAAAGTGTCGGTATTGTTAACCCTGGCAGCGGTCATGGGCGGTTATTTACTGGCAAGGGCCATTCATATATCAGGTCCGTTAACCATGGTAGCAGCCGGTTTGGTTATTGGCAATTATGGCAAAAAAACGGCCATGTCCGAAACTACCAAAGATTACCTGGAAAAATTCTGGGAACTGGTAGATGAAATTTTGAACGCTATCTTATTCCTCTTTATAGGCTTTGAATTATTATTGATCGCTAATTTAACCGATTACTGGCTGGTAGGTTTAGTGGGCATTGTAGTGGTGTTACTGGCCCGTTTTGTCTCCATATGGGTACCTACCAAGATCATACCTTTTAAAACAAAGTTCAATAGTGGTACGGTGAAGTTATTGGTATGGGGTGGCTTAAGGGGTGGTGTATCTATAGCACTGGCTTTATCGGTAGAACATGGTCCACACAAAAACTTTATCCTTGCTATTACCTATATCGTAGTAATATTTTCCATCGTAGTACAGGGTCTTACCATTGGCCGGGTAGCCAAGCGTGTATTACCAACCGGGTAAATATTATCAGCTGACATAAAAAAAGCTCCTGACATACAGGAGCTTTTTTTATGTATTAATCTGGTAATGGGTTAGTATGCATGCCGGATTGGTAAGGTATAATGCTGGTTAAGGGATTATATTCCAGTTAAAGTTTTCATGTTTGTACAGTTTCCACTTTTTACCATTGGCAGTAGTTATATTGGCGGCGGTGGGCATGGTATTACCTTCTGCTGTAGCCTGTGTATTGAATATAAAAACATGCGCATCAGTTGTTCTTGATGGAAGGCTGTTAATCATGTTTGTCAGCACCGTGTTTTTAAGCTGGTTTTCATAACAGGATAGTATACCCAGCTCTTTATTTGCTGTAAAGTCTAATGTAGCGATCTGGTTTACCCAGCAATGCAATTCCGTTAAAGCCGGGCAACCGGAAACATTCAGCGTGGTTATTTTATTGTTACCGCAATGCAAAATTTTTAAAGCGTTGTTGCCTGATATTTCCAGTTTGGTGATATCATTATTATTGCAGTCAAAAGTGCTTACTTTACCGTAAATGTTCAGTGTGCGGGAGGCGTTTACGGTATAGTTGATGCCGAATCCGAACCCGGGATCTTCGCCGGTGTCTCTTATCCCGTTATTATTCACATCAACCCAGATACCTGCCTGGTCGGCAGCAGCAGCGTCAAAAGCTAACCGGATATTTTCGCCTTGCGCCCTTGAAGTAGTTAATACCATTTTATACGTCACTTCCTCCGGTGTTTCGTCTTTGCTTTTTTTGCAGGAGCTCACTGTCCCTGCCATAAACAGAGCAATACCTGCCGTAATCATAAATTGTCTTACTGTTTTCATAAAAGATGATTTAATGTTTCAATGCAAATGTGGGAGGAAAAGGGTTGGCAGGCAATCACGGAAAAAGGGGATTTTAGAGATGCCGGCGGACCATAATTCTGCTTAACTTTAAAGCTATTAGTTTGATAGTGCAAAGAGATTCCGGGTAAGCCGAAGCAAAGAAAATAAGACCTGGAGTATATTTATTAAATCATTCCTGTCAATATTTAAAATAAGTGGCTCATGAAATACGTGATTCTAGTTTTAATCCTGTCAATAAACATAGCCTCGCAGGCACAGAAGAATGAAATTGTTAAAGAAAAATGGCATTGGGGTAACCCGTTAAAACAGGATACTACCGCCGGTTATGTACAGGTAGTAAAGGTGGAGAATATATTGTATATCTCCGGGGCTGTAAGTACGGCGGTTACCCCTGAAGGTATTACACAGGTGTATCTTGCCCTGGAAAGATCTTTGAAAAGCTTTGGGGCCGGTTTCCAGAACGTGGTGAAAGAGAACCTGTATACCACCGATATAGAAGCCATGAAAAAATATAACGATTCACGAAAGGCATTTTATAAAAAAGACTTCCCGGCAGCTACCTGGATACAGGTGGAAAGATTATATATGGCCGATGCTAAACTGGAAGTAGAGCTGGTAGCACATCTTCCAAAAAATTAATTGCCCGATATAAAAAAGCTTCCGGTTTTTACCGGAAGCTTTTTGTTAAGCTAAAAGTATTTGCTGGTTGAATAACCGGGCTATTCTATTTCAACTGTTATCTAAACTATCTTTGGTATAACCAGCAACGATGGTCTGAGTGTATTGTAATATACCGGCTGTTCTCTATTGTAACACTACTTTTTTGGTACCATCCTTACTTCTTAATGTATAAATGCCTTTTGTATTGCTTCCTACCGGTATGGATACTAAACCGCTTGCCTGCTGTTTATGCCATATTAAACGTCCTTGTATATCGTAAAGAAATAAATCGGTAGCTTGGTTTACCTGGACTTTTATAATACCATTTACAACCGGGTTTTCCTTAATAATAAATGTTTGTGCCGGAGCCGTGAACTTAACTGATTGAATATCGGTGTAACTGGTTTTTCCATCCAGGTCAGTTTGCTGAATACGGTAATAATTGGTACCGCTGGCCGGCGTATTGTGCGAATAGTTATAATTCCGGGTAGAACTGCTGTTCCCGGCTGCAGTTATAACAGCAATATTATTCCAGGATACTGTTTCTGTTTTATGTTGCACCGTAAAATCCTTTGTGTTTTGTTCTGAGGCTGTACTCCAGTCTATATCCACGCTGTTATCTTGTTTGCGCACAGTAAAAGAGGCCCAGGTAACGGGTAATGCGGAGGACGAATAAAGACGGAAATTATCAAATGCCATAGCACCGGGGTGCTGGTTGTTAACGAAGATATTAAAACGGAGATCCAGCGTAGTTCCGGTGCCCGTAATATTGGCAGATATCTCTGATAAAGCATTTCCTAAAGTATGGGCACCTCCATCGCCGATCCGGTCGCCATTCAGGTCAAACCCCATTGTACCTCCGCTTGCGGTATTATCATTGCAATGAACCCCTACTATTTTAACCCAGGCACCGCCGTTAATCCGGTAAGCAATGGACATGGAATCTGTTGATGGCAGGAAAGGCAGTCCCTGGAAAGAGGCTGCTGAATTTGCTCCAAACAATCCCCGGAATGATAACCCGGTTTTGCCGGCGATATTAATTCCGGACCAGGTTATTGACTGGCCTGCGCTAATGGTGTTGTTAGCGCCACATCCGGAACCTTTATCAATATCCATCGCAGCCCAAAATTTAGATCCTGAAAAATTAGTAAAAACAATGGGACTTATTTCCGCCCCGGTTGTTCTTTTAAAATAAGACAGTGAAGGAGAGGTGCAGCTGATAAATTCTGTAATAGACGTTACGCGGCTACCCGATGAAGGTGAACCGGCATCTTCAAAATTATCAGACCAGAATTGCGTTTGTGCTTTCATACTGCTGGTTAAAACCAGGGCAAGGATTAATAAAGAGTATACTTTTTTATACATAATCTATAGACTTTTAAGTGTTCAATATTTATCAACTACCCGCTGGGAAACCAGGTATTACAATTGCCTGGTTTCTCTTACATCCTTTCGGTTAGGTAATTGAAGAGCGGGAGAAATATAATGGCCGGGATGCCAGGGACGGGGTTGGAAACTCCGGCACCTGTAATAGCATCACTCCGAAACCGGATTTGTGCAAAAACACAAGACATGGTGGGGCAGACCATTAAATGGGGACAAAAGTTTCATGCCGGGCTGGTTAGTTTAGAGAGTGATTTGATTTCGGTTAAAAGAAGCAAGAAATCAAATGGTTTAGCCAGTTGTTTGCTTACTTGTAATAACGGTATCAAAACTACTATTCCAAACTGGGCTGCTACCCGGAAAAAGGCGTGACCGGACAGGACAAATCAGGGACAAAGTCCTTTTTAACCCGCAATTGTTGTTGATTGATAATATTTTAGAGCCGGATAATCGTGTCAATGAGTTCCTGGTCATTAGATAAGCCAATCTTTTTATAAAGCCTGTACCTGGCTTTCCGGGCACTATCTACGGTAATATTTAAGGCCTTGGCCATATCAGTAATACCATGATTTAGCTTAATTAATGCCGAAATACGTAATTCGTTCTGGTTTAAAGCAGGGTATTCCTGTTTCATTTTCTCAAAAAATGAAGGGTAAACTTTTGAGAATAATAAAAGAAACTCATTCCAATAAGCATCTGAGTGAAGTTTATTGGAAGAGATCATATCGCGAAGTATTGTAATGTCCGTTGATTTTTGAGTATTTAACTCTTTCAGAATTTTCTCGTTTTCTTCTTTCAATTCATCTATTACACTTAATAATTGCTTTTTTTCGGCTGATTTAATAGCATATGCCGTCGCCTCGTCATTACTGACAGGAGGAGTGATACTTTCAGTCATGTTTGTATCAGCTTGTACTGGCTGGGTTTTACGTTTTTTCCGGTAAACAAATAATTTAAATAATACATAACCCAATATCAATACCAGTATAAGCGTAATTACCTGGTATGTTTTTGTCTTTTGTTTTGCAATATCCAGCTCCCCGTTTATTTTATCGGTAACCGAGGACTTATATTTTACCAGTTCCTGTCCCAGGGTCTTATCCTTTTCCTTTGCATAGATAGAATCTTTCCATTCGTAAAATTTACGCAGGTACTTGTTGGCCTCAGTGTAATTGCCCTGTCTTTCATTGAGCAATGCCAGGGTTTCATAATTATCCCTTACATCTGTAATTAATTTTAAATCAAGACTTTTTTGCAAAGAAGAGTTGGCATATTTAAAACAGGAGTCATATTGCGCATTCTCCAGGTATATTTTACCTAAGTTAAGTTCAAGGTGCGTCAAACCGGCCTGGTCATTGAGGACAGAGCGGATCGCATAGCTTTTATAAGCATATTCCAGGGCCAGTTCTCTTTTTTGTGACTTAAAATAACACCAGGACAGGTTAGCAAAAGCTAAGCCCAATGCATATTGGTTGCCGGTTTTTTGGTAATAAGGTAATACTTCAAGTAAATATTCAATCGCCTTGCCAAAATTGTTCTGATGGGCCTCGGCATTGGATATGTTAAACTTGATCATATGGATATCTTCAGGCAGGTTATACTTTTCTGCTTTGGCAAGCGTGCGTTGCAAGTGCGGCAACATGTCTTCGTAACGGTTTAAAAACTGGTACAGGTTACCTAAGTTCATAGCAGCCCTTACTTCAATATCCCGGATCTTATTTTTCTCACATAATTCAATGGCCTGGGTAAAGGAGGCTGCCGCCAGGTCATAATTACCGGTACGCTGATTAGCATTACCAATACTTAACAGGTAGGCCGCTCTTTGTAGCGGCGATCCGTATTTGTCCAGTAAAGGCAATAATACTTTTGCCTTATCAAGTGTGGCTGTAAACTGGCCCTGGATATTTAAGGCACGCAGTTCTTTAAGCAGGAAGGCCAGTTGCCTGTCGGGATAATTTCTTTTCTGTGTAATGGAAACGGCTTCCTTTACCCATGCCGGTACCAGGGAAGGCCTGCTCTCCATATTAAGATCAATAAGATCGCTGAATAATTTTAGCCTGGTACTATCATGAGAGGCTTGCTCAATATTTTTTAAGATTTTTCCGGAAAGAGCGATCACGCTATCTGTTACGGTCGACTGGCTATAGTTGACGACACAGGTAAGGGAGAGTAAAAACAATAAAAAAAACTTCCGGCAGGTTGCGTACATAGTCAGGAATAAGAGGGTAAAGCAATATCAAAACGCCTGGCTGGCAATATAAAAACGTAAATATGGTTAAAAATAATAATACTTAAGCATCTTATATTAAATATGTAACCCAACAATCGATAAAAGATAATTCTTCCAGAAAAACTTTCTTAATTGATTCATTGGCTTTATAAAAAAATATAATAACTATTGACGACTGGATTTAAAACACGGGGTGCAATGGCATAAAAAAAGCTTCCAGCAAAAACTGGAAGCTCTTTATTTGGTCGGGACGACTAGATTCGAACTAGCGACCCCTTGCACCCCATGCAAGTGCGCTACCGGGCTGCGCTACGTCCCGAACATGTTAATTGGGGATGCAAATGTAGGGCTAATTGTCAAAAAAACGGCAGGCAGGGACTAAAAAATATCGGCCGGAAGCCTCAATAATTTGTCTGCCGGAGCGTTTTAGAGGGCAGATAGAACTATCTATGCCGTTTTTAACATAATTGGCATCATTATTCGTTTATGGATTTAAAGGCCAACGGATAGCAGCATGCTTTATCCGGGCAAACATTAAATTTTACCTTATGCGAAAAATTACCCTTTTTATTGGTTTATGCCTGCTGGTATTTACCGGGTGCACCAAAACTGGAGATAACCCTTCCGGTGACCTGCCCGCCTCAAGTGCAGCCAAGATCTACAATGTAAAATATGGTACCGAAACACGCCAGTCAATGGATGTGTACCTGCCTGCAAACCGGGATGCCAATACGCCCCTGGTTATGTTAATACATGGCGGTGGATGGACGGCCGGCAATAAAAGTGATTTTAACGGAGTGCAGCAGGCTTTGCTCGATAGCGGCATTGCTTCCGTTTCCATTAATTACCGTTATGTAAGCACAACGGTCCATTACCAGCAGTTAATGGAAGATGTACATAAAGCATTACAACATTGTGTGGATAAAGCAGGCGCCTGGAGTATCCGTAATACAAAGATCATTATGGCCGGGGCCAGCGCCGGGGCGCATATGTCGCTGTTATACGGTTATGGATTTGATACGGATAACAGGGTGAGCGGGATCATATCCCTGGCCGGTCCCACAGATTTTACCATCCTGGAATTTCATGCCTATGCTGCACTCATAGGTTTAGGTACTAATATTTACAATATGGTGGGGGCAACCTATACATTAGGACAGCCGCTGGATGAAAAGTTTTCTACAGCCAGCCCGGTGTTTTATAATAAAAATGTGCCTACCCTTATCGTTCACGGCGATGCGGACCTGGTGGTTCCTTACAGCCAGGCCGTTATCCTGAAAGATAAGTTACAGAGCAAAGGATATACTTATAAAATGGAAACCATTGCGGGTGGTGGACATGACCTGGGGTTAGCCAACCCGGTAAACGCCATAAGAGTGTATACCGAGTTTATTAAGTGGACAAGGACTTATAGCCGATAGTTCATGGTTAATGGTTCATGGTTAATGGTTAACCGTCAACAGGCTATTAATAATTGTTTATTGCGTGCTGTCCTGTCCATTGTCACTCGTCTATCGTTCTCCGTTTTCCAGCACATAACATTTATAAAAAAAGTCCCTCGTGAGAGGGACTTTGATTTTTTATGCTTCGCAGCTTTTACAATTTACCAGGTTGGTGATCATTTCTTTTGATACGCTCTGGCTGCGTTGATAGTATAATGTTTTAATACCTAAACGCCATGCTTCGATCATTAATTTGTTTACCTCTTTAATAGGCAGATCGGCAGGTATATTTAAGTTTAAGCTCTGTGCCTGGTCAACATATTGCTGACGGATAGAAGCTTGCTGAATGATCTCCAGCTGGCTGATCTCTTTAAAGGTTTTGAACACTTCTTTCTCTTCAGTGGTCAATTCTTTTAAATGCTGTACGCTACCATGGTTCAGCATAATGCCACGCCAGGTTTCTTCATTATCAATACCTTTTTCTTCTAAAAGTTTTTTCAGGTATTTGTTTTTACGCATGAAATTACCTTTAGATAAACCGGCTTTATAATAGTTACTGCTGAATGGTTCAATACCAGGAGAGGTTTGTCCCAGGATAGCAGAAGAAGAAGTGGTTGGTGCAATAGCCATTTGCGTGGTATTGCGTAAACCATAACCTTTTAACAGTTCAGGTTCACCATAGATCCAGGCAAGGTCTTTAGAAGCTTTATGTGCTTTTTCGCTGATATCTTTAAAGATACTGGCGGTAAGCTGTTTTGCTTTTAAGCCTTCAAACGGGATCATGTTTTTTTGCAGGTAAGAATGCCATCCCAATACACCTAAACCTAAAGCACGGTGACGTTTGGCAAAGGCATTGGCTTCGGCCAGGTAATAGTTGCCTTCAGATTTTGCAATGAACTCCTGTAATACCGCATCCAGGAAATACACGGCCATTTTAACGGCATTGGTATCTTTCCACTCATCATACAATTCTAAGTTCATAGAAGAAAGACAGCAAATGAATGATTCTTTCTCCGAAGAAGGTAACATGATCTCCGAGCAAAGGTTACTACCGTTAATAGGCAGGTTCAGGTCTTTATATACCTGTGGTTTATTACGGTTTACATTGTCGGTAAAGAAAATGTAGGGTAATCCTTTTTGCTGGCGGCTTTCCAGTACTTTGGCCCAGATCTCTCTTTTCTTCATATCACCGTCAATCATGTCCTGCATCCAGTAGTCAGGTACACAAACGGCATAGAAAAGGTTCTGGATCGGGTGACCGATATCTTTAATAGATAAGAACTCTTCAATATCACCATGGTCAATATCCAGGTAAGCGGCAAAAGCGCCACGGCGTACACCGCCCTGGGAAATCGTATCCATAGCTGTGTCAAACAAACGCATAAAGCTTACGGCACCGCTACTTTTACCATTATCGGTTACAGCAGTACCACGGCCGCGCAGCGTTCCGAAATAAGCCGATGTACCACCACCGATCTTTGTCTGCATGATCACTTCGCCCAGCTTATGGGTGATACCTTCAATATAGTCGGGTATATGTACATTAAAGCAGGAGATAGGTAAACCTCTTTCGGTACCCATATTGGCCCAGATAGGAGAGCTCAGGCTCATCCAGCCGCGTTCAATCATTTCTTTGAACGCATCTTTTAATTCAGGTTTGTATAAACGCTGTGCAGCGGCTGCGCAAATGCGCTCCAAAGCACCTTCCAAAGTTTCACCTTTCAACAGGTAACCCCTGTTTAAAATCTGTTCACTTTCCTCATTCTTCCACCACAACTTTTCATGTTCGTATTGTGGAAGTAATTCGCCTTGTTTTAGTTCAGGCGCGGGAGTAGCAGCTGTTTCAAAAAGTGTATTCATAATTTAATGGGGGTATATATTGGTAACAAATAGGGGATTCAATTGTTCTGTTAAAATAAGTCGTGCGCCGAAATACTTTTGTCATGTTTGGTATACTCAACCGGGCGTTTGGCAAAAAAGTCATCCAGGCTGTTAGAGAAAACCTCTTCCTCAAACCATAACATCGCACTGCTGTCCTGCGTACTTACATTGAACACAGGTTTTATGCCAATTAGTGTTAAACTTTCATCGGCACGTCTTTTCATAAAATTGATCAGGTCTTTTTTATGAATAATTTCTAAATGGCCTTCACTGAAGATCCAGTCTAAGATCTGGCTTTCGGCCTCAATGGACTGTTCAACAATATCAGTAATACTTTTTATTGTTTCTTCTGTAAAGATCTCAGGGTATTCTTCGCGGATCTTATTCACCAGGTAGATACCTGCATTGGCATGTATCTGTTCATCTACCGAGGTCCAGGCAATAATATTGCTTACATTTTTCATTAACCCTTTAAAACGGGTAAATGATAATATAATGGCAAACTGGCTGAAGAGGCTTACATTCTCAATTAAAATACTAAACAGTATTAAAGATGTAGTATATTCCTTTTTATCGGCAGATTTGGCGCTGCCTAAAGCGGCTGTTAAATAATCGATACGTTGCTTGATAGCAGGTACCTGGATCAGTTTATCAAACTGGCTGTTATAACCTAATACTTCCAGCAAACGGGAATAGGCTTCAGAATGCCTGAATTCACATTCGGCAAAAGTAGAGCCTAAGCCATTCATTTCCGGCTTGGGAAAATGCTGGTACAGGTTACCCCAGAATGATTTTACCGCTACCTCAATCTGGGCGATAGATAACAAACTGTTTTTTACGGCATTTTGTTCGGCAGGCGTCAAATGAGAGTGAAAATCCTGTACGTCTGCTGTGAAATCTACTTCGGAATGTACCCAAAATGATTTGTTGATAGCAGCAGTAAATTGTAATACCTCCGGATATTCGAAAGGTTTATACTGAATTCTTTTGTCAAAAATGCCCATACCGTTCTTAAGTTTGTCAGCATTCCCACTACCTATAATTTTAATTTACAGATTTAAGGGAATAAATAATAAAAAAAGGGATTATTTTATGCAGGATTGGATAGTACCGCTCTGCAGTTTTTCAAAGTTCGCCAATAAAAAAATTAGTTTGCAATAAACAAATGCACAATATGTGGAAAGAAAATTCAAACAAATTCAAACGGCTTTTGAACAGGCGGTTCCGGGCGGTTTTGGGTGGGAATGGATTTTTTTATAATCACCACAATTTAAAAGGGTTAGCAATGGTTTTTCCGGGTAGCACCCGGTATGCCAATATGCCAAACTTTACCCCATACCGGAGCTAATAATAATTTAATAACCGGTGTGTATAAAATAATTTTTGAAATCTGATTCTTATGTGGTATAATAAAATAAACCGGGCTGTTTAACGCTCAGCCGTTTTTTTCTCCCAGTTCCAGGCTATACCTATATAAAAATTACGTCCCGGCGCTGCATTAAAATACCTGCCGGCTGCTGCATTAATATCATTACCCAGGTTATACTTTTCATTTAATATATTATCAATGCCAGCATATATATTTAACTGGTGTGTTGTTAAAGGTAATATATAACCTAAACGACCGGTTATTAAATGATAGGCAGGTGCGACAGCGGTATTAGCATCATTTAAAAATATGTTACCTGCATAATACCAGTTGCTATGTAAATAAATACCTGCCCTTGTTTGTATTGCAATTGTTGCGGCAATACTATGCCTGGGTACCGAGGGTAAAATATTGCCTTTATAATTCACATTATTATTTACATAATTGCCGTAAGTAAAATCATGAAAAGTATAAGCAATATTGGCTTGTATTTTTTTAAGGAACTGATGATCGGTTATATACAAATAACTAGCCTGTGTTTCTATACCTTTTTGTTGTATAGCGCCGGCATTCTCAAAATAATCTGCGCCGCTGATATCACGTTTTTGTACCAGGGCATTCTGCATATCAAAATAAAATCCGGTAATACTTAGCTGCAGTTTTTGTTGCAGCAAAGCATAGCGGGCAGTAAGTTCATAATTCCAGCCTTTTTCGGCCTGTAAGGAAGTGTTTAAAATACTGGTGGAGGGTAATAACTCGGCAGTAGTAGGCGCCGAAAATCCCCTGGATATATTTAAGAGAACGGCGCCCCGGGTATTTAACTGCCGCCAAATAGCAAAACGGGGCATCAGGGTAGCAGGGTAGGTAAGGGCTATTGTTTTAACAGGGTAACTGGTTGCCCTTGTAAAATCGTTGCTGTTTTTATTCAACCCCAATCCTGCTGTCAGCATCCATTTTTTTTGCAGGGTAGTATGTGCCTGTACAAAAAGCGTGTAGGCTGTTTGCCGCACATCGTCATCGGTTTGCAGGGTATCGGGATGACCGTTTTTATTTTGTGATACACGTATATTATTATAACCCCGTTGCCATTCTGCACCGGCGCTTATAATACTTTGAGCAAATGAATTAGTGAAGTTGATATCAATGGTGCTGCGGATACCAGCATGAGGTTCCTGCCGCCGTTCGTAATTACGCACCGCGGCATTCCGCAGGTTTGTATAGCTGCCGTATAAAGTGGTGGTGCCACTGATAACCCGGGTGAATACATAATGATTAGTGATACCCAGGGTAATGTTTTTTTGGAAGATGGCCGCTTTTGCATTCACCGCACCAGGGAAGCCGCCGGCTGCCGGCCTTGCCGCTCTGGGGTTGGCATCGTATTCAGCCTGGGTAAGAGCGCCAGGTGTCTGGTAATACATATCATTATATAATATACCGGTGCTGATCGTATATTTTTCATGCACTTTATACTGACTGCTCCATGAAATATTATCCCTCCGTAATTTACTCTGTTGCCGGTAACCATTAGTTTGGTTATGGGCATAGGTAATTTCATGCCGGGCATCATTATTACCAAAACGTAATGAAGTAAGTACGTTTTGCAGGTTATAACTGCCGGTTATATATTCAGCATCAGCCCCCGGCTTCCAGTTATGTAAACTATTCAACAATACCAGGCCTCC
>CAYUMH010000011.1:0-6944 GCA_964445775.1 uncultured Terrimonas sp.
ATACAGGAAGGAATGATCCAGATCATTTTCCAGTCAAAACCACCTTCGGCAGTTTTATAGGTATCGCTTATTAAACCTGCCACTTCAAAACCTATTAACATGCCCACACCGTAAGTGGCCAATGTTACCAGGCCCTGGGCAGCACTTTTGTACTTTTCGCCGGCTTTTGTTTCGGTATAGATATAACCGGATACAAAAAAGAAATCGTAACAGATACCATGTAAGGCAATACCCAGTATGATCATAAAGCTTAGTTCACCTGCATTACCATAAGCAAATAACAGGTAACGTAAACACCAGGCCAGCATGCCCGCCAGGATGGTTTTTTTAAAGCCGTATTTTTTAAAAAACAGGGGTAATAATATCAGGAATATCACTTCGGACATCTGTCCGATAGCCATTTTACCGGCAGGCTTTGGCACACCGATATTCAGCAGATAAGCACTGGCATTCTGGTAATAAAAAGCCAGCGGAATACAGATAAGAATAGATGCTACAAAGAAGATGGCAAAGTTGCGGTTAGCCAGCAATTTCAATGCATCAAGACCCAGTATTTCTTTAATAGAAGCCGATTTTCCGTCCTTATGTTTTGGCGGCGTTTTAGGTAAGGTAAAGCTGTACAGGCCCAGTACCAATGAAGCTATGCCCGCCATTAAGAATGTATTTTTTAACTGTCCGGCCGCCGTGTTCTCCGGCGAATCCCAGAAGAAAACATAACTGATAATCAAACCAGCCACGATCCAGCCTACAGTCCCCAGCATACGGATGATGGAGAATTCTTTTTCGGGATCCTTCATCTGGTTAAATGATACCGAGTTTACCAGGGCGATGGTAGGCATGAAGAGGATCATATAGCCCAATACATAGGGATAAAATACACTGATACTTTCGGCATTATACATCTGGTACATTAAAAATGCACCCAGTAAATGCAGTATACCTAAAATACGTTCGGCATTAATATACCTGTCGGCAATTAAACCAATAATAAATGGTGCAAGAATAGCACCCCATGATTGTGTGGAGAATACTTTCGCTACGGCACCACCATCGGCATCGGGAAAGTTGGAGGCCAAAAACGGACCTAATGTAACAAACCAGCTACCCCAAATAAAAAACTCGATAAACATCATAAAGGATAACTGGAAACGTGTGGATGACTTCATAATTTTATTTGTGGCCTTAATCGTTAGAAAGTCTAAATTTAATGTTTTGGTTTTACATTACAATTGTATGACCTATTTTTATTGCTAAAAAAACGATTGCACAAAAAGGATACTATTATTTTAACCTTTTTAAATACTTTTTTATCTGTATCCCTTTCGCAATTTGTATCACAATATCTTTATCATTGCAGGGTTCATTATAAAACTTTTTAAATATCATGAAGCAAAAGTTACGCATGGGTATGATTGGTGGCGGACCGGGATCCTTTATTGGTGCGGTACACCGCATGGCGGCCAACCTGGACGGGGAAATTGAACTGGTTTGCGGCGCCTTCAGCAGTAATGCCGACAAATCGAAACTAACGGGCGATAGTTTGGGTTTAGCGCCCGAAAGAGTGTATGGCAGTTTTGAAGACATGATCAACACCGAAAAAACATTGCCTGCTGATGAACGCATGCAGTTTGTAAGCATTGTTACGCCCAACCATATGCACTATGCCCCGGCGGCGCTGGCATTGGAAAACGGTTTTCATGTGGTAATGGATAAACCACTGGTATTAAACCTTGACGAAGCCAGAAAGTTACAGCAACTGGTACAGGATACCGGCCTGTTATTTTGTTTAACCCATACCTATACCGGTTACCCGATGATCAAGGAAGCACGCCAGCAGGTATTACAGGGCAAGCTTGGTACGATAAGAAAAATACATGTTTATTATCCGCAGGGCTGGCTGTCCGATTACCTGGAAGGCGGTGATAACAAACAGGCATCATGGCGTACCGATCCCGGTAAAAGCGGTAAGGCCGGTGCTATGGGCGATATTGGTTCGCATGCTTTTAACCTGGCCGAGTATATCAGCGGCTTACAGGTAACTAAATTATGTGCCGATATTAATATAGTAGTACCTAACCGGCAACTGGATGATGATGGCGCGGTATTATTGAAGTTTAACAACGGCGCCAGCGGGCTGTTGCTGGCTACACAGGTAGCGGCCGGCGAAGAAAATAATGTAACCATACAGGTATATGGCGATAAGGGCGGACTGGAATGGAAACAGGAAGATTGTAATACTTTATTCTTAAAATGGCCGGACCAGCCTGCACAAAAATTACGTACCGGCGGCGCTTATGTAAGCAGCTTTGCCCAACACAATACCCGTGTACCGGCAGGACACCCCGAAGGGTACCTGGAAGCATTTGCCAACCTGTACCGCAATTTTGCCCTGAGCTTACAGGCACGCCTGGCTGGCATTACACCACAACCGGAATGGCTGGATTATCCCGGCATTACCGATGGTATAAGAGGTATGCAGTTTATTGATACAGTAATTGAAAGCGGCCGGTCGGATATTAAATGGCTGCCCTTTGCACAGTAAAACAAATAACGTTTTTAGTTCTCCATTTTTAATTCAACAGTATGCAAACAATAAAAGGTCCCGGTATTTTTTTAGCACAGTTCTTAGGCGATAAAGCCCCGTTTAATACTTTAACCGGTATTTGTAAATGGGCGGCTGATCTTGGTTTTAAAGCCGTACAGATACCTACCAATGATCCTAATATTTTTAACCTGCAGCAGGCGGCCGAAAGTAAAACCTATGCCGATGATATTAAAGGCCTGATACTGGAACAAGGTTTACAGATCAGCGAACTGTCTACGCATTTACAGGGCCAGTTAGTAGCGGTACACCCGGCTTATGATGATTTGTTTGATGCTTTTGCCCCAGGTGAAGTAAAGAAAAACCCGGCAGCACGTACGCAATGGGCCGTACAACAATTAAAATATGCGGCCAAGGCTTCGCAAAATTTAGGTCTTACTGCTCATGCTACTTTCAGCGGCTCTTTGTTATGGCATACTTTTCATCCCTGGCCGCAGCGCCCGGCTGGCTTAGTTGAAGCGGGTTTTAAAGAACTGGCCAACCGCTGGCTGCCCATTTTAAATTACTTTGATGAATGCGGTGTAAATGTTTGTTACGAAATACACCCCGGTGAAGACCTGTTTGACGGCGAAACCTACGAGATGTTTCTACAAGAAGTGAACAATCATCCCCGTGCCTGTTTATTATACGACCCCTCGCATTTTGTATTACAGCAGTTAGATTATATACAGTATATTGATTTTTACCACGAACGTATCAAGGCCTTTCATGTGAAGGATGCCGAGTTTAACCCTACCGGTAAACAGGGTACTTTTGGTGGCTACCAGAGCTGGCTGAACCGTGCGGGACGTTACCGCAGCCCCGGTGATGGCCAGGTGGATTTTAAAAAAATATTCAGCAAGCTGACGCAGTATGGTTACGACGGCTGGGCCGTGATGGAATGGGAATGTTGCATTAAACACCCGGAGGACGGGGCCAAAGAAGGCGCAGCCTTTATTAATAACCATATTATCCGCGTAACTGAAAAAGCTTTTGACGATTTTGCCGCGGTAGATACTGATGAAAACTTTAACCGCAAAATACTGGGCCTGTAAAGGATGTGTATCATCCACATAAACCGAGTATCTTTGAGGATGTAGTTCATAGTTAATGGTTCATGGTTAATAGCAGAACATCAAAACCTTTGAACATTTGAACCTCTTAAACTATTGAACTTTTAAACATTGAACCTTTGGAACCTTTTGAACTTTCATAAACCCACATTTTATCAAAATAAGATCCTTGCATTGAAATCATGAAAAAGTTAATTGTAGGTAGTAGTTTAGTTGTACTCATTGCCCTTATTGCCTGCGGCGGCAGCGATAATGCCCCGAAAGAAAAAGAAGCGGCAGCTAAAACCAGTGAGCCTTCTTTATCCGATAACCCGGTTTACCAGAAAGGGGTATCGCTTGTTGGTCAGGACGATTGTAAAACCTGTCACCAGGTGGATGAAAAATTTATGGGGCCAAGCTACCGCGAAATTGCCGCCAAGTATGCCAATGCTACACCGGAAGAAAAAAAGGCCGTAGCACAACGTATCATCAATGGCAGTACAGGCATTTGGGGCACCGTCCAAATGACCAAACACAGCGGTATGTCAACTGAAAACGCCGAAGCTATTGTGGATTATATTTTATTACTGAAAAAATAAACCGCAGTAGCCACTTTACTTTTCATTTGTTCATTCTTTAATTATAAAACATGTTCGCAAAAAAATTAGGTATCGGGTTACTGGCAGCATTTTGTTTAACGGCCTGCACCCAAAACAAAGCCCAGCAATCGACCATGAAAAAAACAGCCCATAATACACTCAGCCAGCAGGAAAAAAAAGAAGGCTGGCAGCTGTTGTTTGACGGCAAATCCTATAAAGGCTGGCACAAGTATGGCGGTGGTGCCGTAGGCACGGCCTGGATTGTAAAGGATAGCAGTATCTTCCTGGATGCGGGCGCTAAAAAAGATGACTGGCAGATTGCCACCGGCGGTGATATTGTTACCGATGCGGCTTTCGGCGATTTTCATTTACAATACGACTGGAAGGTAGATAAAGGCGGTAACAGCGGCGTTATCTTTTATATTCATGAAGATACGACCAAATACCGCTGGGGCTGGCAGACCGGCCCGGAGATGCAGGTGCTGGACAACGAACGCCACAGCGATGCCAAGATACATAAACACCGTGCAGGTGACCTGTACGATTTAATTGCCAGCAGCAGCGAGCCCGTAAAACCGGCACTGGAATGGAACCATGCCGAAATAAAATCGGTAAAAGGTAAGCTTGATTTTTACCTGAACGGCGTGAATGTAGTTTCTACCCATTTATGGGATGATAACTGGAGAAAACTAATTGCCGGCAGCAAGTTTAAGGATATGCCGGGCTTTGGTACTTACCGCGAAGGCAAGATCAGTCTGCAGGATCATGGCGATAAGGTCTGGTACCGTAATATTAAGATCAGGAAATTATAATAACACAAAAAGCCGTTGCTGAGCAGCGGCTTTTTTTATGTTAGCTTATATACGTATTAATGCTGTATAAAACACTTCCGTATCATAAAGTCACCTTTACCTAATTAATAGAAATATCCCCTTTTTGCAGGATTGCCCCCGGTAGCACGTGTAGTTAGTTTTGGCCTTCATTAAAAAACTCTCTACCACATGAAACCCTTACAGCTATTAACCGTACTGGCCGCCATCCTTATTTTTAGTTCCTGCAAAAAGGGCCTGGGCGATGATAATGCCAATCCCTTTGAAAATGCTACACCCATTGTTACCGAAAAAGGTACACCCCTTGGCAGCGCCACCAATTACCCGGTTAATACATCGGCTACCACTATTACATCGGCCGATGGCAAGCTGGACCTGATCATCCCTGCCGGGGCTTTCAACAGCGCCACCACGGTATCTATACAACCCATTAGCAACCTGGCGCCTTTAGGTTTAAGCACCGGTTACCGTTTATTGCCCGAAGGCGTTACCTTCTCTAAACCCATCACGTTGCGTTTTCATTATACCGATGCTGATCTTGGTACTACTATAGAAGATTTTTTATGGATCAATACCCAGAATAACGATGGCACCTGGTCAGGCATTAAAAACAGCGTGGTAGATAAAGCCACTAAAACCATTACGGTTGAAACCACGCATTTCAGCGACTGGACCATCGGCCGTTTTATGGACCTTACCTTAACACCGGCACGTGCCACCGTAAAAGTGAATGATAAACTTAACCTGAGCATTACCGGATTTTTAGAAACAGATGAAAACAGGGATGACCTGCTGGTGCCTTTATCACCGGTAAAATTTGGCCCCAATACCAAAGTAACCGAGGAGCAGCAAATACTGGTAGCTACACAGCAATTCCTGAGTTTTAATATTAAAGAGTGGATGGTGAACGGCTCTACTTCCGGCGGCCGCTTTGGCAGCATTGAACCCGGCAACCTGCATGCCGTATACAAGGCCCCTGGTACCGTGCCCAACCCGGCCAAGGTAAGCCTGAGTGTAAATATGGTGGCCCGTAAACGCAACCTGCCCAATGTTAACTATATGCTGGTATCGGAAGTAACGATTATTGGCAGCCCCTATTACCTGCGCCTGAAAGTGGATGGTGGTGAATATTTTTATACCGAATACGGCGTAGGTGGTGTACTACCCACCGACAATAATAATTTCCAGATGGTGAATTGTGGCGTAACCGATGAAGGCTTTTTGCAGATTGCAGCCGGTTACTATGCCAACTCCAACCTAAGCAATAGCTTTACCATCAACATTAAAAAAACAACCAGCGGCAGCTACAGTCTCAACTGTTTTAACAATACCAGCGGCCAGGCCGATGAAATGGTATTTATGCCGTCCGGCAATGGCATTAGTTACCAGAACAACTATGTAGTGCGCAGCCGCAATGCGCAAAACAACTGTACTTCCACCTATAAATGTGCAGCTATTAATACCAGCTTTACCAAATTTGGCACCGGCCGTATGACCGAAGTAGAAGGCAGTTTCTCCGGCACATTATATTACAATGGCCTCGATTTTGACAACCAGTGTAAATCAAGCGAAGCCCATAATGTTAGCGGGGATTTTTTGCTGATGCGTTTGAATTAATTTCAACAACTATGACTATTCATAAAGCGTTTGCCAGGTAAGGTAAGCGCTTTTTTATTTTACCGGCTGTAGTAACACCCGTCATCCCCTGTTGTGGCAGCTTGCCCCCACAGTTATTGTGGCGGGCTCACTTTATCGTACAATACAGCAGCCATTTCTTTAGAGTGGCTTGTCGGCCTGGTCCCCCGGTCTACAAAACGGGAGACCGTATGACCCGGCAGACCCAACGCGCCACTAAACCTAAATTTTTTGTAACTTAGTAATC
>CAYUMH010000011.1:6954-12710 GCA_964445775.1 uncultured Terrimonas sp.
ACCGTCAACGGCAGCGAACCGCAGAATCCGCTGATCCCGACCAACACCAACGAAGCCGGTGGCTTTATACCCAAACATGGTGGTTACCGCAGTTTGATCAGTTACCAGAAAGCCGAAATTATTTACGATGGTACCGTGTTTTTTTGTAACCGCTTTTTTCGCAAATACGACCGCACCATTGACCAGATGGTACAGGCAGCCCGATCGGGTAAACAGAATATTGCCGAAGCCAGTATGGCTTCCGCCACCTCCAAGGAAACCGAAATTAAACTCACCAATGTAGCCCGTGCCAGCCTGGAAGAACTGATGATTGATTATGAAGATTACCTGCGCATACATAAACTGCAACAATGGTCCCGCACCCATCCTTACTCCTTAAGATTTGACGAGTTAAACCAGCTACCCAATGCCACTTACCAAACCTACCAAAAAGCCATTGAGCATGAAAACCCGGAGATTAGCGCCAATTTTTTACGCTGCCTGGTTAATGTTACCTCCTATATACTGGGCAAACAAATAAAGGCATTGGAAATTGCTTTTATTAATGAAGGTGGCTTAAGAGAGCGGATGACCAGGACCCGGTTAAATAAAAGAAATAATAAATAGCAGCAAACTACTACCCGGCGTGTGTAGAACATGTACACTGGCATAACCCAACTTATAAGCTATAATTTACATGTGTTACAGGGCCTGCAGCAATTGGCCTTTACCCCTACCCCGGCTAACGCCGGCCTGTTGCCGCAGGCGGGGCTTATCTTTATATTTTATGTATCTTTAGGTAAACATCGTTTGCCGGTAAACAATTAAATTTGCCCCATGACAACACAAAACGCCATGCCAATAAATAATATACACGAAGGCCGCAACGTAAAACGTTTCCGTGAAATGCTGGGTATAAAACAGGAGGCTCTTGCTGCCGAACTGGGCGATGACTGGACCCAACGCAAAATATCCCTGCTGGAACAAAAAGAAACCATTGAACCCGCACTGCTACAACAAATTGCCGGCGTGCTTAAAATACCGGTGGAAGCTTTTCAGCATTTTGATGAAGAACATGCAGTAAATATTATCGCAAATACCATCGACAACGGTGCTATTGGTTATCAGCGAAATGACTCTTGTACATTTAACCCCATTGATAAATTGGTTCAATTACATGAAGAAAAGATTGCACTTTATGAACGTATGCTGAAGGAGAAAGATGAGATGATGGCGAGGTTGGAGAAGTTGATTGAGAAGAAGTAATATAATTAAATCAACTTGTCTCTTTCATGTTTGAACGTTTATTATTTAATCAAATTGAAAATCCTTTTTTTAATATCTAGATTTTCCATAAGCGTTAAGGATATATAAGTACTTTTTTTCTAAACTAGCTTTCTATAATTAATCTATTTCATCGGCGGCTTTCCTATTTCGGAAAGCTTTTTATTCAAGGCTTCTCTTTTTACTTTCAAAATTGCTGGCTGAACAAAATAAAAATCAAATAAAGCCTCTATTACATCTAATAACCATTCCGCTTCACCAACTTCAACATCGACAACTTCTCCAGTTGATGTACTTTTTAGAGGATGGGCTGCAAAATTGCCAATATTTCTTATAGCATCAATACTTTCTGAAAGATGACTTGGTAGTGTTTTACCATCAATTACTTCTTGAATCTCATTCGCTAAATTACCTTTTTTTACTCCAGCTTTTTCTCGAAGAATGTTTTGTAAGCATCGTCTACTTAACGCCGCACTAGCCTTTGGACTTAGTGTCAAAATAAGACACGCCTCATTATAATCTGAGGCAAATATTATCTCAACTTCTTGCGGGACCGGGGGTCTATTAGGAACAAAAGGTCTAACAGTTTGTCTCCATTCAATTTTACCTAAATATCTATTATTTATCCCTTCTTGCCCAGAAGCTATATCAATAATTTTTTTGCCGCACTTAGGATTTGGGCAATTCATATTATAGACAGCCCAATAGCTTCCAGAATCTCGTCCCAAAAAAATTTGGTCAAAATTTGGATTAATTTCAACGATACAATGAGGACATTTCATTTTTATTCTTTTGAGAATTATTGTTTAGAGACTCATTCGTTTTGTGATGGCATAACCTCTCCCCCCAATTAAAGTTCGTAATGAGACTTAACGAAGGTTTTATTTATCTTGATAACCTTGATGTTTAATTTGAGTAGTATTAAACATCTGGCTTTCTCCTAGACCTCCTTTTTGACTCCCTCGATAACATTTTCTTTAATAATTCTTTTTCTTCAGAATTAAAATCTTCTGATTCTTTTGTAAAAATCTTAGGGTCCTCTAAATTTTGTTGACTTGAATTACTTTGTATGGTATCCGACACCGCAAGTAATTTAGGTTCAGGGGACATCAATTGTCTGGGATTATATGTAGAATGATTCTCAAACTCTGGCAAAAGTGCTCCACTTTCAACAAAACCTTTTATGCCATCAATTATATTTCTTCTGAATATTTCTGCTTGTTCTCTTTCAATTTTACCGTTTTTTTCAAGAGAATTTATTTTTTCTAATATCGGTAAAGACTTGGTAATTAATTCAATTTTTTCGTGTAACTTTTTTTCTCTAAAAAAAACTATCCTATCCCATAATTCTATTATTAGTTCTTTGACTGCTGTAACAACCTTTGCAGCGCCAAGAAAATCAAAAGATTTATCGCTACCTGAATCAATAGCGACCACGCTTAAATCATTATCCTGATGCCCATATAAGGCTGCATTTACTCTATAAAAGGCATTTATACTTTCAAGTGTTTTTATTAATCTTTGAGGATTTGAAGATGTAGATTTTTTTTCAGGAAGAATAACAGTTATAATAGATTGGTTTTCAATATTATTAGTATTTACTGAAGTGTAATTATCATGTCGAACATATTCTAGATTATCTTGTTTTAACAAATCAATTATTTTGCCTAAATATTCCATGGCGAAATTAATTCCTCGATAATAAGGCAATGCGGTAGCTCTTACATCTTCTCTGTTGTTACCAACTAATATTGACCAAACTTTAGGATTTTCAATATTTTTTAAACCAAAAATATTTAAAATTTCTTTTTCGTTCTCTCCAAATTTTTCATAGCTAATAGAAAATTTCTGAAAAGCAGTAACAACACTTTCAACGTCATATTTGTCACTAACATGTACTATTGTTTTGATAACTTCTCCTATTTTAGATTCAACTAAAACCTTTTGGATATTAAGTACCGAATTGATAATATCTAATCGTCTCATATAAAAATCAATATTATTATAGGATTAAGTACAACTATCGATTACACTTGGCCATCCTTTTTATTAATATATTATTCACAAAAAACAGGTAAAATGTTAGTTGTAGTAATTACTTAATGGTTCGTTAATGGGGTTACGTTGTGCAGTTGGCGGCTGAACTTAGCTAAGATATTTTAATTGTTTAATATTTGCAAGAAATAATACTTTCAATTATCCTCTCAGCCTACGCAAAGTTTTCTGTATTCATTTTATTAATAATAATCTATATACGTCTCTCCCTTTTAATAATTTATTCTGCTTATTGTAGTTTATTATTATATTATTAGTAAGGCGTATTCGCCAGGTAGTGATTAGCTCATTCATTATTTATTGTATTAGCTCAATAAAAATTCCCGGGCAGGGATTGCAGCGGCTACCCCGGTGAAGGCCTGTGCGGCGGGGCTGGGCCGGAGTAATAGCGTAAAGCCCGGCGGCAAAGAAAAAAATAAATAGCTGGTTTTCAACACCGTAACACCTATTTTTTTCTTTGGCGGCCCGCCTTAAAAAAATATTTCACCAACAGGGGTAACAAAAAAAACAGTTGGTTGATATAGTTACATGCAACGCATTTGTAACACAAAATCAATCAATATGAAAAAGAATGTATTTTTTGCCGCCGCCCTAACCTTATTTATTGCCGCCGGCATTACCAGTTGTAAAAAAGGCGCCGATGCCGTTTTACCCAAACAAAAAGATGGAAAGAAACTGACCGAGTTTTTTGAAAAATACCAGCGCAGTGCCGAAACCTTTACCGTAGATGCCGCCACCGGTGGTGTTATTACCACCAGCAAAGGCAGCAAACTTACCATACCCGCCGGCGCCTTTAAAAAATTAAACGGCAACCTGGTTACCAGTGGTAATGTAAAAATAAAAGTGCTGGATATTTTTAAACCCAGCGATATGTTGCTGGGCAATAAACCCACCATTACTACCGGCGGCGCCATGCTGGAATCGTTTGGTGAAATAAGAGTAGATGCCACCATTAACGATACCGTTTTAGCACTTAACGATAAGCCCATTATGGTAGTAATGCCCGTAGGCAACGGCGCTACCGGCCAGCAAAGGGAGATACCCATGTGGAATGGTGTAGAACCCGACCAGATACAGGAGTATGTAATGAATGGCCATAACCATTTAAACCAGCCTACCACCGTAACCCAACAAGTGTTTATGGCTACTACCCTGCAATGGGAACAAATTAATGGCCTGGGCGCTGCCACACCTACACAAAGCACCTTCCCTATAGATGCACTGGGCCAATGGCGTAACTGCGATGCCCTGTACAACGATCCCCGCCCCAAAACCACCGTACTTGGCTATTTTGGCGACGGCTTTAACCCCGAAAGCAATGAAAATATTAACAGCTATATGAAACCAAGTATGCTGTTTTTTAAAACAAAAACCACCAACACACTTATCCGCTTTACTGTAGGCATACTGAACGCCGCACCGGGTAAAGATGGTTTCCTGAGCTACCAGAACAGTATACCGGTTGGACAGGAAGGAACATTTTTAGCCATCAGCAGTAAAAACGATAAGTTTTATGCCGAAATGAAGGATGTAACCATCGGCACACCGGCACCGGGCGCCAATTTCTTCGGGGTAGATTTTAATATGACCGAAGTATCAGAGAGTGGTTTGTTAAGCCTGATCAACCAGCTGAACACCAAATAATTTACTTCTAGACGGGGGCTCACATACACACACGACAAGAGTTGCCTTTTGGCAACTCTTCTTTTTTTATTTCATATCTGACCGTATAAAATCGACCAGCAGTTTAATACGGTAAAACAGGTTGCTGATCATTAAGGCCACATTGTTTTTAACCTGTGCTACGCTGTTGCCATTCATCTGCTTTAGGTTTTTCAGCTCCACAATTTTTTCATCAATCTTATCCATCAGTTTATCAGCATTCCAGCCCACGTAACGCCGGTTACGTTCGTCCAGTATATGATAAGGCTCTATATCGCCCACCCGCAGTTTTTTAAATTTGTAGTTTTTATCAATAGCATCCTGGTAGGCTTTATTACTGAGCATATCAATAATAATATCGGCCGATACATTGTTTTTATAGGCATTGTAAAAAATGTTGAGGTTATCCCGCAGCTCCCTTATCAGTTGCCGGGTAATAACATCGCTGGTTTTACTCTCTTTGTTTAAAAAGGTAATCAGGTCTTTTATGGGGCCAATGCCGGTTTTTATCCACTCCAATTGCATGATCAAATATAATTTATTTAGGGAAGAGAATTATGAGTGATGAATGATGAATGTGGAGAACCGGAGGTAAAGGTGAAAGGTGGAAGGCAGAAAGCTGAAGGTGGAAGGTATAAGGTGTAGGCCCGTTTACGTCATGCCGACGAAGGAGGCATCTGCTGTTGACGAAAGTGGTATATTATTGGAGGAGACCTCTCCTGCGTCGAGGTGACGATGTGTTGTGCTGGGAAGTCCCTTCATAAGATGAAAGGCAT
>CAYUMH010000011.1:12810-33884 GCA_964445775.1 uncultured Terrimonas sp.
AAGGTAGAAGGTGTAGGGTTTATGCCCGTTTACGTCATGCCGACGAAGGAGGCATCTCCTGCTGATGAAAGGGACATGCGGCTGAAGGATTTCTCTCCTGCGTCGAGGTGACGATGTCTTGTGCTGGGAAAGTCCCTTCATAAGATGAAAGGCATAAGGTAGAAGGTGTAGGGTTTATGCCCGTTTACGTCATGCCGACGAAGGAGGCATTTGCTACTGATGAAAATGATATACAATTGTAGGAGACCTCTCCTGCGTCGAGGTGACGTTTCTTGTCCGGGGAAAGCCCCGTTACCCGATCACGAAAAACCGGCACCATAAGACTTCTTATCATTCACTACACCGGACCTGTATAAGCATATCCTGATGCCATCGGCATCATATATTTATAGCCACAATGATTAAAAGGGTTTCGACCCCGGAGGGGTCGCATGTTAATGTTATCCCGGCCGGCAAACCTATTGGGTAACAATAACAACCGGTATTTTATATGCCCGCAAAAGACCTGGTTCGGCCCTGTTTTTACACGTCCACCTTTTTACACATATTTATACATTGCTCCTGTAATTAAGGTATTTTTACACCTTGCAAACGCCGGTAAAACATATCGTTCATTTTGACCTGGATTCTTTTTTTGTAGCCGTGGAAATATTGCTGGATCCCAGCCTGAAAGGCAAGCCCGTGATTGTAGGCGGCTCGGCCGAAAGAGGCGTGGTATCTACCTGCAGCTACGAGGCCCGTAAGTTTGGGGTACATTCCGCCATGCCCATGCGCAAAGCCATGCAGTTATGCCCGCAGGCCATTGTATTACGCGGCCAGGGCAGCGAGTACAGCAAATACTCCCGCTGGGTAACCGATATTATTGCCGAAAAAGTACCGCTGTTTGAAAAAGCTTCCATTGACGAGTTTTACTGCGACCTTACCGGCATGGATAAGTTTTTTGGCGTTACTAAATACACCCAGGACCTGCGCAATACCATTATCAAGGAAACCGGCCTGCCTATTTCCTGCGGTCTGTCCACCGCCAAGTTCATCAGCAAAATTGCTACCAACGAAGCCAAGCCCAATGGGTTTTTACAGGTGCCGGCGGGTAAGGAGAAGGAGTTTTTGTGGCCCCTGAGCATTGATAAAATAAATGGTGTGGGTGCACAGACCAGCATTGTTTTAAAAAAGATGAACCTGTTTACCATGAAGGATATTGCGCTGACACCGGTGGAAGTACTGGAAAGCAAAATAGGCTCCTGGGGCAGATCCTTATGGAATAAAGCCAATGGCATTGGCAGCGCCGAAATTATAACCGACTGGGACCAGAAGAGTATGAGCCGCGAAAATACTTTTCATGAAAACCTTACCAATATGGAAGAGCTGTACAGCCAGCTGGTAAGGCTTACCGAGAAAGTAGCTTACGACCTGCGCAGCGATGAAAAGCTGAGCGGCTGTATTGCGGTGAAAATAAGGTATAACGATTTTGAGACCATCACCCGCCAGGAGACCATCAGTTATACCTCGCTGGATGACCTGCTGATAAAAAAAGCCAAGGATATTTTTACCCGTGCTTACGAGAAAGGAAGACCTATCCGTTTATTGGGTGTGAGGCTTAGCCAGCTGATACCTTTTACCATACAAATGGAATTATTTAATAACAATGCGCAGAAGTTAAGCCTGTATAAAGCCGTGGACGATATTAAAGATAAGTTTGGCAGCAAGGCCGTTAAAAAAGCGGTGACCGTGAAAAACAAACCGAAAGAAAAATAAGTTTATTCATCCAGCATATTACGCAAGGCTTCCCGGGTTTTGGCCTGTACTTCCCCCTCCTGTTCACGGGTTAAAGCATTCACCAACTCCTCCCGCTTTTCTTTACGATCGGTAACAGCAAATAATACCAGGTCAATCCCCAGCCTGATGAGTATTAATAATACCGCAGCAATAACAGCGCCTGGAATGAACATGAAAAAGCCGGAGAGTATCACTACTAACTGCTGTATAAAAATGCGTACATAGGGCTGCAGGAAAAGTGCCTGTACGGTAGCCGTACGGTATTTACCGGGTAAAAAGAACTGGCGCAATGCGAGTACCAGGTTGGTAAATGCTATTAAGGCAACCGCTTGCTGTGTATCGCTGTTTTGTAATAATACCCGGTAATTATGCAACACCTGGAAAGGCTCTTTAATACCCGGCACTTCGCCCTGCAAAAGCAAAAACATAAATACTGATTGTACAAATACAAAGAAGAAATAGTGCACCAGGAAAAAGGGCACCAGGAAGCCAGGATGGGAATTATTGTTTTTACCCGCGGGTAATGCTTGTTGCTGCTTACCCCACCCCAGTACCGCCAGCATTTTTACCACATGCAGCAGGCCAATAATAATGGTCTCAAAAAAATAAGCCGTTAAAACGGCTGCCGGGCTCCAGTGCAAAAAAAGCAAACCAAACAACATGCACAGGGCGCTTACCCATAAAAAAGCATTGGCTTTTGTAGGTAATAACATTTGTTTGATGCCTGTAGCTTGTTGCCGGCTGTGCATAAAAACTATTTTGCCTGTAATAATACAACTAATGGCCGGCGATTGATCTCCCTGGGCATTTGTAATAACAACTCTTTATCGTTAGCTCCTTTTACAAAATAGGTATAGGTCATTACCATGGGTGTATTATCGCCAAAACCAAAGCTCATGGTAGTATCAACATAGCTCAATCTTAATTTAATACCGGCCATGCCTTTATCATATTCACCCACCGCATCATCCACTGCATAAGTACCGGTAGTGGTTACTTCTTTGGATACAATATTCACTGCCGTATCATTCACAAAAGATAAACTGAATTTACCGTTCAGTTCCTCCGCCGCTTCTTTTGCATATTTTTCGGATTCTTTTGCGGGATCAATCCAGCTTACTTCCTGTTTGTCGTTCACCGTGAGCACGCCAAAAAAGCCTGTTTTATCGGCTGTAAAGGTTTTGCCTTTAATGGCCGTTTTTACGGCATTGATATCTTTTGGCGGATCGGGCACTTTCATATCGCCGCTGCCGCAGGAGAATAATACAATGCTTAATAAAATGGCTGTTATCTTTTTCATATTGCTGGTTTAAATAAAGGTTGTTATAATAATTGCTGTTGCTGCAAGAAACAAAACCTTTTTCCGCCACCGATACCCTGTTACGGGTATTTAAGCCGTATTCCAGCATTTGCCATAAATAAAGCAGCCCAAATTGTTATAAAAAGCTAAATTAGAAGTCACAAAAAATTGCATGTTAAAAAAAATACTGACCAATCTTACCTTCTGGGTACTGGTAGCTATTACGGCCGGTGTACTGGTAGGACATTATGCACCGCATTGGGCCCAACATAAAATTTTTGAAAAAAGTTATAGTTTTCATTTGCTGGGGCAGCAGATGAATATAAAAAACACGGTCAGCGAATTCCTGGGCAGCGGTTTTATCAGCATTGTCAAACTCTTTATTAATCCCATTATTTTCCTCACCATTACCCTGGGCATTGTAAGCATGGGTAACCTGAAAAAAGTGGGCCGTGTGGGCGCTAAGGCCTTATTGTATTTTGAGGTAGTGACCACTTTTGCTTTGATCATTGGGGTGGCCGTTGCTTTATTAATACAGCCCGGACATGGGGTAAATACGGCAGCGGTGGCCGGTGGCGATATCAGCCAATACACCAATGCGGAAAAGGCTTTCAGCTGGTGGCAGTTTTTCAAGGAGAATTCTACTTTACAGGTATTGCTGGCAGCCCTGGTTTGCGGTGTGCTGTTAAACGGTTATCAAAAAAAGGACAGGATTATACCCGTACTGCAAAAAATATCCAAATACGTTTTTAAATACCTGCACCGGGTTATGTTGCTGGCGCCTATTGGTGCTTTTGGCGGCATGGCCTATACCATTAGTAAATACGGCATTGCCACTTTATTGCCGCTGGGTAAACTCATGCTGACGGTATATGCCACCATGGCCATTTTTATTTTCCTGGTGCTGTGGCTCATCATGAAACACTATAATATCAGCCTCTGGCGTTTTTTAAAATACATTCGTGAAGAGTTGTTAATTGTACTGGGCACTTCCTCATCCGAAGCGGCCCTACCCAACCTGATGGAAAAACTGGAACGCATGGGTTGCAGCAAGCCGGTTGTAGGCCTGGTGGTTCCCACAGGTTATTCCTTTAACCTGGATGGTACTACTATTTACCTGTCCATGTGCATGATATTTTTAGCACAGGTATATGATGTTACTTTAACCTGGGGGCAGATTGCCAGCATCATCGGCATTTTAATGTTAACCTCCAAGGGGGCTGCAGGAGTTACCGGCAGCGGCTTTGTGGTGCTGGCCAGTACCTTAACCGCTATTAAGGTAATACCCATTGAAGGGCTGGCCTTATTACTGGGCGTAGACCGGTTTATGTCCGAAGCCCGGGCCATCACCAATTTTATTGGCAATGGCGTGGCCACTATCTGGCTGGCCAATAATGAAAAAGAATTTGACCGGCAAAAGATGGAACTGGCATTTAATCATGTGCAGGATTCGGAAGACATTATTAAAGATAACCTGGATCAATAATATTCCCGTAACGGTGACAACGGTATATAATTTGCGGCTATTGCCTGCTTTTGTTTGAACAGTTGTTGAATGTATACATTAAAATTTGGCAATATTTTTATACGAAAGACTTCTTATTTTTAAACGAGAACCCTTACTTTTACCCACTTAGTAGCCCCGTTTGTTAAAAGAAATTATTATAGCGTTCCAGGCCTATAGTAAGGCGCACCAGTTTTTAAAGCAGTATAAGCTTTGGAACTGGGTACTCATACCCGGCATCCTGTACGCAGCACTGGTTATTACCGGCATGTATTTTTTCTGGGGTTATGCCAATGATGCTATTACGCTGCTGAGCAATAAACTGGGTATTGAAGCCTGGTTACAAAATGAACACAATACATTTCTGAGCTTTTTGTTTGTGATGGGCGGACTGGTATTGCGTCTCTTACTCATGCTGCTCTGCATTGCCCTGTTTAAATACATTATACTCATTATCGGCTCGCCGGTGTTTACCATACTCAGCGAAAAAATTGAGAGTATTATTAAAGGCCGTGAATATGAGTGGAATGCCGCTACCTTTAAAAGCGATTGTCTGAAAGGCATCAGAACGGCCTTAAGAAATTTACCCCGCCAGCTGATGTATTTACTGGGCCTGCTGGTACTGGCCCTGGTACCCGTTGTGGGATGGATTACCCCCGTGATTGCCTTATTAATTGAATGCTACTATTACGGTTTTTCCATGTTAGACTACAGCATGGCCCGCCAGGACGGCTTTACCCGCAAACAAAGCAATAAATTCATCAGCCTGCACAAAGGCCTGGCGGTGGGCAACGGCATTATTTTTTACCTGATGCACCTGGTCATTATTTTTGCCCCGGCTTATGCCATTGTTGCTGCCACCCTTACCATACATGAGGTAAGGAATGATTGATTTTTCTCTTTTACAGTAATAACCCTAAGGATATTCTCGTTAGTACACCATAATTACCACTGTATTGCTATAAAATATAGCTGGCAGGCAATAGTTTTGCGGCCTAAACTTTTAAACCCTTACAACTGATGAAACCTATCCTTACCTGTTGTGCATTAGCCCTTACCCTGTTATTTACCGGCTGCGACAAAGTAAAAGACCTGATCAAGGTGAATGTAACCACCAGCGTTAACATTGATTTTGAAATTGACCCTATGAATGAAACATCTGTTACTTACACTGACATCCAGGCTAATATAGCCAATGAGCTGGATGCTGTTATTAAAGCGGAGAACAGTGAACTGGGCGTGGAGAATATTAAATCGGCCAAAGTACAGTCGTGCGTAGTAACTACATCTGCCACCAGTGCACCCGACGATAACTTTACCGCGTTGAACAACCTGTCGCTGGCCATTGAATCGGACAACAAACCGGGCTATACCA
Organism: uncultured Terrimonas sp.; assembly: GCA_964445775.1. Taxonomy (GTDB): domain Bacteria; phylum Bacteroidota; class Bacteroidia; order Chitinophagales; family Chitinophagaceae; genus Terrimonas. The sequence goes on from CAYUMH010000011.1 coordinate 18,766, forward strand.
CTTATGCGGCTATTACCACATCGCCCACACAACCGTACAGTGTTGAGTTACCTATTACCGCCGGTGTCGACCTGAAAGATTATTTAAAAGGCAATACTTTCGGTTATAAGTTTACCTATAGCGGCAAACGTAAAACCACCACCACCCTGCAATGCAGGGCAAGAGTAACTTACCTGCTGAACGTAGGATTATAATTTTTTGAAAGGGCCGCTTCAGCGGCCTTTTTTTATACTAAGGCCTGTCCCCTTTCATACCATAGTTTTTCGTTTCTTTACAGCATGGCAGCAACCGTATATTTAATTCCCTGTTTTTTACATGAGGAGGGGCTACAGGCCGTACCCGCTTATGTAACCCAGGCCGTACAGCAGTGCGATATTTTTTTTGTGGAGAACGAACGCAGTGCCCGCCGTTATTTTAAACAGTTGTGGAGCAGCATGGTGATTGATAACTATGAATGGCATACCATCCATAAAGCAGAAGCGGATGTGATCAACAGTTTTAAAAATGCCCTGAAACAAAACAAGACCATCGGCATTGTAAGCGAAGCCGGCTGCCCCGGCGTGGCCGATCCCGGACAGATATTGATTGGCGTGGCCCAGCAGGCACAGGCAACCGTAAAACCGCTGACCGGCCCCAGCTCCATCTTACTGGCATTAATGGCCAGTGGTATGAACGGCCAGCAGTTCCAGTTTGTAGGCTACCTGCCCATTGATAACGGCCAGCGTATGAAACAGCTGAAAGAGCTGGAAGAGTACTCCCGCAAAAAAAACTGCACCCAGATTTTTATTGAAACCCCTTACCGCAATAACCAGTTACTGGAAACTATTCTTAAAACGGCACAGCCCAATACACAATTATGTGTTGCGGTTAACTTAACGGGGCCTGATGAATGGGTAAAGACCAAAACCATTGCCCAGTGGAAACAACAGCCACCGGATATGCATAAACAACCGGCTATTTTTTTATTGTATGCAGGTGTTTAAAGTTTTTTGCCCGCAGATTTACGGGGATTTGTTCCGCAGATTTACGGGGATTAAATTTTGATCGTTAAAAGATTTATTCTTTTATATCCTTAGCTCTATTTCACTAAAGCGATCAGCTATAATTAAACGTACCTCCTGTACAAATCTTTGCTGACCCAAACCTGTTCAGCGAAAATCTGCGTGCCTTTGCTCTGCGTACTCTGCGGGTTTTAATAGTAAAAGCTGTATTCTTTTACACCTGCGGTAATCAGCCATCATAAAACGTACTTAATGTACAAGTCTTCGCTGACTAAAACCTGTTCAGCGAAAATCTGCGTGCCTTTGCTCTGCGCCATCTGCGGGCAAAAAACCAGCACAACCATACCTATTTATCCGTTATTGCCAACAATCCCCTAACCCCCGTTGTTATCATTATCTTATTCACCAACATTATTTTATACAATTATGGCAATACAAAAAATCAACATTGGTAACAGCGACCTGGCAGTAGCGCCTGTTAATTTAGGCGGTAATGTTTTTGGCTGGACATTGGACGAAGCAGCATCATTTGAAATTTTAGATGCTTTTGCAGCAGCCGGTTTTAATTTTATTGACACCGCAGATACCTATTCGGTATGGGTGCCCGGCAATAAGGGCGGCGAATCGGAAACCATTATTGGTAAATGGACCAAAGCCCGTGGCAACCGTGATAAAGTAGTAATTGCTACCAAAGTGGGCTGGGACCATGGTGATGGCCGCAAAGGTTTGAAAGCGGATTATATTATTCAACAGGCCGAACAATCTTTAAAAAATTTACAGACCGATCATATTGACCTGTACTATACCCATATTGACGATGGTACCGTACCAGTGGAAGAAACCCTGGCGGCTTATGATACATTGATCAAAGCCGGTAAGGTAAGGTATATAGCAGCATCCAATGTACCGGCTAACCGGTTAAAAGAATCGCTGGAGCTGGCCGCAACAAAAGGCTTACCCAAATACCAGGCTTTACAACCGCATTATAATTTAGTGGAGCGCACTGCGTATGAAACCGATTATGCTCCTATTGCGGCTCAATACGGACTGACCGTTTTTCCTTACTGGTCATTGGCCGCAGGCTTTTTAACCGGTAAGTACCGTTCGGAAGCCGACCTGGGTAAAAGCGTACGTGGCCAGGGCGCCAAACAATACCTCAACGAAAAAGGCTTAGGCGTACTGAAAGCACTGGATACGGTAGCCGCCAAACACAACAGCACACCGGCATCGGTGGCATTGGCCTGGTTACTGGCCCAGCCAAATATTGGCGCACCCATTGCCAGCGCTACCAGCAAAGCCCAGTTAGATACTTTAATTGCCGCTGCCAGCTTAGGCCTGGATCAGCAGGACCTGCAGTTATTAGATACAGCGAGTAAATAATCCGCCCTCTATTTATATATGAACCGGGCCCTGTGCCCGGTTTTTTGTATTTATAACGATGCCCAATGTACTGCTGACGAAGGGCTGCACCGCTTAGGCGTAAATCCTGCACCGCCACAAGCGGGGCAGATTGCAGCCGGGCGGTGGACTACAGCTTGGTATTGTACTATAGCCCAAAGCCCCAAACCTGATAACAGAAGCAGCCTGATTATCCGCCAAAAAACGATATTGGCAAGCATAAAAAATCAATGAAATGCAGGTTTATGCAAGTATATGCGTAAAATACATTCATAAATCTGCACTTTTAGGCGTATATTCATCACGTTATTTTTCCCTTTTATAAACCCAACACTTTGCTATGAGATTACGTTTTACACTCGTAACCTGTTTGTTATTGTTTTTATGTTCGATTGCTTTTAGCCAGCAGCCGTCAAGATTCCAGACCGACGACTCGCTGTATTCCTTAGCAAAAAAATATGTACGGAGTCCTATTAAAAAAACCACCCACGCCAATGGCGATGTTTTTTTACAACGCGATATGACGCCATATTTAAGCTCCAAGTTATCGCATAACCCTGCCGATTACCCCGCTAATGACGATTACGGGCATGACCATGGCAGCGATCAGCTGATTGAGTTTTTAAACAGGCCTCACCCCAGTGTGGCCACCCTGCAAAAATATTTTGCACAGGCAGCTGCCGAGTTTAATGTACCGGTAAGCCTGCTGCATGCCACCGCCCAGGTGCAGAGTAACTGGGCACAGGTATCCTCGTCCATGTACGGATCATGGGGTGTAATGGGTGTTATTGAAAACCAGTTTGTACAACAGATAAGCCAGGCAGCAGCCTTATTAAATACCACTGCCGATGCTATTAAAACCAATGCCCGCACCAATATACGTGCAGCCGCTGCACTGCTGGCCAAATACCAGCAGGGCAAGCCGGCCAGCAGCAACCCTACCGATTGGTTTGATGCCATGAAAAAACTGACCGGCCTTACCGATGAAAAGTTACAGCACGAACTGGCCGTTCGCATATACGATGTTATTACCCACGGCAGCAAAACTGTTACCTTATGGCAGGAAATTATTAATATACCGGCAGCCGGTTACCAGTTGGAGCAGTCAGTTATGTTCCCGGCCCCTGAAACACCGGTAAATAATCCACCCAGCGCCTCCAGGGAGTTCAGGCTGGATTATCCTTTAGCCGTTTATAATTTTACTACCTGTAACTATGGCGCCCGTACCAACCCCAGCGCTGTTAATTTTTATTTTATACACTATGTGGCCACCGGTACCTACCAGGGGGCCATTAACTGGTTTAAAGATTGCAGCTCCAGTGTAAGCGCCCACTATGTAATACGGAATACCGATGGCGTAGTAAGCCAGGTAGTAGCTGAATCGAACCGGGCTTTTTCGCAGGGTGTGAACTTATATAACCAGGAAGGTATTGGCGTAGAGCATGAAGTGCTGGCCACCAATTTAGCCATGTGGGACAGTGAACCCATGTTAAACTCGGCTGCCCGTTTGGCAGCCAATGTATGCGACCGCTGGGGTATACCCCGCACCAGGCGTGTAGCCAACGAGGATAAAGGTATTTACGGCCACAGTGATGTACGCTCTACCGATTGCCCTAATTTAACACCCGAAAGATGGACCGTATTATTAAATAAAATAGCAGCCGCCGCACCGGTTACCACTTTAAACAGGCCGGTATTACAAACGGTAATGTCGCAGCCCAACAGTACACAGGTTACTGCCAGCTGGTTAAAAAGTAACGATTTTGGTTTGATAGGTTACCGTTTATATTATGCTACCAACGATGCCGCCACTACCTGGGCCCTGGCAGCAAACGAAACTACCTTAACCGCCAATACAACATCCGTTACTTTACAGCCTTCACAGTTTATTGTACCGCCAACCGGCAATGTGCATCATTTCCGTATTACGGCTATTGTAAACAATCAGGTTAACCCCATTATGGAAAGCCCGGCCTCTGATGCTTACTCCCGCTCTTCGGGCACAACGGGGCAAAAAGTTTTGATAGTAGACGGGTACGACAGACCCAATGGTTCCTATACCGGTGGCAGCCATATTTTCAGCACCATGTATTTCAGGGCCCTGCGTGATAACGAAGCCTTACAAATAAACAGTGTGGCTAATGAAGTGGTGGAAACAGGTGCAGTAAACCTGCGTGATTATGATATTGTGGTATGGTATGTAGGCGACGAATCGAGCGTGGAAGAAGTGTTTTCCACTGCCGAAAAAAATGCTATTAAAACCTATTTAGATAATGGTGGCAAAATACTGATCTCCGGCTCGGAGATCGCCTATAACGTATGCCGCCCTGCCTCGGCAACCTATGATGCGGAGTTTACCACTACCTATTTAAGATCGACCTATGTAGCGGATGGTGCGGCCAATTTTACCCCGGCCACAGGCATTGCCGGTACTATGTTTGAAGGCTTGAATATACCTTTCGGCATTACTTACCCCGAGGATTTTCCCGATGCCATTGAAGCCACCAATGGCGGCATTAATATTTTAAACTATGCCATTGCCAACCGCCGTGGCGGTGTGGGTTATAAAGGAATTTTTAAAACCACCACGCCCGGTACGGTAATCTTCCTGTCCTTCACTTTAGAAACAGCTGCGCAAACCAGTATTACCAATTTTATGGATAAAGCCCTGGATTATTTTGCCGCCCCTTATCCCACTACCCCTCCATTGGCTGTAGACGATAATGCAGGCGCACAGTCAGGCATTGCCCAGCATATCAGTATTTTAAACAACGATATTAAGTATGGTGTAGCTATTGATACAGCATCTATTACCATTACTACCGCACCATTAAGCGGTACGGCTACCATTAGCCCCAATGGTTATATTATTTATGTATCCAATGCAGGCTTTACCGGTACCGATCAGTTCAGCTACCAAATGAAAAATAAAAATGGCCAGCTGTCCAATATTGCTAACGTAACCATTACAGTTACCAGCACCTGCGGATCGCAGGAGGCGGAGCCCGATCTTAACCGTCCTAAGCGTGAGTTACGCGGCTCATGGGTATCCTCAGTATCTAATATTGACTGGCCATCGAGCAGAACCCTTACTACCGCACAGCAGCAGGCTGAGTTAATAAAAATTTTGGACAGCTTACAGGCTACCAATATCAATACCGTGTTCTTACAAGTACGCCCGGAGGCCGATGCCTTATATGCATCCAACTACGAACCATGGTCGTACTGGTTAACCAATGCACAGGGCACAGCCCCTAACCCGCTGTGGGATCCCTTACAGTTTGCCATTGATGGTGCGCATGCCCGTGGTATGGAATTACATGCCTGGATCAACCCTTTCCGTGCCAAACAAAGTACTCCTACTTTAGCATCGGGCCACGTGGCCAGCCAGCACCCCGACTGGACCTTTGTTTCCGGCACTATTACTATGCTGAACCCCGGTATACCGCAGGTAAGAAAATATATTACTGATGTGGTGGCAGATATTGCCGGCCGTTATAATGTGGATGGCATTCATTTTGACGATTATTTTTATCCTTATGCCGGTATGACCGGGCAGGATGATGCCACTTATACCACTTACAACCCAGGCAATATTACCAATATCAACGACTGGCGCCGCGATAATATCAACCGCCTGATTGCACAGGTATATGATACCATACAGTATATCAACAATAATAATTCCCGCAATGTAATCTTTGGGGTTAGTCCTTTTGGTATCTGGAAAAGCGGTACACCGGCTGGTATTACCGGCACTTCTTCCTTCAGTTCTATTTACTGCGACCCCATTGCCTGGTTACAGGCCGGTAAGGTAGATTATATAGCACCGCAGCTGTATTGGAAAATAACCGGCGCCCAGGATTATGCCGCCTTATCACAATGGTGGAACGACCAGGGTGTATTGTACAACCGCTTTATTTATCCCGGACTTGCTTTATATAAAATGGCCGATGATAATAACTGGGCCGGTACGGAAATTGAGAACCAGATAAGCCTGAATAAAGCGGCCAGCCGCGAGCAGATCAAAGGACAGATCATGTTCAGCAATAAACAACTGATGGGTAATGTTAAGAATATTAAAACCCTGTTACAAAACAACCATTACCAGTACAAGGCCTTAAACCCAATATTGAACTGGAAAGAAACCATCTGTCCTAACCCGCCATCGGGTGTAAGCATTACCAAAGACACTCTGTACTGGAATGCACCGGAAGCAGCAGCTGATGGAGACCTGGCAAAAAAATACGTAGTATACCGTTTTGCCAACGCGGCCCAGGCACTTGGCCAGGCCAATAACAGCAAACATATTTACGCTATCACCAACAGTACCAAAGTGCATATACCACTGCCGGTAGGTGGTGGTTTGGGTAACTACTATGTTGTATCATCTGTTGATAAAAACAATAACGAAAGTTCCGTAAGTAATGGTGTTACTTATAGCTTACCGGTTGTAGGCTTACAACTGAATGTAGTGCTGAACGGCAATGTATCTGACCTTGACTGGAGAACCCTTAGCGAAACCAACAGCAGTTATTTTGCTATTGAACGCAGTACCGACAGCGTAAACTTTAAACGCCTGACATCGGTAGCGGCAGCAGGCAACAGTGCCGATCCTTTACAATACAGGGACGTAGATGTGCTGAACACCATTGGTGTGTACCACTACCGTATAAGAATGGTGAGCAGTAATGGCACTATTACTTATTCCAATATTGTAACGGTACGTTACGGCAATAATTACGAGAATGTACTGGTAGCGCCTAATCCGTTTACTACCGGCTTTACCATTTACAACCTGCAAAACGCAACCACCATCCAGGTAATTATCCTGGCAGGTCAAACCATGTTAACGGAACAGCTTACCGGTCAAAGCGTACATCGCATTGAGGCTCCGGCACTGGCGCCGGGTGTGTACCAGGTAAAAGTTACCTTTGCCAATAAAAAAACCACGGTGGTAAAAGTGGTTAAATTATAAACCAGCCCTCTTTACTGTAAAAGCCATGCTTGTATAAGCATGGCTTTTTTTATGGGCTGTCGGCTGCAGTAACAAGCTTCAGCTGCAGTTCCCGCTGTGCATTACAAGTCCGCCACAGCCCTGCCCGCCAGCCTTCAGCGGGCTTTTCATTGCCATCGGGCAGCCACCCGGCTGCAGTAAGCGGCGTTTGCCTGTTAACAGTTAGTTACCCCGCTAACAGTTAATCACTGTTAACTGTAAATAGTATTATTTTTGCCTTATCTCACATGAAAATGCAACAAACCCAAAGGCTTGTCCTTTTATTTTTATTATGCTGCGGTTATCACTTATCTACCCGGGCACAATCACCTTCCACACCTGATTCCCTAAGGGCTGTAATAACAGGTACCGGCGATATTAAAAGCAAAGCGGGTTTATACCGGGATATGGCCAATTATTTTATTAAACGCAGCATGGCGGATAGCTCCATTTACTATGGCAAAAAATCGCTGGCGTTTTACGAGCAACTGGATGATAAAAAATCAGTAGCAAAAATTCAACTGTCACTTGGCACACTCTATGCCTATAATACAGATTATATAGCGGCAGAAAACGCACTGAAACAGGCCGCAGCTTTTTTTGATCACAGTGATGACCTGGAGAGTAAATCGCAATTGAATAATGCATTGGGCGCCCTGACCTACAGACAAAAGCAGTATGACAGATCAGTTACCTATTATACCCGCAATATCAGTTACGCTAAGGAGGGTAAAAAAATAAACCCTGCTTTTATTACCACCGCTTACCAGGGTATTAGCCATGCTTATATTTTACGGCAGCAATATGGTAATGCCCTTAACATTAATACCGAATACATTGATTTTGCAGAAAAAAGCTACCCCGACCTTACAGGCCAGGCTTACCAGCAAATGGCAGGCCTGTACCGTATTACCGGGCAATCTGATAAATGTATAGCAGCGTTTCAAAAAAGTAAGGAATTTTTTCTCCGCAAAAAAGACGATGCCAATGTGGCTATGTCAGAAATGGCCATCGGCACTGCTTATGTAAATGCCGGTAAACCCGATTCGGCCACAGCATACCTGGAAAAAGCCCTGCAATATTACCGGTCGGTTAATGATACAGAAAATATTTCCAATATACTGAACCCTTTATCGGCCATTGCCTTTGAACAAAAAAATTATAAAAAGGCAGAAGAGCTTATTTTAAACGCCATCAACCTGATCAATTCCAAACACGATTCCTACCTGTATCATACCTCCTTTTTATGGACCATCCGGCTTGCCCGGTTAACAGCGGACAGCACTAACCAGACAGCACATTACAAAAAAGACCTGGAAGATATTACCCGGCAGGTAACCGATAATTTTGAAAAAGTACTGACCAAACAGGAGCTTGTAAACCCTAACCTGGTATTACATAATTACCGGGAACTGGCAAAGGCCAATAAACTACTGGGCAATTATAATAAGGCCTACGATTATTACAATAAAGCTATTGAACTAAGGGACAGTATTTACGGTACAGAAAAGCTAAGAGATTTTTCGAATAAGGAAGCGGAGCTGGAACTGGTGAAAGAAAGGAACCGGGTAATGCTGGAAGAGGAGACCAAAAGACTGCAACTGCAAAAAGAGATAGAACTGAAAGCCCTGCGTTTTGAATTTGAAAAAAAGCAGGCAGCCGCCAAAACCGAGGAAGAAAGAAAAAGACTGATGCTGGAAGAAGAGCTGAAGCGTAAAGATATTGAGAACCGGTATGAACAGGAGCAGCAGACCATTACCCTTAAGTTTCAACAGGAAAAAGAGATTGCCCGTATAAACCAGGAAAAGAAAGATGCAGTAGCCACAGCGGAACTGAGCCGTACACGTAATATCCGTAACATGTCCATCATCGGTGGCCTGCTGGCGCTGGTATTGTTTGCCGTAGCCATATGGTCGTACCTGCAAAAGAAAAAGGATAATAAAAGGATTGCCATTGAGAAACAAAAATCCGATGACCTGTTGCTGAATATACTACCTTATGAAGTAGCGGAAGAACTGAAGGCCAACGGGGAAACAGCTGCCCGCCTGCATGAAGAAGTGACCGTATTGTTTACCGACTTTGTAAATTTTACTGCCAATGCCGAAAAAATAGGGGTACAGGCACTGCTGAACGAGTTAAATATTTGTTTTACCGCCTTTGATAAAATAATTGAACAGTACGGACTGGAAAAAATAAAGACCATTGGCGATGCTTACCTGGCGGTAAGCGGTTTACCCAGCTCCAACCCGCAACACGCGGCCAATGCGGTGAATGCGGCACTGGACATTGCCGCGTTTATTGAAAAAAGAAAAACGGTGAGCCCAACTGCACTTGATATAAGGATAGGTATTAACTCGGGCAATGTTATTGCCGGAATAGTAGGTGTAAAGAAATTTGCTTACGATATTTGGGGCGACACCGTAAATACGGCAGCCAGGATGGAGCAAAGCAGCGAAGTAGGTAAGGTAAATATTTCTGATACTACCTACCAGCTGGTAAAAGAACAATTTCATTTTACATCCCGCGGAAAGATCAGTACCAAAGGAAAGGGCGAAATGGAAATGTATTTTGTACATTCGAAGCAGAACTAATTTTATCTCCAATACAATTTATGCAATACAGTGCCATAAAAGCAGTTATCCTGGATAAGCTCGGTAAAGAGCTGCCGGATCATCTTGCTTACCATAACCTGTCGCATTTTAATGATGTGATAGACGTGGCTACTCAAATTGGAGAAGCCGAAAAGGTAAGCGCAGATGAACTGGTATTGCTACAGACAGCGGCTCTTTTTCATGATACCGGTTTTTTATACGGCGCCAAAGACCATGAGATAAGATCCTGTGAGCTGGCGCAAGCGTATTTACCGCATTATGATTATACACAGGATCAGATAGATACTATTAAAGGAATGATCATGGCCACGAGAGTACCCCAGTCGCCAAAAAACAAACTGGAGGAGATACTGGCCGATGCCGACCTGGATTACCTGGGCCGTGATGATTTTTTTACTACCGGCAACCGTTTGTACCAGGAAATGACCGCATTGGGCCTGATCAGTTCTGAAGCAGCATGGAATGTATTCCAGGAAAAATTTTTGGAAGAGCACCGTTATTTTACACGCACCGCCATTGAAAAACGCAGTAAAAAGAAACAGGAAAACCTGGCTATTGTAAAATTAAACCTGCAAAAAGCAAAGCAACCCGCTATGTCAGCTACTCACAGTTCCCATAAAGGTCCCATGTTCAGTGTATCGGATGTTATTTATTTAATCCTGAGCGTACTCTGTGCCAGTTTTGGCTTAAAGAGTTTCCTGGTGCCCAATCATTTTTTAGATGGTGGTGTAACCGGTTTATCGCTTTTATTATATGAAGTAAAGGGCTGGAACCTGGGCCTGCTTTTATTGTTACTGAATATTCCCTTTATTATACTATCCTATTTTAAAGTGGGCAAACATTTTGCCATCCGCAGCAGCCTTACCATTATATTGATTGCCTTTACCATGCATTTTTTACCTTTTCCCGAATTAACGCACGACAAGCTGCTGGTGGCTATGTTCGGTGGTTTTTTCCTGGGCATTGGCATTGGCCTTTCCATGCGGGGCGGCGGCACTTTTGATGGTATGGAAGTATTTGCCCTGCTTACCCTGAAGAAAAGCAGTTTTAGTATTACCGAGATCATCCTGGGCATGAATATCCTCATCTTTATTATTGCAGCGGCTTTTATGAAGATTGAGACAGCCTTGTACGCCATACTTACTTACCTGGTGGCCAGCCAGATGACCAAGTATGTGATAGAAGGCATAGAAGCTTATACCGGTGTAACCATTGTATCGGGCCAGAGCGAAGCCATTAAACGGGAACTGGTACTTACTTTAAACAGGGGTATTACCGTGTATAAAGGCGAAAGAGGTTTTATGAAAGAATCTTTTGAGCAAAGCGCCGACGTGGATATTATTTTTACTATTGTTACCCGCCTGGAAGTGAGAAAGCTAAAGAATATTGTACATGCCATTGACCCCAAGGCTTTTATTTTTACACAGACCGTACGTGAACCGCAGGGAGGTATTGTGAAAGAGATTGTGAAACATTGATCATTTGTTCATCAAAATTATACAAGGTGGCCTGGCCACCTTTTTTATTACCCGTTGTTTTGTACAACGCGTTAGGGATGGAAGCGGCATCCTTTTGCGCAGCGCGGGCAGGCAGCAGGGGGCAAAAGATACAGCGGACAGCCCGGCCCGCAGGGAACGCCCAAATAAAAATGCCCTTCCATACAGAAGGGCATCAGGTGAGGGCTTTAACACGGTACTTATTGTTTCATGAATTTTAATACTTCTTTGCTGCTACCATCTTCCAGTACAAGGTAGTAGATGCCTGTTACCAGCCGGCTTACATTTACCTGGCGTTGTGTGCCGGTATGTATAAGTATTACTTTGCCTTCGGCATTCATTACTTTTACTTTAGGGTTTATCATACCGGTGGAGAAGTTAAGTGTTTCCGGCACCGGGTTAGGGAATACAGCGGATTTTGTTTTACCTGAAAACTGTACTGACTGGATACCGGAGTAGGTATATACCCCATCCAGGTCTTCCTGTTTTAAGCGGTAATAGTTGTTACCGGCTACAGGCGCATTATCAATAAAGCTATATGTTTTATCATCACCAATACCTGTTTGCGCAGCCACAAAACCAATATTATTCCAGTCCTGGCCATTGTTAGAGCGTTCAATGGAAAAACCTTTGTTATTTGTTTCGCTGCTGGTGATCCAGGCCAGTTTTACCGTTTGCTGTTGTGTTGTTGCCGTAAAGTTTTGCAAGGTTACGGGTAAAGTAGAAGCTACAGTTAAGGACAGGTTGTCAAAATAGGCGTCAGTGGCATTACCATTACGGGCTACACCAATCAAACGTATGCGGATGGTACGCGTTCCCACCGGTGCAGTACGGGTATCAACATATCTTGTCCAGACAGAAACCACACTTCTTAAACCAGAATCATAGGACTGCAGTACTGTGCCTGAAGCATTACGATATTCAACAATAATTCTTGTTTCGTCAATCGGATTCTGACTATAGGACTGCATATAACCAGAAAAGTTAACCGTTAATGCATTTGCATCAATAGCCGTGATACGGCTGCTCATATTAATATCCTGGTATAATTCGTAACTGTTGCCAATGGTGCCGCCGCAACCAGTCTGGAAAAAGTACGAGCCATGTTGCGCATTGGGGTAACCGCTTTGCCCTTGCACCATTCTCCACTGGGTACCGCCGGAACAAGCTGAAATTGCATTTGCCACTACCCAGGGGCTGGTAATAGCGGACTCAGCACTTGGATTTACGATTAAATTTTGAGCGCTTGCCTGTAAACTAACTGCCGATAAAAGAACTAAACTGATTTTTTTTCGTAAATGAGTAGCCTTCAAATTCATTATATATTAAATTTTTTGCAAATTTAACTCAATCAAATCTGAATACTCCTTCAAAAAGGGATTTTTACTAGTAAAAAACTAAAAAATTAACGTAGAAACACAATTATGCTATCAGGAGGTAAAAATTATATACATAATAATAAAAAAATATATCACTACCATTTTTCGGTTGCCGTTTTATATAAAGCGAAGTTGGCTACCTGGTTGGCCGTTTCCAGCGGTATATAAGGTATGGTAACCATGCCCCCTGCTGTGCGCAATTTAACCGAAGCTAAACCGGCTTTACGCTGGTAAATACTCTGCTGCACAGTTACCGTCTGAATTTTATGCCATAACAATAACAGATCCTCACTGCCATAACTGCCTTTTTGGATATGTATCACATCCTCGTTAAAACGCATACGGAATTTTTGCTGGAACCAGTAAATACTGCCGGCATTATAAACCACCACCAATAAACCCCAGTAAAAAAACGGGTAAAACCAGGCAATGGCCAGTACCGCCAACAGCAAGGGCAACAGTACCAGTATATACATCCTGGATATATAACTTTTATTGACCCGGATAGCAGGCCCACCAGCTGAAAGTAAAGGATGATAGTTGTCCAGCAGCTGCGGTAAAAACTCCAGCCGGGTTAACGGGATCAATACTTTTTGCGCTTCCTTTAACTGCAGCTGGCCAATATTATGGAACTGCAAAACATAGAGTTTTGTTTTGGTACGCAGCCAGTTGGCCCGCCAGCTGATGTATTGTATTTTGGAAAAAGGCACCAGCACTTCTTTGGTATTAATTAAACCCGTGCGTATCTGGAACCGGTTGCCTACAGCTTCAATATTAAAGTTGGCATATTTGAGCACAATGCGGAAGAACGAAATAATAACCGATATAGCCAATACCAGTAGTACCACTAAAAATACACCCAATGCCGATTGGTACACCATATAACCCGATACCAGGTCCATACTTTTATTGTAATAATCGTCCGATGCATTTTTAATATTCTGTAATAAAGAATAGCCGAATGTTAATGTAATAAGGAAGGTTTCAATATGGTTGGCCGTAAGTCCCAGCCTGACCAATGACAGCGGATCAAGATCATATAACCGATATTTTTTTACCGGTTCGGGTGTTAGCTTTTCAGTCACCGTTGCAACAGGTTGATCAAGGTTGTTTTTTTGCAGGAAAATGTATTCCTTTAACGCATTGGCCTGTTGCAGGGTAAGGGTTATTTTCACTTCTTCGCTGCTGGTTCCCGGTGAATCGAAAGTGACTTCGGCCAGGTTGGTTAACCTGTGTAACCATTGCTGCTGCACATTTACGGCCTGCACCCTCTCCAATGGCAATACCACCTGTTTTCGTGTAAAAATGCCCTTTTGTACTACCAGCTGTTTCAGCTCATTGATATAAAAACGAAAAAAACGATAACTGATCACCGCCACTACCAGGGCCAGTACAGGAATAAAAACAGCCGTATACTCCCATACATTGCCTTGTTTTTTGCTATCCTTAAACAGTAGGGTTAATAAAAAAGGAATGAATATTTTGATAGCGGTCAGCAGTGTTTTATAAAACACATAGATCAATGCCTTGCCGGGCTGCCGCTGCGGCTGGCCCCAGTTAAATGTTGTCATCCTGGCCGGCTTTTTTAATGATCATTTCTTTTAACAGGGTGGCTTGTTCTGCAGTAAGTCCTTTTATAGCTATATCAGCGCCATTACTACCCGCAGTAAACACCTCCAGGGTAGCTAAACCGTATTTACGTTCAAAGATGCCGGCATTAATACTGCAATGCTGAACGCGGCTAAGCGGGCAAAATTCTTTTTTCCTGATCAGCCAGCCCTGCTGGTAAACAATATCATGCTCTCTTACAGCAAAAGCCCGAAACCGGAAGCTGAGCAACTGGGTCATTTTATGTATTACCGCCAGCAGCAATAAACTACCACTGACAATAATGATGGTTGTAGTGCTTAGTTTTACTTTAGGTAAAAAAAGAAAGCCGGTGAATAAAGCCGCGATAATGATCCACAGGACGGACCAGTTCCACCATTGTACGGCTTTAAATTTAGGGGAAACAGGATGAAGCTCCAGCTCTTCCTGCCGGGGCAATGTATTAACATTGATACTGAGATTTGAAAATGGCATATGCTAAAATACAAATTAATCATGTTTGTAAATGTTTATACTGGTGCAACGGTTATTGGCGCATATTTACGGTTAGGCCGGTTATAAATAAATATTCGACCCCTCCGGGGTCGTGGAGTGCGATGACGCAGAACGGGCTCGACCAGAAGAATGCG
>CAYUMH010000011.1:33894-60959 GCA_964445775.1 uncultured Terrimonas sp.
GGTTGTTTTTTATTCATAAGCTATAAATATTGTATCCCGATGGGATACCTGATAAGCTTGCTGTTACCTAGACGAAGGAGAGGTCCCTTTCAACAGCATAGCTTTTTCATTAGGATGAGATGCCTCCTGCGTCGGCATGACGTTACTAGGCGAACGAAGGAGAGGTCTTTTCCAATAATCTATTATTTTCATCAACAGGAGAGGCCTCCGGCTTCAGCATGACGTAATCCCGCAAATACCTTCTCAAAGCCTTCAGCTTTCAGCGTTTTGCTTCCGCTCCTACCTTATACCTTACACCTTCTACCTTAAACCTTATATAGTGAGACTTACCGGATAACGGAATGTCCCTCGACTAAGGAGCCGTCTTCTTCAATAGTCTATTATTTTCATCAACAGGAGAAGCCTCCTGCATCGGCATGACGTAATCCCTCAAATATCTTCTCAAAGCCTTCAGCTTTCAGCGTTTTGCTTTCCGCTCCTACCTTACACCTTCTACCTTAAACCTTACACCTTATAATGAGATGCTTCATTGATCTTCACCCGTCCCTCCTCTCTCGTTATTTTACCGTCTTTCTCTGCTATATCAATGGCATAACGCAATAAGGTATCAATCTGTTTGCCCACCTTGCTAAAGCCAAAGCTGCGGCAGAGATACCGCACCAGCTCTTCCTCATCAATGCTCAGGTTATAAGCCACTACTTCCTCCAGCGCCACGATGATCTCTTCCGGAGCGATATCTTCTATGCCCCGTTTTTCCGTTTCATTACTGCGATAGTGATCCATCCCGGATACAGGGGCGCTCCAGTAAAAGGGTTGGTGATGTTGCGTGGTTGTAAGGTCCATTTCAGTAATAATTTCCTGCAGGTAGGCTTCTAACCTTGTCCCCACACGACTGATATTCCAGGCCTGTAATATTTTTTTATATAACCAGTTTTTACTGATCGGCGCTTCCATGGCCACCAGCATTTGCACCTGCTGACGGAGGCGCTGCCGATGCTGCGCTTCGTAAATGGCTTCGCTGTTCCCACTCATTTTGCTGAGTGCGTGTGCGAGATAGGGCTTTTGTTTTTTTACCGGCACAACCGGTACAGCTTCAGTTACCGCTGTGAAAGTCTGAAACCGGGCAATATCCTCCTGTTCCGATTCCTGTTTTCCAGACCCTGTAGTCACTTCGGGTTGTTGCAGCAGTTCCTGCACTTTGTTTACAATATCATCAATGATCCTGTCGCTGTTTTCGTACCAGTCCATAGTCCAGATACGATGCAGGTTCCAGCCCAATGTTTTTAATACACCGGGCATGACCATTTCCCTGTCGTTAGCCGTACGGGCATTATAATAGTAAGTTCCATCAATCAAAATGCCCAGTATATATTGTTTTTCTTTTTGGGGGTGTACTACGCCAATATCGATCTTAAAGCCGGAACTGCCTATATTACTTTGCACCTGTAAACCCTGCTCCTGTAAACGCCGGCCAATAGCCTGTGACAGCCGGTGATTATCTATCTGTACATCCTGTGCCGGTAAAGCCAGGTGGCCATTCTGGGCAAATTGTAAAAATGCTTTTAATCCCGCTACACCTTCAGCTGCCGTACGGTTAAGGTCTATCTGGTCTGCAGCCAATGTAGCAAACACATGCATTTCATACCTTGCACGGGTTACTGCTACATTTAAGCGGCGCCAGCCGCCATTGCGGTTAAGCGGACCAAAGTTCATACTCATTTTGCCCTCCTGGTCCGGGGCATACCCAACAGAAAAAAGAATAATATCCCTTTCATCACCCTGTACATTTTCCAGGTTTTTGATAAAGAGCGGTTCAGCCGCTTCATTGGACCATTGTTCCAGTTGTGCATCCTTACTATACAGGGCCTGCAATTTATCTTCTACCAGGTTTTGCTGGGTTTGGCTGAAAGTAACCACGCCTAAACTATAAACCCGTTTGGCCGGATCACTGTAATGCTCCCTTATGTATTGCACAATCGCATCGGCTTCAAAACTATTGGTGCGGGTTTTACCTTTATCATAATGTCCGGGCACATGATGGTATTGCACTTTACGGTTCAGGTCGTCGGCCGAAGGAAAGGTGAGCAATTTGTTTTCGTAGTAGCTGGCATTACTGAAGGCAATTAAACTTTCGTGTTTACTGCGATAGTGACGCAACAGGTATTTAGACGGGATAGAGAGTGATAAACAATCATCCAGAATACTTTCCAGGTCTTCTATCTCGGCATCTTCTTCATCTGTTTTATTGGTACTGAAGAAAGAAGTGGGCGGCATTTGTTTGGGATCGCCTACAATTACAGCCTGTTTGGCACGGGCCAGGGCACTTACCGCTTCACAGGTAGGTAGCTGGGAGGCTTCGTCAAAAATTACCAGGTCAAAATGATCCTTGTCCACATCAAAGTACTGCGCTACCGAAATTGGACTCATGAGCATGCAGGGCGCCAGCCGGGGTAATAAGGTAGGTAACTGGTCAAACAAACGGCGGATGCTCATGCCCCGGCCACGGTTACGTATGGCTCTTTGTAAAATACCCGGTTCGGAGCTCTGCATGGCATCAACCGTTGTATTAGGCAGTTGTGCCGCCAGTTTCATACGCAGGGTTTGAATCGTGAGTTGCTGGAACTCTTTCGCTATTTTTTTATACTGCTCAATTTTACTTTCAAACAGGCCGGTATTGAATAGGCTAAGCGATTCATGCGCTTCTATCACATACTGTGCTATAGCGGTGTGTACACTGTAATGATAACAATCCATAATTGCTGCTGCTGTACATTCCCCGGTTTCAAAAGCATGGATCAACCAATCCAGCTGTAAAACTTTGCCTGCATTCCTTTGCTGCACATAATTCATCCAGTCTTTTAAGCGGGGTAAATGTTGCTGCAATTGTCCCAGGACTTTTTCGGTATCGGGCAACCAGTTATCCCCGGCGGGAATAGTAGTACCGGTTAGCAGCTGGTATTGTTGCAGGGCCTGGCCGGTATGCAGGGCATTATCCAGCAACTGTTGCCATAAAAAAGGTTGTATGCCTTTCACCTCACTGGTGTATAAGAATTGTTGTTGCTGCAAAACGTTTATCCATTGTTGTAAGGCCGTACGGCCAAAAGGCAACATGATGGCCGCTATGCGTTGCACCATAGTGGCTTTCAAGTCAATATCTGTTATATCTGTCTGTTCTTCCTTATACAGATTTTTCAATGCCCTTTGTACAGTTGCATATTGACTTTGTTGCAATATAGCCTGCTCTTCCCTTAGTTGCCGGTACTGGGTAAAGCAGTGCAATACTTCTGCATCACTTGTAACCGCAGTATGTTTATAAAGGGACAGTTGTTTTTTTATTTTCCGTTTGCCCCACCATTTGGGTAAAAACCAGGATTGCTCCGCCTGCTTCCATTGCCTGTCGAGCGTAGTAATGTCTGCTGTTAAAATATCGCGGCTATAATCGGCGGTTATATTTTTAAATGCCTGCAGGTAGTTTTTAAAATGACGGTGCCAGTCTTCATAAACTTCATAGCTTTCTTTATCTGCCCAATATTGTACCAGGGTAAGCGGCATATCCGGCAGGTTTTTAAAAGCCTGTACTATGGCCACAAATTGTTCCTGGCTTGTTTTA
Source organism: uncultured Terrimonas sp. (assembly GCA_964445775.1). Classification (GTDB taxonomy): domain Bacteria; phylum Bacteroidota; class Bacteroidia; order Chitinophagales; family Chitinophagaceae; genus Terrimonas. The sequence goes on from CAYUMH010000011.1 coordinate 37,505, forward strand.
GTTTGCAATGCAAAAGGGAAATGTATGGTTGCCGCCAGCGCCGTAACAGCTTGCTGGTAACCGGGCAGTACCGTTAACAACTGTTGTACCTGTGTCCCGATAGTTTCCTGTATGGTAGCTGTATATTGTTTTAATTGCAGGGAGGCCAAAGGGTTTTCTTTGGGATGAAGCACCAGGCCGGCAATGGATTGATACATCGGTACCCAATCCTCCCACTGCTGCCAGAGTGATTTATCCAACGCTTTTATGATATGCGTGGGTATGGGTTGCGGTTTAACAGCCGGCAACCTGTATTGTTCCAGAGCCGTAATACTGTCATAAAGGCTCCGACCCCAGTGTTGTTGCCGGTGCAGCAGATTTACATAATCACTGATCTGTTTTCTGGCAGCATCCAGCCGCCTGGCCTCCTGTTCAAAATCTACCGTACTGGTAAGCCTGGCTGTTTCCAGGGTTTGGGCCAGTTGTGCCAACACATCCGATTTTTTGGATTTGTTGGAATGTAGTTCCAGGGCAAAAGGCGCCAGTCCTATTTGCTCTAATCTTTTATGCACTACATCGAGGGCTGCTTTTTTAGCCGCTACAAATAATACTTTTTTACCACGGTACAAAGCATCAGCGATCATATTGGTGATGGTCTGCGATTTACCGGTACCGGGCGGGCCATGCAAAATATAACTACGGCCTGTTTGGGCAGTGAGCACCGCCTCCATCTGTGATACATCGGTAGCAATGGGCAGGGCCAGCGAAGCGGCACCAATGGCATCAAAATCAGTATGGGCAATTGTTTCATCACCAACATCAAAAACCGGTTTACCGGCCACCAGGCTACGCACCATATCACTTTGCAGTAATGCGTCGGGATGATCCACCAGGTCCTTCCACAGTATGAGTTTATTAAAAGAAAAATTGCCCAATACCAGTTGTTCCTCCACATCCCAGCCTTTTAACTGCATTACTGCCCGGCGCAACATGCCCATTACTTTGGCTACATCCACGCCTTTTTCATCGTAAGGCAATTGTTCCAGACCGCCCAGGCTTAACTGGTATTCCTGCCGCAGGAACTCCAGTAAAGTGATATTGATCATCACTTCCTCTTCCCGGCTTTTCAACGTAAAGCGACTGTTCACCGAACGGCGGTTCAGCTCAACCGGCACCAGTAACACCGGCGCAAACCGGGGCTGGTCGGGCGTTTTTACATCGTACCATTTTAACAAGCCTACTGCCAGGAACAAGGTACTGGAACCATTTTCTTCAATAGCCTGTTTTGCACTGCGGTGCATATAGGTGAGTATAGTATCCAGGTCCTGCGGATGATAATGTGTAAGCAGGCGGTTCGCTTTCAGCTCTTCATTGGCCAGCTGGTATAAAGGCGATGAGTGATGCAGGGGCTGGGTAAACAGGTTATACTTTCTTAACAGTTCTGCTGCAGGGTTGGGTATGATTGTAAAAGTCTTCCCTTCACTGAGTGTATCTTCCAGGTGACTGATATCAATATCGGCCAGTTGCAACATGTTACGTGTCATGCGCAGGTTGAGCAGGTTATTACGCAACGAAAGGTCGAGCAGTTTACGCTCCCATAATTTTTGTTTGGTAAGGGTTTGTTTATGTTGCAATAATTCATCGGTATACACGGTGCCGATATTAAAATCCGTTTCAGGTAATATATTGGTTTCTGTTCCGAGTATATCTTCTGTTGACAAACCGGCTGCATTATCCGCCAGCAATGGCAAGGGCCGGATACGGGCCGTGCGGGCTCTTTTAATATCTACGGACAACAGGAAATTTTCACTTTCCACCAGTTGCGCTTCGCCACTGTGCAGGGCCTGTGAAAAAGCGGTCTTATTACCTTTACAAACACTGGTGGCTTCTATTGCCGCCATTTCATGAATGCCCTTACTGAGGCGTTTGGTAATGGCGGTTTTATCATCATTCACTGTTTCGGCAAACTTATCATCATGTAACCAGCAACCAACAAAAGCATGACCCTGTACAATAATTAAAACAGGGTTCAGGTCAACCGCTTCCAGGCAGGCGGCAAACAGTAAACTAAGGTCAATACAGTTGGCAAACTTTTCCTTCCGGATAGTGTCCAGCAGCCTTAACCGCTGCCCGGTTTCCTCATAACCCGGCGCCAGGGCGCTGTATACGATCTCCTCACTTTGAATGGCGGAGTAAATAGCCGACATTAGTTGTAACACCCGTTCGAGACTGTTACTTTGATACCCCTCAAAAGCTGTTTGCAGGTTTTGTTTTAATAAAATATCGACCGCTTTATTTTTGATGGCGTATACATAAGAGTGATTGGGTGTAACATAGGCCGCGATCAGTTCCGGCAATACCTGGAAGCCGCCAAAATATTCCAGTGGATGAACAGCAATGTCAATATCCGCTGTAGCCAGTTTTGTTTCATTTTGCCATACAGTTATGGTGATCACCGCTTTCTCCGTTTCGGATAAACGGCTTAAAAATTCGCGGTTCACTTTTAACTGTTCTAAAGGGATTTTGATATCCTTGCCCGCAGGTATGCCGGCAACATTGTAAATAAAGCTTTCTATACAGGGAATATTGGCCTGGATGCGAACCTCCAGGTTTTCCAGCAACTGGCTACCAGTATTTTCCAGCGTCAGTTCACGTATTAAGGGAATATTATTCAGGTACAGGGAAATATTTAAAAAAGGGAAGACCTGTTTATGGATAACTAACGCAGCACCGGGCATCATAACATCAGTGATTAAAATGTTTAAATGTACAATAAAAATGGATGTGATTTATAAAGGAAAAGGACAACGATAAACTTCAAATCAATGACTAATGCTCATTACTACAAATGCTTCCAATTGACGAGCCTTGAGCTTAATTAAATCTATATTAGAGAAAAGAATAATTAAATATGTCTCTTGCCATTTTGATATTATTCTTTTTTCGAAAGTTATGTATATTTGAATTGTACTTAACTCAAACCTTTATAATGACAACCGTTTTAAAATTAAACCAAATTTTCATAGGAAGCGTTGATGCCAAACATGAACTATTAACTGAAACAATAGAAGAGAAAAATCAATTTTTGACTTCCTTTTTAACACCAGATAATTTTAATATTGAGGACTATACAAAAAAGAATAAATATTTCGTAACCGGATTAAAAGGAACGGGGAAAACAGCCTTCTTGAGATATTTATCCTTGAAAATGGAGAACAAAAACAGTCAAACACACTTCATACTTTTTAAAACTGATTTTAAAGAAGAAGATCGCAAAGAACTACACAAAACTGGAAAAAGTACAATAGCTGATATAGACAAGGATTCCAGTGACGATGACGACTATACTAATACTTGGCTTTGGTTTTTATACAAACAAATTCTATATAAAATTGAAAATACTAAGGTCAGAATTGTAGCCGAAGATGAGAATTTTCAAAAATTTAAAACTTGTTTAACCTCTTTTGAAGAAAAAGTAGATGACGGAAGTATTAAAAAAGTTTTTCCAAAATTAAAAAACGGATCATTTGAAATCAAACTAGGCTTTAAGAATACTTATGGAAAAGGCCATGTCGACTTTGAATGGGTCGATAAAGAACAAAAGATTGTGAAATTTAGCAGTCTCGTTAGTATTACTAAAGAGTTATTTAAAAAATTAAAAAAATCGAACTTTCCAGAAGATACTTTAACTTTCTTTGTTGACGAATTAGAGCTTTCGTTTGGAAAATCCAAGCAGTACAATAGAGATGTGCGACTAATAAGAGATTTAATTATAGCAATTTATGAAATCAACCTGACTGCTAAAAAGAATGGAATTAGTCTAAAAATTATCGGTGCGCTACGAAGCGAGGTATTATCTGTAGCTGCTGCAACAGGCAAAGAGATAAATAAAATTGTAACTGATTTTGGTATGCCTATAAATTGGCACCAATCTGGTGGAGACATTAAAAAACATCCGTTATTAAAGATCATCTATAGAAGAATTATAACTTCTGAAACAACTAACGGTCTTACTGAAGACCATGAGTACGAAGCAATCTGGTCAAAATATTTTCCTGCACATATCCAAGGTAAACCACCTCATGACTATATACTTCATGCAACTTGGTATCGGCCTAGAGATATAATAAGACTTCTTTCGCTAGGTCAAAAAATGTTTCCCAATGAATTAGGATTTACGCAACAGTTGTTTGATGGCATAAAAAAGGAATATTCAGCCGATTGCTGGGCTGAACATGCAGAAGAATTAAAAGCAAAGTTCACCTCCACGCAAATTGACGGAATAAGATTGATGTTAACTGGCATAAAAAGTCCTTTTACATTTAACCAAGTTAATGAATACGCAGAACATCGAAAGGAATTATATAACGAAGTTGATGATCTTTTAAAAAATCATAAAATGGCATCTATATTGAATATTCTTTTTCAAATTGGAATCATAGGAAATGCATACCCTAAATTTAGATTTGCTTTTAGAGGAGATCAAGATTTGCTTATAGATAAATCGATAAAGATACATGACGCTTTATATAACTTCTTAGCTATCGAATAACAATATTAACAATCTATAACTAAAAGCCCAAGGTCAAACACTATAACTGTCTCAATAAAGCCTGTGCATTTGCATACTCCTCCGAACCCGCTGGTATATTATTTAACAAGGCTATAGCCGATGCTTTATCATCCAGTTTATCGTAAGCCAGGGCCAGTAAGATAACCGCTTTATCGCTGAACAAGGCTTTAGCCCTTACTGCTTGTTGTAAAGGGCTCACACTCTCCTGGTAGCTTTTAGTATGTAGTAAGGCCGCTCCATAATAAAACTGGTATAAGGGCCGGTCTGGTTGTTGAATGGTTAATGTTTTAGCCAGGGGTAAAGCGGTTTTATAATCCTGATCCTGGATGGCTTTTACCAGCCTGGTTTCATCGGTGGCATCGCTGCCTCTTTCTACCAACCCTACCGTATCAATATGCCCGTAGGTATCCATTAAATTATCGCCGGTATAAAAAATACTGTAACCCGCAACAATGATGATAACAGCGGCTGCGGCGCTCATGACCCATTTTTTCCAGCTTTGCATACCAATTACCTTAGCCTCCTTTTTTTCATCTGCTGCCTGTTTAAAGTATTGCGGATGAATATTGGCCAATGTATTTTTTAAGGCGGCTACCGATTCGCCGGCAGCAGTTTCCTGCTCCTCGAAAGCCAGGAGGTTGCGGCAAATTTCTACCTGCTCCTGCAGATCAGCATCCTGCTGCAGGGCTGTTTCAAAGGCTGCTTTTTCAGTATTATCCAAAGCCCCTTTCAGGTATAATATAATGGTATTGCTGTTAATTGTCATGATATAAAGTATGTGATACCCCGCGAATATTGTTTACTAACTGGTCAAGACATTCGGATTTTTTCTTACGCAGATAATTATAGGTAACACCCAGGACTGTGGCCACTTCTTCCTGTGGTTTTGCCTGCAGTGTTGCTTTAATTATTTCCTGGCACCGGTCGGAGAGCTGTAACAATTGTGTTTTATATAATTGTTCCTTAGCTGCCTGTAAGGCTACCGTTTCGGCCAGCTCGTAACTCTCATCTGCCTTATGTAATAACAAGTCTTCGCTGTTTGTTACCTGTTTTTTGTAAGTTTTTTTTAACATATTCAGCCATTTCCTTTTAGCCACCAGTATAAAGAAGCTATCAAAGGGACAGGTGAGTACCAGTTTGCCGGCCTGGGCCTGTTTAAAAATATCAATGATGGTTTCCTGGAAAATATCGCCGGCCTCTTCTTCGCTGCCATTATTATTGACAATATAGGCTTTTATTTTACCGGATAACCTGCTGTAAATACCATTAATAGTGGCGCTGTCGTGTGCCAGTAAACCTTGCAGGATATGGTTATCAATATGCGGTGTAAGGGGGTTATTGCTCATTGAAACAGGAAGTTATAACGATTTGACAAATTAACTGAGAAAATATTGTCCGCAGGGGGTAACAAAATAATCAAGGAGGTGATATATACAGGCGGTGATGGGTTTAGCGGGATGCTGAACAGCATTACTACAGTACAAGTGAGTGACACAACAGGTGCTGATAGTAGCAATACAGCCGGTTACCTTATTTAAACACTAAAACGTTGAGTTATGAAAAAAGTAAACAGTTTATTGGCCTTGTTTTTATTATTTGCCATTGTAAGCCGTGGCCAGCAAAGCGATTATGCAAAAGGTAATTTTTATGTTGGCGCCCAGGGCGGTTACCTGTTTAAAAATAAAGCCAACAACGATAATAAAGCCTGGCATTTAAAGGATGGACGTTTTGCCGAATTGAATTTTGGTTATAAAAAGAATAGCTGGGGCATTGGCGGCGCTGCAGGGTATTTATTATTGCAGCGAGACCCTAAAAAGTTTGAAACCCATTATGTAAACCGCCGCCAGATGTATGATAGTGTAACGGCCGGCATAGTGCCGCCATTGACAGCAGGCTTTGATGTAGTACCGCAGGATCTGCAATTTGGAAAAACCCAACATGCCCAATTTAAGTACGAGGACCTGGACAGTTATTATTTTTTATTAGGTCCTGAGTACTGGTTAGGCAAGGGCAGGTGGAAAGGTTTATTACAGGCACAAGCCGGTGTGGGCTATACACAGTTTGGTTATTATGTGGTAAACGGCAAAACGGATATGATTAACGAAACTGAATTGTACCAGGACGCCGGCGGTACCAATTATGATGTAACCGCCAGTGCCGATTATGTAAACTTTGGCGGCACTACCAAAACGTTTAATACTGCATCGGGCAATGTAACCGGTACTATAACAGATAAACGCGTAATACATTTTATGGCACGTGCTACTGCTTCGGTGGAGTATTTTATTACGCCTACTATTGCCGCACATATCAGTGGTAGTTACTGGTATATTCCTTCACCTGACATGACCGCTTTCAGCAGTGACCAGGGCAGTTATGTGTACCAGACTCAACCAACCGGCCCGGCTTACCAGGGCAGGTATAGTTTTACCAATAATTATAGCTCCAACGCCATCAGTAATTTTAGTGCCAACGCCGGCATTAAAGTATTCCTGCATAAAAATACCAAAACACCTAAACCGGCGCCAGTAAAAGAAACTGTACCAGAGCCGGTTGCGCCAACACCGGCACCTGTTGCAAAGGCCGTTGCTAAAGATGTGATCATTGTAGTGAAAGATAAACAAACCGGTTTAGCCCTGAGTGGTGTACAGGTACAGGTATTAAAAGACGGGGCCTATTATACCACCGGCATGACCGATCAGAACGGCCAGCTGGAAAAAATTACGGCCGTATCGCCCGGTAGTTATACCATTAAAGGAAGTAAAAATAATATTGCCACCAATAGTGTTGACATCAGCAGCACCGAGTTTGAGCAGGAAGCAAAAAATATTTTTAAAGAGTTATTACACGATGATCCCCGCTTTACTTTGATAGGCACTACCGTGAATAAGAAAGATAAAAGTAATTTATCGGGTATCAACACTTCCCTGACCAATGTATTTAATGCCGGTGTAACCCACCAGGTATCCGATGCAGGCGGTAAGTTTATTTACCAGCTGGAACAGGGCACTGATTATACCGTAGTAGCCAATGAAAAAGGATTTTTCAGCAACAGTGAAACGGTTACGACCAAAGGGCTTGACAGGAGCAAGACTTTGTACACTACCCTGTTATTAGGTATTGATGAATTATCGGCCGGTAACCAGTTTGAGTTAAAGAATATTCTTTACCCGCTTAACAAAGCTGATATTACGCCGGAAGCGGCCCTTATTTTAGATCGCCTGGTAAGTACCATGCATGATAACCCCGAGCTGGAAATAGAATTATCATCACATACCGACAGCCGCGGTTCGGCAGCATATAACCAAAGCCTTTCGCAAAAACGTGCGCAATCGGCCATTAACTACCTGGTGAAGAAAGGCATTGCTAAAAAGAGATTGGTAGCAAAAGGGTATGGCGAAAGCAGGTTATTAAACAGTTGTGCCGATGGCACCAGTTGCAGCGAGGAAGAACATGCCATTAACCGCAGAACAGAGATCAAAGTGCTTAAAAATAATTAAAACCATAAACCCTGTGATACATTTTGCCGGTTGCCTGCGTGCAACCGGCTTTTGAATTAACAAAACATTGATTAACTTTCTACTCATTTGTAAGGGCAAGACCAAAATTCAACAACCATGACGAAACTGTTTACCATAGGCTGGGCATTATTATTCACCGGTTTAACCGCCTCGGCGCAAACCAAAAAACCGGTTGCTGACAGCACGGCCACTACCGACAGTATTATTGTAACCCCAACAGAAGATGGATTAAAGTTTTCGTCATTTCTCCGTCCCTTATTACAAATAGCCGGTGCACCGGAACCTTTTTATACTTATTTCTGGGAGTTTGGCGATGGCAGCTTTTCTTTTGAAAAAGAGCCCACCCATAGCTTTTTGAACAATGCCGAATATCAAGTACGGCTGATAGCCACCAACCATTACGATGATGGTAAACGTCCGCCGGTAAAGTCAAGACCTGTACGCGGAACCAAGTCAAAAAAATCGGCCCTGGCATCGGTAAGTCCCAAAAACTTTTTTACAGAGAACCAGCAATTATTCATCCGTAATAATGCCGATCCCAAACCCGGTGAAGACATGGTTTGTGTGCTGGGTTATAAGTTTGACAACGGCCTTAGCATGGGCGATTCACTGAAAGGCACACTGGCGCTGTTTTTCAACGAAAAAGAGTTTAAGTCGGATAATTTTGCACTGACCGATGTACGCCAGTATGCCGATGAAAAAACGGCAGAAGAAAAAGAACTGGTAGCTGTGGCCGAGAGCCGGCTGGTGTATGAACCCGACTGGCAGCTGATGGCTTTTCACGGACCATCGGGGCAAATACCGGAAGAGAGTGGTACTTACAAAAGGGATGAAACTTTTACCAGTTTACTTAAGGAAAAGATCAGCCTGTTTAAAAATATTAAAGTATGGAAGGTGGCTTCCCTTGCGGGGCAGGCCAATAATATGTTCTTCCAGTTACAGACCACACCGGAGATGATCAAAGATACCAATGCCACAGTGGTGGTAACAGCGGTGTTTATTCCCGATGATCCAACACTGGGTGCAGAGATCACCGACCTGGAGATGCAGATAGTTGCCTCGCATGACCCCAATAAAATGAAGGCGAGCCGCAACCTGCTGAACTATCGCTGGGTGAGTAAGAACAGGAAGATGAAATACACCGTTCATTTTCAAAACACCGGTAAAGGTCCGGCCCGGCGTATTGAGCTGCAAACACAGATACCGCCTTATATTAACCCAACCACCCTGCGGGTGATCAACCAATACCCCGAATGCCCGCCCTGTGCCGTTGCAACTCCCGGTCGCAGTTGCCTGGATACCATTATCCGTAAGGACACGGCCTTTTTTATTTTTAAGAATATTTACCTGCCGGGTACTATCCAGGATGGTGTAAATGATACTGACAGCACGAAGGGGTTTGTACAGTTTGAAGCTAATTTTATTCAACGGGTGCCAAAGAAATCGTTCAAAGGCCGCACCGCTATTATATTTGACAAGAACCCGCCCATTATCACCAATGTTTCCCGTACCCGTTTTGCGCCGGGCTTATCGCCGGGTATTATTGCCGGTTATTATACCAATAACCTGAATGTAGATAAAGCATTAACCCAAACCGTAAAAAAAATACAGGGTAAACACCAGGCCGTATTGGGTGCCAGCCTTTCGGTGTACTCATCCTATAAGCCTTATTTGCAGGGCGAGTTCTTTTTACGATACCAGCCACAACAATCCCTTACCGGCAGCGAGAGTAAACCCACCAGCAGTTATATTTTGTATAATGGCCGTGACTACCGGGTACTGCAGCAGCGTAATGAGGTGCAGGTACATGCTTTGTATAATGATATTGCCGGCCTGGTTCGTTACAGCTTTAATAATTATATAGGCGCTGAAACTGGTATTATGGCTTCTTACCTGGTAAGTGGCAGTACCCGCCAGCATTATGATTATGTATTGGAAGGTGTTAATGGCACGGCCAATATCCGTTTTGATTCCCTGGTTGCCACGCAAAAACAGTCCTTTGCCAATTTACAACCCGGTTTTATTGCGGGCGTTTACCTGGGCAGGGTTCGTTCCGGTCCGGCAATAGGCTTGCGCTACCTGTATTACCTGCAGCAGCCTTATTCCCGCTTTTTTATTTATGCTACGTGGAAACTGTAGGGCGGATTTAGGAGTTGATGATTTAAGATTTGGGATTTGAGCAGACAGATTTGAGATATCAGAAGTCAGATCTGAGAAGTTAGATCTGAGATCTGTAGCCAGGTATTTAGTTATTGGTTAATGGTTATTCGTTAATAGAAAATTACCAGAGAAAAATGGCAGGTCAACCTTGAACCTCTTGAACATTTGAACCTATTGAACCATTCCAGACACTTAGGTATTGGTTAATAGTTAATTGTTATTCGTTAATAGAAAAATGGCAGGTCAACCTTGAAACTCTTGAACATTTGAACCTATTGAACCCTTCCAGACACTTAGTTATTGGTTAACGGTTATTCGTTAATAACAATTCACGAAAAAATATGGATCCCAACCTTTTGAACCTCTTGAACCTCCCCTAACTTTAAACATTAAACCTTAAACTTTAAACGTTCTCCCCAACTTCTTGAACCTCTCTTCCACCACTCATCCAAATTACCGGTTGCTTATTCCCGTTTTACGCGGTTTCCTTGTACATTCATAGCTTAAAATAAACCACGTATGAATAAAATAGTTTTTGCTTTGCTTTTACTAGCCGGCGTACCGGTCATGGCCCAGACAGGCACCTATTTTTTATCCAATCCCTGCCTGACCCCTGACGGACAAACGGTGATCTTTAGTTTTGAAGGCGACCTGTGGAAGGCTGCCGTTGCCGATGGACAGGCCAGCCGTATCACTGCCATGCAGGGTTATGAGACCAATCCACGGGTATCACCCGATGGTAAATGGATAGCATTTACCGGCAGGCAGTATGGCAATGCCGATGTGTATATTATGCCGGTTAATGGCGGCGATATTAAACAAATAACCTACCACAGCGGGAATGACGATGTTACCGGCTGGAGCTGGGATAGCAAGGAAGTTTATTTTAACAGCAACCGCCTGGGCCAGAACCATGGCTTTACTGTAGCCGCTGCCGGTGGTACACCTAAACGGGTGTTTGGCGATTATTTTTTCCAGTACGATCATAACCTGGTAGCCCACCCCAATGGCGAAATATTTTTCAGCGACACCTGGGAAAGTGCTAATCAGGCACAACGTAAACGTTACAAAGGACCTTTTAATCCCGAGATACAGTCCTACCAGTTTGCTACCAAAAAACATAAAGTGTATACTGCCTGGGAAGGAAAAGACTTTGCTACTACCATTGACAAACAGGGCAATATTTATTTTTTATCGGATGAAGCTAATGGTGAATACAACCTGTACACTTTTGACAACGGGAAAAAGAAAGGCCTGACAAAGTTTCCCACTTCCTTAAAAAGCCCCATGGTAAACGCAAACGGAGGAAAAATAGTTTTTGAAAAAGAGTACCAGCTGTGGTTATATGATGTAGCCGGTAATAAAGCCGGCAAACTGAATATTGTTATTAACCGTAACAATACTTTACCTAAAGACAAGGATTACAGCATCACCCGTAATATCAGCGATTTTGATGTATCACCCGATGCTAAAAAGATAGCTTTTATTTCCCGCGGCGAATTGTTTGTAAGCGATATTGAAGGCAAGTTTGTACAGCAGATTGAGAAAGGCAGTGCCGAAAGAGCCGTACAGGTAAAATGGCTGGCCGATAATAAGACCCTTTTATTTAGTCAGACTTTTAACGGCTATACCAACTGGTTTACGATTCCGGCAGATGGCTCGGCGGCTTTGAAACAACTGACAAAAGACAATAAGAATAACCGCGATATCGTGTTCAACAAAAAAAGAGAGCAGGCGGTATTTCTTTCCGGTCGTGATGAAGTAAAGTTGATGGATTTAAAAACCTTTGCCGTTAAAACCGTAGCCAAAGATGAGTTATGGGGTTTTCAGGGCAGCTCTCCGGGTTTTTCACCCAACGATGAGTATATTATTTTCACTGCCTTCCGCAATTTTGAACAGGATATTTTTGTACATCATATAAAAGACAATAAGACCATCAACCTGACCAATACGGGCGTTACCGAAACCGACCCCACCTGGTCACCGGATGGCAAATATATTTACTTTACCTCCCAGCGTTTAAAGCCCTCCTATCCCTTTGGAATGCCCAATTCAAAAGTGTACCGCATAGCATTAGAGAAGTTTGATGCGCCTTACCGGAAGGACAAGTATGATGCTTTGTTTGCAGAAGAGAAGAAGGATACTGCTAAAAAAGATAAGAAACCGGAAGTAGCCGTTAAGAACATTACCATTGATACGGAAAAGATCCTGGAACGTATGGAGCAGATAAGCCCCTCTTTTGGTGCCCAGAACCTGGCCCATGTTTACCAGAAAGGTGATAAAACACAGGTGGTATATGCCAGCAATCATACAGAAGGTAAATGGGCTTTATGGAAAACGGTGATTGAACCCTTTGAAGATAACAAGACGGAAAAGATAAACGGAACCGATAATAGTTTTTTCCGCAATATTGTAGAAGTGAGTGATAAGTTGTTCATCCTGGCCGGTGGCGGCATCAGTAAATTAAACCTGGACGCCAATAAACTGGACGCTATCAATATCAATTTTACTTTCAGGAGAAACCTGGCCAGCGAGTTTGCACAGATGTTTGAAGAAGCCTGGGCACAGATGGAAGAGAATTATTATGACGAGAAGTTTCACGGACTTGACTGGGCCAAAACGAAGAAGTATTACCAGCAGTTTATTCCTTATTTAAATAACCGGTCCGACCTTCGTGTATTACTGAATGATATGCTGGGCGAATTAAACTCCTCGCACCAGGGCTTTGGTACTTTTGGCAGCGATGAAGCTATTGCCTTAAGCAACAGCACCATGGAAACCGGTATTTTGTTTGACAATGATAATCCCTACCTTGTTAAAAGGGTAGCTGCCCGTTCTGCTGCCGATAAAAAGGATATTGATGTACAGCCCGGTGATGTGCTGGTAAAAGTGAATACCGTTACCGTTGACAAAAACACGGATCGTAATTTTTATTTTACCAAACCTTCGCAGGACCAGGAACTGGAGTTAACTTTTGACCGTAAAGGCAAGAATGTGGTGGTAAAAGTTCACCCGCAAACAAGTTTGTACGCTAATTTGTATGACGAATGGATGGATAATAACCAGAAACGTGTAGATGAAAAGAGTAAGAACCGTATTGCTTACGGCCATATGAAGAATATGGGGCAGGGCGAAATGGAACAGTTTATTAATGATATGACCAGTGAACTGAATGGGAAAGATGCCCTGATTTTTGACCTGCGTTATAATACCGGTGGTAATGTACACGATGAAGTGTTGAAGTTTTTATCACAAAAGAATTACCTGAACTGGAAATACCGTGAAGGGAAACTGAGCACCCAATCGAATTTTGCACCAGCCGATAAGCCCATCATATTACTGATCAATGAACAATCATTGAGTGATGCGGAGATGACCTCGCAAGGATTTAAAGCCCTGAAGCTGGGTAAAATTGTCGGTAATGGTACTTACCGCTGGATCATCTTTACCAGTGGTGTTGGCCTGGTGGACGGCTCATCGGTAAGAATGCCATCATGGGGTTGTTATACACTGGATGGAAAAGACCTGGAGATGACCGGTGTGGAGCCCGATATAAAAGTATTGAACAGTTTTGAAGATAAACTGACCGGCCGCGATCCGCAACTGGACAGGGCCATAGAAGAGATATTGAAACAGCTGAAGTAATTGCTGTTACGGATGTAAAAAAGGATCGGGGTTGGCTATGCCAACCCCGATCCTTTTAATAGTATAACGAACAAATATTTTTACCCGATGGCCGGTTTCACCACCCGGTTCGTATCCTTATTAATCGTGTTGTTTCTTCTTAAACTATCCGATTTTGACATATTGCGTTTCAGCATGCTATCCGTTACTGATTTTTTCTTTACCCCGGGATAGTTACTCGCTACGGCAAATTCATACTCACTGTTTGCCTTTAAACGCCTGATCAGCTGGTGCAGCTGTAAAGAGTCCTCCGTATTTTTATACACCTGGTCATGCGCCAGTAATACCAGGTTACCGGGTTGTTTGGTTTTATTTTTCAGCAACAGGCTGTCAATCTGGTTAGCCAGGTCGTCACCGGATTTAATAGCCCGCATGGTCTTGGGATCAAAATGCCATTCCAGGTCCCAGCCCAGCATATCGTAACCTGCGTTGTACAGGGAGTCCGCCGCTGCCTTGGTTTTGGCATTGTCTGTAAACTGTATACTGTCCACCCGCCATATATTACGGCCCGGTGTACGGCCAATACCATTTTTAAGCTGCAATTGAGCGGTGGTTTTATGAAAGTCGCTGACCACCGAATCGGGTAAGCTGTAAAATTTATTATAACTATTATACCAGGCATGGGTAAAACTATGGTTACAAAGTTCTACCAGTTTGCTGGCCTGTAAACTATCCCAGGTAACCTGCTGGGCCTTACTGCCAAATGCATGCGCCCCTACCAGGAAGAAGGTTACCGGTACGTTCTCTTCTTTTACAATATTCAAAACATTGTCCGTGCCTTTGTTGGGGCCATCATCAAAAGTGAGGTAGATTTTCTTTTTCGCTTTTTTCTTTCCGGCAACCGGGGCAGTGGCTACGGCTGTGTCTGTTTTGGATGTACCTGTTGTGTGCCGCACTATCGTTTTAGGTGGTGTAGTATCGCAGGATACAAAAACAACAAGCGTTAATAAACATAGGTAGTGGTAGTACTTTGCGGCCGGAGGCTCGTCGTGTTTGGTGCTCATGTGCTGGAGGTAAATTTTATGTGAAATTAGTATGCCGGCACTGCTGCTTCAAAATTGCTTTGGTTAAAAATTATTTAAATCGGTTTGTTACGCCGGGTCCCTTTCAGGAGACCCGGCTTGGAAGATCGTCACCTCGACGAAGGAGAGGTCTCCTGAATAAAAGCAAACCTTAGATGAGCTGGAGATGCCTCCTGCGTCGGCATGATGGATTGCATGTTTATTAGTTGAGTCTGAAGTATGGCATGGTGAGTGGATGATAGACTGTACGTTCAACTTACGCCGGGTCCCCTTCGGGAGACCCGGCTTGGAAGTGTTGGTTTGGAAGTGCCGACTTTGGCTCATGATGCGCCAGGTCCCCGTTGGGAGACCTGGCTTGGAAAGATCCCTTGCGAAGCACGGTGCTGATTAATGATATACAGCCAAAGTGTGCGACGCAAGGGACGATGAGGGGTTTACTGTTGCTGACAAACCCCCAAAACCGGTTCCGGGTTTAATCCATTACCTTATAAATATTGGTTAACCCCGCTTTATTTTTTAGTGCTACCTCACCTGCCTTTTGGCAATGGAAGGAGTCCTTTACCTTTTGATAAGCGGTTTCGTTAATAATGATCTCGTTTTCTTTGGCAACGGCCTGCAGTCTTTGAGCCGTATTCACCACATCGCCGATAACGGTATAGTCAAGCCTTTTTAAGTTGGCCGAGCCGATATTACCGGAGATCATTTCACCGCTGTTAATACCAATAGATACTTTGGGCGAAAAAGCCGCACCGGATGCCGGTAGTTCAGATACTTTGGCCCTTACCGCCAGGCTGGCCTCAATCGCTTTATCCAGGTGGTAATCGCCGCGGAATACGGCCATCACCGCATCGCCAATAAACTTATCAATATACCCGCCCTGGGCAATGATCTCCTTAACCATTACATCGAAGTAACTGTTCAACAGCTTTACCACCGTATCCGGCGATTCGGTTTCACTGATGGCGGTAAAACTGCAGATATCAATGAATACCACAGTGGCCTCAATGGTTTCATTTGCCATTAAAGCCGATTCAAATTCCCGGCCGCCCATGAATTTAAGTACCGTTTCGTCCACGTACATTTTAAGGATATTGTTTTCCTTAATGGCTTTGAGGGTTTCTTTTACCTGTAATACATGGGCCAGGGTTTTTTCCACGGTCAGCGACAGGTCCTCGAAGTTGATGGGCTTGGTAATAAAGTCGAAAGCGCCCCGGTTCATGGCCGTACGGATATTCTCCATATCGCCATAGGCCGATACGATCACCGATTTTATCAGTGAGTTGGATTCATTTAATTTACTCAGCAGGGTCAGTCCGTCCATCTCCGGCATATTAATATCACTTAGCAGGATATCAATATCCGGGTGTTGCTGAATTTTATCCAGTGCATCATTGCCGTTGCTGGCAAATACAAACTCGTATTGTTGTTCTCTTATTTTCTGACGGAATTTCTGCCGGATCAATACTTCCAGGTCTGCCTCATCATCGGCCACTAAGATCTTGGTCATGCTTCAATATTTTTAAGTTTGTCCTTCAGGGTGGTAAAGTCAACCGGCTTGGTCAGGAAATCATCCGCTCCCAGCGATTTAGCCGTATTAAAGTTTTCCGCATCGCCGTAAGCTGTAAGCATCATTACCCGGGGCGGCGGCGTAGCATATTTTTTCTTGATCCTGTCCAGCAGTTCCAGCCCGCTCATGCCGGGCATATTGATATCCGACAAAATAAGTACAGCTTCATGGTCATGCCGGTTCAGGTATGCCAGGGCTTCTTCCCCTGAAAAAGCAAATGCAAAATTAAGTTCCTTGTTCCTTATCTCTTTGCGAAACCTTTGTTCAAATAATGTTTGTACGTCTCTTTCGTCGTCTACAACTAAAATGTTCATGTATTAAGAATTTAGATATGGGAGGTTAATGATAAATGTAGTGCCTGTATTCTCCTCCGACTCCACCTGCAAACTGCCCTGGTGTGCATTGGTTATAATATCGTAACTCATGCTCAGCCCCAGGCCTGTGCCCTGCCCGGTAGGTTTGGTAGTAAAAAACGGTTGAAATATTTTATCCATGATCTGTTTCGGAATGCCGGCACCATTGTCCTTCACCCTTATTTCTATGCCTCTATCGGGGCGGGAGCCAGTTTCTATGGCTACCATGGGTTTGTAATCGCTGCCTGCCGTTTTCTTTTTAGCATTGGTAGCATAAAATGCATTGTTGCAGAGGTTTAAAATAACCCGGCCAATTTCCTGGGGTAGAATATTTATTTTAGGTAACTGATCGTCAAATTTTGTTTCAAAACCGGCATTAAAAGTTTTATCCTTGGCACGCAGGCCATGGTAAGAAAGCCGCAGGCATTCATCGCAAAGGGCATTGATATCAGTCAGTTCTTTTTGACCGGTGCTGGTACGGCTATGCTGTAACATACCCTTTACAATACTATCGGCCCTTTTGCCATGTAAATTTATTTTCTGTTCATTATCGGCCACATCATTGGCCAGCGCTTTTACTTCCTCGTAATCCCCGTTTTCAATAGCCGTTTTCATTTCGGCCAATAACTCTGCATTGATCTCGGAAAAGTTGTTAACGAAGTTGAGCGGGTTTTGTATCTCATGTGCAATACCGGCAGTAAGCTCTCCCAGGCTCGCCATTTTTTCGGCATGTATCAGCTGGCTTTGGGTAGCTTCCAGCTCATGCAATGTTTTTTGCAG
This sequence comes from uncultured Terrimonas sp., assembly GCA_964445775.1. Classification (GTDB taxonomy): domain Bacteria; phylum Bacteroidota; class Bacteroidia; order Chitinophagales; family Chitinophagaceae; genus Terrimonas. The sequence goes on from CAYUMH010000011.1 coordinate 55,144, forward strand.
TTCTTCTTTCTGCCGGGTAATTTCAGCGGTTCGTTCCTGTACCTGTACTTCCAGTTGGGCTTTTAACTGTTCGGTGATCTGGTATTCCTTTTCCTTCTCTTCATTAATCTTGCGCTCTTTTTCCAGTGCCTTCTTCTGTTTGTTATTAATAATGAGCATGGCTACCATCCACACCAGGGCTAATAATTCGGCCCCTTCCAGGTAGTTACGCCATGATTTATAAAATGCCCTGTCAATTAATGACAGCATATCTTCCACAAAATTCAACGCTATCAAAGGTAAAAATGCATTAATGAGGGGCCTATAAAATGAGAACAATGCATTTGTATATACCGTGTATACCACAGTTGCCGTTAAAGCATAACTGAGTACAATCAGTAACCCTTCAGTACGGTGCCATACGGTACTGAGTACATATAACCCCGCACTCAGTGCAATACCGGCGGTGATCAGCCGGTCCCATTTTTCCAAGCCATTCTTGCCCTTGGTCTGTTTGCGCAGGTTCAATAACAGAATTATAACCAGTATTGTGTGTAAAACCATAGTAGGATGCTGTTGATAAAGGAATTATACCGGCAAAGTAATAACAAACCGGGTAAATTCCGGGAAAAACCATTTCATTAGAAATAGTTATTAATATGCATTGAAAAAAGCCGGAAATATGCAGATATTACAACTGTATTACCCGAAAAGTGCCAGCATGGAAACAACGCCGCAACAGGAGAACGGATGAACACAATAACAGTATTACCCGGAAGGGTCACACCAGGAAAAGCAGAAGGTATTTTTGTAAAAAAATGACGAGAACAAAAGCCCTGAAGCTCATAGGTCAGAACGTTCACAAACGCTGCTATTAACCAATAAAGATCAACCATTATTCACTACATTAAAGTTATAAGGTATAATTCTTCCTGCAATGGTATGATCCAAGTCATCTCTCTCAGTTGTAAAACGTTTGCGTACTTCCCTGTAAGTAAAAACACTTTGCTTCAATCTTCGTCTTTCACCACAAAAACCTTCATTTCCCTCAATTATTTTCAAAAAACAGGCGTTCAAACGTTTGTCCAAATTTTGCATTTGACAATATGTTACGGTATTATTAAGGATATTGCGACAAATAAAAAATAAACTACGCTATGGGTACTGATCGCAGAAAATTTTTGAGAGGGTTGGCCATTGGTGGTGGTATGCTTGCTACCGGTGTTCCTGCCTTTTCCAACAGCCTTACTATTACTGAGGAAGAGTTTGAAAGAAGTGTTGAACTGCAAAAGAAGAAACAACGCTTTAATATGTGCGGTTATGCTGCACCCAAACTGAATGTGGTACGTGTAGGTATTGTAGGCCTGGGTATGCGTGGTTCCGGCGCAGTAGAACGCCTGGCTTATATTGACGGGGTAGAGATTGTTTCTCTTTGTGATAAATACCCTGACCGTGTAGCCAAAGCACAAAAAACACTGGAAAGACTGGGCCGTCCCAAAGCAAAAGAATACAGCGGCGAAGACGGGTGGAAAGCCTTATGCGAAAGCAATGATATTGACCTGGTATATAATGTAACACCCTGGGAGTTACACACCCCAATTTGTTTAGCGGCCATGCGTAACGATAAACATGCGGCCGTAGAAGTAAATGCCGGTCTTACTATTGATCAATGCTGGGAGCTGGTAGAAACCTCAGAGAAAACCAGGAAACATTGCATGATGCTGGAGAACTGCTGTTACGATTTCTTTGAATTATTAACCCTTAACATGGCCCGCCAGGGAATGTTTGGCGAACTGGTACATGCAGAAGGTGCTTATATCCACGACCTGAGCAAGGACTGGTTATTTAATAAAAACGCCTATGCCGATATGTGGCGTTTAAAAGAAAACTTTAAACGTAACGGTAACCTGTACCCTACGCATGGCCTGGGCCCCGTTGCACAATGTTTAAATATTAACCGTGGCGATAAAATGGACCACCTGGTTAGTATGAGCTCCAACGATTTTGTACTGAACAATATGGCCAAAGAAAGAGCCGCTACCGATAATTTCTTTGCCGAGTATACCGACAAGCCTTACCGTGGTAATATGAATACCACCATCATCCGTACCGACCTGGGTAAAACTATGATGATACAACATGATGTATCTACTATACGCCCTTACTCCCGTTTACACCTGTTAAGCGGCACCAAAGGCGTGGCACAAAAATACCCTGGCCCGGCACGTATTGCTTTTGGTCATAGCTGGCTTAAAAAAGAAGAATTTGATGAGCTGGAGAAAAAATACACCCCACCGATTGTTAAACATATTGGTGAAATAGCCAAGGAAGTAGGTGGTCATGGCGGCATGGACTTTATCATGGACTGGCGCCTGATTGACTGTTTACGCAATGGTTTACCGCTTGACCAGGATGTATATGATGCTGCCAGCTGGAGCTCTATATTTGCCTTAAGCGTTACCTCTGTAAAGAAAAGATCCAAAACCGTGGATGTTCCCGACTTTACCCGCGGTGCCTGGAAAACCAATAAGCCGGTAAACCTGACCTTAGATGGCGGCGGTACTACACAGGTACGTAAAATTCAAAAAGGTAAAAGCAACCAGTTAGGACAATAATATTATCATGATGAATTACCCCAACGCCATAACTTTTGTTATGGCGTTTTTTTTATGACCAACATCATGCAGGTATTTCGTACAGCATATTTTACCTTTGTACAAATAACCTGTCATGAACGAGTCCATTGCCAATATCCGCTTAAACTACAGCAAACAAACCTTACTGGAAACCGATGTAAAAAGCAACCCGGTAGAACAGTTTGGTATATGGTGGAATGAAGCCATCAAAGCGGAATTGAGCGAGGTAAATGCCATGACACTCGCCACAGCTTCGGCCGATGGGGTACCAGCCGCCAGGATCGTGTTATTAAAAAATGTAACCCCTGATGGATTCACTTTTTACACCAATTATAACAGTTTTAAGGGGCAGCAGTTATTAGAAAACCCCAAAGCCTGCCTGGTATTCTTTTGGAAGGAGCTGGAGCGCCAGGTACGTATTACCGGCCTGGTAAGTAAAACCAGCGAGGCGGATAGTAATGAATATTTTTATTCCCGGCCCGTTGGCAGCCAGATCGGGGCTAATATTTCGGCCCAGAGTACGGTCATTCCCAACCGCGAGGTTTTAGAAACAGCCTATCAACAAATGGAAGATGGTGTGTCCGACAACACGGCTACTGTAACCCGCCCTGAACACTGGGGTGGTTATATTGTAAAGCCGGTTACTGTGGAGTTTTGGCAGGGCCGTCCTTCCCGCCTGCACGACCGCCTGCAATACACCCTGCAAACCGATGGAAGCTGGCTGATTGAGCGCCTGGCACCGTAAAAGGTCAAAGCATTAAGCTTTAGGCCTTTGGCTTTCAGCTTTCTCTCAAAACCAAAAACCTGCGCAACACCACGGTGCAGGCAGGTTCACAAAATTCAGTTATAAAAACTTAGGCCTTTTTTTCGGCAGTAGCTGCTTTTGCTTTTACAACTTTAGCAGGGCGTGACTTACCAAATGAGCCCTTAAATCTTTTACCTTTTGCAGTTTTTTTATCTCCGCGTCCCATAAATACTTTTAATTAATGATCAAGAATAATGGCAAATGTACATTTTTTAATGCAAAAAAAGCCCCAATACCAAGAGTATTGGGGCTTTTATGAAAAAACTGACAAAAGTTAGATTTTTGCAGACAATTCTTTACCTGCTTTAAATTTAGCCACTTTACGTGCTTTGATTTTGATAACTGCGCCAGTTTGAGGATTACGACCGTTACGGGCAGCTCTTTTTGATACAGAGAAAGTACCGAAACCTACTAAAGTAACTTTACCACCACCTTTCAAAGTTTTTGTAACTGCTTCCACAAAAGAATCTAATGCTGCGTTAGCCTGAGTTTTTGTAATTCCTGCATCATCCGCAAGTTTAGCGATCAAATCAGCTTTGTTCATGATATTATTGTTTTATGTTTTAGTAACAAAAACAAATTTAGAAGGTTTTTAATAGCAACAAAAAAATATTTCGTTTTTATTTTATGCACTTATACCGCTCAAAACCGCAACAGGCAAGCATTATATAAAAAACCGCTGCTCAAATATTACTTCGTAAAAATCCCAGTAAATATTAAAACCCTTGCCAACACTGCATTACAGCCTATACTCATCTGAAACGTACTGCTGGCAAGCATTCCAGCGAAATATAAGGTTGTATTTGATATAGCAAAATAAAATATATTATTATGCACAATCAATTCACAATCTGTAAAACCGATCTGAAAGCAATGTATTTACTGCCCCATTTAGATGTGGCCTTATTACTCAATTCCGTGGCAAACTCTTTAATATACCGGTTATATAAAGCCTTACTCTCCGCATGGTACTGTACCGCATAGGTAAGTCCGTCCGTTTCATCCGTTTCAATCATATGCAAAATAGTAGCATGGGTAAAACAACCGGTGGCAATTATCTCCGGTATATGCTCCTGTTTCATCCAGTTAAGCCACAATACTCCTATACTATGATCAACCTTGGTGGTCACATTATATACAATCATATTCCTTTTTTATCGTCCTTTACTTAATTAAGTTAATTCTACATATACCGGGCAGTGGTCCGAGTGTTTTACATCCGGGTATATTTCTGCATCCTTTAAACGGTTACGCAACGGTTCAGTAGCTGTTATATAATCAATACGCCAGCCCTTATTGTTTAAACGTACCGATGGAAAACGCTGGCTCCACCAGCTGTAACGGTGCGGCTCCTGGTGAAATACCCTGAAAGTATCTATCCATCCCGCGCCTAAAAAATCTGTCATCCAGGCCCTTTCTTCCGGCAGAAACCCCGAAGACTTTTTATTTCCCTTGGGGTCATGAATATCTATTTCGTTATGCGCAATATTATAATCACCGCACAAAATAATCTTAGGATGTTTCTTCTGCAGTTGTTTTAAATAAGTATTAAACTCAGCCAGCCACTCATATTTAAAAGCCTGGCGTTCGTCGCCCGATGTACCGCTGGGGAAATAGGCATTCACCACCCGTATATCACCAAAATCCAGTTGTATCACCCTGCCCTCATCATCACTTACTTTATGTCCTGTGCCAAATACTACATTATCCGGCTTTATTTTAGTGAACACCGCCACCCCGCTGTAGCCTTTTTTCTGTGCACTGTACCAGTAACTGTCATACCCCAGTTCCGCAATGGCCGTTACATCCACATCCTGCTGGGCGGCCTTGGTTTCCTGTATACAAATAATATCGGCCGGGTTGGTTTGTAACCAGTCAATAAAACCTTTTTTAATAGCAGCACGTATGCCGTTCACATTATAACTTATAATACGCATAATAAAAGTTTGGCCTTAAAAGTACAGGATAATTTCATGGCTTTCAAACCAAATTTCATTAAAATATGTTGTCATCATATATAATGATTCAACACAGGTAATGAGCTGTTAAATATCTATGTACATCCCTGAAAATAATGGCCACAAGCCGCTATTTTCTTTTTAAATGTTATATTTTTATCGCTTACTAAAATAGTACTATGCAAGAGAACGAAAGGATTATTCCGGCAAAAGAACATGTGTATTTGGACGGGCCCAAAAGCAGAGGTTATGAGTTAAGTTTTGCATTCCGTGTGTTTAAACAATTCATAAAAGGTTTCCGCACCTTACACTTTGTCGGCCCCTGCATCACCGTATTTGGCTCGGCAAGGTTTAAAGAAGATCACCCTTATTATAAACAGGCGGTTGAATTTGGTAAGCGTATTGCCGGGATGGGTTTTACTACCTTAACCGGTGGCG
>CAYUMH010000012.1:0-59559 GCA_964445775.1 uncultured Terrimonas sp.
ATCTTCTACCATGGAGTTCTCTCATTACGCTGCTGCTCCAAACAACATTTCTGTAGAAGTGGTTGCTAAAGCAAAAGGTAAAGTAAGTGCATACTTAATATTGTAATTACTACATATAAACGCCCCGCAGTAAACTGCGGGGCGTTTTGTTTTGGGTAACCGGCTGGGCAAAACTTATAGAATGGTCTATGGTCTATAACCTGATAACAATGTGGAATTCTACCCTTTAAAAGCAAGTATTAATATTGTAATAATGGCAAGTATCAACATGATTAGCAACGATGTTTTTGTAATTGTTACTTTACCATTTTTTTTATAATTACTGTATATTTTAGCTATACAAACTAAAATTAAAATAGCAGTATTTATATAACTTAATGTATATGCAATTGATCTGTATTTCGTAAACAATAGAATAAGTGTTATTGTAGATAATACATATAATAAGTATTCAAAACCTTTAATCATTTTATTTTTTTTAGATCTAATTGTTGTAAACAAAAAATAAATTAATCTTTACATTTATTGTAATCTTCTTTGGCATCGCTTTCGCAAAAATATAACTGAACGCTGGCAAGTCCCCATGTTAATACACCGCCTCCCAATGTCCAGGGAATAGACACAAGACTAACCCCGGCAGTGATCGCATAATCTCTACGACAACGGCTAATGGCGGTGTTATAAGTTTCAAGACAAGTTGGAGGTGCCATTCTTGCTCCCCCTTCACTATAGGCAAGTTCGGACAAGTTATCAAGAACTAAATTGATCGAAGCTATTTTTTCATCACTTGTTTTATTGAAAAAACCAGATTCATCGTTTTTGGAGAAGTTAATTAAGTTCGAGTTTTGTTGTTTTAAAAGTTCAATTAACAAATCAACACGCTTGATTTTAGATTCTGATAAAACAGTTTTCAATTCCATACCTGATTTTATGTTAGAAAATTTTGAATTTAGCGTATTAAAATCAGCTTCCTTTTTAAGAATTTTCTGTACATCATTTTGTATTGTAAGTTGCCTGCTTAAATAAGCGGTAAGATTCGTAATCTTCTCGTCAGCATTTTGAGTAGTCACATCAGCCGATTTGTTACAGCTAATTAAAATAAAAAATAATACAGTTAAGGTGCTTTTCATAACTTTTGATTTATTAATTAATAAAATAATATCAAAAGCAATTTGATAGTAATTTACAAAATATCCTATTTCATTTTATGATATTGTTATCCTGTTTTTCTATATTTAGTGAAACTTATGAATAATGATACACCAGGCTTTAAAAAAGCTACGTGTGAGTTGTGGGTATACACAACAAGAAGTGGCTGACTATTTACACATGAGTCAAAACACAATAAGCAAAATTGAATCGGGCTATCAAAAGATAGATATTGAATTGTTTATTAAACTTACAGCCTTTTATAAAGTAGCGCCTCAACAGGTTTTAAATAATGGTGATGTAATAATTGCTATAGACAGTGATAGTATAGCAAATCAAAGTCATGAGTTAAATGAACTTATTGTAACACTGACTGAACAATTAAAAGAAAAGGATAAGCAGATAGAAGCGCTCATGTCAATTATAGAGAAATGTAAATAGGTTAAATAACTGCATTATTAGAGATGCCTATTGTTAAAGAAAATTAAGCACAACTGGAGTATGCTCCCCAAATTTGATTGACTGCTCTCTATATATACTGCCTTTAATGTGTCCGGATTATTGTGGAACCGGACCTCTTTTAAGGTACACTGTTCTCTGATAATATTGTGGGTGGCACACATGTACACCTGTAACCTTAGCCGGCAATGCGCAACGGATATCAGTCTGTAGCTACTGATGTAACGCTAAAGCGGTACAAAAGTGGATTACCTGCTTAAAACAGTTGTACAGGAGCAGAAAAATACTGTAACACATTATGTAATGCAGCCGGTAAATACTACTTTTAAACCATCATAAATCCACCACCATGTTTAAGAAATTAAGATCAGCCGGTATTATCGTTTTGTTATTGTTCACAGTTTCTTTACAGGCCCAGAAATTTGAATCGGCCATTGACTACAATGATTATTTAAGTTCGGTTACGGATACTTTGTATACACTTGGAGGTAAATGGGGCAGTAAGTTTAGCGAGGTGAAGGGAAAACGGGAATTTGAAAAACTGACCCCGGTGCGTAAAGAAATACAGGCTTTTATTGAACGGAAAAAAATGGAGTATTTTTTATTAAAGGATTTTAAAGGATCGGAACGGCTGCGGCTGGCGATGATTGAATTCCTGGTGTTCCAGGGCTACATGATAGAACAGGGTTTTATGCCTTTTGAAAGTTTAAGTAAAACAGCTTCTGATACTGTTATAGATGATTATGTAAAAAAGCTGACCACCCTTTCTGAAGGGGAGGGCACTATGCTGCAAAAGGTAATAAAAGAGCAGGAGGCCTATGCCGCAAAAAATGGATTCAGGATAGGTGACTAGCCTGCTATTTAGCCGGAAATTGGTTTTACCCGTATGAATGATACATATAAACCTGCAATGCAGTATTGCCGTGCCTGACGCTCAATTTTCTTTACTTTTGCGTACCAACAAAAATACATGGCACAATCTTACAGTCAGTTTAAGGCATTATGGGCGATAACAAGGGCGAGTTTTAAAGCCATTTTCAAACAGCCGGCTTCAATCATTTTCAGCTTACTGTTTCCTATTGTTTTTATTTTAATATTCGGGGCTTTCAGTAATGGTGGCAGTGGTAGTCAGCCCATTGCTATTATACCCGGCAGCGATACCACCAATGCCTTATTTGACAGTATTAAAGCCAACCCTTATATCCGGATAACCTCCCTGAAAGATACGGCCGAAATGCGGGAAGCTATTGAAAAAGGCAGCCTGACCGCCATGCTGAAGATAGATAAACAGGCCATTGATTCATTTAACAGCTATAAAGTAAAAGTGATCGCCACTTCTGCCAGCGGCAGCAATTTAGGTGAATTGTTACAGCTGCTGGATTACCTGTCTATGAAAACGGAACTGGACGAAGCGCATATCAGTGAACGGCATTACCAGTTACAGCCCATGGTATACGAAGGCCGCAAATACAGGCGTATAGATTTTATTTTACCCGGCCAGCTGGGCTTCTCTATTTTATTTGCCACTTTATTTGGTATAGCCATTACCTTCTTTAACCTGCGGGAACAACTGGTATTAAAAAGGTTTTATGCCACGCCGGTTAAAAAGATCAATATTTTAATAGGTATTGGCGCCAGCCGTTTGTTTTTCCAGGTAGTGAATGTGCTGGTATTAATACTTTTCGGGTACTTCTTTTTGAACTTTACCCTGGTACATGGTGTTGTAACGGTTATTGAAATGTTGCTGTTAACCATGGTGATGCTGTTCCTGCTGATGGGGGTAGGCCTGATTATCAGTAGCGTGGCTAAATCGGATGCGATCATTCCCTTACTCATCAATATTTTCGGTTTCCCGCAAATGTTGTTATCGGGCACGTTTTTCCCTATTGAAGTATTTCCAAAATGGTTACAGGACCTTTGCCAGGCATTACCGTTAACACAGTTCAATAATGCCATGCGCAAAATATCATTTGATGGGCTGCATTTGTTTGACTGCTGGAAAGAGTTAGGCATACTGGGAATATGGGTAGCGGTGGCTTACCTGGTGGTGAATAAGGTGATGAAGTGGGAGTAGGGATAATTTGATAATTAGTTAATTTGGAAATTTGGTAATGGGGTTTTATCAACACCCGGGATACTTACAGGTTGTTCAGTAGCATTACAGCAGCCGAAGTGTGCGACGCAAGAACAGTTGATAGTAGTAATGTAGCTGGTAACATAATAGTAGTTAGTTTTAATAGAGTATTGAGATGATCGGATTATTTATCGTTTTACCAGGAATATTGATTTAAAAAATTAGAGTTTTGAAAGTAATAAAATTAGCGCTGATCAGTTTTTTAATCCTGTTCCTGCTGGTAACGGGAATTACCTTTTTTATCCCCTCCAAAATACGGATATCCAGGGCGGTGAATATTAAAGCAGAATCTGGCACCATCATTGCGCAACTGAATGATATCCGTAACTGGAAAAACTGGTACCCCGGATTTGACACCCTTACCCTGAATAAGCCCCTGGAAGATAGCGGTAGAGTGACTTTTGCCGAGGTAAGGGGATCACAGATCGCTTTAAAACAGGACAGTGCAAATAATATAAGCGCTACCTTTAATAAACCGGATGCACAAAAAATGAATATGGGCTGGCAGGTGATCAGCCACGAAGGATCGGACCTGGTAACAGTGCAGTGGTATATAGATTTTAAGCTGAAATGGTACCCCTGGGAAAAATTCTCCAGTCTTTCTTTTGAAGCCCGTTACGGTTCTATGCTGGAAAACGGCCTGGCTACTTTAAAAAACTTTTTAGAAACCAAATAACATCATAAAACCTCAAATCTGAATAACATGAAATCGGTAATTTTTATGGCTTTAGCCCTGTGTACCATGTTGGTATCGCAGGCCCAGAATGAAGATAAATCAAAAAGAAAAAGTCCGCCGGCAATAGCAAAAGCTACAATTGCAAGCGGTGCTACTGTTACTATTGATTATAGCCAGCCTTCTGTAAACGGCCGGGTGATCGGTGAGGCATTAGAACCTAAAAAAGGTGAAGTATGGCGCGCCGGTGCCAACGAAGCAACCATTTTTGAAGTGGATAAGGATGTGACCATCAACGGCAAAAAACTGCCTGCCGGTAAATACTCTTTCTTTACACTGGATAACGGCGATAACTGGACCCTGATCTTTAATAAAGTATGGAAAGACTGGGGCGCTTATAAATACAAGGAAAGCGAAGATGCCCTGCGTGTAACGGTACAACCTGACCGTAAGCATAAACCTTTTACCGAAACCCTGACCTATAAAGTGGAAAAGAACGGTAATGTAAGCTTATTATGGGGCGACCTGAAGGTTGGATTTACTGTAAAGTAATTGATTATTAATTATTTAGACAAGGCTGGAACAGGCTGGAATGTTAATGAAGGGCATTTTAGTTTGTTTCGGCCTTTTTTGTGCTGTATGTTGCAGTTTAAATGCAGCGATTGGGAAGCAGCCGTTGTCAACCCGGTGAATGAATGACAGATGATAAGCGTCTAATAACGGATTGCCTGAAAGGCAAATTAAGTGCACAAAGGGAGTTGTACGAAAAATACGCCGGTACTATGCTGGGCGTATGTTTTCGTTATACCCGGTCGTTACCGGATGCCGAAGATGTATTGCAGGAAGGATTTGTAAAAGTGTACAATAAATTAGGGCAGTTTAAATTTGAGGGAGAGCTGGGTGGCTGGATCAGGAGGATTATGGTAACAACTGCGTTGAACTTTTTAAAGAAGAATAAGCGCTACCAGACCGAAATGTTTTTTACCGAAGAGTACATGCACCCGGTTACAAATGAGAATCCCGAAATAAATATGGAAGCCAAGGAAATTGCGGGCCTGATCAGGCAGTTACCACAAGGCTACCAGGTTATTTTTAACCTGCATGCTGTTGAGGGCTATTCGCATGTGGAAATAGGACAAATATTAGGGATCAGTGACAGTACATCCCGTTCCCAATATGCCCGCGCCAGGGCCGTATTGGTAAGTTGGATAAAGACCTTGCAGGAGGAAAAACTGGCGAATAATGAAACGTTAACGTATGTCGGCAAATAATTTTGAACAAGAGCTAGAGCAAAGGCTGGCCCAGTTACAAATGAAGCCATCGGATGGGGTATGGCAAAAACTGGAAGCCGGTTTGCAAAGGAAAAAAAGGAGAAGAGCATTCTTCCTGTTTTTTCTTGCTGCCTTGTTATGTGCCGGCGGGGGCTATGGCATATGGATGCAGTCCGGGCAACCTGCTAACGAATTGGTGCATACAAAACCTGCGGCCAGCATACCTGTATCAAACGAGCCGGCAACCGGTAATACGATAGTGAAGGGAAATGATAATGAAACTGTAAATACGGTTACGGACAAAGAAAAAATAAAAACTATCCCGGCCGTTCCCGGTGTTATCAATGATCAGGTAATTGTTACTACCAACCTTCCACAGGACCAGGCCCTTACTAAACATGTTAAACAACCTGCACAGAAGCAGGTACCGGTTAGTGACGGTAATTCCCGTAGCAATAACAGAAACAACAATATACCGGTGCCGGGTAATACAGGTGATTTAACAGATGCAGAAAATACAACCGCGTTTGTAAATAATGATTCAGTAGCCTTACCGCAATACCGCTTAATAAATGCGGGTGAGTTTGCTGACAGGATGTATACCGGTTTAAATGATACTGACCAGGTAACCACTTTATTACCTGATCCTGCGAAATTCCCGCAACGGGTAAACACCAATGAACCGGTTATACAAAAGACAAAACAAAAATATCCATTTTACTGGGGTGTAGAAGTGCTGGCAGGTGTATCGGGTTCGGTGGAGAAAAAAGAGCCCTTTGGTAAATCGGCAGCGCAGATGGATGCGATCAATAGTCCAAACCCAAATCCAAACCCCAGTTATTATTATAATGCTTCCAGCCCCCTGTTAAACAATACAGCTATCTGGGAAAGTCAGAACGTGCATCGTGCTTCCACCTCCCATTCATTTGGTGTAGTGGGGTATAAGCAATTTACCAAAAGGAGTGCTGTATCCTTCGGGGTATCCTATCAATACTTATCTACCGCTACCAAAATAGGGGATAGTACCACAACGGTAAACACTAACAATACCATGCGTACCTATTACTCAGGCGGTGAGATGAAGAATTATATCAATAAATTTCATTTCATTAATATTCCTGTAACCCATCATTTAATATTGAACAGGAATGAGAACATGCCCTTTAGCTGGGACCTGGGTATGTCGGCCAGTCAACTACTGAGTACCAATGCGCTTGTCATGTCATCTTTCCTGGGTGGCAGCTTACACGAGGATAAACAGGCATTTACCAAAACACATTTTTTTATACATACCGGCTTGACCATTGGTTTAACCAACAATAAAAACAGGCTTTGGCAATTAGGTCCGGTGGTAAGCTATGGCCTCAATAAAATTGGCCAGGAAAAAAGCGACGACAAAAACTTCTGGCAAGTGGGGATCAAGCTGAGGTGCCTGTTACGTTAACAGTTGCTTACCCTGTTGTATTAATGAATTTAAGATTACGCATGATACCCTTGTATTTACTGCGTTTTAAAGGGGAATGTTTAAAAATCTTTTTAAAACTGTCTTCTGTCATATTCTCCCATTCCTTTGTACTCAGGTTTAATAATTGAGGTATAGGTGTAAAACCTTCTTCTTCATTGGCTTTACTGAAACGGTTCCAGGGACAAACATCCTGGCAGGTATCACAGCCAAACATCCAGTTATCAAACTGGCCCTGCATATGCTGGGGTATCAGTTCATCCTTTAATTCAATGGTAAAATAGGAAATACACTGGCTGCCATTTACTACTTTATTGGGTAATATGGCCTGGGTAGGGCAGGCTTCTATACATTTGGTGCAGGTGCCGCAGAAATCACGGGCAAAAGGATCATCAGGTACCAGGGGCAGGTCGGTGATCAGGGTGGCAATAAAGAAAAAAGAGCCGCTTTGTTTATTGATCAGGTTCCCGTTTTTACCTACCCATCCCAGCCCGCTCTTTTGTGCCCAGGTACGTTCTAACACGGGAGCAGAATCAACAAAGCCACGGCCATTAATAGCACCCACCTGTTCATGCAGTATAGCCAGTAATTGGTTAAGCGATTGCCTGATGACGGTATGATAATCTTCTCCAAACGCATATTTGGATATTTTGGGCGCATTGGCTTCCTGCAATTGGGAGGGGTAGTAATTTTTTAAAAAAGTAATGACCGATTTGGCGCCGGGGACCAGTTTGGTCGGATCTACCCGCATATCAAAATGGTTTTCCATGTATTGCATACTTCCCTGCATACCTTTATTTAACCAGCGCTCCAGCTTGCGGGCATCCTCGTCTAAAAAGCCGGCTTTGGCAATGCCACAATAATCAAAGCCGCAAAGTGTTGCGGCCTGTTTAACCAGCTGTGTATTTTTTTCTATTGCCCCCAAAAAGCTTATTTACTGCAAATTTACTTAATGCTTTTGGCTTTACGATGATTAATAAGATAACGATGATCGGCAGATGTATTTATTCTGTTATTTCTTTATATGATAACCGGGTAAGGGTGTTGCATAGAAATAGTTGTACTTAAAACAAGTAGTATTTACATCGTTTGCGTTATAAAATCCTAAAAATGAGGTGGGTATTATGTTTTTTAACAAAAAATAATTAGGTTTGAAAAATTACAAAACCTGTTAAGCCATGCTCACCCGCCACCTCTTTTTTGTAACAGCTGTGTTACTGCTATCGTTATGTACCTATGCACAGGATAAATCGCCTCATAAGTATGGAAAAGTAAGTCCTGAGGATTTTAAAACTACCGTTTATAGTATTGATTCCAGTGCCAATGCTGTTGTTATTGCTCATATTGGCTCCACAGAGCTGGTAGGTAATTCCAAAGGCTGGTTCTCTCTTGAGTTCAAAGTGTATAAGCGTATGCATATCCTGAATAAAAACGGCTATGACATTGCCAATGTCAATATACAGCTTTATACAAACGGACAAAGCGAAGAAAAGCTGGATAAGTTAAAGGCTACCACCTATAATCTGGAAGATGGAAAAGTAGTGGCCACAAAGCTGGAAAGCAAATCCGGAGTGTTTAAAGACAAACTTTCAAAAAATCATGTATTAAACAAATTTACCTTCCCTAATGTAAAGGAAGGTTCGATCATAGAATATGAATACCAGATCACTTCCGATTTTTTATTTAACCTGCAACCCTGGGAATTCCAAGGAAGCTATCCCCGTTTATGGAGTGAATACAATGTTTCCATGCCCCAGTTTTTTTATTATGTAACATTAATCCAGGGATACCAGCCCTTTCATATAAGAGATCAAAAGAACCGGAGAGAAAATTATACTATAACAGATGTAGGTAGCAGCATGAGTACCGAACGATACAATATTTCTTCGGGTGTTACCGATTTCAGATGGGTAATGAAAGAGGTACCGGCTTTAAAGGAAGAGTCGTTCACCTCCACGCTTGATAATCATATTGCAAAAATTGAATTTCAATTAGCGGAAAAAAGAGACCCGTTGGTGTATCAGAAAATTATGGGTTCCTGGCCCGATGCAACCAAACAATTACTGGAAGATGAAGATTTTGGTACTGTTTTAGGCAAAGACAATAACTGGTTAGGCGAAACCATACAATCTGTCACGTTACCAGGTGATTCAAAGGAGGAAAAAGCCAGGAAAATATACTCTTTTGTAAGAGATAATTTTATTTGCAGCAGCAGGGGAAGTATCTATCCCAAACAATCCATGCGGGATGTATTGAAAAAAAGAAATGGTACCGTTGCGGAGTTGAATATGCTGTTGGTTTGCTTATTGCGTAAAGCCGATATTACCGCTGATCCCGTGTTAATGAGTACAAGAGGCAACTCGGCCATGTATTCTATGTACCCGATAATGGACAGGGTTAACTATGTAATAGCCCAGGTAACGCTGGATGATAAGTCTTATTATTTAGATGCGAGTGAGCCCTACTATGGCTTTGGTAAACTGGATTATACCTGTTATAACGGGCATGCACGGGTAGTAAATAAACTGGCTGACCCTTTACATTTTTCTGCCGACTCATTATACGAGAAAAAGCTGACCTCCATGTTTTTTATTTATGATAAAGCCAATGGATTTAAAGGAACCCTGCAACAAAATCTCGGGCAATTTGAATCTGCCATGATCCGCGGAAAAGTAAAAAACAAAGGCCGGGACCAGGTATTTGCAGATATAAAAAAAGAATATACAGCCGATACGGAATTAAGTGAAGAGAAAATAGATTCCTTAAGCAATTACGATCAGCCGTTAGGCATTAAATATGATCTTACATTAAAAGGTTTTGACGAGGATATTATTTACTTCAGCCCATTGTTTGCTGAAGGATATAAAACCAATCCGTTTAAATCTGCGGAAAGATTTTACCCGGTTGAAATGCCATATTGTATGGACGAAACCTTTTTGCTGCGTATGGATATACCCGAAGGGTATAAGATAGATGAACTGCCAAAATCCATGATGCTGAAATTGAACGAAGAGGGTGATGGCGTTTTTGAGTATCGTATTGCTGCCTCAGGTGATGCCATTTCCCTGCGCTCACGCCTGACAATAAAAAGAACTTATTTTAGTCCTGATGAATATGAAATGTTACGGGAGTTCTTTAATGTTGTGGTTAAAAAACAAAACGAACAAATAGTTTTTAAAAAGAAATAACGCTACCTGATGAAAAAAATAAGTACAACAATCGTATTAATTTGTTCATTAGTTACAACTGTACTGTTTGCTAATAATGGTGATTATGCGGTTAGTAATATTCCGGCTACTCTATTGGCCAACGCCAATGCGGTAGTCAGGTTAGAGGAGAAGCGGTTTAACCTGGTCAATGATGGGGAAGCTGTTGCTCAAAGTACGCTTGTTGTTACTATACTAAATGAAAATGGCGATAGGTTTTCAGGCTTTTTTGATTACTACAATACCTTCAGGGACATTCGCTCGATAGAAGGAAACTTGTATGATGCTTCCGGAAAAAAAATAAGAAGTTTAAAGAAGAAAGATATACAGGATTTAAGTGGAGTAAGTGATGGCAGTTTAATGGATAACGACCGTATTAAACAACATAATTTTTATTATAAAGTATATCCGTATACTGTGGAATACATCGTGGAGGTAAAACAAAATGGTACCATGTTTTACCCGGTTTGGCAACCTCAGGACGCTGAGTATTTATCTGTACAAAAAAGTATCTTCCGTATTGCAACTCCTGAGGCCTACCAGTTCAGGCATAAGGCTTATAACTACGAGGGAAAGCCTGCCATTACCAATGAAAAGGGAAAAGCGGTTTATACCTGGCAGGCTGAGAATTTACCTGCATTTGTAAAAGAACCTTATACACCTGATATCAGCAGTTTTACACCGTTAGTGCTGGCAGGCCCTACTGCTTTTGAAATGGAAAAGTATAAAGGCAATATGAATACCTGGAAAGACTTTGGGTTATTTGTTTACCAGCTGATTGCTAATCGCGATCAATTACCGGATAACATAAAGGCAAAAGTTCACCAGATGCTAAGCGGTATTACCGATCCTGAAGAAAAGGTAAAAATACTTTACAGCTATTTACAGGCTAATTCACGTTATATCAGTATCCAGTTGGGTATAGGGGGCTGGCAGCCCTTTGATGCCAGATTTGTGGCTGAAAAAAAATACGGCGATTGTAAGGCACTCACCAACTTTATGCTTGCTTTATTAAAAGAAGCAGGTATAAAATCAGATTATGCTTTAATACGTTCCGGCAGTGGTGGTGGAAAAATATATGATGATTTTCCGGCGCAACAATTCAATCATGTTATTTTATGTGTACCCATGCAAAAAGATTCTATCTGGTTAGAATGTACCAGCCAGGATGTATCTGCAGGGTATATGGGCAGCTTTACCGGCAACCGGAATGCCTTATTGGTTAATGAAAAAGGAGGACACCTGGTTCGTACCCCCTCGTATGCGGCACAGGACAATCAGCAGGTACGGGTTATAAATGCCACTTTATTGCCGGATGCTACCTTACAGATAAAAACCAAAAACCTATATACCGGTTTACAGCAGGATGATATTCATTCTATGATCAGTAGTTTATCAAAAGATAAAGTAAAAGAATACTTACACGATAATTTTAATTTAACTACGTACGATATTAACAACTTTGATTATAAGGTGCAAAAGGAACGTATACCGTCCATACAGGAAACACTGGATATGACAGTGTACAACTATGCTACCATCACCGGTAAAAGATTATTTATTACGCCTAATATACTAACCCGTTCCGGAAGCCGGCCACAGGCTAATGATAAACGTAAATACGATGTTTACCTGTCCATGCCTTATGTGGATATTGATTCGGTAACCATTGCCATACCAGCCGGGTACAAAACAGAATCGGTTCCTAAGGATATAAGCCTGCAGTCAAAATTCGGCAGTTATTCCGTAAGCTATAAAGTATTGGCCGATAAGATCATTTACTACCGGAAAATGCAACTGGACAGCGGTGTTTACCCGGCTGCCACCTATAATGAACTGGTGAACTTTTATCAATCGGTGTACCAGTCCGACAGAACCAGGATTGTATTAGTAAAAGAGGAAGAGGAGAAAAAAGCTTTCTAAGGACATTTGGATGTAAAGTCTTTATCGGTGATAGGTTTAATCTCCTTCGTCACCAGGGCCCCTTCCAGCCTCTGTGGTTCTTTTACCAGGCTGATATAGCCATATTGTTTGCACAGGTCAACAGTAATGGTATTACCCTCAAAATCAAATAAGCTGATAGAAGCGGCACTGTCATTGGTCGTTGTATTGCCCCAGCCGGCTAAAGTATAGGGCATGCCCTCTGTTAACTTTGAAGCGGTTTTAATGACACCGCTTGTGGTATGAATTTTAAACAGCTCGTCAACCGATTCGCTGCTTAATACCTGCTTGCCTTTATATGTTCCTTTATTCAGTAATACACGTACCAATATGGCCATATCTTCCGCGGTACTGTTGGCGCCATCTGCCGGTCTAACGGCCGAAAAATCGGTATTATTAAAGTTTGTCCGGCGCATACCCAGTGGCGATAATAAATATTGTTTCACCAGTACTTCAAATTTTCGTTTACCTACCACTTCCAGTATTCTCCCCGCAATATTGGGGCCGGCCAGGCCATAAGTAAAAGCCTCGCCTGCATTGTAATCAATCTCTCTCGATGCAAAGTGATCGGCCAGTTCTTCCAGCGACTTAAACTTTTTAGCATAACGGGAACCTGCTTTTTCCTGTTTAATGCCTGTATAATGTGATAAACAGTGACGGATGGTGATATAGTTTTTATTATAACGGGCAAAGGAGGGAATATAACTGGCTACTTTATCATCCAGGGATATTTTCCCTTCCTCCACAAACTTCATTACCAGCATAGCAGTTATCAGCTGGCTGCAATCGCCAATGGGTAAAACGGTTTTGGTACTATGTACATCTCCGGTTTCTTTTTTATAAATACTGGTATCCGGGTTGGTAATTACAGCAACAAAATTACCACCGAGTTGTTTTTGTTTTGATGTAAGCATACTGCTTAACTCACTGTCGTTAAATGCCTGGGCGTTTACAACCTGAAATAATAGCAGGAAAGCTCCGATAAAACTGAATTTCAGGCAGTTAAATTGAAATTTATATGACATAGTTGCTTGTTTTTTGATCTGGATTGTGATTTGATATACCAGTACCAGTAAAGAAAACCCGGATACAGGCAGGGAACTAAAATAATATTAAAAAGCTAATATTCATCACCATGACCTGTTAATTAATATAGCGGGTATGTTTTACAGGCAATGTTACTGAACCAGGATGAAGGATTTTGTTCAAGAGTGGCCTGTAAGCAGGAAAATTGAGTAAAAAAATCAGGCATTAAAAATGCTGTAATAAATAAACTATCCAACTACAATAAAAATTAAAATATGAACTTAGGAAATTTTACCATCAAAGCAGCCGAAGCGTTTCAACAGGCGCAGCAAATTGCTTTTAATGCACAAGCTCCTAATATTGAAACAGAGCATATATTAAAAGCATTACTGGAGCAACAGGATTCGCCGGTTGACTATTTATTAAAAAAGAACAATGTTACCATTAACTTATTGGACAATAAGTTAGATGACAGCATTGCCCGTTTGCCTAAAACCTCGGGTGATGCGGCACAACAGATCAGCCGTGATGCCAACAATGTGGTATTGCGCGCCGGTGCTGTGGTAAAACAATTCAATGACGAGTTTGTAACACCCGAGCATATATTGTTAGCCATTGTACAGGGCAATGACAATGCTGCCAAATTATTGAAAGAAGCGGGCCTGACTGAATCGGGTTTGATCACTGCTATTAAAGATCTTCGCAAAGGGGATACCGTTACTTCACAAACCCAGTCGCAGGAATTTAATGCCCTGAATAAATATGCCAAGAACTTAAATGAACTGGCAAGACAAGGTAAACTGGACCCTGTTATCGGCCGTGATGAAGAGATCCGCCGTACCCTGCACATACTGTCACGTCGTACCAAAAACAATCCTATCCTGGTGGGTGAACCGGGTGTGGGTAAAACCGCTATTGCCGAAGGTATTGCACACCGTATTGTAAATGGTGATGTACCGGAGAACCTGAAGTCAAAAATTATCTATGCACTGGATATGGGATTATTGATAGCCGGTGCAAAATATAAAGGAGAGTTTGAGGAAAGGTTAAAAGCTGTTGTAAAAGAAGTAAGTGGCAGCGATGGCGAAATTATTTTGTTTATCGATGAGATCCACACACTGGTAGGCGCCGGTGGTGGGGAAGGCGCTATGGATGCGGCCAATATTTTAAAACCTGCCCTGGCCCGTGGTGAATTAAGGGCTGTAGGTGCCACGACCTTAAATGAGTACCAGAAATTTTTTGAAAAAGATAAAGCCCTGGAGCGTCGTTTTCAGCGGGTATTAATTGATGAGCCCTCAGTGGAAGATGCTATCTCCATTTTACGTGGCCTGAAAGATAAATACGAAACGCACCACCATGTGCGCATTAAAGACGAAGCTATTATTGCAGCAGTTGAATTATCTGACCGTTATATTACCGACCGTTTTTTACCGGATAAGGCAATTGACCTGATAGATGAAAGTGCCGCAAAGCTCAGGCTGGAAATGAACAGTATGCCGGAAGAACTGGATACCCTGGAAAGACAGATCCGTCAATTGGAAATTGAACGGGAAGCTATCAAAAGGGAGAATGATGAAATAAAGCTGAAACAGCTGAATACGGATATTGCCAACCTCTCAGTACAACGTGATACATTCAAAGCCAAATGGGCCGAAGAAAAGGAGATCGTTGATAAAATACAAAATGCCAAAGCCAGTATTGAACAACTGAAACTGGAAGCAGAAAAAGCGGAAAGAGAAGGCGATTATGGAAAAGTTGCCGAGATACGTTACGGTAAAGTAAAAGAGCAGGAACAATTAATTACCGAGGAAACACAAAGGCTGACCGATATCAGTGAAAAAAGATTATTGAAAGAAGAAGTTGATGCGGAAGATATTGCTGAAAGTGTAGGTAAGGCAACCGGTATACCTGTAACAAAAATGTTACAAAGCGATAAAGAAAAGCTGTTACACCTGGAAGCTCACCTGCATGAACGTGTAGTAGGGCAGGATGAAGCTATTACGGCATTAGCCGATGCCATCCGCCGGAGCCGTGCCGGGCTGCACGATCCGCGTAAACCTATTGGTTCGTTCATATTTTTAGGAACCACCGGTGTAGGTAAAACAGAGCTGGCAAAAGCCCTGGCTGAATACCTGTTCAACGATGAGAGTATGATGACCCGTATTGACATGAGTGAATACCAGGAAAAACATACGGTAAGCCGTTTGGTGGGTGCGCCTCCGGGATATGTGGGTTATGATGAAGGTGGCCAGTTAACCGAAGCAGTAAGACGTAAACCGTATAGTGTTGTGTTACTGGATGAGATTGAAAAAGCACACCCGGATGTATGGAATGTATTATTGCAGGTGCTGGATGATGGCCGTTTAACAGATAACAAAGGCCGTGTGGTGAACTTTAAAAATACCATCATCATCATGACCAGCAATATTGGTAGTCATTTAATATCCGATGCGTTTGACGGTGTAAGTGATGCAAACCTGGAAGATGCGGCAGAAAAAGCCAAATCGGATGTGATGAACTTATTACGTCAAACCATTCGCCCCGAGTTTTTAAACAGGGTTGATGATATCATTATGTTCCAGCCATTGCGTAAAAAACAAATTGAGGCAATTGTAAAAATACAATTAAGGCAGTTAAGCGACCTGGTGGCTAAAAACGGTATGCAACTGGAGTTTAGTGATTATGCGCTGGAGTTTTTAGCTGAACAGGGATTTGACCCTCAATTCGGGGCCAGGCCTTTAAAAAGACTGATACAGAAAGAAATAGTGAATGGCCTGAGTAAAAAAATACTGGCGGGTGATGTGGATCGTACCCATCCTGTATTGATTGATGTATTTGACAATACGGTGGTTTTCAGAAATGAAGCATCATCTGAAAAAGTATAAGATGAGCGTAGTGTTAGAGTAAATGATGAGTGTGAGAGTAAAATGGGCTGACCGGTAAATACCGGCCGGCCCATTTAGTTTATAGCGCTTCTCAATGCTCCAGCTTCTTTATTGCCTTCTCGGCACGGGTAATTGCAACCTGTTTTTTATAATTAAACCATTTATCCTTGCGCCAGATACGCATCAGGTTATCAAACCGGCGGGTAATAAGTAAATTACGTGCGCCCTGTAAACGTTGTATGTAAGAGTTTGATAAAGCACGGTGGCTAACCGAGTAACCCTGTGTTTCGTATTGAATATAATGCCAGAAGTGGGCCGGCATAAACAAGGTATCGCCAAAATGTAAGGTGCACTCCCAGCCTTGTAAATACTTTAGCGCAGGAAACTTTTCATAATCAGGATTTCTTAAATCAGCAATGCCGTGAAAATTGTAAGGGAGCTTGTATAAGAGATCCGACTGCTCCGGTGGAAATAACCATACTTTTTTAGCCCCTTCAAACTGCGATAAAAACACATGACTGATATCAATATCAAAATGATAACGGGTGCTGGAACCTTCACCACCAAAGAACATAAAGGGCAGGGATGACAAAATATTGTTGGTAACCCGGTTAATCACCAGCTGTTTTTTAAACTCCGGCCTTTCGGTCAGCAGGTTAAAAAGGAATAACCTGGCTTCGGTTGGACCAGCCTGTATATAATCCAGGTATTCCGAAAACTTCATTTTTTTGGCTGCCTGACTGACGACCTTATCCGGGTGGGCATTTTCATGGCCGTGTACTGATACGATCAGGTCGCCTGCCTGCTCTTTAAAATAATCATAGTTCCATAATTGTAAAGCCGGGCTGTCTTTTAAAAAATCTTTTATAATAACAGGTGTTCCGGTTTTAACATACTGTTCGGTAAAATCTTTTTTATTGATTCCCGAGATACTGTCAATAGGAAGGAGCTGCATTGGGTAAAATTTATTAGTCTACTAAATTGGTAGAGTAAAGTTAATGAAAATGCAATTAGGATAATTGTTTTTACAAACCGTTAACATTTTAAGCATGTGGGAGGGAGCATTTATTAATCAGATTAGTACGATCAACTGTTAGTTCTTTATTGCTGAATTAAGCTGCCGGCTTTGATGATAGCCATATTTTAGCCCGTTTTTTAAACTTTTTAGCAATTAAACAGTCCTTGTGAAAGGTTTTTTTATAAACAGCTTCTAATACTCAAAATCTACATTTTGTCAGCCACCAAACTACTTATACTGCCTTTATTCCTGTTCTCTGTCACCCTGTTTGCTCAAAAAAAAGTAAACATAACGGGGGT
This sequence comes from uncultured Terrimonas sp., assembly GCA_964445775.1. Lineage (GTDB taxonomy): Bacteria > Bacteroidota > Bacteroidia > Chitinophagales > Chitinophagaceae > Terrimonas. The sequence continues at coordinate 17,524 of CAYUMH010000012.1, forward strand.
AGCTATAGATTCTGCCGGTACAAAACTTTCGGGCGCTACTATTAAAGCTATTAATGCGAAGGATAGTGTTTTTGCTTTTACGGATAAGGATGGTAAACTTGAATTAAGTATTACACCGTTATTCCCTATCGATATTACGATTAACCTGATCGGTTATATTCCTTATACAAAAAAGATAAATTCTATGCCTATTGGCGTAGAGGGCATTCAACTGGATTCCATTTTAATGGAAACAGATGTGGCTTTGCTGCCGGGGGTAGAAGTAACTTCTGTACAACCAATTGTGGTAAAGGAAGATACCATTGAATACAATGCCAAAGCTTATAAAGTAGAAGAGGGAGCGCCGGTAGAAGACGCACTTAAAAAAATGCCCGGGCTGGAAGTGGGCAAAGATGGTGCTATTACTGCACAAGGGAAACCGGTGGCAAGGGTACGTGTAAATGGAAAGGATTTTTTTGGCGGCGATGTACAAACAGCGACTAAAAACTTGCCGGCAGATATCATTGAAAATATACAGATCATTGATGACTATGGCGATGAAGCCAATCTTACCGGTATTAAAACTGGAGAACCTGAAAAGATCATTAATATTAATATCCAAAAAAATAAGAACCGGGGATTTTTTGGTAATGCCAGCGCTTCAGCAGGGGATAAGGGACGGTTTGGTTCCGGTATTTCAGCCAACTTATTCCGCGATGAAACACAGATCAACTTTTTGGGTTCTATTAATAATACCAATGCCGACCTGTTTAACTTTAATGGAGGTGGCCGTGGCGGAGGCGCCCGGGGTAACAATAATTTCGGTAATGAGAGCCGTGGCGGTGGCGGCGGCAATGGTATTACGTTATCACAGTCAGCAGGATTGAATTACCGTAGCAATATTGGGAAAAAAGTTACGATTAACGGAAGCTATAGTTTTTCGGCCCGGCATATGAACACAGAAAGCAGTTCATACAGGCAGGACCTTAACCCATCTAACGTTATTACCACTAACAGTCAGAATAATAGCCATAATTCCAGTTATAACCATCGCATAACAGCGGATATAGAATACCGTATGGATTCTATGAACTATTTTAAATTCACCCCTTATTTATCATTGTCCAATTCTTCCTCGGAAAGTGCAGGTACTTCCCAGATCAGGAGGATGCTTTATCATACTGATAATATATTTAATTCCTCCGGCAATTCCACCTCACCCAATGGCGGAGGTAATATAATGTATCACCATGCTTTTCGTAAAAAAGGCCGCAGCATCAATATTTCAAGCGGCGTTAATATATCCTATAGTCAACAGGACCGGGAAAGTCTGAATAAATATCATAATATCGATTATGATTCTATTAGCGGCAATATCATCAGTGAAACGGATACAATCCAGTCACAACAAATCTTTACTGAAAATAAGAATACGGCTACCAATATCAATGTATCCTATAACGAGCCGGTGAATAAACGTAAAACCATGTTCCTGGAACTGAGTTATCGCTGGAATCAATCCAATACAGAAAATGTTCGGAAGGTGGATGATATTGATCCATTTACCAATGAAGCCACCACGAATATTGCGCAAACCAATTATTTCGACTATAAGTTTACTACGCACCGTGCCGGTATTAATTTTAAGGGCCGGGAAACAAAGTATAATTATTCTGTTGGCCTGGTAGTGCAACCAAGTATATTGACCGGCCAGTCAGTGGGTAAGGATATAGGAACCAACTATAAAAACCTGAACTGGATACCAACGGCAAGGTTTGTTTATAATTTTGCACGCAGCCACAGTTTAACGGTAACTTATGACGGATCGAGCCGCGAGCCGGGTTTTAACCAGTTACAACCGGTATCTGATAGTTCCAATTTAAATAACGTATCGGTGGGTAACCCCAACCTGCAGGCAGAGTTTACTTCCCGGTTCGGGTTAAACTATAATAAGTTTGATAATAAAGCAGGTACTTCCCTTTTTGCCAACCTGAATTTTGATCAGACCCAGGATAAAATTGTATCCAGCAGAATAAACAATAAAACAGGTACAGGACGTACTACCTCTTATATCAATACCAACGGGTTTTATAACCTGGGTGGTAATGCTGGCTATACCAAGCCGTTCAGTGACAGGAAGTATTCGGTAACCCTTGGGGTAAATGGTAATTTCAGTAACAATATTACGTTTGTGGATGGTATGCGTAATAACGGTAATACCTGGAGACTATCTCCCCGTACCAGTTTCCGTTTAGACCTGGAAGGTATCATTGATGTTGCAGCAAATGTAAGTTACTCTTTCCAGCAGATCATTACCCGTTACGATACCGGGGGCAAAAGAGTAAGTGATAACGAAACCCTGCAACTGGGATTAAGTGGTAAAAACTATATTAAAAAACAATGGATATTCGGGTACGATGTTTCCAAGATGATGAACTTTGGTTTACAAGGTAACGTCAATGCCAATCCGTTAATCATTAACCTTTCGGCAGAATACCGTTTTCTTAAACGGCAAATGGCGGCCATCCGCTTCCAGGCATTTGACCTGTTGAATGAGAATGCCGATATCCGCCGTACCATTAACGGCGATATTACTACCGATAGCCGTACCAACCGGCTGGCCCGTTATTTCCTGCTAACACTTAACTTCCGTTTACAGAAGTTTACTGCAGGCGGACGTGGCAATGGCAATAATCCCGGCAGAAGGGGTGAGGGCATGGGGCCGGGCGGCGGTAATCGTGGAGGTGGTAACAACGGCGGTGGAGGAGGTGGAAGAGGGAACAGGCCATAGCACAACATTAAAAAAGGCTTATACATTGTATAAGCCTTTTTTAATAACATTTTGTATCTCCCGGTTTAAGGAACGATCATTGTTTTTGTATCAATGCCATGTACGCTGAAATAACCTAATGCGCCGCCTTTGATATTGGTAACCGGGTTTGCCGGTGTAGCCTGCCCGCTTCCCCCGGTTGAACTACGGTCCAGGCTAAACCAGTATTTATATATTTCGGACGTAATACTCAACATTTCCACCCGTACCTGGTCACCACTTTTTAATTCAGGAGCATCTTCATCCTCTTCATCGCTGAAATAAAACAGGCTGGATTCGGTGGTTTTACCGTCACTGTAATCATCATTCCTGATCAGGTTACCACTGATCTTATTGCCATTAAAATACTGGATATACCGGTAATTATTACCCAGGCCTACAGGGTCGGGATGTACCACCGTTACGATCTTCCTGGTTTCGCCGAAGAGTGTTTCGTCTTTCGCATAAATAGTATCCAGTAACACGGGTTGCGCCATCGTGCTATTAGCTGTAAAGGTTTCGCCACCCACCGTTATTTTAAGTTCATAGTTACTACCCGTTGTTGCAATCAATGCAGGGGCCGTATATTGTCCGGGTGTACTTGTTTCCGTTAAAGGAGTAACAGTAGTGCCATTGGTTGTGATGGTAATGGTAGCGCCGCTGATGCCGGGAAACGTATTATCCTCATCAAAATCTTTGGTTTGCGACAGTAATACAACACAGCCACCGGCTTTATTGGTCAGGTTGGCCTCAATAACATATTTCTTTTCCGCCGTATTTAAATTCAGGTCGATCACTTTTTCACAGGAGGTGAAAAATGCAATACTAACCAGCGCCATGACATATATATATGTCTTTCCTGTTTTTTTTGTAAGATGATATAAGCTCATGGTACTAAAATTTGAAGTTGTAAGAAATGGAAGGAATGAACTTGAACAATGCATACTGCACGGCTTCCGTTTTCGTAGGATCATTTTCGTTATCCCTGAAGTTAATGGTATAGGCATTCTCTCTGCCATAGGCATTAAACAGGCTAAAGCTGAGTTCCGATAACCTGTTCTTTTTAGCCTTTAATGTCCAGGTGGCGCCAATATCTAAACGGTGGTAATCCGGCATACGGTAGCCATTACGTTCGGTATAATAAAATATGGTTTGATCATTGATACGATATTTACCCGCAGGAAAAGTAACCGCATCACCGGTATAATACACCCAGGTAGCGGATAATACCCATTTTTTATTGAGCTGGTAGGAGCCTACAATGGCTACATCATGGGTACGGTCCTGGCGGGCATTATACCATTCGTTATTATTGATGCCCGGGATATTTTTCTCAGTTTTTGATAAAGTATAACTTAACCAGCCGGTAAACTTACCACTGGTTTTCTTTAATAACCACTCCAAACCGTAAGCACGTCCCTTACCAAATAATAACTGTGATTCAATAGCATCGCTGTTACTGAATACATCGGCGCCGTCACGGTAATCGATCTGGTTTTTCATATCCTTATAATAGGCTTCTACGGTAAGTTCTAACTTACCCTTTACCAGGTCCTGGTAATAGCCTACCGATACCTGGTCAGATATCTCGGGTTTGATGATATTGGTACTGGCTATCCACTTGTCAGTGGGATTAGACGAAGTGGAATTGGAAATAAGGTGCAAGCTCTGTGTATTACGTACATACGAAGCTTTTACCGAAGTACGCGGGTTGATGATATAACTGAAGGCTACACGGGGCTCGGGATTGTAATAGGTTTTTACAAACTCCCCACGGCCATAACTAAGCGTATCCGTTACTTTGCCATCAGCATCTATATTGTAAAAATCGCCTTTACCCAAAATACTGAATGCCGACATACGCAGGCCGTAGGTCACATTTAATTTGGGGGTCATCTTCCAGGTATCAGTTATATACAGGGCGTTTTCCCAGGAGTATCTTTTTTGTAAAGAAGAGGAGTTGATACCGGAATTGGCATCGGCCGTTACCCTGCCGGGTAATATATTATGGAATATGGTATTAAGACCAATACGTACATTGTTTTTATTACCGGCAAACCACTGAAACTCATGTTTCAGGTTCCAGTCCCTGATCTGTGAAAAAATATCAAACTTATTGGCCCCGCTCCTGATATTAATATTGTAATTGTAATTACTGTAAATAACGGAGGTATTGGAGAAAAGTTTGTTATTATAAATATGGTTCCAGCGTAAGGTAGCGGTTGTATTACCCCAGTCCAGCCCGAAGGTTTCGCCAACGCCTAATACGTCTTTACCAAAATAACCGGAAAGATATATCTTGTCTTTTTCGCCTAACTGGTAATTTAACTTGGCGTTAAAATCGTAAAAGAATAACTTGTTGTTATTGATATTGGAATCGCTGGATAGTTTTAAAAACATATCGGCATAGGTTCTTCTGCCCGTGAGTAAAAAAGAGGACTTATCTTTTTGTAATGGACCCTCTACATTTAACTTGGCCGATATTAAACCCAGTCCGCCGCTTACATTATAATCCTGGTTATTGCCGTCGTTCATCTTAATATCCAATACAGAGGATAAACGGCCGCCATACTGGGCTGGCATCGCTCCTTTGTATACTGTCATATCTTTAATGGCATCGGAGTTAAAAGTTGAAAAGAAGCCGAGCAGGTGGGAAGCGTTGTAAACCGGCGCTTCGTCTAATAATATAAGGTTTTGATCGGCTGCGCCGCCACGGACAAAGAAGCCGCTGTTGCCATCACCGGCCGATTTGATACCGGGTAATAATTGTACTGTCTTTAAAATATCTCTTTCACCGAATAGCACCGGGATGTTTTTTATTTCCTTGGTAGATAATCTTTCCACACCCATCTGGGCATTGGTAAGGCTGCGTCCGCGGCTGGTAGCGGTTACTACCACATCTTCCAGGTCTTTTACTTCATCATCCAGGGTGATATTCAGTTTCTGATCTCTGGTAAGGGTTATTTCTTTTTCCTGCGATTGTAAACCTACCGCCGAAAAAATGACCTTGTATTTTCCCTCGGGCAGGGTAAGGGAGTAAAAACCATATTCATTACTATTGGTACCGAACTGGCCGGCTGTAATGGAAGCCCCGATGATGGTTTCTCCTTTTCCTTTGGAGGTAATAGTACCACTGATGGTAAACTTTTGCTGGGCCTGTAAGTGAACGCTAATGCCCAGTAAAAGCAAAAGAACTAATGATCTGCTCATGATTTTGGTATAATAATGCGTGAAGGTAACTGGCATATTTTTAACAAAGAATGCATTAATTGTTAAATTTAAAATAACAGTGGTTGAGCGGTTATGGAAAATTTTGACCGTGCAACCCTATCATTTACCGAAGATAATTGTGCTTGTACAAACAACATAATAGTTTGTCAACAATGACGCACAAGTGACCTTTTAATTAACAAAGGTTAAGCGGTTCGAGGGGTTCCAGTAGTTCAAATGGTTCAAGAGGTTCAAGGTTCAAAGAACAGTTCTTGTCTTTCCGGTTTCCTGGCCATTCTGTCTTGCTGAACAGCGCTGCCGGACAAGTGTGCGCCCCACAACAATTTTGTCGGGGCTCAGCGCAACCAACCTCCCCTCCGGAGCCGGGGCATCAGGGCATTGCAGCGGGCAACATAACCATTCATTTATTCTGCAAACTGGTATTGATAATCAATACGGCCTGTCTGCTCTTTGTTTTTATCAAACAATACCTCTTTTGTTTTCAGCCCTGTATTGTTAAAGATATAACGCCAGATAATATAGTCCCTGGTCACACTGCTTACCACCTGCGTTTTTTGAATTACACGGTTGTTTTCATCGTATTCAAACATCAGTTCTGGCATCAGCATTTTAATGCGGGTATTATACCTTACTATATCCGTTAAGCGGTTTTCGTTGTCGTAATAATAATACAGGGGTTGTCCGAACGGTAGGTTCAGGCGGTACTGTCTTTCTTCACCTATATTGCCTTTTTCATCACGGGCAAACCGGTATTCGGTCGTATCACTGTTATTAATGATACGTTTCATGGTCTGAGGCAGGCCATCGGCGGCATATTCCCAGGTATATACTTCGGTTTGGTTGGTGTTAAGGGCCGGCTCAGCAATATGTTTGCTGATGCGGGTAACCTGGCTTTTATTATTGTAGGTGTATTTTATATTATTGATGATACCGCCGGATGTATCGGCAATATCAATAACACGAAGTTGCTCATCCACACGGGTATAAACGGTTGTTTTGGTCAGTCGGTCGCGGGTGGTTTGCCTGATGATACGGTCATGGTGGTTAATGTCCTGCCAGTCGTTAAAATCGGTGTTTTTCTGTCCCCGGTTATTATACTCCGTAGCGGTAATATTGCTGACCTTACTGTTGAACAGCAAAGCAATAGCCGCGTTGTTTTCCCCTGTGGTAACAATATCACGATAATAATACTGGCCAAACGCGTTTTGCTGGTAAAGGAATATGAAAAACAAAAACAAGTACTTCATGAACAGGGGTTTAATTGGCAAATTTATATCATTTATGCAGTAAACGTAAAAAGCGCCCGGGTCGTGTATATTTGTATTATTATTTTATAAATAGTTCTGTACGGCGGGTTTATCTTATCCGGTACTGAATTTTTAAGCGATTATTTTATGCAAACTACCAGCAAAAACGGTTTACAGCGGTTACTGACAATTATGGATGAATTGCGGGAAAAATGTCCCTGGGACAGAAAACAGACTGAACAAACCCTCCGTACCCTCACCATTGAAGAAACCTATGAGCTGGCGGATGCTATTACAAATAATGACTGGGACGGGATAAAAGAGGAGCTGGGGGATATCCTGTTGCATATTGTTTTCTATGCCAAAATAGGGGCCGAGCAAAATAAGTTTACCATTGATGAGGTTATTGACGGGGTTTGCGAAAAACTGATCCGGAGACACCCGCACATATATGGCGATGTAACAGCGGAGAATGAAGAAGCGGTAAAGAAAAACTGGGAAATGATCAAACTGCAGGAGGGGAAAAAATCTGTACTCGGCGGGGTACCGGCCAGTTTGCCGGCTACGGTAAAAGCCATCCGGTTACAGGAAAAAGCCCGGCAGGTTGGCTTTGAGTGGGAACAGAAAGAACAGGTTTGGGAAAAGGTGGAGGAAGAGATAGGGGAGATGAAGGAGGCGATTGCAGCGGGAGACCAGCCGGCTATAGAAGCTGAATTCGGCGATTTAATGTTCTCCCTGATCAATTACGCACGGTTTTTGCAGGTAGACGCGGAAACTGCGCTGGAACTAACCAACAGGAAGTTTATTGACCGGTTTACAAAAATGGAACTGTTGGCAACCGGTAGTGGCAAGGTTTTAAGCGAGATGAGCCTGGAGGAGATGGATGAATTATGGACTACAATAAAAAAACAAAAGGTCGGTGGCGAGTAACAATAACAACATGCTGTCCAGGTACACATTGGTAATAGTGGCATTGGCTTTTTTTGCCGCGTCCTTTATTACCGAGAAAATTTATTTTAGTAAACCTGCTATTATCGGCGATATTGCCCAGGCCGAACAGTATTTAAAGAGAGAAAGCAAACGCTTTGATCACTTTTTAAGTGACTCTACCTTGTTGCGCAAGCTGGCCCTGCACACCAATACCTTACGTGATATTGAGGAAACAGCCTATACTAACCTCAGTGTTTTCCTGTACAAAGAAGCTTCTTACGAACCCAACCTGTTATACTGGAGCACCCAGAAAATATTACCTCCGCAGGAAGTACTGGACGAGGAGTACGGCGAGTATTTTTATAAGCTTACCAACGGCGAGTATTATGTTATCAAAAAACCGGTACCATCTTTACCCGGTGTAACGGCATACGGTATGGTGTTGGTGCGGTCCTCCTTTTTTATACAGACCGACTATTTACCGCATGAATTTGCCTTTAATACCACGGCAGAAAACAGGATTGCCATTGCAGATAAAGCTACTGACTACCCTGTAAAAACAGAGGCCGGCAAAACATTATTTTACCTGGATAAAAAGGCAGCGGATAATATTTTAAAGAACAACTGGATCACCATCTTATTAAGGGTGTGCGGGTTGTTTTTATTATTACTGGCCATGCAGGCAAATGCCGACCGCCTGTCCAAAACAAGATCAGTTTGGGCCGGTATCGGGGTGGTGGCAGTAACGCTGATCGGTTTAAGGGCTATCTGTTACCTCTATCCCGATTTCTTCAATTTAAGGCAATACGAGCTATTTGATCCGGCTATCTATGGTTCCAATGTTATTCAGCGTTCTTTAGGCGATCTGTTGATCAATACCACCATTTTTTCCTGGATCATTATTTACAGCTGGTTTAAACTCCAGCACCGGCCTATCGATTTTTCCGGGTGGAAAAAACGGTCAATATGGGCAGCAGGAGTAGCCTGCCTGGCTTTGCTTATCGCCTCTACTTTTTTTATCGCCGCTACCATCCGCAGTATTGTAGCCGATTCCAAAATATCTTTCGATGTAACCGACTTTTTTAGCTTAACCATTTATACAGGCTTCGGATTCCTGGTACTGGCCAACCTGTCCTTATCTTATTATTACTTCACACAATTATTATTCCGGTCAATGATCGTGGTATTCAAAGGCCGCACCTTTCTGATATACCTGGCCATTGGTTTTTCCGGCTTAATTTACCTGACATTTAATACCAGCAATAAGGATGTATTGTTTTATTTACCGGTATTACTCTGGCTTATTGGCTATACCTGGCTCGTAAGCCGCGACGGATTGATATTATACCGCCTTCGTTTTAATATAGCCGGTATCTTATTCTGGATATTTGTTTTCTGTACCTCCATTTCGGTGATCATGTTACATGAGAACAAAAATGCCGAATGGGCCAGGCGGAAATTTTATATTCAAAAAATTGCCGAGCAATATGACCCGTCCAGTGAAAACCTCATGAGCATAGCCATTGCTTACCTGGACAATGATTTTTTAAGCCATAATTTTCATCGCTTTTCCGATTCGTTGGATAACCGGCAAATAAGGGATAGTATCATTAATTCCAGTTACTCCGGTTACCGTGATAAATTCACTACCAATCTTTTTGTATACGATTCACTTAATAACCCCGTTAACAATACAGAATCCAGTACCTATAATGATTTAAGTACCATCATCAAAGTGCAATCCCGCCCAACGGGTATCAACGATCTTTTCTATTACGAAACCTCTTTTGATAAATACGCCTATATAACGGAAAGGGTGATCAGGGATTCGGCCGGAAGCAGGATCGGTTCTTTCTTTTTTGTATCCATACCAAAAAAATACAGCAGTGATGCGCTTTTCCCGGAACTATTCCGGCAGTTCAAGAAAAACGATCCTGAAAGCTCGCCCATCTATTCCTATGCGGTGTACAATGCGGGCAGGCTGATGACCTCAACCGGTAAATACCCTTTTCCTACCTGGTTATCGCAGGGCCAGGTGCCTAAGGACCAGTTTGTAACCAGGCCTAACGGCGATTACGATGAGTTATGGTATCGTGCCAGCAATGAAAAAGTGGCCGTAATGGTGCGTAAACGGGATACGCTGATAGAATCAATCAGTTTATTCTCGTATCTGTTCTGCGCCTTCCTGCTGCTGGTGGCCATTGTAAAACTGTTATCCATACTGTTTAAATATGGTTATAAAGTAAGAGAGCTGCGTTCTGTGTTTTATGTCAGCATACGTAACCAGGTACATAATACCTTCATCTTTGTCAGTCTCTTTTCTTTCGTAGTCATCGGTGTGGCTACTATTTCCTTCTTCATAAACCGGTACGAAAAAAACAATAGCGATAAACTAAGCCGTACCATGAACATCATGCTCAACCAGATGCAGCAGGAAATGGGCATTGGGGCTAACCTGTTAACGGGTGAAGATGTTGATGAGAAAGATTCGCTTGCTACCAACCAGGGAAGAGTAGAGAAAATATTAGAAGAGGTATCGGATATACACGGGGTAGATGTAAACATATACGATCTCAGTGGTGATCTTAAAGTGTCTTCCCAGAAAGAAGTGTATACCCAGGGCGTATTAAGTAATAAAATTGATCCTGTTGCATTTTATAATTTAAGTAAGCTGCGGTATGTACAGCATGTGCAAAAAGAAAAAATAGGCCGTCTTTCCTACCTGAGCGTGTATGCGCCTGTACGTGATCAAAACGGGTTGGTATATGCTTATCTTGGCATTCCTTATTTTACTTCGGAGCAGGAGCTGAAACAGGAGATATCCAACTTCCTGATCACCATTATTATTTTAAATGCTTTCATCTTTTTAATAGCCGGTGTTATTGCACTTATCATTACCAACAGGATCACCCGTTCTTTCACGCTCATCAGTTTAAAAATGCGGGAAGTAAACCTGAGTAAGAACAATGAAAAAATTGACTGGCCGCGTAATGATGAAATAGGACAGCTGGTAAGTGAATACAATACCATGGTTGGCAAGCTGGACGAGAGTGCCACGGCCCTGGCAAAATCGGAAAGAGAAGGGGCCTGGCGTGAAATGGCCAGGCAGGTGGCGCATGAAATTAAAAACCCGCTTACGCCTATGAAACTGAGTCTGCAATACCTGCAAAAAGCTATTAACAGTAATCATCCTGATGTGGCAAGGTTATCGCAGAATGTGGCCAATACACTTGTAGAACAGATCGATCACTTATCAAAAATTGCATCGGACTTCTCCCAGTTTGCCAATATTGGCAATGTAAAAGTAGAAGTATTTGACCTGCATGATAAAATAAGAAAACAGATCGATCTGCATAGTTCCAACAGCGCTATTACCATTCACTGGAAACCTGTTCCGCAACCGGTATATATAGCGGCTGACAGAACACAGATGAACAGGTTATTTACCAACCTTATCATCAATGCTATTGACGCACTGGGTCAGCAGGAAGATGCTACCATCACTATATCTGAAAACCTGAGCGCTACCACCATACTCATCAGTATTGCAGATAATGGCACCGGCATTCCCAAAGAATTCCAGGCAAATATTTTCACGCCCAACTTTACTACAAAAACTTCAGGTACAGGTTTAGGACTGGCCATGTGTAAAAGTATTGTGGAGCAGGCGCATGGGCATATATGGTTTACCACGGCAGAAAATATTGGTACCACCTTCTTTATACAATTGCCACTGGTAACAACAGAGGAAGATTAGCTGGCAGCGTAAGCAGGGGCCATCAGCTTTAGTACTGCTATCAGCAGTAGCTGCGGCTATACATTGCAAGTCCGGCACAGGCCCATGCACAAGGCCTCACCGGGCTTTCCATTGCTATCCGCCGGCCTTTCGGCTCCTGTAATTAATATACTTAAACAGGTGTTTCTTCAGGCTTTACATACTCTTCTTCGGGGTCGGGTAAACTATGTAACAGGGAGCTTTGTAATGATATTACCGACGAAGCGGAATACAGGCCCACGCCTTTACCTGAAAAAGAATAATCCATCAGGGTAAGCTTTACCACGCCGTTCACCGAAAGCTCAAAATAATTACCATAACGGATCAAACTGAAATGTAAAGAGTTGGGCGTGGTCATATTGAAAAAAGCCGTCTGGATATTATTGAAAATAAAATTATTACGGTTATCCTTAGGATTAAAGCCCCAGGTCCTGATATTGGTGCTGCCGTGGGTAATATCAAAGGAAATAAAATAACCATTACCTTCCTCATCCATATCACAAACAAGCCCCAGTTTTCCCATACCCTCCACTGTTAATATGCCTTCCCATTTAAAGGAATCCGAAGGTTTCTGAAAACAAAATATTTCATACCCGCTTCTTGATCCGCAAAACAATTTTTCTTCTTCTACAGAAAAAAATGCGGTCGGGTTTTTCAATATGGGAATAAAATTATCAAACTCCGGTTGTTTAAATGATTGGATGATCATCTCATCCCAGCGATAATAACTCTTTAAAATCAACCGGCCCCGGTCATCAGTACTCAGCTGTTTAGGCGGGGGTAATACCCTTAAAGCGTTTATTTCGCCAAAGGCATAGAAAAAATTATATACTAACAAATGGTCACCATCCTGCACTACTCTGGCAGCATAATTGCCCGGCGGTAACAATACATCCTCGTGAAAGGAATGATACTCACCCATAAACTCTGGTGCAAACCAGTATCTTACTTTAATATCTTCCCTGATAGAGCCCAGTAAATAAAACCTGCCATTCAGCTCAAATACACAGGGACATTCAATATCATCATACACTAACGGATATAACAATGGTGGCAGGTAGTCAATAATATCATTGGTTATTTTTACCAGGCCTACACAACCCCGGCGCGATACCGGGCCCGATACACTACGGGCTGCAATAAGTAAATAACTTTCGCCGGCATGATCAAACTTATAGGGATCACGGAAACTGATCCACTTACGCGGATTTTTTTCTTGTGCTTCATAATAATGGTCATCAGGTTGAATAGGGTAACCCTTCTTTTTGATCTTGGTCCAGTCAATAAGATCAGTTGATGTGGCATAGCCTACCCTGGATATAACGCCGCGGTCTTTGCGTTGAAGACCGGTATAATACATGCCAAATAAATATCCTTCCTGCACCACATGCATGGTCCATAACATATCATCATCCCACTCTCCGGGATGCCCTACAAACAAGGCATTATTCACCCTTTTCCAGGAAATGCCGTCATCAGAAACAGCATGTGCAATATAATCGTGATTAGGAATGATAAGGTGAAATAAATGGTAAACACCATTGTGTATGATAACGGTAATATCGCCAATTTCCCAATCGCTGAAACCCGAACCAGAATACATAATCTTCTTTTTCAGTTAATGAATAGTATATGACCTCATACAGAAGAGTTTTGGCTACCTTTACGAAGTTAACAAAAATGAAAGGGATGGAAGAATATTATGTACAGTTATACAGCCCCCATGGATTAATAAGATTTAACGAACCCGAAATAGGAAGAGATCCTGATACAGGAGGACAAGTGAAATATCTCCTGGAAATGTTAGACAACCTTTCACAACATCCGCAAATAAGAAAGGTAGACCTCTTTACGCGAAGGATCAGCGATAAAAGAGTCGCGCCCTCGTATGAAGAAGAAGTAGAAAAGGTGAATGATAAGGCCCGTATCATCAGGATCAGTTGTGGGGGCAATACTTACCGGAAAAAAGAAACATTGTGGGATCATCTTGACGAGTTCATTGATAAAACCCTCCACTTTATTGAACGCGATGCTGATGTGCCCGATGTTGTACATGGTCACTATGCGGATGGTAATTACCTGGCCAGCCAGATAAGTGAAATATTCGGTGTTCCCTTCCTGGCAACAAGCCATTCATTAGGCCGTAACAAAAAAGAACTGTTATTACAGGATGGTTTACCTGAGGAAAAGATCGATGAAAAATTCAATATGGAAAAGCGTATTGAAGTGGAAGAGATGGCACTTAAAACAGCCGACGCTATTATAGCCAGTACCCGGCATATTATCGAAAGCCAGTACACGCGGTATAATAATTACCAGTATGGTAAATTTCATGTCATTCCTCCAGGCGTTAGTACCGATATCTTTTATCCTTTTTACCGGCTGGATATGCCTTCCTTTACCATGTCGGTTGAACAGGAGCAAACATTATACAAGGTTAATTCAGAAATGGAACGTTTCTTATTTAACCCCAACAAACCATTGATACTATCTATCGGGCGGGCAGATAAAAGAAAAAACTTTGAAACCATTATTCAATCCTACGGCCAGGATAAAGAACTGCAGGCCATGGCAAACCTGGCCATTTTTGCAGGAGTGCGTAAGGATATAACCGTAATGCCCGATGATGAAAAAGATATCCTGACTAACCTGCTGTTGTTATTAGATAAGTACGATCTCTATGGTAAAATGGCCATACCCAAAAAAAATGATCCTAAACTGGATGTGCCGGAAATATATCGCCTGGCTGCCCGTAAAAAAGGAGTGTTTGTCAATGCTACTCCTGGTGAAAACTTTGGGTTAACGATTGTAGAAGCAGCAGCCTGTGGTCTGCCCGTTGTAGCGTCTCCTACCGGGGGACCTAAAGAAATACTGGAACAATGTGAGAATGGTTTATTGGTAGATGTGGAAGATCCGGAAGCAATTGCCGCTGCATTAAAAAAAATTATTGCTGACCAGGCGTTGTGGGAAAAATATTCTGGCAATGGCGTAATGGCTTCTACTGAATTATATTCCTGGACTTCCTTCGCCGATAAATATGTAACGATCATCAATGATCTTTTCCGGCAAAAAAATAACAGGGCACTAAATTTTGTAAACAAAACAGCTTATGGTAAAAAGCTGGCAAATGCAAAGCTATTCGTGATCACCGACCTGGATGGTACACTTGTTGATGCAGCCGATACCGAAGGATTAGAAGCATTCACCAAATGGATAAGAGACAACCATGCACAGGTTGCATTTGGTTTGGCCAGTGGCCGTAACAGGATCATCACCGAACAGGCCATAGAAAAGTATAACCTGCCTTATCCTGATATGCTGATCTGTTCTGCAGGAACCGAAATATATTACACTGATAAATTAATACCTGATAAAGGGTGGGAAAGTCATATAGATAACCAGTGGAAAAGGGAAGAACTGCAGGAGGCGTTAAAACGTTTCCCCGGTATTCGTTTACAGGAGGATGATGCGCAGTGGCCTTTTAAGCTGAGCTATTATGTAGAACATTTCTTCAGTGAAAACGATTTGTCTGACTTATATAAGTTTTTAGATGACAATAAGTTCAGGGCTAAAATATTACTCACCGATAATAAGTTTCTTGATCTCTTGCCTTTCAGGGCCAGTAAAGGAAGCGCCGTGCGTTACCTGAGTTATAAATGGAACCAGCCTTTACACCATATTATAACAGCCGGCAATGGTGGTAATGATAAAGATATGCTGAGTGGCAAAACTAAAGCAATTGTAGTTTCAAATTATAGTCCTGAATTAGAAGAACTGAAAAAATACAAGTCCATTTACTTTGCCAAAAACAGGATAGCAGCGGGTGTATTGGAAGGAATACAGCATCACCTGGCTGCCTTAAAGGATATTGTTATATAAGTAAGGAAAGGTCACTACTATGCTATACTGTTTTATAAAAGTGTAAGGGGGCAAAAGCCCCCCATACACATGACACATGAGAAAGGTGTAACCAAAACTAATATGAATAATTTGCTGAAAAAGGAGCCCCTTCCACAACAACAATATCTTTTTGATCGTGTTTTGCCGAATTATTTACCTCTGCCTTATAACTATAGGTAAAGGTTGCATCAAAATTGATGCACTGCACAGAAACCTGTACATGGGTTAACGGTTTAACCGATTCTATCACATAGGTTTTTGTACTTCCCGCAAAATCAACGGTGTTAAATCCTACACCCTGTTCGTTATTCCTGGTAACGCCGTTCACTTTCCAGATAGTTTGCTCTGCTGTCGGACTACCTCCAACAATCAGGAACTGTGCCCTGTCAGAAGCAGTGGCGCCATTTACTGTAATAGTAAACTTGTACGATTTTTCTTTCGGCAGGTCATCTCCTTTATCGGAGCAACGACTGAATAACAGCGGAACAAATACCAGCAGGGGAACTGCAAAACGGGATAAATTATTTGTTTTCATATTGGTTACTTTTAAGTGTTAACGGAAAAAATAAACAAGGGAGGAGCGACACTTACACCCCCAGAAATGTCGCTCTCCTTGAGTGGTTTAATTATCAGTCATTAGGTTATTGTATGAAAGTTCACTGTTGGGAATGGGCCATATATACCCGTTTCCGCCGGGTGGTATAGGAGTGTCGGCACTTGTTCTGGCCGGTAAACTTAACCCCAGTCGCATAATATCATTATTCCTCAAGCCCTCACCCAACAACTCGATCCTTCTTTCTTTTAAAATGGCATTTAATAAATCGGTATGGGTGGCAAAACTGGCAGCCGTAAAAGTAGTAGTGGCATCGGACCTGTTTCTTACAGCATTTAAAAGTGCCACAGCCTGCGCATCAATGCTATTGGTTGTCCTAACCTTGGCTTCAGCTAAATTCAATAACACTTCCGAATACCGTATCACCGGCGCAAAATCAAGGAAAGGTGAGGGTAAGGTATACTTGCCTCCCAGGAAAGTTTTCCCCCCGGATACGGTGAAGAAACTTCTCCTGGCATCACCAGCTTTCCAGCCTGCATCTGCCATGATACCATCGGCTTTTATATAAAACTCACCGGCATAATAAGTAGCTAACTGGTTCTGTGTTCCGGCAACATCGGCGCTGTTGTTAGAAAATGGCATGGACAGGATAGACTCAATATCCGTAAAAGGTGTTTTAAAAACTACTTTGATATCAGGGTTTAAGGTATGTTGTATACCCGAGTTTGCTTTAAATGGTGCTGTGGCAGATACGATCTTATTGGCTTCGGTAACAACGGCAGGATAATTTTGCATACTTAAATACACCCTTGTCTTTAATGCAATAGCAGTATTCCTGTGTGCACGGGTTGTCCTGGTCATGGCGGCGTTACTGCCCGTGCCATAATCCAGGGGCAGGTTATTCTCGGCAAAATTCAGGTCGTCCAATATTTGCGTATACACCTGTGCAACCGTACTCCTGGCCAGGTCAGATTGGCCTGGTCCTTTTATACCGGTTAACCGGAGTGGCAATCCTGGTTTGGCGCCTTGTCCGTCAAGATAAGGCTGTGCATAAAACTGTAAGAGGCTATAGTAGGCCAGTGCACGGATAAACCTTGCTTCACCATTATAATTCTTCGCCAGTGTTTCTCCAACGGTAACATTTCCTTTCGCAGTCATCCCATCCAGGAAAAGGTTACAATGATTGATGGTAGAATAGGCACGTGACCACAAGCCTTCTATGCTTGTGGCTGTATTATTGGGATTAAACAACCATACATCCCAGGCTGTAATATTGTTAGAACCGTTATTCACCAGGTCCTCACCCCTGATATCACCATAAGCAATAAATCTTCCGCCGTAAAAATGACCACCTTTCAATGCGGCATAGATAGAGCGCACCTGGTTCTCAACGCGTAATGGAGAATCAAAGGCAGTAGCATCGGAAATGGCGGTTTGCAATACAGGGTTCAGGTATTCTTTTTTCTTACTGCAGCCCTGGGTAAACAGCAATGCTGCGGCAAAAGAGGATAAGAAAAATATTTTTTTTGACATGATCTAAAGTTTGAGTGTTTGAAATTTAAAATCCTACATTAAGTCCTACGGTAAGTGTTCTTGCATTACCAATGGTATTACGGTCAACACCCTGGCCTTGTACACTATTACCATTGGAAGAAACTTCAGGATCAGGCCCGATGTATTTTGTCCATATAGCCAGGTTCTGGCCAC
Organism: uncultured Terrimonas sp.; assembly: GCA_964445775.1. Classification (GTDB taxonomy): domain Bacteria; phylum Bacteroidota; class Bacteroidia; order Chitinophagales; family Chitinophagaceae; genus Terrimonas. The sequence continues at coordinate 35,655 of CAYUMH010000012.1, forward strand.
TTACATACAGCCTGGCTGTATTGATCTTTACTTTGCTCAATAAACTTTCGGGTAAGCTGTAACCAAGGGAGAGATTTCTTAATTTAATAAAATCACCTTTGTGTACATTAGCCGACATGGTGAGTGCACTGCCATTGGAAACATTATCTCCGTATACACTCTTGGGTACGTCGGTAATATCGCCGGCTTTCTTCCAGCTATTTAATATATCGGTAGTGTTATTCCAGAAACGTTGGTCCAGTAAGCCGGCACCTGATCCGTAATAGATATAATACCCGGCCTGGTAGGTTACTAAAGCAGAAAAGTCAAAGTTTTTATAACGCAGGGTATTCGTCCAGCCACCAAACTGTTTGGGTTGTGAATTGCCGTACATCACACCATCAGCTGCCTGTGAAACACTGGTCTCGCCATTCGGGCCCACATACTTTGTGCCATTGGCAAACGACCAGTTAAACTGACCTGCAGGCGCATAATGCTGGTAAAAAACCTGTTTGCCTTCTGAGTTTAATACAATTCTTCTGCCTGTTGCAGGATCAACACCGCCGTTCACTACCATAAACAGGTAACCGACAGGATAACCCACTTTGGTTTTATTGGTAAGCTCACTACCCGATGTAGAATAGGTTATTTCTTCCAGACCAGGCGCAAGAGAGGTAACCATATTTTTATTTAATGTCAGGTTGAAAGAAGTGTTCCAGGTAAAGTCTTTTTTCATCACTGGTGTAGCATTCAATTCAAACTCCCAGCCTTTATTATACATAGAGCCAATATTGGCGGCTACTGAGCCAAGGCCGGTAGACGCGGCTTGCGGAACGTTCAGGATCAGGTTGTCTACATCATTCTTAAAATAAGTAATTTCAGCTCCAATGCGTTTATCCAGTAAAGAAAAGGATAAGCCTATGTCCAGTTTTTTACTGGTTTCCCATTCCAGTAAAGGATTACCTACACCGGAGAAAGAAAGGGTCGGGGAGCCTCCATACAAGCCGCTGCCATAAGTTGAATAAGGACTGTAATCGCCAATACCTGCAATGTTTCCAACTGTACCATAACTAGCTTTGATTCTTAAACCACTGAACAGGCTGTTTAACGCACTCATCTTTTTCCAGAAACCTTCTTCAGTTACTTCCCAGCCAATGGAGCCCCCTCCGAATACACCTTTCTTTTTACCTAAACCGGAATACTCATCCTGTCTTAAAGTACCGGTTATAAAATATCTTTTTGCATAATCATAGGTAAGCCTGCCAAAAACGGAAGTGAGGTAATTCTCCCCGAAACCCATTCCTGCTGTATTGTTGGTCACCCAACCTGCCTGGATCTCGGTAAATACGGGGTCAGATAAAGTTTGCCTGTTGATACCAAAACCCCTGCCTGTTCTTCTTTGTTGTTCGTGCCCGGCTAAAATGCCAATACTATGATTGCCAATCTGTTTATCATACTGTAAAGTGTTGGTCCATAACCAGGTTTTGTTTTTACTGTAGGACGCACTGGCAAATCCGCCATAGGTCTGGCCATCGCCGTGTAAGGGGTTCCAGAAAAGATCGTTATCAACATTTAAATAATCAATACCATACACACTGCGGAAAGCAAGGCCCTTCAGCAGGTTTAACTGAATAAAGGCATTGGCCTGTATATGATTGCTTTCGCTGTTAGAACGGTTTTTATCTAATAATATGGCGGGGTTAAAAAAACCAACCTGTGGTACCGCATTGTTCATCACGCCAATAAAATCCGGGGATGCCGGCGGGGTAGCCCTGGTAACAATATTATACGATCCGTCTGCTTTGTATGAAGAAACATTAGGAGCATTTACCAGAGCGGTTCTTCCTAAACCGGCAATGCCGAATGCTTCTCCGCTTAATGAACCTGAAGAAGTGGCTATATTGTTCTTCTCATTGGAAAAGGCGATCTTACCACCTACGGAAATTAGTTTACTTATCCGGCTGTCAACGTTGAACAATACATTCTGCCTGATAAAATTATTCGATTTTACAATCCCCTCCTGGTTGGTATAGCCTACACCAAAGTAATACTTTGTAGCATCGTTACCGCCTGAAACGCTCAGGGCATGATTATGGGATAAAGCAGAGCGGTAAACTTCGTCGTACCAGTTTGTATTAATAGGGTTACCATTGGCGTCATTGGTCAGTTTAAAAGGATTGGCGCCTAATGTTGCTAATTGTGAAGGGTTATTGGCAACGGCCTGGTTTTTTACATCCACATACTGGAAAGCATCAAGTAATTCCGGTAAACGGAATGCTTTTGAAAAACCCAGCCATCCATCATAGCTGATTCTTGCTTTACCTGCCTTACCTTTTTTAGTGGTAACAAACACCACACCATTTGCGGCCCGGCTGCCATAAATAGCCGTAGCAGCGGCATCTTTGGCTATATCTATACTTTCAATATCATTAGGGTTAATACTGGCCAGGGCATTACCTGGCGCATTGGTACCACTGGCATCACCGGTATAGGTAGGAACGCCGTCAATTACTATCAGCGGATAAGAACTTAACGATATGGAATTGGTTCCCCTGATCCGGAACACAGGCGGGTTATTCAATAAACCATTGGGAGAAGTGATCTGCACCCCGGTTGCTTTACCGGCCAGGCCTGCTTCAAAACTCTGTATAGGGCGTTGTGCAATTTCTACGCCTTTAATCGAGGAAACAGAACCTACATTATCTAATTTACGCTGGGTACCATATCCTACCACAACTACTTCCTGTAAAGACTTGTCCTGTAATTTTAGTTTTACTGTATAGTTATTATTATTACCGATGCTTATTTCCTGGCTGGTAAAATCAACTGCGGAAATAATAAGTGTTTTTGCATTGGCAGTAACTGTAAAAGAGAAAGATCCTTCGGCATTGGTGATGGTACCATTGGAAGTACCTTTTACCGTAACAGAAGCATTCTGAATGGGATCACCTTTTTCGTCGGTAACCTTCCCTGAAATTGTTTTTTGTGCTAATAATATTCCCCCGGTAAAAAACAGGCATAGGAATAAAAGTAATTTTTTTCTCATTTGGTTAATTAGTTTAAAATAAATGAAGCGGTGTTTCATTCGGTTGCAGTTGTATCCTGGTACATCCATGGATGATAACTAATAACAAAACCAGTGTAAGCATTGGTTTAACTGTGTGATGTGACGAAAATAAACTGTGTGGGAACTGTATTTTAAGAATTTCAACTAACGATGGATATTGGTAAATAAAAGCTGTAAAACAGGCATGGTCCGGGTTTTTACTGTATAAAATGCACTGGTTGACAGATTCATGCTGTTGGTAGAAAAAAATGAAGCTATTGAACGGAATTATGTATAAAATGATCGTGTTTCCCGATTTTTGTGCAGGATGAAACGACTTTACCTGCACATAATATTCTGGTGTTGTTATTTCCTGTTCAGGGGGGTAATAGAGTATTTATGGTTACTGGGTAACCTGGAAGGGTTTACTGAATGGCAATATATAATATCCGCTTTGCAAACAGTGGTATTGGAAGGGTTGCCCGAGCTACTCTACGCATATTATTTTTCTTACCGGCTATGGCCCCGCTTAAGTGCTAAGGGAAAGAGTATAGCACAATATAGCTGGTATATATTTGAGGCAATTGTGGTATTGATAGGTTGTATCTACCTGGTCCGGTTTGCTTTTTATTATATCATAGTACCAATAATATTGGACGGTAAATTCCCTGCCTCGCCAACATTTGAATTCCGCAGGTTCATGTCCATCCTGTTCAACTTTGTGGCTACATCGGGGTTAATGTTTGCCATTAAATCGGTTCGCCTGCAATTAAAAATGAAGGAGCGGGAGAAAAAGCTCGTCAAGGAAAAGTTAGAAACCGAACTAAAAATGCTGCGTAACCAGATGAACCCGCATTTTTTGTTTAATACACTCAATAATATTTATGCGTTAACGAAAAAAAAATCAGACAAGGCCGAAGAAGCGATCATGAAACTTTCCGATCTGTTGAGTTTTATGTTATACCGGTCAAATAAACCAAGTATTACTATTGAGGAGGAGATCCGTATCCTGGAAGATTATATAGAATTGGAAAAACTGCGTTACGAACGGTTATCTATTGTTGTTAATAAAAACGTAGATGATCCTGCAGTTGCCATAGCCCCGCTTTTATTATTGCCCCTGGTAGAAAATGCTTTTAAACATGGTCCCAGCGGCAGCAGGTTCGATTCTTTTATCCATATTAATTTTATACTGGATAAAAAAGTACTGTTATTTGAGATCAGCAACTCATTTGAAACCGGATCGGATCAGGCAGAAACTACTGAAAATATCGGCTTGCATAATACCAGGCGGCAGCTGGAGTTAATGTACCGGTCCTATAGTCTTGAAATAAATAACGATAACAATATCTTCCATGTAAAACTGCATATAAACCTTGATACCCATGCGGAAAATTAATTGTTTGATAGTAGAGGACGAGCCATTGGCAGCCGAGATCATCCAGGGGTATATTGCCGAGATACCCTTCCTGCATTTTGCGGGCATTGCCACCGATGCTATCTATGCAATGGAAGTATTACAGCGAGAAAAAATAGATGTGATATTTCTCGATATTCATTTACCCAAGATCAAGGGGCTCGACTTTATCAAAACACTCAACCACCCGCCCAAAATTATACTTACTACGGCTTACAGGGAATATGCGCTGGACGGGTATGAATTAAACGTGGTTGACTATTTATTAAAGCCCGTTAGTTTTAACCGTTTCATGCAGGCGGTGAACAAACTGGCTCAGTTATATGTGGAAGTTGGGGTTAAGGAAGAAGTAGCACCTGCCAAAACCTATATATTTTTAAATATTAACAAGAAAAAAGTTAAGGTCGATTTTAATAAAATTATTTATGTTGAAAGCAGGAAGGAGTATGTGTACATTGTAACAAAAGAACAAAACTATCTCATTAAAATGTCATTGAATGAACTGGAGCAGCAATTGGGCAACGAATTCTTTTTGCGTATTCATCGATCGTTCATCATTTCCAAACAAATGGTGACAGCCTATAATGCCACTGAAATAGAGATCCAGGGGCAGTTACTGCCCATTGGTCGCAATTATAAAGAAACAGTCGCTAAACGGATGGGAGAGGCCTTACGTTAGGTTTGACTCTTTGTAAGTAAGTGTTAGGTTTATTACAAACCATATTTATCTACTAAATAAATTAAAGCGGCCATATTTACAGCACCCAGGTCCAGTTCCCGTTTATTAACAGCTTCAAATACATCATTACGGGCATGATGGTAATCAAAATAACGTTGTGAGTCGGGCATTAAACCTGCAATGGTAGTACCCAGTGTGCGGTTAAGCGGGGCAATATCTACGCCACTTCCTTCCGGTGCAAAATAACTGCCTCCATAAGGCCTTAGTAAATATTCCCATGATTTTATTTTGGCAAAGATTTCTGGTTTTGCTGTAAATCCAAATCCTCTTGGGGTAAAGCCGCCGGCATCGCTTTCCAGTGCAAACACATGTTGTTCATTCTTTTCTTTAGCTACTGCCGCGTATTTATTACCGCCCCTTACACCATTTTCTTCATTGGCAAATAAAACAAAACGGATGGTTCTTTTAGGCTGGTAACCGATGGCTTTAAAAGCTCTTAGTATTTCGATGGTTTGTACACAACCGGCACCATCATCATGGGCACCTTCACAATTATCCCAGCTGTCTAAATGAGCGCCTACGGTAATGATCTCATTGGGGAAAGCCGATCCTTTCCATTCGGCAATTACATTATGCCCGATGGTATCGGGTTTAAAATAACCATAGGTCTTGATCGTCATGGTTAGTTTTTTGCTTTCTAATTCTTTACTTAACCAGTCGGCATCCTGCAGGCCTACTGCTATTGCGGGTATTTTGCGATAAGCCGAATCGTAACGGGTTCCACCTGTATGCGGATGGTTATTCTCACCATGGCTGATGCTCCGGATGATTACACCCGCAGCGCCATATTTTGCCGCACTGCTTGGGCCGCCACCACGGTATTTTACGGCATCGCTGTAACCATCAAATGTTTCTACAAAATCTTTTTTAAAGTGATAATTGTAAAAAACAATCTTATCCTTTACCTGGTCTTTTTTCTGTTCCAGGTCTTCAAAAGAATTTATTTCCAGTACTTCGCCAACAATTCCTTTAGGTCCTGACCCTATGCTATTACCCAGGGCTATTACATCCAGTGGTTTTTTGATGAAACGGGTACCTTCTACTCCCATCATTCCTGGAGGTTGAGCATAGGTAACAATGGCTTCATCTTTACCTCCTCTTACCCAGTAAGGCACCATACATTCCTGCATAAATACCTGGTCGGCCCCGGCTTTCTGAAAAGCTTGGTAACCCCATTTTTCAGATTTTACCATGCCGCCTGAACCGGCTAAACGCGGGCCGATCTGTTTGGTCAGGTAACGCAGGTTATCATAAGCCTGGGAATTGACCAATATCTCGCTTGCAATTTTACGGATCATTAAAGAGTCATCTGCTTGCGCTGTGCAATAAGTAACAGATATAGAAGCCAAAGCGGATAAGATAAATCTTCTCATACATGAATATTATGCTGCAATAAATGTAGACAAAAGATGGCAGTAACAGAAATACCTGCTAAACGGATGATGGCAGGTAATGAACCAACACCTGTTGCCAGTTGTATAAACAAAGATTATTTAATAGCGGCTTTCCGCTGGCTGATATAATCGTCAAACGCCTGTAATGAAAAACTGCTTAAATTTCTCTCTTTTGTTAAACCACCTTTCTGTGCTGCCAATACACCATAGGTTACATCATTAAACCCATCAATAAAGTGGGCGTCGGGGTTAATGGAGATCAGCACATTTTTTTCAAGTGCATAAGGTATCCATTGCCAGTCAATATCTAAACGGCGGGGGTGGGCATTTAATTCAATGGCTACCTGGTGGGCAGCACAGGCGTCAATAATGGTTTTATGATCAATAGGGTAACCATTACGGCTTAACAATAAACGGCCCGTCATATGTCCTAAAATAGTGGTATAGGGATTCTGTATAGCGGTTAGTAAACGCTGCATCGCTTTCTCTTCATTCATTTGCAGGTTACTGTGTACAGATGCGATCACCAGGTCAAAACCGGCTAATACTTCATCGCTGTAATCTAACTGACCGGTACCTAATATATCACACTCAATACTTTTATAAATTTTAAAAGGGGCCAGTTTTTTATTGAGTTCATCAATATATGCATGCTGCTCGGCAATGCGCTGCTCGGTTAAACCATTGGCATAGGTAGCCGATTTGGAGTGATCGGATATAACAAAATATTCCATACCCCTTGCCATTAAAGCCCTTGCCATTTCCTCAATGGTATTGGTGCCGTCGCTCCAGTTACTATGATTATGTATAATGCCCTTAATATCGCCGGGTTGTATTAATACGGGTAATTTATTTTGCTGTGCAGTTTGTATAATGGTAACCGATTCACGCAGGCAGGGTGGTATATATGCAACGCCTGCGGCTGTAAAATACTGTGTATCGTCGGGGTTGGCAGCATCTATCGCCAGGTCAGGAAAAGCCTGGTAAAAACCGGTAACAAATTCCGGTGATCCACTGTGATCAAAAACACGCTGCGCAAAATTACCGGTACCCGTATGCAGCCTTAACCGCAAACCATTTTTTAACTGGTACAACAAACTGTTATCAGTTTCCTCTAATAACTCCGGGGGAAAGGCAGAGATAAATTTAGGTTTAATTGTTGCGTTATCTTCATTTACAACAAAAGCCATTTCTTCAATGGTGGGCATCTGTCGTTTAAAAGCACCTGTTAATGCTACTTTAGCTGCGCCAAATAATTGCTGTAAATATTGTTGTACCTGCGGAAAAACGGGATATAACTGGGCGTATAAAAAATGCCCCTGGTTAGCCAGGTAAAAATTAATGGCTTCTAAAACCTTTTGCTGGGTAGTGGCGCCAAAGCCCTTATACAGGGTAAGGCGGTTTTCGTTACAGGCGTACTGTAATTCACCAATGCTTTCAATCTCCATTTCCTTCCAGATGGTATGGATCTTTTTTGGGCCGATGCCCTTTATGTTCAGCATTTCAATCACACCGGGAGGGGTGTCGGCTATTATATCATTCAGCACCGTTAAAGCGCCGGTGTCCAGCATTTCAATAATCTTTTTTGCCACGCTGTCACCAATACCTTTAATACGGGGAATAATACTGCGGTCGGTATTACCCAATTGCTCCGGTAATTTTTCAATATAAAAAGCGGCAATGGAATAGGTTTTTGATTTAAAACTATTCTCACCATGTATATCCATCAGTTTTGATAACAGTGAAAAATTATCGGCAATAGCGGCATTATCCATCATTGTTTACGGCAATATTTGGTGACGAAGTTATTGCAATATTATTATACGGTAAAAGACAGGTAAGGGGTTGTACCTCTTTGGTGGTATTTTAAAATTTATGGTCCGGTATTATTTTTCGGTATCAAAAGATCTGTTTAATCATCCATTTATGAAAGCATTAAAATTAAGTATTGTATTTTTCTGTCTATCCCTATTATTGTCGTCTTGCATCAAAAAAAAGATCGACGACTTACTGGAAACGGATATAGAAGAGCCGGTAGCCGAGTATGAAATATATTACCGGTGGACAGAAAACCTGAGTTACCCGTCCGGCTCTAATGGTTCGGGGTGTAGCACCATTGGGTCTAATTACAACAACTCCCATCCCGGTTTATCATCCGGCATCAGTAAAAACCAGTTCTACGGACCTTTAACTCCCGGGAGTTTTGTGATTGACCTGCGATCAACCGGTGGTGGTACTTATAACGGAACACTGGAGGCACCGGCCAAAGGGTACAGGCGTTATTATACCCACCTGATCAAAGAATACACTGCCAACGTTAACCGTTGCCTGGTGGTGTATAAATTTTCATATGTTGATGAGAAGATGTAACAGGAAGTAGATCAGAAGAGAATGAAATGAAAAAGCCTCCAATTACTTGGAGGCTTCTTATTTTTTCTAAAAGAAATCTTTTATTATTTCTTTGCTTTTTTAGGAGCTGCTTTTTTTGCTGCTTTCTTAGGAGCTGCTTTTTTTGCTGCTTTCTTTGGAGCTGCTTTTTTAGGAGCCGCTTTTTTTGCTGCTTTTTTAGGAGCTGCTTTTTTTACTGCTTTCTTTGGAGCTGCTATTTTAGGAGCCGCTTTTTTTGCTGCTTTCTTAGGAGCTTCTTTTTTAGCTGCCATTTTTTGTGGACTTAATGTTTATTAAATGGGTTATCAATAGTAAAAATAATAATTATTTTATACTACCCAAATTTTTTTCACAAAAAATAGTTAACCTGCAGGTATTAAGCAGTTGCTTCTACGTTAAGAACAGATACAAAAGTTCTGTCTTTAGCGCCTTTTCTAAATTCTACAACACCATCGTTTAACGCAAAAAGCGTAAAGTCTTTACCTACACCAACGTTTTTACCAGGATGGTAAACAGTGCCACGTTGACGAACGATGATATTACCGGTAATAGCAGGCTGACCACCAAAGATTTTTACGCCAAGACGTTTACTTCTTGAGTCGCGGCCATTCTTTACACTACCTTCACCTTTCTTATGTGCCATGATAGATTAATTTTATTTTTCTAACTTAAATTTTCTTTATCTAATAACAGACCAGTATTACTTAACGTAATTAAGCAATGTTGGTAACTTTAATTTTAGTATAAGCGGTACGGTGGCCTTTCTTTTTGTGAAAGCCCTTTCTTCTTTTTTGTTTGTACGCTATTACTGTATCACCTTTCACCTGGTCTACAATCTCGGCAGTTACTTTTGCACTTACTGCTGAACCAACCGATACGCTACCACCGGCATCTGCCAGTAATACTTCCAGGTTTAATGTATCACCGGCTTTACCTTCCACACGTGGTACATATAATGTTTGGTCTTTTTCTACTTTATATTGCTGACCCGCAACTTTAATTACTGCTAACATAGTCTGAAAATTAGGACGGCAAAGGTAAGGGGAAAATTTTAACTAACCAATAATCGTTTAAACTTTTGAATAGTTAAATTAGGTATTTTATGTAAACGCTTCCTGTATCTTTGCTTACGCCTGTACAGGAATGGCTGGCTTGATTGTTGTAACTCGCAGCAAATCAAACAGTTTAAACGTTAATACAAAATTAAGGAAAGCCGCGGAGCTTAGGCTGAAAAGTAGTTAAGTATATGAAAATCAAATCGTTCCTGGCTAAACCACTTGCCGCCATCGTACATAAGTCCATTAAAAAGGGTATGTTGTCCGCTGTGGATGATCAGGAAGCAATCCTGAAAACTTTACTAAAAGTTGGCCGCAATACACAGTTCGGAAAAGATGTTAATTTAGCCCAAGTACATAATTACCAGGAATTTAAGCAAGCCGTTGCCGTTAAAGATTACGAGCAGCTTAAGCCTTATATAGAATTAATAAAGGAGGGCAAGCATAATATATTATGGAAAGGGGTGCCCGCCTATTTTGCCAAAACCTCCGGCACTACCAGTGGCACCAAATACATTCCCATTACCAAGGATTCTATTCCCAATCATATTAATTCGGCCCGTAACGCCTTATTATGTTATATGGCCGAAACCGGTAACACCCGTTTTGCGGATGGTAATATGATCTTTTTATCCGGCTCGCCGGTACTGGAGCGTATTGCCGATATACCCACGGGGCGATTAAGCGGTATTGTAAACCATCATATACCACGGTACCTGCGTAAAAACCAGCTACCCAGTTACGAAACCAATTGTATTGAAGACTGGGAAACCAAGCTGAATAAAATAGTAGATGAGACCATCAATAAAAATATGACCCTCATCAGTGGCATACCACCCTGGATGCAGATGTACTTTGATGAGATCATGCGCCGTACCGGTAAAAACATCACTGAGGTATTTCCTAATTTCTCGGTACTGGTTCATGGTGGTGTGAACTTTGAACCCTATAAAGCCAAATTGTTCCAGAGCATTGGTAAAAAACTGGATAGTGTTGAAACCTACCCGGCTTCGGAAGGCTTCTTTGCATTCCAGGATTCTCAGGAGGCAGAGGGTTTATTATTAAATACCAACAGCGGCATCTTCTTCGAATTTATTCCCGTTAGCGAGATCCATAACGATAACCCCACCAGGTTATCACTGGCCGAGGTGAAGGTGGGCGAGAACTATGCGATCATTATCAGCAGCAATGCAGGGTTATGGGGGTATAATATTGGGGATACGGTTAAGTTTGTATCCACTAACCCATATCGTATTGTCGTAACAGGACGTATAAAGCATTATATATCGGCATTTGGTGAGCATGTTATTGGTGAGGAAGTAGAGTATAGTTTATTGAAAGCTGCTGATGAAGAGAATGTCCGTATTACCGAATTTACGGTAGCGCCTTTCGTTAGTGAAGGAGAAGGCCGCTCTTACCACGAGTGGTTCATTGAATTTGAGAACAAACCCGGCGATATGAAGGCTTTTGCACAAAAGGTAGACCAGAACCTTCGTAAAAAGAATGTATATTACGATGATTTAATCAGCGGTAATATCCTGCAGCCTTTAAAACTGACAGCTGTTAAAAAGAATGCCTTTATCGATTATATGAAATCGATCGGTAAACTGGGCGGGCAGAACAAGGTACCGCGTTTAAGCAACGACAGGAAAATTGCCAGCGAACTGGAAAAGTGGGCAGAATAGAGAAGTTGACAATTGAAAATTGACGATGGACAATAAAAGATAGAAAGAGAGTAACTGTCCATTGAACGTTTGAACCTTGAACGTTTGAACTTCTTCTACTATGAACCATGAACTATTAACTATGAACAATTGAACCTTTGGAACTTTTGAACCTCTGGAACTTTTAACAATGACTGAACAACAACTTATAAAACGGATAGCCATATTCGGATCAACCGGGTCCATAGGTACCCAGTGTTTAGATGTTATTGCGGCTAATCCCGATAAATTTTCGGCCGAAATATTAACGGCTCATAAAAATGAAGACCTGCTGATACAACAGGCCCTGCGTTTTAATCCCAATATTATTGTTATTGGCGATGAATCAAAATACCAGAAAGTAAAACAGGCCCTGGCCAGTACCGATATAAAAGTATTTGCCGGCGAAGCAGCTTTGGATGAAGTAGCTGCTATGGATAATTATGATATGATGATTGCGGCCATTGTAGGCTATGCCGGTTTAAAGCCCACTTTAAAAGCCATTGAAAATGGTAAGCCCATTGGCCTGGCCAATAAAGAAACCCTGGTGGTGGCCGGTGATATTGTAATGCAAAAAGCCATTGAACATCGTGTGCCGGTAATACCGGTGGATAGTGAGCACTCAGCCATTTTTCAATGCCTGGTAGGGGAGGGAAGAAATAAAATTGAAAAAATAATTTTAACCGCTTCCGGCGGTCCGTTTTTAGGACGTAAACCCAATTACCTGGTAAATGTAAAGCGGGAACATGCTTTACAACATCCTAACTGGGCCATGGGCGCCAAAATTACCATTGATTCTGCCACCCTGATGAATAAGGGACTGGAGATGATTGAAGCCAAATGGCTGTTTAACCTAATTCCCGACCAGATACAGGTAGTGGTGCATCCGCAAAGCATTATTCACAGCATGGTGCAGTTTGAGGATGGCAGTATTAAAGCCCAGATGGGCCTGCCCGATATGAAACTGCCCATCCAGTATGCCATGGCTTTTCCGCAACGGATAGCCAATAACTTTCCGCGTTTTGACTTTAAAAAAATAAACACCTTAAACTTCGAGGAGCCGGATATTAAAACTTTCCGTAATCTGGCCCTGGCCATTGAGGCTTTGGAAAAAGGGGGCAACCTGCCTTGTGTGTTAAATGCCGCTAATGAAATAGTGGTTTATGCTTTTTTAAAAAACCGGATCGGCTTCCTGGAAATGACCGATGTTATTGAAAAAGTAATGCACAAAATACCCTTTGTTCAACAACCTACTTTAGATCAATACTTTATGAGCGATGGCGAAGCCCGGGCCATGACCGCTGATATTATAGGCCTTTAACCATGCTCCAAATCTTAACAAAATCAAATAATTCATGGGCGGTAAGCATATATTTGGCAATTAGCGGATATTTGCGTTCAAAATTTTATAATACCTTATAATAATACATGACACTTTTAGCTATTGACTGGTCAGCATTTGCGGCCAACCTGGGACAGTTTATACTGGCATTCTCCATCTTGATTGTGTTGCACGAACTGGGACATTTTTTAACCGCCAAATGGTTTGGCTGCCGGGTGGAAAAGTTTTATTTATTTTTTAACCCATGGTTCTCGCTTTGGAAAAAGAAGATCGGTGAAACGGAATACGGTATTGGCTGGATTCCCCTGGGTGGTTATGTAAAAATATCGGGCATGATAGATGAGAGCATGGATAAGGAAGCCATGAAACTCCCGCCTCAGCCTTATGAGTTCAGGGCCAAGCCGGCCTGGCAGCGTTTAATTATTATGCTGGCAGGGGTGATCATCAACTTTGTACTGGCACTTGTAATATTTGCCATGATACTGTTTGTATGGGGCGAAGAAAAAATACCCGTGGCTAATTTAAAATATGGTATTTATGCTGACTCACTCGCTACTTCCGCAGGCTTAAGAAGCGGTGACCTGGTTACAGCCATTAACGGTAAAACACTGGTATACCAGGATGATTTACCCAAAGGTATTTTTATGAGTGAGAACGCTAAACTGAGTGTTACACGTAATGGTAAAGATACTACGGTTGTTATACCGGATGGGTTTGTAAGCAAGCTGACCAAGAGCAAACAAAAACGTTTTGTATACCCTGCCTTATTACCGATAGTAGATACGGTTACCGATGCAAAATTTGTACAGGGCGATTTTAAAAAAGGCGATAAATTCCTGGCTTTAAATGGTACCCCCTATACCTATGCACAGGATTACCAGATAGCAATACCTAAACTCAGTGGCAAAGATGTAACGCTTACTTTGCTGCGCAATAATACAGATACCTTAAGCACCGTGGTAAAAGTAAAAGAAGACGGTTCAATAGGCTTTGGCTTTAATACCGTTTTTGATGTAATTGAAACGGAGAAAAAGGAATACTCCTTCTTTCAGTCAATACCCGCCGGTGTAAACTTTGGAATGGAAAAACTGGGTGAATATATTGAAGGTATCCGTTTATTATTTGTTTCCAAAGAACATAAGGTAAACGAAAACCTGGGTAGTGTGATCAGTATTGGTAAAACATTTGGCGGCGAATGGGACTGGCACCGTTTCTGGACCATGACCGGTTTATTCTCAATTATTCTTGCCTTTATGAATATACTGCCGATACCGGCTTTGGATGGCGGCCATGCCCTGTTTACATTAATAGAAATGATCACCGGCCGCAAGCCCAGCGATAAGTTTATGGAATATGCCCAGCTGGTAGGTATGGTATTATTGTTAGGTTTAATGGCCTATGCAATTGGGTTAGATATATTCAGGTTGTTCAGGTAGGAGTTGTTCATAGAAGAAGTTCAAAAAGTTCAAGGTTCAAAGGTTCAAAAGTTCAAAGGACAATTCCTGCTTTCGGTCTTTCTGACTTCCTGACTTTTTTTGTCTTGTTGAGTAAAGAGCTGCAGTACAAGTGTGCGACCCACAACAATATTGTTGGGACACAGCGCAAGGAACGATGCCATTGGTACTAAAGCCGGGTTAATTAAAAACGTTGTCAATCGTCAATTGTCCCTTGTCAACTGCTTAATCTGTCGTATATTTGCAGACTGATCTGTCGGGGGTGTTTGGTTTTGACAGCGTAGATCTTTGAAGGTGTAAGCATGTGGTGCGTTGGATAATTAGCACCTTAATCTGAATATTCAAACTATAAATGGCAATACTCAGTATGCCATGGCTGCCTAATCAGTGATTAGTTAGTCATTAGGGCCGCCGGGCCGGTTGGTCTGTTACCACGCCCCGCCGCCGACTTAAAAAACAAAACAGGCTGCTGCAACAGAAGGCTGTGCCTGTTGCTTAAGACTATCCAGCTAAGTGATCAATTGGTTTGTTCTTTTCCGGTTGGTTGCCGACAAGCAATAAAGAAATAAACATGTAGAAAGCTTTTGAGGAATATGTTTGGACACCGGTTCGAATCCGGTCACCTCCACAAATTATAATAGTAAAAACGGTCTGGTTTTCCCGGCCGTTTTTTTTATACCTGTCGTTAAAAAGATTGCAAGTTGTTGTTTTTCAGGCAATCGTTTGTGTTGCGGAGCTTAATTTCTTCCTATTTTCAGGCAATCGTTTGTGCGATTTTTGCGTATGTATTTGTATTATTTTGTCCCTCATTAGGACTGTTTAGCATAATAACAACTCTATTACGAACCTGCATGATTGAAGTTATACCTAATACTATTGAGAAAACAAAGCTTGCCCGGGTGGTGCAACAATACGGATGCACCAACGACAATTTTACCATTGAACGTTTAGGCGGTGGTTTAATTAATAGTACCTGGAAAGTGACTTTTGACGATACCGAATTAGTATTGCAAAAAGTAAACACAAATGTATTTGCCTCCCCGGCCCATATTGCACATAACATTGAAGCGGTAAATAATTACCTGAAAAAACATGCTCCTGAATATTATTTTCCGGCTCCTTTGTTAACCAGCAGCGGCACTTCCTTTTATAAAGATGCACATAACAACTGGTTCAGGGCCTTTAAGTTTTTAAAGGGTTCGCAGACTATTTCCATTGTAGAGAATGCGGACCAGGCCTATGAAGCTGCCAAACAATTTGGCCGTTTCACCGCCCTCTTAACCGATTTTCCGGCAGAGAACCTGCACGAAAATATTGTTGGTTTCCACGATCTTACAAAACGTTACAACGATTTTTTAAGTGTATTGAAAACCGGTGACCCTGACCGGCTGAAGGAAGCCCGCCAGTGGATTGAACTGGTATTGGAACAGGCAGCTATTGTAAAACAGTTTAATGAATTATCGGCTAACTCGCTTATTAAAAAAAGAGTAGCCCACCACGATACCAAGATCAGTAATGTGCTGTTTAACCCCTCAGGTAAAGCCTTTGCCGTTATTGACCTGGATACGATTATGGCCGGTTATTATATCAGCGATGTGGGCGATATGATGCGTACCTATTTATCACTGATAGGAGAGGAGGAACAGGATTTTGATGAAGTTGACATCCGACTGGATGTGTATAAGGCCATTAAAGAGGGCTATCTGTCAGAAATGTCCTTACAATTATCTCCCACCGAACAAGCCTATTTTTATTACTCGGGCGAATTTATCATTTTCATGCAGGCAATCCGTTTTTTAAGCGACTACCTGTCCGGCGATCACTATTATACTCCGGCTTATCCCGGTCATAACTTTAAGCGTGCACAACACCAGTTGCAGCTGCTAAAATCTTACAAAAACATACCTGCGGACCAACGATAACCTGCGCCCGCTTTTTTACCACACCTATATCACTTACGGCTAACAGACAAGTATAACAAGTGTAAAAATGACACCTGGAGTACATGACTTGCCGTTTATACCGGACATTATAGTTTATAACGTTGGAGTGTTTACTTTTGATAAACTATAATGGTGTATTTTACAATGTTTTATGTGTCGTATATACACAATTTAAATAGTGTAATAGGTTACTCTTTAGGAATCTATATATGCAGGATAGTTTTACTTTTTTACTTAGTTTATTTTGATTCCCGTTTTTTTTATTATAAATTTAGGTAGCAATAATCAAACCGATAAACCTTAAGCTCTTTTTGTTATGGAACAAATTAAAATTTTGTTAGTTGACGACCATAAACTTATCCGGGATTCATGGGCATTTATTTTAAACAGTGACCCCAGGTTTAATGTAATAGAAGCCACCGGTGATGGGGATGAAGCAATTGAAATTGCAAAGGAAAAAGATCCGGATGTGATTTTAATGGATGTACATATGACACCCGTAAATGGTTTTGATGCTACAAAAGCAATCAGGGCCGAAGTGCCGAGGGCTAAAATTATAGGCGTTTCCATGCATAGCATGCCGGCATATGCCAAGCGGTTGATACAGTTGGGGGCGATGGGATATGTTACCAAGAACTCCTCGAAAGAAGAGATGATTTATGCCATACTGGAAGTACATGCAGGGAAGAAGTATGTTTGTGAGGAGGTAAAAAGTATCCTGGCCGAACATGAGATCCAGGAGCAGGAGGCCAATACGAATATTAACCTTTTATCCCGCAGGGAAATTGATGTGGCCAAACTGATAAAAGAAGGATTGCCCTCAAAAGAAATTGCTCAAAAGCTGGATATAACCTTAAAAACCGTTGAAGTACACCGCTATAATATCCTTAAAAAGTTAAATTTGCGTAATACGGCGTCACTTGTGAATTTTATAAATGCGCAGGGGTTATAATTAACCGGCGCCGGCAAATTGTAAAACCAATAATCCTTTAATGTCAAAACAAAACGGTGCAGCGGCAACTTGTTTTAATTATTTAAATGAGGCGTTTGATAATGCCCCCCAACCTGTTATACTGGTTACCCATAATTTTGGTATTATTTATCTGAATAAAGCCGCCCGAAAGGCTTTTCATATTGGCCAGACAGACCTGCAAAGCCTGGACCTGTCGGGTATATTCTCACTCAAATATGAGGACCTGGATTATTTTTTAAGCCCTTATACCATTTCTGAGCCTCATATCCTGGATGAACAACTGAAGCTGATTGGCGAAGTTGTTTTCAATATTCACATTATACCACTGGTGGGCAGTTTATTGCTGAACATGACGCCGGTGCCGGTGGTGGAGCCTCCCGTGGCCATGGCTAAAAAAACGTGGATATTAACCTCCAGCAAGAGGCATACAGATAACGAAAAAGAGATGAGTGCCTATGACGATTATGTGCTGCGTAACCTGATTAAAGAAAAAGAGTTTCATCATATGGTACTAAAAGCTACCAATGATATTATCTGGGACCTGGATATTGCAACGGGTAATGTGCTGTGGAATAATAATTTTTATATACACCTGGGTTATGCGCAAAGTGAAAGGTTGTACGACATTGACTTTTGGTTAAATGCCTTACATCCCGATGACCAGGCAGCAGTAGAGAGCAGTCTGAAAGATGCATTGGAGCAGGGCGTTGACCAATGGGCTTATGAATATCGCTTCAGAAAACAAAACGGCAGCTATGTTTCCATATACGACAGGGGTTATGTTGTAAAAAATAAAGATGGTAAACCCCAGCGTATGATAGGTTCCATGATGGATATTACCCGGTTAAAAATAGTGGAAGAGGAGCTGGCTTTATCCTATAAAGAGATCAGGGAATTGAGTGAACATGTATTGTACATACGGGAGGAGAATAAAAAGAAGATTGCAAGGGAAATGCATGATGAGTTAGGACAGCAGATTACCGTGATGAAAATACAGGTGGCATGGCTGGCCAGTAAACTGCAGCCGGTGGATGATGATATTAAACAGCGGTTGAACAACCTGGACGAGATGCTGAATGATTCTATTAAATCAATCAGGAGGATCTCGGCCGAACTGAGGCCCAGTTTACTGGACGACCTGGGGCTGATAGCCGCACTGGAATGGCATTTAAAGGAAGTGGGTTTAAAGCTGGGTATACAGGTAAAATTTTCTGCCAATATGCACGAGCCCGACCTGCCGGAGAGTACCAAAACCTCCTTGTTCAGAATAGTGCAGGAATCACTGACCAATATAGCCAGGTATGCCAAAGCCACCAATGTTGCCGTATCGCTTCACGAACGGGAACAGGCATTGACACTTACTATTGTAGATGATGGTATTGGTATGGACCTGCAGGAGTTAAAAAATACCAAAACAATGGGCATCGTAGGTATGCGGGAAAGAGCCGTAATGATGGGTGGTATCTTTTCAGTAGAAAGCAGTCCGGGCAAAGGGACCCTGATAACGGTTACCGTCCCTTTGGTTATAGCTAATTAGTTTTACCAGCCTGTTCTGCGGGTTTGGGCTCCGGTTCCTTTTTTTTCTTTTTACTATTGCGTCTTAAAAACTCGGCCAGGTTATCAAACTCTTTACGGTAAGAGATGCTGGCGCCGGAACGTTTATTACGGTTATTATTGGTGAGGTAATCGAGGTTTTCGCGGTAGAAGAAACTTACACGTATAGTACCGCTTTGGTTGATCAGCCACTCCGCCGTTACATCCGGTAAATATTGTATGGTTTGTTGTAAGCTGGCCTGTAAGGGTACGTCCAGGGTATTGCCTAAGGTAACCACTAACCTGTCTTTAAATAAGGATATAGGTATATTCAGGTTAAAATTACTCTGGTTAATATTAAAGCCGCCTCCCTGCTGTCCACCCAGTAGATCACGATTATAGTTATATACCGAACCGCTGAAATTCAGGCTTACTTTATCCGTTTTCAGGATCTTTGATAACTCACTGTTCAGCTTTTTATTGATCTCGTTAAAAATAATACCCGAGATACTGGTGATGGTGCTGTAGGTAAACTCGTTAATAGCACTGCCTAAACCGGCACTACCGGCCTGCCCGGTTTCGGGTGGGGCAAAGCTGTTGAATACAATGAGGTAGGTAACCTGTTTGTTGATCTGGTTGGGATCGTTCTCCATCTGTTGAATGGCCGATGCTACAGAGAACTCATTCTTAAAACTGCTGTTCGGCTCAAAGCCCAGGCTGAATTTAAACTGCGGATCAAACAGCTGGCCTGTAAGGTCGGCGTAAACATATACGTTCTCCCGTCTGTCGGAGTAGGCTTGGTTAAGATTTAAACCCGTTACCAGGGGGGCAAAACTTACACGCTCCGCTTTATACTGGGCTTCAAATTTTATCTGGGCATTCATGGGGTCGCCGCTCCAGGAAATATAACTGTCGCCTCCTTTTCTTAATTCAAATGGTTTTTTAAAGAAGGATTGAAAGGTAAACAGGTAATCACCCTCTTCAATATTAAACTTGCCACGTATAGCCAATGGCTCGGCCGAACCGCTGCGTATATTTAAGGTTCCCGATCCCCGGCCTTTTATCTCATCACCGGTAAAATCGTCCAGCACCACCCGCACGCTCACCATATTGTTGGCGGTAATATCCACATCGTACACAATATTACCATTGCCTTTGGTAAAATTAGAGTCAACCATCTCTCTACCAAATTTTCTTTCCACTAAAAAGTCGGCCATGCCTGAGGCTTTACTGTTAGAAGAGGGTATGGTAACGGAACTACTGTCTGTGGTAGAAGCAATAGCATCTATTTTCATATACATATCCGATTCCTGTCCGGATAAGGTAAATGATCCTGTACCTCTTACTTTACCATAAAACTGTTTATTATCATTATAAGTAGTATTCAATAATAAAATGGGCCGGTTATTGTCGGCAGACTGGGTGCCCGGTTTACGGGTAGATACAGAAAGGTCAAAGAACATATTTCTGAAACCCGTGTGCATGATACTACCGTTTAAATACACCGGGTTATTGCTCACCGGATCATTTAACGTAATGCCATCTAAGTTAATTTCACCCGATTTCAGTTCAATATCCCTGTCGTCAATTTTATAATAACATTGGGTGAATTTTACCTTAAGCCCGGCTTCGGTTAAACGTCCTTTACCCGTTACATCTAAATTATCAAACGGTCCTTTGATGCTGAACTTACCGGTAATATAACCGTTCATATCGCTGAACAATGTACCCAGGAAGCGTTCCAGGTATTTCAGGTGGAAGGTTTTTGCCGTGAGGTCAATCACGTTCTTTTGTTGACTGGCTTTATCCTGTAAAAACAAATGCATGTCAAAAGCAATACCGTGATCGGGATTGGCATTCTGTCCATTCACAAAAAGCTCGCCTGTTTTATTTTCGTAAATAACGGAAGCATTCATTTCGCCGATAGAATCATTATCCAGTCGTACGTATTCGCCTTTAAAATTATTGCTGATGATGCGCAGGTCATTGAAAGGGTTTTCTATTAATACATCGCCCGATGCCAGACCTTCCAGCCGGTTGTGCGGCATAATAAAAGGGCCAAAGTCGCCCAGGTTTACCTTGCTGAGTTTTACACTTACATCGTTCCATTCGCCAATTTCAGAAGGCAGGGTTTTGATCACGATCTCCTGGTTGTTCTCTTTTAAACGCAGTTCACCAATGGCCGGTGCATTTTTCCTGAACTCCAGTTCTCCGTTCTCATCAATGGTCCAGGTTTTACCATTCACCACCAGGTTGGACGGGTTCATTTCAATACGTACCCCGTTATGATAGGTTAATACTGCGGCACTGATCTTTGCCTGGTCAATACCCTGGTTGGCCCCTGTAAGAATATTTACATAGGAGGTATCATTAAAGGCGGTGATATTAAAAGTGGCCAGGGGTACATTCAGGCTGTCGCCGATCACAATATTGGAAGCGCTGCCGTTTACCCTCAGTGTATCTAAACCACCGGTACCTTCCAGGTTTACATTATCAAAATTATAAGTAAGGTATTTAAACTGTGGTATATTGGCTTTTAACGTTAAGCTATTGCCGATGGTATTTAAAGAGCCATTGATCGTACTATGATTAAAGCCGCTGATCTTTTTGGTAAACAGGCGCAGGTAATCATCAATATAACCTGTTTCAATAGTAAAGTCCAGTTGCTCGTTAATATTGTTCAGTCTGGGTGCGGCTATATAGGCCGGGTAATAGTTATTTAAAAAGGTTTTAAAGGCATCGGGTAATTCACGAATGGTATAATTGCCGGTTACACTGGCTTTAAGTTCGTTGGTATTTACGCTTAATACCTTTTTGTCGTCTACAAAAGCAGAGGAGAGTGTGAGCGAATCGAAAGGCAGTTGCAGTTCATCATGTGTTAAACGGGCATCGGTAATATTGGCAACACCTAAGAAATCATCGATGGTTTTACCGGAGAAATTGGCATTTACCTTACCGGCAAAGGCAATATGCTCATCGGTTAGTTTCAGGTTTTTTATATTGGCCTCCTGTACATCGGCAATAAAGTTAAATACCGGCAGGGTATCGTTAATATTGATAAGGCCGTTAAGCGTAAGCTTAACATTTTCATCGTTAACCGAAGCAATACCATCAAACTCGTTTTTATTCAGGTGGCCGTTCAAATGAATGTTCTGGTAACGGTAGCCGTTAAAATCTATAAACTTTACATCACCTTTAAACTCGGCAATACGTCTTTTCTCCTGCGTACCGCTGCCTTTTAACGAACTGTTGAGGGCAATAGCACCTAAGAGTGGCTCATGCAAAAACTTACCCAGCATAAAATTATCTGTTACCAGGGTGCCGGAATACACGGGATCTCGCCCTTTGCCCAGCTTCATATTGATATCGGTTTTAACCGTACCCAGTGCTGTTTTAATGGTGCCAAAAGTTACAAAGTCGCGGATAAAGCCGGTAAAGTTGCCGGTAAAATGTACATACTGCAATTCGGACAGATCGGGTTTGTTTATTTTTTTGATCTGCGGGACAAAAGTTGCCGCTTCGGCATAAGTGGTCTTAAAATCTTCGGCGCTGAAATCGATAAAGGTTTGTTTAATATCGGGTAAACCCACCAGGCTGATATGTCCTTTAAGGCGGGTATTACTGCCGGTTTCTATTAAAAAATCGCGGCCGCTTAAATTGGATACGGGGCCACTGAATTTGCCCGATAAATTAATTTGTTTCTTCCAGGAAGCCAGGGCCGGTGCAAAAAAAGCAATATCATCACTGTACACCACCGTATTCTCAAAATCGCCTACCAGGGTTATCTTGTTAATAAAATCGCTCATGTCGTTAAACTGGTCGTAACGCATGCTGTAGTAATTACTGATGGTGCTGTTATTGGTTTTAATGAGCAGGTTGGCAAAGCTCATTTCACGGGGTGTTACTTTTGCCGATGCAGTGAGTTGTTTTACTTCAAAACCACTTTTCTCTTTGGTACTTACAGTGAGCTGGGTCCTGATGGTATCTTTTTGCCACAGTACATTCTTTAACCTAAGGTCAATATCGTTAAAAGCAATATGCTGCCCGTCAAATACACCGGCAGGTCCTTCGGGTACGCTGAGGTTGTCGTTTTTAAAAGTACCATTGGTCAGGTTTACCTGTCCTATTTCGATGGACCAGTCACCTTTATTCCATTCCAGTTGTTGCGGTGTGGCGGGGGTGTTGGTAACCGTACGGGGACGTACCGGCTTATTGCCTTTATACACGGAGAGGCTTACTACCGGCTTATCGGTATTGATGCTTTCAACGATCACCCGTTTTTTATCGAAATCCGTTACCCGGGCATCGGCGTGCAGCAGGGCAAAATGAATTTTCATATCCTGGCCTACCCATGCATCATGCTGCCAGAATAATACATTCTGGCAATCCAGTTGTTTGATGGCCAGTGAAAGGCTGCTTTTCTTTTTGGGTTTGGTACTGGGCGGGGAGGAGAAATAATCAATTAAAAACTGGTGGCGCCATACCGAATCGGTATCACGCTGCAGTTTTACCACGGCATTTTTAAGGCCGATATATTTAAGTTCGATATTTTTTTTCAGGAAAAACCAGTCGGTAATACGTACGGTTACTTCGCCGGCGGAGAGAATGGTATCTTTTTGCCGGTCCAGTACCAGGGTGTTCAATAAATGCATTTTATTGAAAAGGGAGAAATCAACCCGTTTAATGGAAACCTCGGTGTTAAGATCTTTTGACAGGCGGGCAGTAACTTTTTGCACCAGCCAGTTTTGTACAAACGGCGTTTGTATTAATAACCATACAACTACTATTAATAGTATAATTGATAGGAGCGTCCATTTTGCTATTTTCTTTAGCCGTTTCAGATAGGTTTTTGCCCGTAAAATTAGTCCAATACGGGGCTAATTACAAATTTAACGATAAAGGAATACAGGCGTTTAACTAAGTTTTAATATTGGCCGGG